>JAZNBR010000022.1:0-19755 GCA_045587105.1 Ruminococcus sp.
TTTTTTACTCTTTGCTTGAGCTTTCCCTATCTCTCAATAGGAATCTCAAGGGTCGTTACTTTCTTGCATTGTTCGATTTTCAAGATGCTGCTCGCTCCCTCTACCTCTCTATCCGAGGTGGTGAGCTTTTTTATTATATCATATCTTTTCAGGCTTGTCAAGTACTTTTTTTCAAATTTCTTTAAAAAACTTTTTGACTCACTTTTCAGATATCCGCTTGTCCTGCGACAGCTTTATTATTATATCACCTTTTCTCCCTGTTGTCAAGCAGAAGGTTTTCAACATTTTTATTCTGTTTATGTCGAATATTACACAACACAAAAATCGCTCCGGAAATGGAGCGATTTTCTTGATTTTATTCAGTTTCTTCTTCCTCAACTGCAAGTTCAGCCTTGCTGAGATCAAAATTCTTGATTCCGCCAGTTGTTCTGCTGTCACGAGTAACAGGATAAGAGCCTATTGAGTTATCCTTCTCTGCCTTTGCAGTTGCAACAGACACAACCATGAAATCCTTTATATGTATCTTATAAAGTATTTCGTCAGAATTGCTTATGTTGTTCTTGATAGCATCAGCAAATTCCTTGTTCTGTTCAGCATTTGCGCCGATATCGTTGCAGTTCGAATCGCAGGCATAACCCTTGCTTCCGTCCCAGTAGAAATAGAAATCACTCTTGACATACTGCTGAGCCAACGCCTCATCAAGTGTAATCTGAGCCTGAGCCTTTGCAGTTGCATCCTGAGTCGGAGAATTAAGAATCTCCTGCTGACGCTTAATTTCATTTTCAAGAAGACGACTTCTTCTCTTGATATCAATACACTGCTTCTGAGCAGCGTCAAATACAATTTTTGCATTATTATTCTGCGATTTTATACGTCCCTTTGAAATAAACGCATTCCATGTGGGAACAAGCACCGCAGCAAGTATTCCGATAATAGCCAGAACTACGATAAGCTCAATCAGAGTGAAACCTTTTTTGTTATTTATTTTCATGCAGACACCTCCACTGATATTCTTACTTTATTATACCAAAGAATTCACAAAATGTCAATAAAAAGTTTCGAATTATATGACAAAATTTAATCCTTTTTATTGTGCATTCATCCAAGAACTTCAATCGCTTTTTGCAGCTGAACATCCTCTGGTGTGAGCTTCAGCGTCTCATCCATCTCAACGGTTATATCCGGATATACTCCGACGCCGTCATAATTCGGAACATCATTTACATACACATACCCCGCAGTATACGCAAATGTCAGCATATTACTGAGACGCGTTTCATTCTGAAATATCCCCTTACCATAAGTCTTTGTGCCTATGAGAGTTCCCCTGCCTGTATCTTTGAACAAGGTTGAAAGAATTTCCGCCGAGCTGACACTGTTTTCATTTACAAGAACTGCAACCGGACATCTGATTTCATTGCCGTCCGTTGTTGTTTCGTGAATTTCTTCCTCTCCGGTACGCTCAACTCTTGTTGTCACCTTGCTTCCAGCTTCTGCAAAAAGATCAAACATCTCAACAGCACTCCATATTTCACCGCCTGAATTATTGCGGAGATCAAGAATAATCGCTCTGTACTCGTTTTCACTGAGAGTCTGTTTTATCCACTCAAGGTAATTTACATTAAAGTAATCGAAGCTGATATACAGAATATCATCTTCCATAATTTCGTGATACATACTTTTTTCCTCTTCCGGAACAGTGTTGTCACGAATAAATTCAATATCAAGCTCCGTATCCTTACCTCGTCTGATGTGGAGCGTCATTTTTGTTCCGTCCTTGCCGAGAAGGTCACGGATTGCCTTGTAATAGCCTTTTTCACGGACATCCTCGCCGTCGATGCTTGTTATGATATCCCCGACCTCAAGTCCCATTTCCTCGGCACGGGAGCCTTCATCAACCTCCGTCACAACAATGAGATCCTGCCTGTTCTTATCGACTGCAAATCCGCTTCTCGAAACAGAGCTGTTCTCATTGACACGCCTTTCATCAAACATATTTGATGTATCGTAGAAGCAGTAATCCTCGTCGCAGGCGTCCACGCAGCCTTTTATCATATAGTCGAGCAGATTTTCCTTGCTGATTTCCTTGTAGAATTTCGTGCTTATTTCCTCATAAACAGTGAGCAGATCAGCGTTATCACGGCAGAACTCAATTTCACGCTCATAATTTTTTGTTGTCAGCAGATATGTCACCGACGATGAAAACAGAACAGCGGCACACAATATCAGAGCACAAGTTTTCTTTTTCATATCATCTTCCTTTGGCATTATAAAGAAGAAAACCCACACTTTAAAAGTGTGAGCTTTCTGAGAAATCACTTATTAATACTTTGTAAGAAATTACTTCGATTATGAAGCAAGAGCCTTCTTCTTAGCTGCTGTGAGTGCACTTTCCCACTTAGTACCAGAGTAATCCTTGTAGTTCTTTCTTGTAACTACTGTGGGCTTTGAACCTGTGTATGTGGAATCACTCTTGCAAGCAACAGCTACGCAAGTACCGCCATCGAGAGCAGCCTTAAAGTCGAGCTTGTTAACGTCGTTGAAGTATTCCTTGAGTGACTTGTAAACTTCAGCACCGTCAACTGTAGGCTTAGTAGCAGTAGAAAGTGTTACAGATGTACCACCCTTAGAGTAGGACATTTCTGTAAATGCACCTGTGTCAACGCCTTCTTCGTCAAGCTCTGTAAGAACTGTGTTGATTGCACTGTAAAGTGAAGATGCAGATGAGTTAGCTGCTGTTACCTTGGACTTCTTAACGTAACCGAGAAGTGCAGGGATGAGGATAGCTGCGAGAACACCGATGATAGCGATAACAACGATGAGCTCAATAAGTGTAAAACCTTTCTTTGTTGTTTTCATGATGAAAACCTCCTTAAAAATATTGATTTTGTGCAATCGTATATGCACTCATAATTTCTGGTCAAGGGATCCAAGAAGTCATCTTATGCAACCCGAGGTAGGTTACTTAATGTTGTAAACCTCTTTGTTTACTCCCTTTCCCCTTCTGTGATTATAGTATACCATTTTATTCATAATCTGTCAACAGTTTTTTGAAAAAAATTTCATAGAACTTACATTTTTTACATCCAAACGGTAAATAGCCACGTTTTTTTTCACGTTTTCGTCATTATGCACAATAATTTGATAACAAAATAACTATCTATATTGAATAACGTAATTTCTCAATTGACTATTACTTTTTGTATACTATCACCAACCACGCACATTACAACAGCCGGATGAATTCCATCCGGCTGAAAATTTATTACATCTGTGTGAGGAAGCGGTAGAACTCCTGCTTATCAAGACACTTGTCAATAGCGTCTGCCTCACTGATAACGTTACTCTTAACGAAGCGTGCAAGCTCCTGGTCAAGGCTCATCATGCCCTGCTGCTTACCAGTCTGGATTGCTGACTGGATAAGGTGAATCTTATTATCACGGATCATAGCTGAAATAGCGTCTGTAACATTCAGAATTTCCATGCAGGCGATTCGTCCTGTGTTATCCTTCTTCGGAATAAGTGTCTGAGAGATAACTGCTACGAGGTTATTTGCAAGCTGTGTTCTGATCTGCTGCTGCTGATGCTCCGGATATACGTCGATGATACGGTTGATTGTATCGGCTGCGGAGGTTGTATGAAGTGTTGAAAGCACGAGATGTCCGGTTTCAGCGGCAGTTACAGCAGCCTGAATTGTCTCGAAGTCACGCATTTCTCCTACGAGGATTACATCGGGGTCCTCACGGAGAGCAGCACGGAGTGCGAGTGAGAATGAAGGAACGTCGTCACCAATTTCTCTCTGGTTGATCATGCAGCGCTTGTGCTCGTGAACGTACTCGATAGGATCCTCAACTGTGATAACGTGCGCACTTCTGTTCAGATTTACAAAGTCGATCATTCCGGCAAGTGTTGTTGACTTACCTGAACCGGTAGGTCCTGTTACGAGAACAAGTCCACGCGGACGCATTGAAAAATCTGCAAGGATCGGAGGAAGTCCGAGATCCTCAAGTGTAGGAATATCATTACGGAGAAGTCGGATAGCAATTGCCGGCTTTCCCTTCTGGAAGTAGATGTTTACACGGTGACGGTAACCGCTTCTTGTTGTGAATGAGAAGTCGGTATCGCGATGATTGTTTACGCTTGTCTGCTGAGCGTCGTTGGTCATCTGATTAACAATGTCAAGAATTTCTTCTTCGTCCATCTCCGGATACTGAGAACGCATTGTTCTGAGTGTACCATTTAAACGTACAACCGGAGCAATCTTGTCAGTGAAGTGAAGGTCTGAGCATCCGAGAAGACGTACCTCGTCAAGAATTTTGTTAATTTCGATAATAGCCATTTTTGTTTTTCCTCCCTGGTGAAATTATACGGAGAATGTAGCTCTGACAAGCTCATCTATTGAAGTCTGACCTGCCTGAACAAGCTCGGAAGCATTGTCACGCAGCAGCTTTGTACCGATTTCTTTTGCAGCAGCTTCGATTTCTTCCTTAGTACCGCCGGCAGCGATAATTGAAGATACCTTTGAGTTACAGTGAATGATCTCGTGTATAGCTGTTCTTCCTCTGTAACCTGTGTTGTTACAAGCCTGACATCCGCAGGGTTCGTAAATCTCGATTGAATGAGGAACACGCATAAGGTCATTTTCTTCTTCTGTTGACATTCTTGCCTTTTTGCACTCAGGGCAGAGTACCTTGATGAGTCGCTGAGCGATAACGCCGATAAGTGATGTAGCAACCATGTAGGGAGCAACACCCATATCTACGAGACGGACAACGGTTGAAGCAGCGTCGTTTGTATGAAGTGTTGAAAGAACAAGGTGTCCGGTGATAGCAGCACGGATACCGATATCAGCAGTTTCCGCGTCACGCATTTCTCCGACCATTACGATATCCGGGTCCTGACGGAGGATAGAACGGAGAGCTGCGGCGAAGGTCATACCTGCCTTTGTATTAACCTGACACTGGTTGATTCCGTCGATAGCCTTTTCGACAGGGTCCTCAACTGTAATTACGTTTACATTCGGCTTTGCAAGCTCGCCGAGAGCAGCGTAAAGAGTTGTTGTTTTACCTGAACCGGTAGGTCCTGTTACGAGGATAACGCCGTGAGGTACACGGAGCATATGCTCGAACATTGCATAGTTATAATCGGACATACCAAGGTCAGTAATCTTACGGAGGGCAATCTGTCCTGTTGAAAGAATTCGGATAACGATCTTTTCACCGTGTACTGTCGGAAGTGAGGATACACGGACATCAAGAGTAGTTCCGTCAACAACCTGTGTGAAACGGCCGTCCTGCGGAATTCTCTTTTCAGCGATGTTCATTCCGCTGATAAGCTTAAGACGTGTTGTAAGAGCGCTGTGTACAGCACTGGAAATATTCATCAGCTCAACAAGGTCGCCGTTTACACGGATACGGATACGGGTGTATGTCTTGAAGGGCTCGATATGAATATCGGTAGCGTCGGCTCTGTATGAGTTTTCGATGATAGTTGTTGCAAGCTTAACGATAGGAGCACTTTCTACTCTGTCCTTGGATTCAGCGTCGTCTGCTGACATATCACCAAGGTCGCCACCCATTGCATTAACGCTGTCGAGAACGCTGTCTACGTTCTGCATTGAATAGTATCTGCCGATAGCCTTATTGATTGCTGATGTTGTAGCAAGAACAGGAACTGTGTCCATACCTGTGGATACCTTGATATCCTCAAGTACGATAAAGTTTACAGGATCATTTGTTGCAACTGTAAGTCTTTTTCCCTGTACGTTGATAGCGATTACCGTGTGCTTTCTTGCGAGAGCCTCTGGAACCATCTGAACAGCTTCGGTATTGATCTCGATATTGTCAAGGTCCACATACTGAACTCTCAGGTTTCCGGCAAGAGCCTTTGCAAAATTCAGCTCTGTCATGAAACCGAGTTCAACAACTACATCGCCGAATTTCTTTGTTCCGTTTGACTCCTTCTGTGCAGCAAGGACTTTTGATAGCTGATCATTTGTGATCAGTCCTTGATTGACAAGGTAGTCGCCTATTCTTTCGTTTCTCATAATAAACCTCCGCTTATTAAAAATTTACTTAAATAGCTTGAATTTTATGTATAATGTGATATAATATAATTATATATTATTTACATTCAAAAGGAGGGTAAAATATCATGTTTGAATTCAAAAATATGCTTCATGATGAATTTACCAGTTTGACGTTTCAGCTTATATTCCTCGGATTGGTTTTCCTTTTCGGAATATGTATCGGAAGCTTTCTGAACGTCGTAATTATAAGGCTTCCGAGAGGAGAATCACTCATCAAGCGTTCCTCACACTGCATGACCTGCGGAACAAAAATCAGACCGATTGATATGATTCCTGTTTTCAGCTGGCTCCTTCTGAGAGGTAAGTGTCACAGCTGTAAAGAGAAGATTTCTCCGAGATATCCAGTAGTTGAGGCACTCAACGGTTTTCTCTATGTTCTGAGCTTCTGGGTAATGGATATTAACGCTGAAGCCATAATAACCTGTGTTCTTATGTCGCTTCTTATTGTTGTCGGCTTTATGGACTGGGACACCATGGAGATCAGTGAGATCATCCTTGCAATTATCCTTCTGCTTGCCGTTCCGCTTGCTTTATTCACAAATGAAGTATCACTTGCAAGCCGGATAATTGGTGCGTTGGTAGTAAGCGTTCCGTTCTTCATTATCGGCGAAATCAGTCGTCCGATAATCAGAAAAAAATTCGGAGAGGACTTCAGAGCTATTGAGCTTGGCGATACGCTTCTCATGGTAGCTGCCGGAGCCGTCCTCGGAACAAAGGCTGTTATCGTTTCAACATTAATAGGTATTGTGGCTGCTGCTCTTGGTGGAGTTATCAATAAAATGGTGTCAGGCGAATCAAAATTTGCTTTCGGACCGTTCCTTGCAATAGGAATTGCGGTCGGACTTCTCTGGGGTAATGAAATTGCCGACTGGTACATAGGACTTCTTAAGAATCCTCTTGGTTAAACAAATAAATTACAGGCAGCAGCATCGACTGCTGCCTGTTTTTTATTTATATTGTTTGCTGATCTGCTTTTATTCCATGTCAGGAAGTGTAAATACAAAGTAGATGCAGTCGCCTTCCTTTTCAGGATAGCAGTAGAATCTCTTATTGATAAGAGCTGCCTGTCTTGTGTTGATCTCTTCGTAATCCCAGAGTCCATCCTTTGGTGTAGCAACGTCAACCTTGTCTGTGGGTGAGTAGTCGGTTGCCTTTCCGGCAGGCGTTCCGCTCCATCTTATAGGACCGTAAGTATCACTTGCCTGATTGCTGCTGAATGATGAATTGATATTTACGAGAGACATATTTACGTTTGACAATGCAAATGGTGATCTGAAGATAATCTGTGACTCATCCTCAGCAGTTGCAATATCATCAACGATCTCACCGAAAGCACCGTCTTTCTTGTAGGTCATAACGGTAAGTGAGAAAAGTTCTGGGCTGAAGTTCGGCACATAAGCACCGCTTGCTGTTTCAACCGGAACGATAGAGCTGTAATAGATATCAGGCTTATCCTTTGATGTATCAAAACCTGAAATGCTGTTGATCAGATCTTTGTCGTTGATAGTCTCAGTTGTGTTGTAGCCGGGCTGGAAGAAGAATGAATAATCCCTATAATAAACGGGGTTGATTACATTCTTGTCAACAGTTTTTCCGGTAAGAACTGCGTGTTCAATACCGTAATCATCAACCATGATTTCATCTCCGTCAGCGTCAAAAAGAGGTGTACCGTTTATATCGGTATCCTGAACCTTTTTTCTGTTACCGGAAGAATCAAACTGAATGTAGGTATAGCCAGCCTTGAAATCCCATTCATACTCTGTGATTCTGCCGTTATCAGCATTATCAATCTTGAGCATTCTTACCTTGCCTGTAAGAGGATCCTCGGTACCATCATTTGTTCTGTTCATGTAGTGATTCTCGACAAAGTTTCTTGCAATAAAGGTTTCCTTATCAAGACCTGCGGGAGTAATAACGTCATTACCGTTGAAGTCTGAAAAATCGCCCACATAAACCTCAATACAGTCGGAATATCTGATTGTATTTTCCATGTAACGCTTTACGTTGTCAACGGCAGCAGTATTTGCTTCCTGTAAAGACGCTCTTTTAACAATTTTATTGAGTGGATTTATAATACTCATTACAGCAACCATCAGGATAGTGAATACCGCCATAACGATAATAAGCTCAATGAGTGTAAAACCCTTTTTTGTACGCTTCTTGTTCATAGGTATCCTCCCTTACGTTGTCTCTTCAGGAGTAGTTGCCGGAGGAACCGCAGTATCTCCCGACATCGGCTTCTGGATCTCAATGAACTTGAGATTTGCCTTTTCAGCGTTAGGGTCAGCTACCTGATTTCCATCTTCATCAATTGTGAATTTCTGAGTGCTGTAAAGCTTTCCTGTTACAGTTACACCAGAAGAAGGAGAATCCTTCTTTGCAACATAAATTTCATACTCTTCATCCAGAAGAAGTGCGTTGCTGTCGTTCTGAGCTTCAGCAATAGGTCCCTGAACTGCAACCTTTCTGTTCACTCTTGTGGCTGATCTCTCCTGTGCATTGACAGCAGAGCCGATCATTACGAGGATAAGTGAAATAGCTGCGAAGACAGCGATAGATACAACTATCTCAACCAGAGTCATGCCCTTGAGCTTCTTCTTTTTCTTCATATTTCACCACTCCTTAATAATCAAGATAGCTTACCGCAGCGTATGTGTGCTCCTTGTTTGCGTCAGTAATTGCACCGCCGCCCAATGAATCCTTAACATATAAGAGCAGCCAGTCGTTCTGTGCACTGTGTGATGCAACGTTAAGACAGCCGATAATACCGAAGCGAGCCGGTGCCTGGCCGTTCCTGTTGCCTGCCTTGTCAAGACGGATTCCGTCATAGTAGATTCTTTCGAGACATTTATCATACATAGGTGTAAATGTAGGAACATCGAAGTCCATATATGGTGCACGGACAAACGCTGTTATAAAGAAATCGTTCCGAGCAGTGAACTTAGCACCCTTTTCAGAGTACATATTTACCTTTGGAGCCTCCATGAGAGGATATTCCTTACCGGTTGCAGGATCCTTCATTCTGAGGATAGGATCATTCAGATCTGTAACAATCTGAACTGTCTTATTTGATGCTGCGAAATCAAGGAACGACTGTGTAACGATCTGTCCATTAGACATAGAGTTTTCAGTACCTGTTACATAGAAGTTTACATTACCGCCTATTGAGCTTCCGTCAGCACCTACATCATTGATAACGATTCTTGCATTGTTCTGTGTCTTGAATCCGTCAAGCTGAACCCACATTGTATCGCTTGCAGGAGGAATTATATTGATTGTAACTCCGTCATACATACCTGTGAGCTTTGCGTCAACGCCATTGATTGTAATAACGCCACCCGTTGCTTCAGAAGGTTCAACAACGTTTGTGATTGCTCCCGACGGGCTCTGAACGTTAGTTTCAATCTTCCACTTGTCCATTACGTCAAATACTGTCTCGATAACCTGAGTTTCCTCTTTTTCAGTCTCGTTATCGTAGAAGCATTCAATTTCGCCTGCAAATGTGAAGTATACATGACCGCCGTTGGTTTCTTTTACATAAATTCTTGCTTCAGCGGGATTGTCGTCATTTCTGAATGTAGCATCCTTGATAAGAACATATACATCCTCACCGTTTGCTTCGACGGTAACAGCCTTAGTGAATGTACCTGTAAGAGTGCAGCTTTCTGTAACGCTGCCTACAAGCTGAGCTGTTCCGACGTAAACACGGTTGTTTACAGCCTGAGGTGTACCTGTTCCGAAGTGACCTTCCGTACCCTTTACAGGACCTGAAAGACCGAGGATTGTTTCCTTTTCTGCGTGTGCAGGGAATATTGTACCTTCGCTTGTATCAGTATAATACTGTGACAGCGGGAAGATTTCAAAAGAGCCCTTGCTTCCGTTGTATGTCGGAACATTTGATCTCAGTGCGTCTGCCTCTGAAACCTCATTGCCTTCAGGATCAAAGAAGCCTACTCTGTAATTCTTTGTCTGATTGAGATCAGGAACGAATTCCCTGGGTTCATGAGGAGCTTCCGGACCTTCCGGACCACCAGGAGCATCGGGACCGCCGGGACCACCAGGACCACCGGGACCTTCATCCCAGCCTTCCGGCTTTTCAAGACCTTCAAATGCTTCCTCCCAGCGGTCAACAAGCAGATAATCAATCGGAATTTCTGCACCGCCGAAATCGTAAGCATTTGTAGGAGATCCGTCTTCGTTTTTAATGTTTGTGTAGCCCTCAAATGCGTCGAGAACCTCAGGATAGAGCCACATATATTCAACGGACTCTATAATTGAGCCATCCGGATCATCGGGATCTGCTGCCTCGTATTTAACATCCTTGGCAATGATAAAGCTTATATCACGCTTTTCGTAGCCGTCCTTAAGCTCACCGCCGCCGGGGAGACTGATGTTTGCACCCTCGTAGGAATCAGCATATACCTTTCCGTTTACTCTGATAGAGTTGTTGTTGAGCGAAAGCTTTCCGCCTACAACAAGATCGCCGTTAATAGTAAGTTCCTTGCTGATATTCACATCGCCTTCAACCTTGACATCGCCGGCTATCATATCCCCGCCGCTGCTGTTGCCGGAGAACTCGAGACTTCCCTTGGAGAATATACCGCCGCCGGAGCTTGAATAGCTGTCGCCGCCGTCAACAAGAGAATCTGCCCAGCTGTAAAGCTTTGTGCCGTCTGTTCTGATTCTTGTGGTTTCACCCTTGTCATAGCAATAGATATCAACACGGGAATCAAGTGTACCTGCGTTAAGATCTAAGCTTCCGCAGAAGATGTTGAATGGATATGTGCCGTCACCAAATTTGAAATCCTGATTTTCCATGGTGATCTTTCCGTCAACATAGAGATAGGGGATCTGGTTGAATCTGATTGCGGATGAATTCATTGCATCCTTAAGCGGATCAGACATACTGATTGTCAGACCGCCGTTTTTCATATTGAGGTTGCCCCATACCTGCATTCCCTTACCGAGCTGTGTGCAGTGCATTGTCAGATAAGTAGGCAGATCGAAGTTTCCGTTTACTACCATGAACGCTTCAACCCTGTTGATATCCTTAAGGTAGTATGACTCACCTGTGAGGTACATCTTATCCTCAAGGGTAGTAAGCTTTTGATCATCGGGGTTCCACTCAATATAGTGAAGATCTGAATTCCATACTCCACCGTCGTAGCCATCGCCCATACCGTAGTAAGCGCCGCCGAAGATAGAGCCGTTGTTACCGTTTTCGGTACCAGCGCCTCCCATTGTAAGGAAGCCGGGACCATCGTCACGCTTGCGGACAGGGTCCTGAATTACATAGGACGCGATTCTTGAGGTTTCGCCGCCCATTGTTACTTCAGCAGTAATCTTGATAAGATTCTTTTCAACCCATGCCATTGTATTACTGTCAAAAACAGTTGTTTTTCCTGCGTATTCAACTGTTGCACTATCGATTTTACCGAGGGAAGGTGAGTTGATACCCACCTCAACCTCGAAGCTTCCGTTCTGAGGAAGTTTTTCAACAGCTGTTGCAAATTCATTGTTTGTACCTACTGCGGCAAGGATACTATCAATAGCTGCTCTTGCCGTGTATGATGCCTGTGATGCTGAATACGTCTTGTGAGCCCGTTTGTTTGCAGCTGCCGCCAGAGCTAACGCACTGGTCATGAATATTGTCATGAGAGCCAGCACTGAGACTACTGTAAACAGTATGGAGCCTTTTAGGGTTCTTTTTTTCTCAGTTTTCATATTTTACCACCTTTCCGGTAAATTTCTTCTCAATAACGGGTACGAATTATTACTGAATTACTTCTTCATTTTTGTGTCGGGTTCTTCCATCTCGTATACTGAATAGAGCTGGATTACGATGTTAGCTTCAACAACAGTTTCTTTCTCCCAGTTCTGGGGCTGATTGCTGTCTTCTTCCTCCTGCTGCTGAGCGTTCTGATCCTGAGCGCCTGCTGGAGTTGCAGCCTTATCGTCTTCCTTTTCCTCGTCCTCAACCTCGGACATAGATACGGATGTAATGATAACAGCATCATTGATCTTTTCAATTTCCTTGAAGTATTTCCATACGTTTTCCAATGTTCCTTCAACTGTAAGACCGTATCTTGTAGACATGATATTCTCAACATTTCTGGATGAGATATACATACTATCTGCACTTTCTTCAGCTACCTTCTGTAACATTGTGCCGTTGATATCAGCGTTCTCACGGAGAGCTGTTGCAACCTCAACGTAAGGCTTATAGTAGTAGTTGATTGCAGATGTTGCAAGCTCGTCAACCTTGAGTTCCATAACTCTTACCTGAGCCTTTTCTGCATAATTGTACATATATTCATCAAGAAGCTTAGGCTGTTTGATAAGCTCTTCATCTACGAAAACAGCTGTATTGTCCTTGCTGTCGTCCCATGTAGTATTGATGTTTTCTTCAACCTTCTTGATACGCTTGATTTTTCTTTCGATTTCTGTTTTTTCCTTCTCTAATGTTTCAAGAGTAGCCTGATTATCCTTGATTTCCTGTCTCTTGGGCTTGATAAGTCCGAAGAAACCTCCCACGCAGATCGCAACTGCCAGAACAATGGCAAGAATAACTTTATCTCTGTAAGTTAATTTCATCTTACTATTCCTCCCTTATTATTATTCTGCCTGAACTCTGTCAGCAGCGGCGCTTTCTTCGCCTTCAAGATAAACAGTAACAGAGAGCTTTACTCTGTCAGGTTCTTTTTCTTTCTCTCCAGCAGGATTGGCTTTATTTTCTTCAACTGCGCCCTTTTCGATTGAATATCCGCCATATTCAACGTTTCTGTATTCCTCGAGGCTTTCAACTTCACGAACGAATTCACGCGGGAAGTCCTGAGTCATCTTCTTTTTAGCATCTTTGCTGTCCTTAAGCGGAATATCGAACTCAATAGAAAGAGCACCTTCATTGTAGTCGCCGTAAATGATTGTAGGAGCAATTCTTGTCTTCTTCTGATCTGTACCAGTGCCCTCTGTCTTCTCAGCATTCCACTCGATTAATTCCTTGTACTTATCCTTCTTAAGGATTTCTTCCATAGTACTTCTGAGGAGCTCATACTTTTCGCCGTTGATAACGGGCTGTGAATAGTATGCGTCATGAGCGTTGTTCATCTTATGAGCATAAGCTTCTACCTGAGTCTGCTTGCCCTCAAGGTATACGAGGTGATTGAGCTTTGCCTCTGTATCAGGACTGCTGATGAATTCCTGAACCTCTTTGATATCCTTTTCAATATTCTTGTTCTTGATAAAGCTGGCTCCGAAGATACCGCCTGTTGCAAGAAGTGAGATAACGAGAGCACCGAGGAGAATGAGGTTTCCTGAGCTGTCATCCTTGATCTTGTTCTTTACAGCTGTACCGAGGTCAGTTTCAAGGAGATTGATCTTTTCAATTTCCTTGCTTCTCTTGAACATAGCACCGATAGCATTTGCATACAGTGAGAATTCAAGATTTTCGTGACCGTGGATCTGCGGCGGAACGTTGATAAGGCTTGTTTTAAGATCAAGCTTTTCAAGCTCGTCAGTAAGTCTTACATACTCATGAGTATCGCCGTAGAAGATTACGTTCTCGATAGCCTCGCCTGTCTGACGGCTTCTGTGGAACTGAAGCATACGGAAGATGTTTTCGTTTACAGCCTCGAAAACGTAGTCATCCGAGTAGCCGTAGTCGGCAGCGTCGATAGATGCGAAACGTGAGAATGAGAGTGCTCCCTGCTCATAGAGGTTGAGGGAGATGAAGTTGTTGTCAATCTGAACAGCGAGAAGCGGCATCTTGGACTTGATCTTTGTATCTGCAAGAAGTACCTTTGTGATACAGTTGCAGCCGATCATAACTGATTTCAGTGAAATTGCAAGGAGCTTGAACACTTCTCTGTAACTGTTTACGATTTCATAAGGGCAGGCAGTAGCGAGGATTCTGTATACAGGCTCGCTGTTTTCGCCGGAAGTTTCTGCCTCACCTACGATAATATAGGATACGCTGTAAGAATCATCAAGGTTCAGCTCAGCCTGCATCTGCTGCTTAACTACCTTCTGAAGGTCCTGATTCTTAACCTTGGCAACGTTCATTTCCTTGAAGATTGTAAGGTTTGAGGAAATTGATACGATAGCCTCCTTATCGGGCATCTTGTGCTTTTTAAGGATACCGTTGATGAGTGTTGCCACGTTGGGAACGTCCTTAACGTGACCGTTTACGATGAGATTTTCTTCAATATCAAGGGTTGCAGCGGAGCTGATCTTAATTTTTCCGTTGCTTTCTGTTCCCTTAACAACGCGTATATTTCTGTCGGTAATATCAAATGAAAGCATTTATCTTTCCACCTTTCCGTTTTATTCGTTTTCGATACTCTCGAAGGAACCGTAGAGTGCGGGGTAAACACCACATACTACAAGACCAATGATAAGACCCATAAAAATGAGAAGCAGCGGTTCTACCATGCTTACCAGACGCTGTACAGCGGAGTCTGATTCATCTTCATAGTAGTCAGATGTCTTTTCAAGGATTGAGTCAAGAGCACCTGATTCTTCGCCGACGAAGATAATTGAGCAGAACATAGGCTCAAATATTTCTGTTCTTGTAATAGCTGCTGAGAGTGATTCACCCTGTTTTACCTCATCAACAACGTCCTCGAACTTCTGATCTATGTAAGAATTTCCGAGAATAGCGGAAGCTCTTTCAAGACATTCTACCATAGGGATACCGCTTGAGTAAAGGGATGAAAGTGTTCTTGCGAAACGGCCTGTATAGATCTTTGTGATGAGGGGACCAATACCAGGCCCCTTTACAAGTATACGGTCAAATTTCAGTCTGAGACTTGGTGTTTTGAGTGCATATTTGATAAGGAAGAAACCGGCAACAACAATAATGACAAGTATGTACCATTTTTCTCTGAGGAAGTCACTGATAGCTGCCAGACACTTTGTAAGGAACGGCATTGTTGCGGGATCGTCATACATATCAATGAACGTAGGCATGATGAATGTGAAGAGGAAAATTACGATTACAATACAAAGGATGAGAAGTATCAGAGGATAAGTCATAGCACCCTTGATAGTGTTTTTCAGTTTATTTTCCTTGGCATAGTGATCGGACATACGCTGCATGATTACGTCAAGAGAGCCGCTTGATTCTCCGGCGGCAACCATCGAAATCAGGAATTCAGGGAACGAACCCTCGTGCATTTCAAGAGCTGAGGAGAAGGATTCACCCTTCTGAACGTTTTCATAGATGTCCTGCCAGATAGCCCTTGCCTTTTCTGACTCCTGCTCTTTACAGAGAATGTCGATTGATTTTACAAGTGTAAGACCTGATGTAAGCATCGCACTGAGCTGTCGGCAGCAGAATGCAAGCTCCTTGGTATCGAACTTGTAGATTGTTTTTGTGTCTGCTGAATCGCTTTCCTTGTAATCCTTAACGTACAGACCTTTTTCTTTGATTTTCTTTAAAAATTCCTGTTCGTTTTCCGCGTTGATTACGCCCTTTACCTGCTTGTTCTTAGCGTCCTGGGCAATATAGGAAAAACTCTTCATGAAACCACCTCCATAAATTATTGCTTGAGCTGCTGTCTTTCAGATTCCGTTTTAAGCTTCCGGTTCATAAGGCTGCGGAGATCACCATTGCCGCTGAATCAAGGTCAGACAGCGGACATCTGTACTCAGTAATCCCGTGCAGAACTCCGAACATTTTTTCAAACAGATTCTATGCAGATCTTAATAGAATAATTATATCATTTTGAGGATTATTTTTCAATCTCTTTTTTGACATAAATAATCGCCCCTTTTTTATTAATATTCAACAACGATTATACCTGCTGTAATATTTCAAAACTCAAAAAGGGTTTTTTTCTACAAAATTCAAATTTTAAAGACAGCATAACCGCAGCATTCTTGTACCAATGCTGTGGATTGTTAAACTTATACAAATATTATATCATACTCTTTACAGAATTGCAACATAAATCTTGATTTTTTTTCAATTTTAATAAAATTGTAAACTTCAGCAAATTCATTAACTATAATTTAGGCATTTTGACTGTCAAAAACTTGCTATTGTTCCCAAAAAGAAAGCGGTTTCCGACAAATACCGGAAACCGCTGGATTATTATACTATTTTTTCTCTGACGCTGTATGTATCAAAAACTGTTCCGCCGTTACAAAAAGCCGTTCCGCAGGGCTTTTCATTGTAATACATCCCCTGAACCTTTCTGCCGCCATAATAAAGAGATGATTCCGTAACGCTCCTGAGAGCACTTATATTCCTTATCCACAGATAGCCATTGTTTACGTTCGCTCCGAAGCACATCATCAGACATTCCGGAAGCGTACCGGCAAATCCCGTACTGCTCTCCGGAACATCCGCTATAACCGGATACCCTTCCCTTCCGGAAGAAAAAAGATACTTGCACACCGGCTGTATAAATCCGGCAGATTCACGCTCATTCAGCTCAGGTATACACGGATATCCCTGATTTCTGCCGGTTATTATCTCAAACTTCATCGCTCTCACCTGCACATATAAAGCCTATGGACGTCAGATAAGCCGGATCCTTGCACTGCTCGGTTGTAAGTCCCCGGAAAAGACTGCTTATTTCATCACGGCTGTCGTATGTTGCTCCGGACATAAGATCGCTGTCGTAAAAGCATATGGAAGAAAAGATGTTGTTCCAGAATATTCTGCTCAGTCTCTTCATTTCAACCGCCTGATAGAAATTAGAGAAGCTACTGTTGTAGTCTGTCATGTGATATGTATTGCCGTCCCCCTCTGCATCGCAGTTTATGCAGCCGGTAATCCATGAATCGCTTACGTCTGAGTTACGGAAAAGTGCCGACTCAAGAATAGCCGGATCTCCCTTATGATGGGTAAGTATATCAATAATTATCTGCGATCTGCTGATAGTATCGCCGTTGAAAACAGCATAGTTCTTGTTGAATACAGCCGATACCGCAATAACTGAAAGCTCTGAAGATACCGTCAGGTTTTCTCCGTGAAGGATACAGCTTCCGCCCGCTAATGTTGAGCTGTTCATGTGGCTTGCCTTGATTATCAGCGAGCAGTCCATAAGCTTTATAACCGCCTCAACGTCTGTATCTGCCCTGAAAAGATTCACTATACTTCCGCAGAGAACCGCATTTTCAAGGAAAAGTCCGTTAATAGCGATATCTCCGGATACTATTACCCTGAATGCGTTTACAATGTTTAACTGATCTGAAACAAGTATGTTTCTGATCTTGTGACCGCCGCCGTCAAGCGACGACCAGTTTACCGGTATCGGAATAAATTCCTGTGCATACGGAGTTCCGTTCAGGTCAATATCCGCACCGAGACGGCAGTATACATCCGCACCGCCAAGCGTTTCCATTTCATAAAGCTCCTCCGCTGTCATAATTACAAACGGATCTGCCTGTGTTCCTGTACCTCTCATGTCATTCCTCCTCTATAATAATGTAAAGCGAGTTTTCCTTGTGTTCCGACGTGTTATACTCCCTCTGAGTGACGGCGATAACCTCAGGACGTGCAAGGAACGTCATGCAGGCGTCCTCCATTACATCAAGACGACGGCTGACAGAATCAATATCGAACGCTTCAATCTCCGCTCTTATCTGAGAAAGTCCTTCCGCCGCCGCCTTATTAATCTGACTTATAGTCTGCTCGGCAGTATCGGGAATAACCTCGTTCGTTCCGGTAAGTGCGGGCTTTACATTGACAGGAGCCATATCGTATCTGACAATACAAAGCGTTATGTCATCCTTTACAACAGAAGCTGTAAGCTCAAGCTGAAGCTTTCCGGCTCTTCTGGTAAAAATTCCGGACACCCTCCATTCAATACGGAGCTTATCCTCCAGCGTTTCAAAAAGAAGCACGGCAGAAGCAATCTCACCGGATTCAGTTTCACCCTTTATCGTAAAGCTGCATTCCGAGAGATCCCAGCCGTTGTGAAAACGGTCAACGACAATATAAATCGTATCGGCATAGCGTTCTCCCTGAATAAAAAGATTTCCGATCGGGTATGTGGGAATATTCTTTCCCTGAGCTGTCAGTACCATTTATTTCCTCCTTTTCCGGAGAGTTCCGCAGTACTCTCCTATATTTAATCTGAAAAAGAGGTATATTCAATGGATTTACGTTGTACAAAATAAAAATCCCCTTCGTTTCCGTACGAAGGGGATAATATCCGTATATTATTACAGACCTGAAACAGTAAAGTTTACTGTAACCTTTGTCCATGAAGCAAATGCGTCCTTGCTTACGAGAACAGAAGAATATCCGGCAGCACCGTCATTCACGGCACCCTCTGCGGATACAGCTCCGGCAGGAATCATCGTTGCCCACTCATTGAAGATATTGGACTTTATGTCAGTCTTGTTTTCAGTAAATGTATAGTTCTTTGCCGCCATAGGAAGCTTTACACCGTCAACCTCGATGGAATCAATAGTCATGACTGCGGAAGGACAAGCAGATGCTCCGTCCTTTATCTTAAGGGAAGCATACATGAGTCCTGTCGGCTTTACACTGTAATTATCGGCATTTCCGCCCGCCATTGTACGGTATCCGTTTGAGTCGGCAGTAACGCTGACAGTATAGCTGCCGTTACCTGTGATATCGGCAACTACCGCATTATAGCAAAGATTCTCGTTTACTGAGCCGAGATACTGGCTGGTTCCCTTTTCATCTCTTATTTCAAGGTAAGCCTGACCGGAAGCCACCGCAACAGCTGTTTCGCCGTCAATAATTTCATTCACTGCCGGACTGGTAGCCGCTTCAGAAGCATTCTTGTTCACATAAGAGCCTTCCGTTTTTGATTCCTTCTTATCCTTGCAGGATGCACAGGCTGTGCAGATCATAAGTGAAGCAGCAAGTACTGCTGAAATTCTTTTCATATTCATAGCATTAACCCTCCGTATTCATAAGGCAACACCGCACAAGGCTTGTGCGGTGTTGCCTTGATTTATATGATACCACATTTTTTCATACAGATTCAATATACATATTAACCAAAATCAATCATGCGTGCTTAGCTGATATGCACAAAAAATCAGCTGAGTTCAAACATTCCTGTATAGAGCTGGAAGTACTTTCCTCTGAGGTCAATAAGCTCATTGTGACTTCCTCTTTCAATGATCCTTCCCTGCTCCAGAACCATAATGGCATGGGAATTCCTTACAGTAGAAAGTCTGTGTGCAATAACAAAAACAGTTCTGCCCTCCATGAGACTGTCCATTCCCTTTTCGATAAGAGCCTCCGTTCTTGTGTCGATAGAGCTTGTGGCTTCGTCAAGAATAAGAACGGGCGGATCAGCAATAGCAGCTCTTGCAATGGAGAGAAGCTGCCTCTGTCCCTGACTGAGATTTCCTCCGTCAGCCGTAAGCATTGTATTATAGCCGTTTTCGAGATGTCTGATAAAGTGATCGGCATTAGCAAGCCTTGCAGCAGCGAATACTTCTTCATCTGTTGCGTCAAGCTTTCCGTAGCGGATGTTGTCCATTACCGTTCCGGTGAAAAGATGCGTATCCTGAAGAACTATTGACTGAGAGCGTCTCAGATCCTTTTTCCTGATCTTGTTGATGTTTATGCCGTCGTATCGTATTTTTCCGTCTGGAACATCATAGAAGCGGTTGACAAGATTGGTGATTGTAGTCTTTCCGGCACCGGTAGAGCCTACAAATGCAATCTTCTG
>JAZNBR010000023.1:0-35351 GCA_045587105.1 Ruminococcus sp.
CTGCTCCAACCACTACAACAACTACCAGGACAACTACAACATCCACAACGACTGCTCCGACCACTACAACAACTACCAGGACAACTACAACATCCACAACGACTGCTCCAACCACTACAACAACTACCAGGACAACTACAACATCCACAACGACTGCTCCGACCACTGCAACAACTACCAAGACAACTACAACATCCACAACGACTGCTCCGACCACAACAACTACTACTGAGACAACAACGACGACGACCGGATATCAACAAGGTGATGTAAATCACGATAGTAAGGTAAATATTGCAGATCTTGTATACTGTTCCAGAACTATTCTGTGTCTGCATAAACCTGCTTATTCATGTGACGTTGATGGCGATGGCACTACCGACGCTTTTGATGTTGCATGGCTCAGGCGTATTATAGTCAGATTGCTGTAACAAAAAAGCGCTGTACATTTTTGTACGGCGCTTTCAATTTTTTTCTTCACCTATTGACAAATTTCTGCTGATGATATATAATATATTTACAACCTTATCAAGAGCGGCGGAGGAAACAGGTCCTGTGAAGCCCGGCAACCTGACTGATATCAGACAAGGTGCTAAATCCTGCGGTTTATCCGGAAGATGAGGAGTTTTTACAAAGAAAGCATGCTCCGGTAAGGGGTATTTTTTATTTTCAGGAGGTTTTTCAATGAGCAAATTCTTTTTTACTTCGGAATCAGTTACCGAAGGTCATCCCGATAAAATCTGCGATCAGATTTCTGACGCAGTTCTTGATGCTATCCTTGAACAGGATAAATTCGGACGTGTTGCCTGCGAAACTGCTGTTACAACAGGTATGATCCTTTGCATGGGGGAAATTACTACAACCGCAGATATTGATATTCCGAAAATTGCCCGTCAGGTTGTAACTGAAATCGGCTATGACAGAGCAAAATACGGCTTTGACGCTCACACCTGTGCCGTTCTTACATCAATCGACGAGCAGTCACCTGATATCGCAATGGGCGTAAACGAAGCTTTTGAATACAGAGAAGAAAACAACGAAAGCGACGGTCTTTCCAATGGTGCCGGCGATCAAGGAATTATGTTCGGTTATGCCTGCAATGAAACTTCCGAACTTATGCCACTCCCTATTTCTCTTGCACACAAGCTTTCACTCAAGCTTACAGAAGTAAGAAAAGACGGTACCCTTCGTTATCTCCGTCCTGATGGAAAAACTCAGGTGACTGTTGAATACGTTGACGGAAAGCCGGCAAGAATTGATGCTGTTGTTGTTTCTTCACAGCATTCTGCTGATATAAGCCTTAATCAGCTTCGTAACGATATAGAGGAATTTGTTATCCGTCCTGTTATTCCGGAAGATCTTTTCGATGAGAATACAAAAATATTCATCAATCCTACTGGTAGATTTGTTGTAGGTGGTCCTCAGGGCGACAGCGGTCTCACCGGAAGAAAAATTATTGTTGATACATACGGCGGATATTCACGTCATGGCGGTGGAGCATTCAGCGGAAAGGATCCAACAAAGGTTGACAGAAGTGCAGCTTATGCAGCTCGTTACATCGCAAAAAATATTGTTGCAGCAGGTCTTGCTGACAAGTGTGAGGTTCAGCTTTCCTATGCAATCGGTGTAGCAGAGCCTATCTCTGTTTTTGTTGATACATTCGGAACAGGGAAGGTAGATGAGGACAAGCTCTCAGCTGCTGTTTCAAAGGTATTTGACCTCAGACCTTCTGCAATCATTGAGATGCTCGATCTCAGAAAGCCACAGTACAGAAAGCTTGCTTCATACGGACACATGGGCAGAGAGGATATCGGCGTAGCGTGGGAGAAAACTGACAGAGCAGAGGCTATTAAAGCAGCTGTATTATAAGGTGGATTTATGGATATGAAGAACTATGCGGAAATTCATATGACCAATGCGGTTCTTATTGATATTTTCAGCCGTTTTGCTGATAATTCCATAATGACAGAGTTTGTTTCACCAGACGGCTCAATCAACCTGAAATTCAGGCTGAATGATACTGTTGAGCCGCCTACCTGCTGCGAACACGTTCTCAGTCTTCTTTTGGCTTTGTTTGAGAGTAATCCTGAATCTTCAATAGGAAAGATCTATATTGCTAATCAGAAAGAAATTCTTCGTGAAGTCGTGTACAGGCTTGCACAGGTGCTTGACAGCTTCAGTGATGTAAGAATCTCAATGCACACTACAAAAAAGGATGAAGGTGATTCCGGTACAGAAAATTCTCAGCATATTGAATTTACAATTACAAGAACAACAACGAAATCCAATCAATAAAATATACAGAATCTGCGTATATAACAACACCACCGTATCAGACGAGATGCGGTGGTGATTTTGTTATATATGGATAATATCAGGATGTACTTAAATAGCTTATTTGTTCAGCAACTCCTTGACCTCTTCCATGGTAGGCGGATTAAGCGGCAGAGGAAATCTGGAAATTGCTATTGCAGAACAAGCACTTGCAAAACGTACCAACTCGTCATCATTCATATTGTGCAGTAAGCCGTAAACACAGCCAGCCTTGAAGGTATCGCCTGCACCGAGCGTACTTTTTACCTCGACGGAAAAAGGATTCATTTTCTTTATCGGCTGACCTTTTCTGCCGTACAGCATTTCTTTTTCGCCGCGAGTTATAATTACAAGACCGTCGGTATTATCAGTAAGCAGCTCATAAATTTCTTTCATGCTTTTGTCCTTATACTGTTCAGAGCCTGTACATTCCTTTGAAATCACATTGACAGCGGAGTGTCGATGAAGATAACTGTCGTGGCAACTATCTATTGTAACATACGGCTTATGGTGCTTTACACACAGCTCTGCGGCTGCAAGTGTTGCTTCAAGGAAAAAAGGATCAATTGCCGCAACCTTACAGCCTGCAATATCCTCTTCTTTTGGCATATTCCAGCGTCTTACTGCATCAGGCTCGTAGAGTGACTGAAATACACCTATTGGAGAGCGTACAAGCCCAGCGATTACAACATAGTCCATGAGTCCCTCGTAATCAGGATCGAAATAAAGTGACGATAAATCGACATTTTTATTCTTGTAAAACTCCTTTAAAAGCGGTGCGACCTCTGTTCCGATATGTGTTCCGTCAATTTTTACATTTGCTCCTAAAGAGGAGAGTACAGTAGCGGCTGTACCTGTTTCTCCGCCGGGAAGAAAATATTTTGCTTTAAGCTCTGAGTATTCGTCCGGCTGTAAGAACTCACCTTTTAACAAAAAGGAATGTGTTCCTAATACCTGTCCGTGCATATAGATCTCGTAATTCATAAAAAACTCCATTTTCAGGTAACACCGAAAAAAACGCATGGCGTGCTTTATGAGGTGTTGTCTTAAGTAAGCAAAATAGCACCGATGTACACGGATTCAACGAGTTCGGCGGTGCTATTATTTCATATTGTATTATACATAAGTATGATTAACATCGTGTTAATGCTTTCATATTTAATCTAAATTCTGACATAGCGTCACAACAAGAACATCATCAACTGACGGATTTTTAACAAAGTAATCCGTAGTTTCAACTCGTCTGTAAATACCATCGTCTCCGAGCTGACGGGTAATTACAGAAAGATATTTCTCACCGTTTTTATAAGCCTTCAAGAGATTCTTAATTGTAAAAGTCTTGCAGAAAAGCTCCTGATCATCAGGATGCATGGTAGAAGTTCCATGAGAGATAAGGTCATCGAAAACTCCGGTAGAAGGGCAGGAGGTAGTCGTAAAATTCTCATAAGCCATCATATAATAGCTGTTTCTTGTAAGATTTGCCATAATTACAAGAGGGAACTTTGTGAAAACAGCCTGCATAAGAAGCTTTGTAGCACTTGCAGGAGCCTGAGCTACAAGGATATCTTCATTATAATCAGTGATGATTCGCTGAGAGCAAGCGAGAGCAAACTCATTTGCCGGCATAGGTTTTGCGAACAGATATCCCTGAATTATATTGCAGTTGCAGGTACGAAGGAATCCAAGCTGTTCACGGGTTTCAACACCTTCCGCAATAGTTGTGAGGTTCAATCTTTGGGCAAAGGTGAAAATCCCCTCAAGAACGATACGTTCCTTTTCGTTTTCACAGTTTCCGCTGAGAAGTGAACGATCAATCTTTAGAACATTAGCCGAGATATCCTTGACAAGGCTCAACGAAGAAAAGCCGCTTCCGAAATCGTCAATAGCGACATTGAATCCATCACTTCTTATTTGTGCAACAAGAGAGATAATCTCTTTTGAATCACTCATCATTGCGGATTCCGTCAATTCGAGTTCTATAAGATTTCTGGGCAGACCATATCTGTCAACGATCTGACAAAGACGCTGACGGAAGCAGTTCTCACGGATATGCTTTCTTGAAAAATTCACAGCAATCGGGACACAGTTAAGACCTTCATCCCTGCGATGTTTCAGGAACTTGCACACTTCCTTAAGCATATGCCAGTCAATTTTAAGAATAAGATCAGTCTGTTCAGCACAGGGGATAAATTTATCGGGTGTAATTATCTTTCCATCCGGAGTGATCCATCTGGCGAGAGCTTCAGCGCTCACAAGACAACCTGTAATCGAGTCGTATTGGGGCTGATAGTATGGATTTATCTGCCCGTTTCTGAGTGCTTCTTCAATTTCGTTCGTTAATGCAAGATCGTAGTCTGCTGGAACAGATACCATAGAATTCCCACCTTTATTTTTAATTATGTATTCATTATAGCATGATTGGTATAAAAAAGCAATAGCTAACAATTAACTTTGTTTAAATACACCAAATTTAGCTACGGTAAAATGTGTTTCATCACGAAAAATCTTTGAAAAAATTAACGAAATATTAAAATAAAAGCCAGCAGAATTAACTGCTGGCTTAAAATTATCCGATTTTATTTTATAAACGAATGAGAATGAATGAAAAATTCTTCCTGACTTGGCTGCCATGACTTTTTTTTCGGTGGGAATAATCTGTCAAATTCTGCAACTGCATCAGCGTTGCCACATGGCTCATCTGCATTACTTGGATGATAGAACCATTTTCTTCCGTCAAGGGCATTTTCTGTAAAAACCTTTACGAGAAGGGCAGCCGGATAAATGTCACCCTCGAAGCATACATTGTACTTTTTACAGCTTTTGTAGCCTCGTGCAACGTAGTTATCAGGATTTCCGAAATTAATTATGGTATCATAACCAAGCTCATCAGCTTTAATGAAGGTATATTCAAGTAAAGCCTTTCCGTATCCCTTACGCTGATAATCAGGATGAACACAAAGAGGTCCCATTGTAAGAACTTCTTTTTCTGTTCCATTTTCATCAACGAGTCTGCCTCTTGTGTACTTTATATCAGCAATGATTTTTCCATCTTTTTCAAGGATGTATCCAAGCTCTGGGATATATGATTCATGATTTCTCATTACATGGATGAAATAGTGCTCATCGCAGCCGGGAAAGCTGAGATTCCAGAATGCTTCACGAGCAAGATTTTCTACCTCACGGTAGTCGTTTTTTGTTTCCAAACGGATAATATAGTCATTTTTATTCATTGTTTTTCCTCCTGAACGTAATTGACAAAAACACGGGAGGTTTGTGTGAGAATGTAGTCGCAAACCTCCCGTTTACGCTGCAATCTCCTTTTTAGTAGTATTTTTCAAAAAAACTCTCCTTCAGGCATCACCGCATAAAGCCCGCCTGACGGCTTTGTACAAAATATGCAAGCAGATTTTGCACAAGCTTTATGCGGTGATGTCTTAAATATAATTCAATAAATACGCATATACATTTAATGTATTCTGCACTTAAAGTATATCATGTTATTCTAAGTATGTCAATGCTTTTTTAATAATTTGATAAATGAAAATAGACATATTTTAATGATTAATGGTTAGATTATTTGCAAAATAATACAATTTTGATGTGATTTCAAGAAAAGTCTTGACAAGAATATGTTAGTATGATAAAATATTAGTAGGAACTAACAAATTAATCAATCAGGAAATTAATAAGAATGTGGTGATATATTATGAGTTTACTCGATGCAAAAGAAGGGCAGGAATATATAATCAGGAATATAAAAACTGGTGATGAGGAACTGAATTCATTTTTATTCTCTCTCGGATGTTACAGTGGAGAGGCAATAACAGTTGTTTCACGAAAAAAAAGCGGCTGTATTGTCTCAATAAAAGACGCACGATACAGTATAGACAAAGCACTTGCTGGTGTTATTCTTGTATAAGTTCGATACAAAAAACAAACGGCATTAATCAGCCGTTTGTTTTAAGGAAATAAGTTAGAATCAGCTAACTAATATATTGATATTTGCAATACCAGCAAGAATTATTTAAAATATTTTCAGGAGGAATACTAATGAAAATTGCTTTGACAGGAAATCCGAACTCAGGCAAAACAACGATGTTCAATGCACTGACCGGATCAAACGAAAAAGTCGGTAACTGGGCAGGAGTTACTGTTGACAAAAAAGAACGTTCTATCAAAAAAGCCTATACGAATGGCAATAAGATTACAGCTGTTGATCTTCCGGGTGCTTATTCTATGTCGCCGTTTACAAACGACGAAAGCGTCACAAGTTCTTATGTGATGAATGAAAATCCAGATGTTATCATAAATATTGTAGATGCTGACAATCTCAGCCGCAGCCTATTCTTTACTACCCAGCTTCTGGAGCTTGGTATTCCTGTTGTTGTAGCATTGAATAAAAGTGATATCAGCAGAAAAAAAGGCAACTTGATTAATTCAGATGCTCTTTCCTTTGAGCTTAACTGCCCCGTTGTTCAGACTGTTTCTACTTCGACGGATGGCTTGAAGGCTTTGATTGAAACTGCTGTTGCTCAAATAGGAAAAGTGCAGAACGCTCCTTACATACAAAAAGATATAGATATGACCAATAAAATGATGGTTAAGGAAGCGGATCGTAAACGTTTTGAGTTCGTAAACACTATTGTAAAAAGCGTTGAGAAACGTAAGCTTCTTACAAAAGAAAAAAATATCGGCGATAAATTCGACGACATTCTCACAAACAGATGGCTGGGCATTCCTATATTTGCTGTTGTCATGTTTCTTGTTTTCTATATTTCACAGACGACGCTTGGTACATGGATTGCAGAAGGTGTTGAGATTGGAAACATTTCGATTACCGGACTTGTTCCGCTTCTTGAAATCTTTCAGAATTGGGTGGGGAGTCTGATTAAAAATGCCAACCCTTTGATTTCCGCTATTCTTGTTGACGGCGTTATTGGTGGTATGATTGCTGTTGTAGGATTCCTTCCTCTTGTTATGGTAATGTACTTCCTTATTGCACTTTTAGAGGATTGTGGATATATGTCCCGTGCCGCTGTTGTACTTGACCCTATCTTCAAGAAGGTCGGACTTTCAGGAAAATCTGTGATACCTTTTGTTATTACTATCGGCTGTGCTGTTCCTGGAATAATGGCAAGCCGTACCATCCGCAATGAACGTGAACGCAGAGCAACAGCAATGCTTGCACCGTTTATGCCATGTGGTGCGAAGATACCTGTCATTGCATTGATTGCAGGTGTTTTCTTTGAAGATGCCTGGTGGATTAGTCCATTAATGTATTTTGCGGGTATTGCTTTGATTTTCCTTGGTGCTTTGCTTATCAATCTGATTACAGGCTATAAAGCAAGAAAATCTTTCTTTATTATCGAACTTCCTGCATACAAGGTTCCTTCTTTCTGGGGGGCATTTAAATCTATGTGCAGCCGCGGCTGGGAATATATTGTTAAAGCGGCAACAATCATTCTTCTTTGCAATATGGCTGTTCAGCTAATGCAGACATTTACATGGAAATTTGACGTAGCAGAATCCGCAGATCAGTCAATCCTCGCTTCTATTGCTTCACCTTTTGCATATATTCTTTTACCTGTTGTCGGTGTACTTTCATGGCAGCTTGCAGCAGCGTCTATTACAGGATTTATAGCTAAAGAAAATGTTGTCGGTACACTTGCAGTCTGCTTTGTCGGTCTTGAAAATCTCATTGATACTGAAGAACTTGCACTTATGGAAGGTGCAGGAACAGAAGTTGCAGGTATTATGGCAATTACCAAGGTTGCAGCACTTGCTTATCTGATGTTTAATCTTTACACTCCTCCGTGTTTTGCGGCAATTGGTGCTATGAATTCAGAAATGAAAAGTGCAAAATGGCTCTGTGCCGGCATCGGACTTCAGCTTGGTGTTGGATATACGGTAGCTTATCTTGTGTATACTATCGGAACTATTATTACCGGCGAATCCCTCAATATCGGTGCGGCAATAGGCGGACTTATAATAATAATTGTCATTATTACGTTTATAATCGGCTTGATTATAAGCAACAATAAAAATACAAATAAGGAAAATGTTTTCATTAACAGTTAAAAAATTACAGTCAGGATTATATTTATGGAAAATATTATTGTTGTTTTAATATTGATTGCTATTGCGGCGGCAATTATATTCTATCTTATCCGTGCCAAGAAAAGAGGGGAGACCTGTATCGGTTGTCCGTATGCTAAGGAGTGCTCCCATAAATGCAGTTCAAATCATTCAGTGTCGGATACATATAATGATAACTAATACCATGAATAAAAACTCTTTATAAACAGCTGCAGTCTGTCCCAAACCTTCAATTTCAAATAATAAATTTGGAGGTGGACAGACTGCGATATATCATTAATTCGCAAAAACCTCGGAAATTTTTTCTTCGAGATTTTTATTAATCAGAAGTCCGGCTGATGGATTTTTCAGATGTTTTATCTTTCAAATATGAATCCGTGATTCAGCGGTCCACTGCCATTCCCTAAATCAAGCATAGCTGATAATGCTTCCGAAAGATATTCCTTTGCAAGCTTTACCGACTGCTTTAAATCGTTTCCCTTTGCAAGATCTGAAGCTATCGCACTTGAGAGAGTACAGCCCGTTCCGTGAGTATTCGGGTTATCGATACGCTTACCATCAAACCACGTCATTTTGCCGTTTTCACATAGCAGATCATTTGCATCATTTTTACTGTGACCACCTTTCAGAAGTACCGCACATCCGTATTTTTCGTTTATGAAATATGCGGCTTTTTCCATATCCGAACCGCTTTTTATACAAAATCCGGATAGTGCTTCTGCTTCGGGAATATTGGGGGTGATAACTGTTGCTATGGGCAATAATTTTTCTTTTAGAACAGATATCGCTTCTTCTGAAATAAGCCTTGCTCCGCTTGTAGCGATCATGACAGGATCAACTACAATATTTTTTGCTTTATAAAAATTCAGTCTTTCTGCGATTACTTCTATCAGTTCTGCATTTGCAACCATTCCGGTTTTTACAGCATCGGGGAAAATATCCGTGAATACTGCATCTATCTGTTGACTGAGAAATTCGGGAGTAACCTCTGAAATTGCAGTGACTCCCATTGTATTCTGTGCAGTGAGTGCGGTTATGGCACTCATTCCGTAAACTCCGTTTGCAAGCATCGTTTTCAGATCCGCCTGTATCCCTGCACCGCCGCTTGAGTCGCTTCCTGCGATTGTAAGGGCGGTTTTCATTTTACTGTAATTCATTGAACGCCTCCCTTAATTCTTCAGCGGCAGATTTCGGATTATCAGCCTTCATAATTGCAGAAACTACGCAGATTCCGTCTATTCCGCTTTCTTTGAGAACGTGGATATTATCCTTATTAAGACCGCCAATTGCATTGACTTTTATTGGTACTGCGTTTACAATTTCTTTCAGTGTATCAACAGAAGTAAGTACAGTTTTCACTTTCGTTGTTGTTGGGTAAATTGCTCCCACACCAAGATAATCCGCACCCTGTTCATAGGCTTCAATGGCCTGTGGAACAGTTTTCGTAGTTGCACCGATAATTTTATCTTCACCCATAAGTTTTCTTGCAATTGAAACCGGCATATCCGATTGCCCGACATGAACTCCTTCCGCCCTAACTGCAAGAGCAACATCAACTCTGTCATCAATGATAAGGGGAATATCGTACCGATGTGTTATCTCGTGTACCTTTTCAGCAAGGGCAAGATATTCCCTTGTTGTGCTATCTTTTTCACGAAGCTGAACAAGGGTTACACCGCCTTTGCAGGCTTCTTCAACACGATACAGAAATTCATCTTCTGAAAAATGTGTGCTGTCTGTAATAAAATACATAGTTGTATCAATCTGTTTCATACGCACCTCACATATAAATATAATCATTGAGTACAGGCTGTAAGCCCTCTGCGGCAATATCCTTATACATCACATCAAAGCTTCTGCTGTCGTTGATTTCAAACTGCTCGTCACCCTCTGTGCCGTCCGTTTCTTTGCCGTTATATTTGCTTTCGTGGTCGCCGATACCCGTGGAAACACCTGCAGAAACCTTTGTTGCGGCAATCTTTACAATACCGTTGCGGAAGCTTTCGCTTTCCCTTGACGAAACCGTGATACCCACAAATGGCAGGAAAATTCTGTACGCACAGATGATCTGACAAAGCTGTTTTTCGTGAACATCAAGGGGGGTGATTGTGTCGTTGTTGATGATCGGGCGTAATCTCGGACAGGACAGTGACATTTCAGCGTGAGGATATTTTCTTTGCAGATAATAAACGTGCAATGCACTTGCCAATGCGTCCTTTCTGAAGTCGGAAAGTCCTAAAAGTGCTGAAAAAGCAACTCCTCTCATTCCGCCCATAAGCGCACGCTCCTGTGCATCAAAGCGGTAAGGATAGACACGCTTATGACCTAAAAGATGAAGCTCTGAATAACGGTCGCTGTCATAGGTTTCCTGAAATACCGTTACATAATCAGCACCGCATTCGTGGAGATAACGGTACTCCTCAACATTCACGGGGTAAATTTCAAGTCCGACCATACGGAAATATTTCCGTGCAAGCCTGCAGGCTTCACCGATGTACCCGATATCGCTCTGACTGTGGCTTTCTCCTGTAAGAATGAGAATCTCCTCCATTCCGCTGTCGGAAATAATCTGCATTTCACGCTCAATCTGCTCCATATTCAGCTTCATGCGGCTGATGTTGTTGTAGCAGTTGAAGCCGCAGTAAACCCAGTAGTTCTCGCAGTAGTTTGCAATATAAAGCGGTGTGAACATATACACTGTATTACCGAAATGCTTTGACGTTTCAAGCCTTGCACGCTGTGCCATCTGCTCCAGAAACGGCTCTGCCGCAGGGGATAAAAGAGCTTTGAAATCCTCGATAGTGCAGGTTTCGTGTTCAAATGCCGCCCTAACGTCTTTTGCGGTATAGCGTGTGTAATCATAGCTGTTCATCTCAGAAAGTACTTTATCCATAATATCGGAACTGATCTGCTCCATGCCGTTCATATATTCCATATGATCTGTACGGCTCATAGGGTCTGATTCAAGGCGATGCTTCTTTTCAAGTGCAGAGGGGGAGAGATGTTCCCCGTCCACAAAAAATCTGTTGTCCATATTATACACCTCAATCGTGGAGAAATCCTGTCAAAGGGTCAGAAGCGGAAGCACCACGAGTCAGAACTCTGCCGAGTCCCGAAAGGTACGCCTTTCGTCCTGCCTCAACAGCCTGACGGAAAGCCGCCGCCATAAGCGGTAAATCTCCGGCAGTTGCAAGAGCTGTATTCGCCATAATTGCCGCTGCACCCATTTCCATAGCTTCACAAGCCTGTGACGGTCTGCCGATTCCTGCGTCAACGATGACGGGCAGGTCGATTTCATCCACGAGAATCTGAATGAACTCCCTTGTGGCAAGTCCTTTGTTTGAACCGATGGGTGCCGCAAGCGGCATGACTGCTGCCGCACCTGCATTCACGAAATCTCTTGCCGCATACAGATCGGGATACATATACGGCAATACCACAAAGCCTTCATTCGCAAGAATTTCTGTTGCCTTGATAGTTTCATTGTTGTCGGGTAGCAGATATTTCGTATCTCGCATAATTTCGATTTTCACAAAATCACCGCACCCGATTTCTCTTGCAAGTCTTGCGATACGTACAGCCTCCTCCGCTGTTCTTGCTCCCGATGTATTTGGAAGTAAAGTTACTCCCTTCGGTATGTAGTCAAGGATATTTTCCTGCTCTTTTGTATTTGCACGGCGGACAGCAAGCGTGATGATCTCCGCACCTGCGTCACGGACCGCTGCTTCTATGAGATTAAGTGAATACTTTCCCGAACCGAGAATAAAGCGTGAATTGAATTCGTGTCCGCCTAAAATTAATTTATCTTCCATAGTGAATTCCTTTCTATACATCAAATTTCCCTGCTATGATACGCAGAACCGTGTTTGCCTGATGTGCGGCACAGAGCATTACACGGGGAGCAAAAAGCGTGCCATCGTCTGCAACATCGCTCATTCCGTCACCGCAGAGATAGAGACCTTTTCCGAGCTTTTTCGTAGTTATGGTGTTGCCTGTGTGAAGTCCCGACATTCCCGAAGCCGCAACAATACATTTGTCGGGATAACGCTCCGCCACACCATTGACAAGTGTTGCCTTGCACTCGACATTGTCAAAGCATTCGCATACAATATCACAATCTGCAAGCAATGATAGTTTTTCTTCAGTAAGCTTTACAGTATTAGTTTTGACGTCGCAGTATAGTGCTATCTCCGAAAGCGTCTGTTTCATAGCTTCGGTCTTGAACATTCCAAGCTGTGAAACCTTGTATTGCTGACGATGCAAATTTGAAATATCTACCTTATCAAAGTCAATCAGAATTAGCTTTCCAACTCCTGCCCTTGCAAGAGAAATTGCAACATTCGAGCCAAGACCGCCAAGTCCGCAGACGGCAATACAGGCTGATGAAATTTTCTGCTGTAAATCTGCTCCGTGTCGTTGTACAAGAACACTGTTCCATTCTTCCTTTGTCATATCAGCCGCCTCCTACAAAGCTTACGATTTCAATGTTGTCACCATCCTTAAGAAGAGTGATTTCATACTGTACTTTGGGCAGAATATCACCGTTAAGTTCAACTGCTACACGCTTAATATCATAATCGCTTTCTGTCAGATATTCAGCAACTGTTTTCCCGACTGCATTCTTTTCCTCACCATTGATTTTTACCATTTCCTCACCTCACAAAACGTCAATGTACTCACCCTCAAGAGCTTTGTTCATGCTTCTAACAGCACAGAACTTTCCGCACATAGAACAGCTTTCCTCAATCTCAGGTTTTCTGTCATCACGGATTTTCTTTGCCGTTTCGGGGTCGATGGAACATTCCCACTGTGTATCCCAATCGAAGGTTCTGCGAGCGTCTGCCATTTTATCATCTATATCCCTTGCATGAGGTATATGCTTTGCAATATCGGCAGCGTGAGCGGCAATTTTAGAGGCGATGATACCTTGCTTTACGTCCTCAACATTCGGGAGTGCAAGATGCTCGGCAGGGGTAACATAACACAGAAATGCCGCACCCGATGCTGCTGCAACCGCACCGCCGATGGCAGAGGTAATATGGTCATAGCCAGGAGCAATATCCGTTACAAGCGGTCCAAGCACATAGAACGGTGCTCCCATGCAGATTGTCTGCTGAATCTTCATGTTTGCTTTAATCTGGTCAAGAGGCATATGTCCGGGACCTTCTATCATCACCTGTACATCCTTTGCCCATGCTCTTTTTGTAAGCTCGCCAAGACGGACAAGTTCTTCGATCTGACATACATCACTTGCATCAGCAAGGCATCCTGGGCGACAAGCATCACCAAGAGAAATTGTCACATCATATTCACGGCAGATATCAAGAATTTCATCGTAATACTCGTAAAATGGATTTTCGTTGCCTGTCATACTCATCCACGCAAAAACAAGTGAGCCGCCACGGGACACAATATTCATTCTGCGTTTATGCCGCCTGATCTGCTCAATTGTCTTTCGTGTGATTCCGCAGTGAAGCGTTATGAAATCTACTCCATCCTCTGCATGAAGCCTTACCACGTCTATAAAATCCTTTGCTGTCAGAGTTGCAAGGTCACGCTGATAGTGTATCACGCTGTCATAAACGGGAACAGTTCCAATCATTGCAGGACATTCTGCAACAAGCTTCTGTCTGAATGGCTGAGTGTTGCCGTGTGAGGACAAATCCATAATTGCCTCTGCTCCCATATTCACCGCCGCCATTACCTTCTGCATCTCAATATCATAGTCCTTGCAGTCCCTTGATACACCGAGGTTTACATTGATTTTTGTGCGGAGCATAGAGCCGACACCGTTCGGCTCAATACACTTGTGCAGTCTGTTTGCACAGATTGCAACCTGTCCCTTGGCAACAAGCTCACGGATTTCCTCTGCTGTTCGGTATTCTTTAGCCGCAACCTCCTCCATTTCCTTTGTGATGATTCCTTTTCTCGCCGCTTCCATTTGTGTTTTGTACATAGCTTTCCTCCGTAAAATTGATTCAACTAACAGACGGAAAACAAAAAAGAAGCTACCGATTCCGATAGCTTCCTATTATGCAATATTTTTATTGCACCGACGTGTAAGCGTCAGCACTTTACAGTCGTCCCTACGTTGGCATTATCCAAATCAGGTTATCGGTCGAAGGTAATACCTTCCTCTCAGCCTGTAACACAAGCTCCCGTCTGTTAAATTGTATTTTTATTATACAACATCTGAAAGAAAAATGCAAGCGTTTTAGAAAAAAATCTCAGACAAAATTGATAAACTATCACGAAATAGAAATCGTCGACTTACAACAGATAATTGAAGAAAGTAAGCAATTCAATGAAGTCATCAAGAGAAAACGAAACGAACTGAAAACAACGGCTGACTTACTGGAGAAGATGGTTGAGGAACAGCACATCAGTGATGCTAACCTGCGGCTGTTGGTGAAAACGGTTTATGTGCATCAGAATGAGGACAAGAGTATCGATGTACGACTGGAGTTCAATTGGAGTTCAATGGCGATTTTGAGGATAGTGTGGCTGTGTATGTGGAGGGAGAATCGGCGTAAAAAAGGCATACGCATAAAACTTACCTTGTGTGCAATAAAAATCCGGTGCCAATGAAATTTTATATCAACAAATGAAAAATCCCTCGAAATTTCGAGGGATTTCGTTGTCTGTCTTGTATAAAATAGATGACATTGAAAACGGCTATGTAATACTTATTAGGTTTGATAAATTGTAAGTTGGCGGCAATCAAACTGAAAGTTTCAAGCATTCGGCAAATTGGAAGTTACGCATTATGATACATATCATAAACAACATACCCTTCTATTACTTTCAGTGACCCTTCAAATGTTTCCATACACATCATACATCCAGGTTCATTCATCGGTATTCCGCTTGTAGGATATATGCAGTATTCTGATGAGGTTATAAATCCGATACGGTTGTAGAAATGGTAATCGCCTTAAACCTTTATCCCCTTGAAACCAAGCTTCTTCACTTCTTCAATTCCAAGCTTCAGCATCGTGCTACCGATATGCTTGTGAAAATAATCAGCGTGAACTGAAACAGGAGCAAGCATAACAATACTGCCGTCATTTATATGACCGCCATCTTTCGTTTTGGAAAGTGGAAAACGTGAAAACAGGAAATGCCCCACGATTTTTCCGTCAAGCTCAGCTACAAAAGACAAATCCGGAATATAATATTCAGACGCTCTGATTTCTTCGATTAATGCTATTATATCTGTTCCATCAAAATAGTTTGTGCCTTCCTTAAAAGAACGCAATACCAAAGAAATAATATCTTTGTAATCTTTTGTTGTCTCTGGACGAAAATAATATCGTTTCTCATGCTACCTTTTCCATTCTAATAAAACTTTAAATAATCAAGTGATTTTAATCTCATTGTAAAATTGAAATTTATCGCTTCATTTTTACAATATATTCTGTCGTGCCTCTTTCATATTGTTTTTCTTCTGTAATCACAAAACCATACTTTTGATAAAATCGTATTGCTTTTATATTCTTTTCAAGAACCCATAAAAAATTACAATCAAATTGCTCAATAGCATATTTTATAAGTATACTGCCAATACCTTGATTTTCAAAAAATGAATCTACATACAATTATACAATCTGTTTTCCATTAACGTTTATAACTCCTTTAACAAAGTCGTCATCATAAACCCACATTCTCTTCAATTCGTCCGAATTATCAATATAACTTTTTGCCAATGGGTATACCTGCATTTCTCCGAAGGACACTTTATCATTCTGAAAAATCTTTCTATAATTCATTCTCTTTGCGAAAATCAATATTTCTGCAATTCTTGATGCATCTGCTATTGTTGCATGTCTTATCATAATATTGTTCCTTTCCGCAAATTCTTATTCCTCGCTCCGCCTTACGTCATATATTATACCACACTTCGCAGATTTTGGCAATAAAAACCTCCGATGTTTTCACATCGGAGGTTTACTGGCAATATGTGACGGAATTGATCACCATTATAAATTACCGGTTCTATGAAGTTTTCTGAATGGTTTTTCATTTGTCGTGTTCTGAACTAAACTCCAGAACCTCACCGTTTTCTGCATCAATACTGTAATCATATTCAACTGCCCCGTAGTAAAATTCGATTTCATATTCAGGAGTTCTGTCATCATTTTCAAGCTTTGCCTTAGAAAATCGGACGTCGTCTGATGTAATTCCTGCGTGATTCAAGGCAATTTCTTTTGCCGTATCAATACCGATGTATTTTTTTGCAGAATTCACTTCTGCCGATACAACGTCGGACTGAATACGAAAAGCGTCGGTACTGCGTTCTCTGATTGTTCCGTCATCTGCGTTAATTTCATAATCATACTCTGTATCAGCAGAATAAAACTCAATATCATAAACCTTTCTGCGGTCATCACGGTCGAGATGAGCTTTTGTAAAGGTTACCTCATTCTCTTCAAGTCCTGCATCGGCAAGAGCAGTCGCTTTTGCCTCTTCAAGAGAAATTATCGTCTCTTGAATAGTCTCGGCTGCAGCCTCACGCACCTTATTTTCCTGAGAAACAGTTTCAGATTTTGTATCCGTGTCAGAAGTTTGTTTGTAAGTGATTTCTTTTTCTGCTGATGCTTTGTCAAGTGGCTGACCGTCTGTATCTCTTGAAATAATATCTCCGTCTTTCGCAAGAATCAGATATTCATATTCAGTACCGTTGCTGTAAAAATCAACCTCATAACGGAATCTGCTGTCCTCGAAATCAAGCTCAGATCGCAGAGCCGATACCTGAGATGTATCAAGTCCCGCATCACGCAGTGCCGTTTTTTCAGCCTCGTTTTTGCCGATAAGTGTATTATTCAGTATAATTGTCGGAACAGCAACAGCAGTTCCTAAAACAACAGCGGTAATGCACAGAGTAGAGATAACAGCCTTTTTGGGAGTATTAAAGAATTTTTTCATAGAATTCGCTCCTTTCAATTTTTCGGGTAAGTGGTTTATGTTCTTGTTATGGTTATAGTATAATACCCGAATATTAAAGGAACATTAGAAATATTAAAAATTCACAAAAAAAGTACTTCCCTTGCCTTCCTCAGAAACGACACTTACACTGCCGCCGTGATACTCTGCAATCTCCTTGACCATTGCAAGACCAAGCCCTGTTCCCTCAGAGCTTCTTGCGCTCTCGCCTCTGTAAAAACGCTCAAAAATCTGCTTCTGACGGTCGGCAGGAATACCTATCCCGTCATCGGTTACACTCAGAACAATTCCGTTATCATTCTTTAAATAACCCCCAATATTACCGTTCTCTCTTCCGTACCGATAGGCATTGCTTATTAAATTTACCATCAGACGTGAAAGAAGCATCTGATTTCCGCTTATTGAAATATCAGGCTCGATTTTCTTTGTAAGAGTAATATTCTTATCCCGAAGCAAAGCCATATCTCCGCACACATCTTCCGCAAGACTGCTGAAATCAAGCATTTCCTTAGAATAGCTGCTGTGATTCCGTTCAAGACGTGCAAAACAAAGCATATCGTCTATGAGACGTGACATTTTTCCGCCCTGACGTCTGATAACGGTAAGTGCCTCTTCATATTCTTCGGGAGTTCTTGTTTCCTCAAGAGTATATTCGCACTGTGCCATAATAACAGACATAGGTGTTCGAAGCTCATGGGAAGCATCTGAGGTGAACTGCTGTTCAGCCCTGAAAGCCTCGTTCAAACGACTGAACATATCGTTGAAAACATCAGACAGCTCGTGAAGCTCGTCTAAGCTGCTTCCTATGTCTATACGCTTACTCAGGTCCTTTCCCTGACTTATCTGTGCGGCTGACTCAGCAATTTTATGTACAGGCTTCAATGCTCGTGCTGCAATCCAGTAGCCGCCTATAACTGCGAGTATTAGCAGTGCAGGCAAAGCAAATGATGAAATACGCACAATTGACGCAAGCTGCTGTGTTCCCTGATCTTCTGAAACAATTCCTCTCAGCCAGAGTCCTTCCGTACCTTCGTAGGTAAGTGCACAATCGAAAACGTAATACTTCATTCCTTCCGCTTCAATCTTCTGCACCTTGCGGTCAGAAAAATGAAGTCCTGATGTTTCCTTTGCAATCAGATTTTCACCGTAAAGAAGTCCGCCGCTCTCTGTATAAAGAGCAGTTGAGATACCGTTGACCTTATCAAGAAAATCATCGTCAATTTCAAGATGCCCTTTTTCATAGGCAATATACTGGTCTGCGTTGTGGTCGATTTCATCAGAGTCAACGTCTTTGAAAAACTCGATTTCATCAACATTATCCTCAACGGTTTCAATTAGATTATCCTAAATGGTTTTCTGTATAACAGAGTAATCAACCCACAGAATAACACCTAATGTTGCGGCAACTATGAATATCATGATCGCTGAAAACCATGCTGTTATCTTTAATCTGATTGATATATTTTTCATACCTTTTCCTTTATTACATAGCCGCTTCCGCGAACAGTGTGTATAAACTTATTTTCCGAGCTTCCGTCAATTTTCTTGCGGAGATAGCTGATGTAGACATCAACTACATTTGTACCGCCCTCGTATTCAAAATTCCATATATGATTTTCTATTTTTTCACGGGAAAGTACTATACCTCTGTTTCGCATAAGATACTCAAGAAGCTTATATTCCTTTGCAGAAAGTTCTATTTCCTGCTCTCCCCGTCTGACAGTACGTGAACCTGTATCCATAATCAGATCAGCAATCTGCAGAATATTATCGGTCATTCCAAAGGTTTTGCGTGTCATTGCTCTGATACGTGCAGAAAGCTCCTCAAATGAGAACGGTTTCACAAGATAGTCATTTGCACCGCTGTCAAGTCCCTTGACCTTATCTGCAACCGAATCTCTTGCTGTAAGGAAAAGTACAGGCGTTGCTTTCCCCTGCTTTCTCAAATGACTGAGTACTCCGAAACCATCAGTATGAGGCATCATTATATCGAGAATTACCGCATCATATTCCGCTGCGTCAAGATATTCAATCGCTTCGCTTCCGTCAAGCAGCTGTCCACGCAATAACCGTCTGCAGAAAGCTTTTTGGTAATAATATTATTCAGATCACGTTCATCTTCCGCAATAAGTATCCTCATTCAGTTCACTCCTTTTGCTGTTGTTTTTTCTTAATGTGTATTTAAGGCTTTCTATACCTTTTAGATTTCTTCGGTGCAACGTATGCTTTTAAAGTATCTTCAGGTATACCGTATATATCTTCTATTTTACAATATGTAAGTCCTTTGATCTTTGATTTGTTCTTTGTGATATTTCAAAGCATCGGAAAATGTAGTTATGTTAGCAAGAAGCATTTTCGCTCGTGTTTCGTTTTTTAGAGAATCCCTACTTTGAAAGACGAGAGATTGATAGGTGATAAAAGCGTTATAATTTGGCATTATTCCAAAATTTCAACTTTTTCCAATGTGAATCCGTCCTTGTCAAGCTGCACTTTTTTGCCATCCTGTACAGCAGTATGGTTCAGCGTAATCAGCTCGACGTTCATTGCATCAGTAGGCACGATGAATATGATAGTTGCTTCACCGTTTTCGTCAAATGTATATTCTCCAAGTTTTGTATCTTCATTATTAAACCATTTTCCTGCATTTCCTGTTGATTCATTTATTACAACAGGATTCCAGTAGCCATACACCATGTTGATAGAATTGCCTGGAGTACCGCTGAATGTGCATTTCAGCGTCTTATTTTCAATTCCGTTACGAAGTTTCCACTGACCTGTTTTCGTCTGTACAAAAGATATCTTCGTTGGAATAATTTCCTCCGTCTGCCAATTGAGAAGCATTTCCTTGAATAGACAGAGGTCAAATACATCAAGAGTATTATCCCTGCATATATCGCCTGCTCGCCAGTTTTTAAGCTGTACATCAGACTTGCCGAGCAGCCATTCCTTCAGCAGATTTACGTCTGCAATATCAACAATTCCGTCTGTGTTTATGTCACCCTGCATAATGTAGTCTTCAGCGATTAACTCAATCTGAACAACTGAAAGTGCAGGAAGTTCAAGAGTAAACGTATTGTCCTGTATGTTATTCAGAGTTTTCAGCAGCTTGATGTTGCTGGAATCCGATGTAATCCCATAAATTTTCGCTGTATTATAATAAGCACCTGATTCAATTTTTATATTTGTATTTTGAGAATCAGTCTGACTTTTATTCATAAGCACAATGTTTAGCTTTGATTCGTCAGTGCCATTAATTGAAGCATATACAGAGCTTTCTTCAATATCTGATGTATCAGCCTCCACAAGGGTATCGCCGAATTTCGCACCATTTCCGTCATAATTCGTATACAGATTTATCGCTGAATGTATATAGCTTTCATCAGCGGCTACTGCCCAGCTGCTCGCCATATGCACACCATATTTAGCAAAAACTCCAAGTACATCAGCTTCTGCAATTGCTCCGGAAATGTGGTTTCCTCCACCAAAGCTGTACTCGGTAAACGAAAGCTTTGTGCCTGGATAATAATTATCAATTGATTCATTGATAAGGGGGATAAACGGCAGATATTTTTCGTTGTATTGTCCTATCCAGCTGTTTTCAGTATAAGTTGAATCCCAGAGACTGCGAGGTGCTTGTAATCTTGCATCAATACAATCCGTATGCTCTGTGTTTTCACAGAACGTTACACGATCTGTTCCTTTTGCTTCTGAATAGTAATGCAAATCAAGTACGTCAACTAATCGATTACCGTTTTCTTTCTCAGCCTCTGCCATTTTATCAAGATAATACGATATAAACCAGTTATAATCTGCACCTTCTGTTTCCCAGTCAGGAGCCTCATTAAAAGACTTATATCCGCCGAAACCGTACAATACACCACCATATACCTCGGCATTTGCATCTATAGATTTAATCGCTGAAGCATATTCAATAGATTTGTTTACAATTTCCTTGCATGTTGTTTTTTGGGGGTGCATTCTGACGTGAGTACTTGACCAGAGGGCAGGTTCATTATCAAGTGAATATGCCTGAATACCTGTTCCAGTAGTAGAATTGCCGAGCTTTTGCACCAGATAGTTAACATACTCATCCATATATACGGCATTATCTGTAGTATCGGGAGTCAATGAGAGAGGTGCATCCTTGAATGCCTTGACAGGAATCCAGCGAGTTGAAGGTGCGATTTCATCTTCTGTAACTTCTCCGTTAGTATCAGCTGCCACATAGTCTGCCATTTGAATTGTAGTGATTTTATAATCAACTCCTGAAGCTGACATATCCTCTGCAAATTCAAGTGCATTTGTTCCAGGAATTGCAAGAGATTCTTTATTAAAGTTAACAAGATATGCGTCGGAGTAATGTTTATAATCAGCACCTGCTGAGGAGGCATTATTTTCCCAGTTATAAGCCGAATGGCGATTTCCGCCCTGACGAGCTGAAAACGTTGTAACATCAGGTGCTTCACCGCGGCGAATGTAATTTATACCATAAATATACGGGCTGATTGGTTTTCGGTAGCCTGTTGTATCAATTGAAATGTTAAGGTTATAATCACTGTCAGCATTGACAGGTTTAACAGGTGTAACTGATATTGATAATATCAGTGCTGACGCAGCAATTGAAAATAATTTTTTCATTGTGACTCCTCCTAAATAAAATATATGGTAACACATATTATGTTGTTAATATTATAGCATTTTATTTTGCACACGTCAATATTATTTGTTGATGTTGCACGGTATTTCAATGAGTAAATAAATTATGAACAAAATGCGTTAAACAGAATAGAATTAAGTATCCCAATCTGTTTCATAGATTTGTGGTTCAGTTTGAATCTCAATGGAACAATAGAGCTTCATCTCCTGCACGGACTTTGCAACCACTGTGAAATCCGCCTGACCTGTGATTCACAGGTAGTGATCACGAACCTCTGCAAGATCTTTACGTCTGTCAAGTATTTCTGCCACCGTTCGAATCATCAGAACTCGCAAATCTTCATCGCCGAGTATATCTTCAAAGATGAAATGCTTCTGACCTGTGTGGGCAAGCTCTGCAATGTGATCTGCCATGGCTTTCAGCTCTGCATGAAGCTGACGTTCTCCATAAGTGAATTCGCTCTGCTCAATGATTGCTCTTGCATTCGGAATAAACTGCGACTTACGAGCGTAGTCATAACCTTCGGCTTCAACAAGGATTCCGTCATTGCCGTTTGCATCAAGGAAGAGAATACAGTGAGCTGTGTTGCCATCACGATACATTAACTCTCTGTTCTCAATGATTTCGGGAGCATCTTCAAGGGGCTGCTCTCTCATCTGCTCGAATTTCTTACCGTAGAGGGGAATGACTTTCTCCACTTCAATTTGCATCGGCTCGTAGCTGTAAGCCTTGTGATTAAGCGGAGCATTGAATGTGATTTTTTTCATTTGCATCATCTCGCTTTCTTTATTAATAGTATAGAGGAAATAAAAAAGCCGAACCAATTGAGAATTTTACTTCTCAATCAATTCGGCATAACGAACAAGAAACCGTCAGAAACTTCGTGAAAGTTTTTTGCAATAAAAAAGAGCAGACTTCGGAAATTTCTCTACAAATCTGCTCTCAAATCTCTTGAAAATCCAAAATCGCCCGTTCAAGTCCCCAAAACACCCTTAGGTGACCCATGGTTTTGCGAATAAAATTTTAGTGTCCACATACGCAAAAAAGTCCGAAAAATCGTGTTTGCCATAGGGAATATCTCTACCAAATCGATTGGGCAAGCAACAGCCATGCAGTTACATTGTCTGCATGGCTGTTTGTTTTTAGAAAACACCACGAATACACCCCATGGCCGTAAGCGCCCACTAGCGAAACAAGGGTAGTATAACAATAGCGAAACGAATGGATAGAACAGGGCAACTGACATTTAATGAATTACGCAAAACCTCGTATCTCACGAAAAGATACGAGGTTTTTCACATATATACTACTTTGGCAAAGTTACCCTGAATGTAGCGCCGCCACCTTTCGTATCGGAAACCGAAATCGTACCATTATGCAGCTCTACGATTTCCTTTGCAATCGAAAGTCCAAGCCCGAAATGAGACTTGCCTGTGCGGGATTGGTCTGCGCGATAGAAACGGTCAAAAATTCGTTTCTTTGCTGCATCATCAATGCCGATTCCACTGTCTGCAACCTCAATGCAGTACGATTTTACAGTTTCTGAGCATTTCAAGACAACAGTCCCACCCTCAGGTGTATAGCTAATGGCATTGTCAAGAAGAATGGCAATGACCTGCTTCATCCTTTCACTGTCCACAGACTCAGCAACAAGAGTATCGTCCGGCAGTTCTACAGAAAGTTTGATTTTCTTCTCCCTTGCAGGAGCGGAAAATGCTTCATAGCATTCCAGTACAAGCGTATCGAGCTCCGTTCTGCCAAAGCTTGTCTGAAAGCTGTGATTGTCACTTCTTGCAAGTGTCAGCAGGTCATTCGTCAGACGAGCAAGCCGCTTGCCCTCCTTTCCGGCAATGGCAGCAAAATCTCTTTGCTGTTCCGGCGTACCCTTTTCCATCGCTCCAAGGGCAGACAGAATCGTATTGACAGGGTTTCTGATTTCATGTGATGCTGCCGCAATGAACTGTGCCTGCTTCTCCTGTGACTCCTGAATTGGTTTCAGGAGTTTCTTTGTATAAAGCCACGAGAATGCAAACAAAGCCGCAATGCTTAGAATAATCACAACGCCGAACCTCATATACAGCGTATAGAGCTGTGTTTCAATTTCCACAAGAGAATGTATCACGAATATCTCACTGCTGCCGTTTTCTCCCGGAATCGTGATGACACTTACATGATAACCATTCCCATTATTCTCATATGAGAATTCCTGATGCTCTGCCGTATAAGGCAATGTAAGCGGTGAGATATTATTCTGATAATAATGACGAATATCTTCAATCAATTGCTGTTCGGACTCAGTTTTCGTATCATAGGTAAAGCGGAATGGAATACCGTTGTCATACAAGTAGAATAAGTATTCATAGTTGCTTTGCAGATTTAAAAGCCAGTCATAGGATACGGACGAATTTTTCTCAAAGCTCATTGTAAAAGTGTTGATGTCGCTCTGAAAGCTGAGCAGTGCGTTTTTATATAAGCTTCTATGACTGGTATACAGATAGAATACCGACATGATCGTCAGAATCAGAGTTGTGACAATGGTAAAAAGCAGAGTTAGCCGAAGATGTACCTTTTTGAACATAACTTAGCTCTCACTTTCTAATTCCAGACGATACCCAATACCACGGATTGTCTTGATGTTAAGCGTACTGCCAACATTCTTCAGCCGTCTGCGGATGAAGTACATATAGTTATCAAGATTTCCGTCCTCTATTTCATAATCTGCACCCCAGATCCTTGAAAGAATGGTACCTCTCTGCAAGGTCTGATTGGGATTTCTCAGAAATAGCAGTAGGAGTTCGCCCTCTTTTTGAGAAAGCGTACAGCTGTCTTTGGAACTTGTGAGCACATTTGCATCCTGACTGTAAATCACATCGCCGATTTTAAGCTGATTCAGGTTTTCAAGATTCGGCGGACGGCGGAGCAGACAGCGAATCCGAGCCATCAATTCTCCAAACTCAAACGGCTTTACAAGATAATCGTCCGCACCGCTGTCAAGTCCCGTGATCTTATCCGAAAGCTCTCCCAGTGCTGTCAGCAGAATGACAGGCGTCATGTTCTGCTTTGCACGCATTTCCTGCAAGATCGTGATACCGTCCTTATTAGGCAGCATACGGTCGAGGAGGACAATGTCATAGGCATTCTGACTGAGATAGTAATCCGCATCTGCACCATCAAAGCACACATCCACTGCATAGCCTTCCTGCTCAAGCTGGAATTGCAAAAGATAACATTGCTTTTTATCATCTTCTATGATTAAAATTCGCATGAAACTCACCTCGCTGTCTTTATTATAGCACAAAAATCAGCTTTACGGAAGATTTAGAGATAAATTAGAGATAATTTTAGAGATTATTTAGAGATTCATGTGTTATGATAAGGACATATCAAATATGAGGAGGCAGGCGTTATGCGTAAGAAATTGATTGCTTTTGTGATGGCTGTTATGGTAACTTTTACTGTCACAGGCTGCAACGAACCCAAAGACGAAGGAACGGTTACATACAAAGGCAGATATGTGGAGGAGGAAGTATCCCATAATCATCGGATTGGACATATGAGTGAATTGTATACAGAGAATAATATCCCCACTTTTCTTGACACATACACTCTGAAAAAATATATGGAGGATACTGAAAAGCAGGGGCTTACTGCGAGTGCAGCACCAAGCCTGTCTTCACTCGGCTCAAATTATTTTATAGCGAATGCAGCTGCTTCACCTACGGGAGAATATTTCATTTCGTATTATGATTTTTCAGTGAGCGATGTACAGCAATACGCAGTGATTTCAGCAGAAGGTCAGGTTTCCACACTTTCATTTAATCAGGAGATTTTCGTTTATGATTACACATCCGATGGCCGTTTGTTTGCCTGCGGATACGCTAAGCAAGGCTGTGGTATCTACGAAATTGATACACAAAGACAGAAAGCTCAGTTGCTTGTATCTTTTGAAAATAATGTACAAAATCTTGATGTAGTCGGAGATTATGTGATTGCAATCAGCGAGAAGGAAATCTGTTTCTATGACTACAAAAACGAAACAGTTACAGAAACTCCTGAAGCAATACAGGAGTTTATGAATGAGCAGGGTTATGCAGAAAGCGTCAGGGATATTTGCAGCGGAGAGGACGGTTCATTCTATATTCTTTCTGACAAAGGATTGTATCGTTATGTCATGGGCGGCAATATGGTCGAACAGCTCATTGATGGTTATTCCTGTAGAATTGGAAATCCTGCATATACAGCTTGCTCGGTCATTTGCAGTACGGATGAGAGCTTTCTGATTTCCTACGATGACGGCACAATTATGCGTTATCGCTATGACCCCGATGCTGTCAATGAAATCACCTCGACACTCAATGTATACAGTCTTACTGAAAATGATACTCTGTCGCAGATTATCGTAGAATACAGAATGCAGAATCCGACTGTGCGTGTGGATTACGAAGTCGGTATGAGGGGCGGTATCACTTATGACGATGCTATTAAGAATCTCACAACAGCGATTCTTTCAGGAGATGCTCCCGATGTTCTGATGCTGGACGGGCTTGATATTGATAATTATATTGAGAAAAATATGCTTCTTGATTTAAGCGACAGTGAAAGCCAGTGGAATCCTGATAAAGTTCTGCTTGACAATGTTGCCAAATGGAACAATGACGGCGGACTATATTCCGTTGCTGCCAAATTTCAATTATTTGGAATTGTCGGTGACAGCGAGGTGCTTGCAGATATGGACAGTGTAGCAGATGTTGCGGACTTTACCGAAAGTGTCCGACAAGAGCAAGGTGAGCAATATCCAATTCTCATGCTCATTACTGCAGAGAAAATTCTGAATACAGCCTTAATCGGGGAAAGCGGACGCATCTTTACGGATAACGAATTTAACACGGAATATCTTACTGAACTTTTGGAAGCCTGCCGCCGCATTTATGAAAATGACTACCCTGATGTTGAAGATACATTTAGGATCGAATTAACTAATGGTTCTTCTGAATTAGCAAGAAATGCAACATTAACGTTGTATGATCCTTCAATTAGTATGTCTCTTGGTACAGTAAACGGATTTTATAACGATTTGAATATACTCACTTCATTTGATACTTATCAACAGCCAAATTCAACCGAATTTCGATTTGGCATAAAAAAAGGAAGTACTGCATTTGTACCTGTGTGTAATCTTGGCATTACCGCTGCGACTGAAAATAAGGAAGGTGCAGTTAACTTTCTTGCGTGTGCAGTATCCGATGATGTTCAAAAAGCGGAAATGGGCGACGGCTTTCCAGTCAATCAGAATACCCTTCAGAGCTTTTATGATAAAAATAAAGACCTAAATGATAGAGTTACTGCATCTTCCGGTTCTTGGAATACTACACAGACTCCGATATTCTATAGTGAATGGATGAATAACAGCGAGGTCAGTGAATTTAAACAACTACTTGACAGCCTTGATACACCGATTCATATTGATACAATGACAAGGCAGATTATCATTGACGTTGGAACACAGTGCCTTGAAGGTCATCTCACTCCGGAAGAAGCTGTTACTGAAATCACAAGACAGCTTGACCTGCGAATGAAGGAATAGCACAATGAAACATTTTACTTTACATAAACAAAATCTGCGTCACATACCTTTTCTTCTTCCAAGCTTTATTGGTGTTATGGTCTTTGTGCTGATACCCTTTGTGGATTCCGTCAGACGTTCCTTTTATGCCGCAGTTACGGGAGAGTTTGTGGGAGTGCAGAATTTCAAAGTCATTTCTGAAAATGAAGCCTTTGCATTGGCTGTGAAAAATACCGCACTGTTTACAGCCGTCTGTCTGCCGATATTGATCGTCCTGTCATTCTTTATTTCCTATGCTTTGTGCAAGCTGAGATACATTCGGCTTATTAAGTCAGCACTCCTGTTTCCCCTTGCAGTACCGACCGCAACACTTGTGCTTGTGTGGCAGGTTCTCTTTGATGATGCAGGCTATATCAATTCCATTATCACTGAGCTTGGCGGTACGGAAATACGATTTCTGCACAGTTCTGCCGCATTCTGGGTACTTGTGGGCAGCTATGTCTGGAAAAATCTTGGATATACGGTACTGTTGTGGGTGACGGGAATGATGAGCATTTCCACCTCCCTGACAGATGCCGCAAGGGTTGACGGAGCAAATGAGCGGCAATGCCTGTTCCATATTATTCTGCCGAATCTGAAACCAACGCTGTATACCATTACGATTATTTCATTCATGAATTCGTTCAAGGTGTTCCGTGAGGCTTACCTTGTTGCAGGCTCCTATCCCCATGACAGTATGTACCTTTTACAGCATTTGTTCAATAACTGGTTTGTCAACATGGAACTGGACAAAATGGCAGCAGCGGCTGTATGCGTATTCAGTGTGATTTTTCTTGCTATCGTACTCTTACAGCGTGCATGGGATAAGGAGGACTGAGCATGAAAAAAGTAAGGACGGTTATCCTTTACATACTCTTTGCATTGCTTTCTCTTGCAATTCTGTATCCTGTCATACTTGTCATTCTCTTGTCCGTGCAGGATTCGGACGAACTGGCAGGAACCATTTCACCGCTGCTACAATTTACAGGTGAATATGCGGATGTTCACTATCTTCCGCAGTATCCAACTCTTGGGCATTTCACGGATCTGCTGATTTTTACACCGGAGTTTTATACAGTATTCTGGAATTCGCTGCTGATGGTAGGAATCATTCTGCTATTTCAGCTTGTAGTGGCAGTACCGTCTGCATGGGCGTTTGCAAGATTTCGTTTCAAAGGTAAGAAACTGCTGTTCAACCTGTATGTCATTTTCATGCTGATGCCCTTTCAGGTGACGATGCTTTCACAGTACATTGTGCTGGATCGTTTTCAGCTGATGGATACAAGATGGGCAGTCATCCTGCCTGCGATATTCTCGACCTTCGCTGTGTTTCTGATCTATCGTGGATTTGCGGATATTCCGAATGATGTAGCGGATTCTGCACGAATTGACGGAGCAAATGAATGGCAGGTTCTGCGGTATATCGGTCTGCCGCTCGGAAAGCATGGTATCTTGTCCTGTCTGGTACTCAGTTTTCTCGATTACTGGAATATGGTAGAGCAGCCGCTTGCGTTCATCAAGGATAAGGGCAAGTTTCCGTTATCGCTGTATCTGCCGATGATGGATTTGAGCAACAAGGAAATGATGCTTGCAGCGTCAGTTGTAACACTTGTTCCTGCGGTATTTGTGTATATCATCGGACAGGATTATCTTGAGCAGGGCATTATATCTTCTGCACTAAAGGAGTAGTAATATGGATGAGAAACAAATTACACTAAAGACAAAAGCCCTCAAATATTTTTTGAGATTCCTTGCGGTAATGTTGGTGCTGACTTTTGCATCCAGAGCAATTTATGCGTATCAGTTGCCAAGAGTATTGGTCACAAGTATGAAACATACAACTCTGAATTATCAGATCAAATCCAATGGTACGGTTCAAACAACCAATGAACTTCCTTTGTATGCAGTTCCTGAGCTGAGAATTGCTGAAGTTTGCGTCAAAAATGGTGATACCGTTGCTGAGGGAGATGTGCTTTTGAAATATGATACAGCGTATCTGGAGGACTACATAGCAAAGTTGTCAAGACAGATCGAAACCCTCACTCTGACAAGATCTGATTATTATACTGCACAGGCTTGGAACAATGCAAAAATCCTCACCTTTCAGATTGAAGATGAACAAAAGAAGCTTGGAACTTATCAGAAATTGCTGGCTGACGGTGCAGTCATGACAAGCACTGGAAACGGTAAGATTTGCAGTGTGAATGTGACCGCAGGAAATTTCACAGGAGAAACAGCAGGCTTTCTGATTGCGGACTTGTCACAGAATCTGTACTTTACAGCTGAAATTACGGAGGAAGAAAGTGAATTGCTGTTTGCAGGTGATTTGGTCAATCTTAGTTTTCGTGGCGGAAGTGTTCAGTTGTCAGACTGTGAAATACAATCTGTGAATAAAATCAGCGATGGAGTTTATATGGTGGAAATACCACTTGCCACCTCTGAAGTAACGATTGGTGAAATCGGTCAGATGTCTGTAAAGGTGATGTCCGATGAACGATATGACTGTATTCCGCTTGAGGCAGTTCATGAAAACGGTGATCAGCACTATGTCTATCTTGTAGAGGAATCTAAAGGCTTTCTTGGAACTGAATATCATATCTCCGTCCGTAACGTAGTTGTTACGGAGCAAAACGACAGCTATGCTGCTGTGCAGGATTCAGGACTAACCAGTGATGATAAGATTGTAATTTACACGAATAAGGAGTTGTACAAGGGACAGGTTGTGAGGATGAATTGATCTTTACATACTGAACTTATACACCTACCACTAGAAAAGTAGAGTCATATCACAATATGACAAATTTAATATCAACCCCAATCACACCGTACAGTTCATTCTGTACGGTGTGATTTTTTATGCACTCAGCACAGAGGTAAGAATAAATGCAGACTGCTTTACTGTGCATCAAAACAAACTTTTTAAAAAAGGGGTCTCAAAAGTGTATTTCCACGCTCTTACAGTAGAGGGGTATAACGTTAGCAATCTGTACAAGAAATATGTTATCAACTTGTGCAATCATACAAACTTCCGTATTTTTAGTTGTGCTTTCTCAAAAAGTTACCAGAGAAAAGTGGGGGCAGTATTCACAAAGAATGATTTCTGAAATTAGGCAGTGCTACAAAATTCTCTGTTTTGGAAAACTTTCTTTTGTGAACTCGTAATTTTTCTGCCTATAGAAAATTAGAGGGATAATTTACTAAGTCATATAATTCATCAACCTGTGCAGCTCGAAAGCAGTAAATTGTGCACCTCTACAAACTTTCAAAGAAATTTCTGAAATACCCCTCTCAAATCGCCTCTCCCAGTTCCCTATAAGTAGAGAGTGTTTTAACAGCAAACTGTACAACGGAAGAATGATTCAGTTGTGTAAGTCGACAAAGTTTCAGAGAACATTCAGAAAGATCCCTGACAAATCTTAAAATGATTGCCAGAAAGAAGTAGAGGGATAAATTCAATCAGGGGTCTCAAAAGTTGCTTCCCAGTTCCCTATAAGTAGGAGGCAGTAAAAACAATGTAAAATTGCACAAAAGTATTAGGCGTGATTTGTACAATCATACAAACTTTTCTCATCCATTGGTAAAATGCCCGTTTTCCTCGGCTAATAGATGAGGGGTAATTTACGATAGGGTCTACAAAATGCTTCTCCCAGTTCCCTATAAGTAGAAGAACTTTTTGAAAAATCCCTCTCGAAGTGCTGTTCTACTGCTCTTACAGTAGAGGATGAATTTTTAAAACAGGGTGGTGAAAAGACTTCTCTCAGTTCCCTATTATTAGAGGAACACAACAGCATCTTGAAAACTGAATACCGATACACCAAGTACGTTATTTCTGATGGTGGGGTGGTGAGCCGTACCAGCCACATGAGAAATCCGCCATGACCTCGAAAGAACGAGCAAATAAGATACTCTCAGACCTGCACTTAGCAAATGCAATTGGCGATGAAAGTCAGAAATGGATACTTACGTTCAGCCACAGTCCGAGCGTGATAAAACCGTCGCAGGCAATGGGAACGTACGAGAAGTGTTCTGCATCAGACACTTTATGAGTCCGATACGCTGTCGGACGCTTGGTGAATCGCCCGAATCAGAACAGCAGCAAGCGGAGGTGAAGTCTATGTTGTGATGTGATTAATGTTTTAAGTTCGGGGAGATGATCGTGCGGAAGGCTTCTTGAAAAAAGAAAGGAGCGTGATAACATGAAAAAACTCGAAACAAAATCCTGTGAAGAAATTATGAGTACCGCATACAAACCACTTGAGTATTGTGTTGACGGTTTGCTTACACATGGCTTGTATATTCTCGCAGGTGCACCGAAGGTAGGTAAGTCGTGGCTTGCGCTCGACATCTGTCTTTCGATTGCAAAGGGTGAAGATGTGCTGAAGCACCAAACGCACATCGGCACTGCGCTCTATCTTTGCCTTGAGGACAGCTACCACCGCATTCAGAATCGTTTGTATGAGCTGACCGACGAACCAACGGAGAATCTGTACTTTGCGATTATGTCGGAATCTCTTGGTAATGGTTTGGAATCGCAGATTGAAACATTCAAATCCCATCATCCCGACACAAAGCTGATTGTCATTGACACCTTGCAGATGGTGCGTAACGAAAAGGATTGTGGTTACGGTGCGGACTACAAAGAGCTATCAATCCTCAAAGCACTTGCAGACAAGCTTGCAATCACAATCCTGCTTGTGCATCACACTCGCAAGTGTTATGACAACGATCCGTTCAATATGATTTCGGGCAGTACAGGTATCAGCGGTTGTGTGGATGGAAGTATGGTGCTGCTTGAATCCAAACGTGGAAGTCGTGAAGCAAAGCTGTACTGCGTCGGTCGTGACATTGAAAATCAGGAGTACAGAGTTCTGTTCCATGATCACCGCTGGACTCCCTGTGATGAAATTGCACCGACACCTCCTGATATTTTCTCTTTCGCTATTCATGACTTCATGATGGAACAACAGTCATTCATTGGTTCAGCAACAACGCTTTGTGACTTACTGTATCAGAAATTCAATCGGAAGTATTTCCCGAACCGATTGAGCCGTGATCTGATTCAGCACACAGAAGAACTGGAGCGATATGGTGTGCTGTTTAACTTCCGCAGAAGTCATGGCTGTCGCATACTTGAGCTTGAGTATATTGCATCGGGTGACAGTAGTGACGGTAGAATTCTGTGGGTGGAGGTCTTAGATTCTACCGGCACCCAAAATTATGAGAATGTCGATTCTACGTTGTTTCAGTGTGGTGACAGTAACGAAACGGGTGCCGGTAACTCTCAAAAGGGTGACGGTAGCTTTGAAATGGGTGACGGTAACTTCATTGAAACAACTGCACTCCCGTTGAGCGTTTTGTAAGCGATTTGTGCCCTTGGAATTGCGGTGGGGCAATTTATCTGAAATCAGCACAGAACGCCACACAGGCGAACGTGAAGCGTTTGTGGGCGGATAATGCACGCAGTTGAAATTTGCGAATCAGACAGAGGTATGTGGGACTTCGGGAGGGTTCTCTTTTGAGAGCCAGCATCGCATTCGGCAGTCCGCATAGCGGCCACCGATGCAGCTGGTCGGGAGAACCCGAACCCCTTACGGCGAGCCGCCGCTCCCAATTGTGCCTCCGCATAGTTCCTGCGGACACATAGTCTTCGTGTCGGCACGTCGATAGTAATGGAAAACGGAAAGTAAAAAAGAGGAGTGTAATGCCATGAGAAAAAGGAACGTAACAATCACAATCCGCTGCACCGAGGACGAGCGTCAGCGGATTTACAGCAAGGCACATCTGCATGGATTGACGCTGAGTGACTTCGTACTTCGATCGGCACTGGGCAAGAAAATCGTCACCGCTGATGGACTTGCGGATGTACTGAAAGAGCAGAAGTCCATCGGTCGGAATCTCAATCAGATAGCTGTGCTGGGTAACATGGGACGACTGAAATCGGTGCGGTTGGATGAGTTGATTGCACAGCATGAGAAAGCGACCGCCGCCTTGTGCGAGATTGCAAAGGCGGTGCGCTGATTGGAGGGATGTAGCGATGCCGATTATTCATTTCATCAATAGCAAAACGCAGACTGCTGGCGGCATGAAAAATGTCCTTGCCTATGTTACAAGGACAGAGAAAACGCAGTCTGAGGACAAGCAATATGTAACGGCTCTGAACTGTAATACTGCTACTGCCTACGAAGAAATGCTTGCAACGAAGAATGCCTATCACAAGAACAGCGGTCGGATGTACTATCATCTGGTGCAGTCATTTCCGAAAGGCGATGACACTTCCCCGGAGCTTGCACATCGGATTGCGTTGGAGCTTGCGGAGAAAGCATTCGGAAAATACGAATGTGTCGTGGCAACGCACATCGACCGAGAGCATATTCATTCGCATGTTGTGTTCAATTCGGTGAACTTCGAAGACGGCAGGAAGTATCACTCCAACGGAAACACTGTGCAGAAGCTGATGGATTTATCCGATGAAATCTGCACGAGGTACGGTGTTGCAGTATTGAATCAGCAACCGCAGAAGAAAAAAGATGTACTATCCGACAGAGAATATCGCTCGGCTGTGCGTGGAGAGAGCTGGAAGTTTCAGCTGATGAATGCTGTCACAGAAGTCATGAAGCAAGCGAAAAGTCGGAAGCAGTTTGTGTTCATGATGAAGCAGTTGGGCTACGGTGTGAGATGGGAGGACTCACGAAAATATATCACTTACACTTGTCCGAACGGAAGAAGATGCCGCTGTGCAAAATTGCACGGCGAGAAATTTACAAAGGAGATGATGGAACATGAGTTCAAAATTAGACGTGAATGCCTTGATGGAACGCAACAAATCCGATCTCAAGGCGGCAGAAGAAACCATGCCCATGGTGGCAGTGGACAACCGGAACTGGACGGCGGTGATCAGTCTGCTGAAAAGATCCTGCGAGGTACAGGAGGAGCTGTTGGAGTTGCAGAGCGAGCTGATGACGAAATCTGGAATCGAAATGCACTTGCAGAATCAGAAAGTACTGTTCGATCAGGTGGAAGAGGAATGCAGGCGGATTCAGAAATCCACAGCGGAGCAGACAAGCAACTCCCTGACAAGCTTAATCAGCCAGTCGGAGAAACTATCGTTACAGGCTGGGAAGCTGAACGAGGAATTCTCCTTGCAGCGGAAAGAATTAGAAGAATGGAAGCACAGAACGCAATTGAAAATACTCAGAGCGATTATGATTTCGCAGACTGTGCTGTTGATGTTGTCGCCGGCATTGCAGATGTGGCTTCGATAGTAGACGAGCCGACAGAGGATGAGGACATCGAACGGCACAGCGACAGCAAGGTGCTGGCAAAGGAGATCCGACGTAAGGAAGCGTTGGGGATGCACATGGGATGATGTCCTATCAATAATCTATGAAGGAGGGATTAAAATGAATCACACGAATCAAACAGGAATCAGGAAAAGGAGTGTGATGCCAATTGAAGAAAACGAATCTTAAGGCTTATGAATTTCAGAAACGAGAACACAAGGGAAACGTACATTATGTGAAAATCGAAGGCACGATCTACTATGTGCATGATGTGTTCGATGCACAGGCAAAGGAAACTGCTGAGGATAAGCTCAGATATCTCATGGAACAGGAAATGCAAAAAGTTTCGTAAAACACTGGACTTGTCGGATCGGTTGTGGTATTCTTGTTGATAGCACAATCGGTTTGGCATAGTCCGCAAGGACGGAAAGGAAGGTAACGAATGCCAAACAATCAAAAA
>JAZNBR010000024.1:0-60269 GCA_045587105.1 Ruminococcus sp.
TTTTTTACTCTTTGCTTGAGCTTTCCCTATCTCTCAATAGGAATCTCAAGGGTCGTTACTTTCTTGCATTGTTCGATTTTCAAGATGCTGCTCGCTCCCTCTACCTCTCTATCCGAGGTGGTGAGCTTTTTTATTATATCACAGCTTCTTTAATTTGTCAACCCCTTTTCAGAAGTTTTTTCAAATTCTTTTCACTGTGCGTTGTCATCTCTGTGAGACGCAACTTTTATATTATATCACACTGTCTTTCTTTTGTCAAGCACTTTTTTCAAATTTCTTTGAACTTTTTTCTCGCTCCGTCTCCGGCTCTGTAAAACGTCTTTGCCCTGCGTTCAGATCTTCCTTTAACTTCACTCGCCTGACTCCCTGTCCGACAGCTTCTCTATTATATCACCTTTTTTCGGGGTTGTCAACTCGTAATCTTAAACAATCTTCCTGCTTATCCTCTTTGAAGCTTTTGTAAAATTCTTACAATCACTCCCAGACAACTGTAATACAATGCTCTTTTTCGTTCTCCTGAATAGATACTGACATGAACTCTCCCGCACCCTCACTATACGCATACAGAATGCCGAAAATCGCCTGTTCTTCGATATATTTCCGCTTAAACCAGCTGTACAGTTCTTCATCAGAAAACATGATTTCTGCCTGCGTTCTGCCGCTTGCAACCTCACGCCGAAGTATTTCATCTGCCGCTTGCTCCGAATCGGCATACAGACCATTCTTTATATAATAGTTCTCATCTTCATCTCCGCAGTCGAACGCATCAATATACTCCTCATCCGGAAAATGCGTTTCTCCAAAAAACTCATCATCGCACAGAAAATAAATCCGCCTGATATCGTTCTCGACATCAGTATCATCCCACGTTACGTCAAGATTATACCATTTTCCGTCAATTTTCACCTGATTCCACGCATGATTTTCGCCTTCATCAGTCTTTCCCGTAACAAGAATACACTCCATTCCCATTCTGGCGGCAAGAAGATTGAACGCTTTCGCATAGCCCTCGCAATTCGCCTCCTTCTGCACAAGACATCCATACGCTGTTGAACAGTAGCCGCTGTCGTCTTCCTCTATATACCGGCAATTCCTGATGATATAATCGTGAATTCTCATTGCTGTGCTGTATTCATCAAATGCTAAGGCTGCATCGCTGAGAGCTTCCTCTGTCGCAAACTCAAACTGACGCTGCATATCCTTGAGTTCTTTTTTATCCGATCTGTATATTATTTTCGCATTCCGCAGTTTTTTCGCTGTATAATAGTTTGAATCTATATAAAACAACTCACCTTCCTGCTTTTCAAGAATGCAATATATCTTTGAATATGTATCGCCGGATATCTCGCACGGAAGGTCAATCTGCTCCTTATAACCGCATATTCCTCTGTATACAGCGGTATATACAGATTTTTCCTTTTCAGAAAGCTGTCCGTACACCGGTCGCATTTCCGCTTCTCTTTCAGAAAGATACTTCGGCTCGGGATATTTTTTAAATATTCCGGACTGTATAATATATGTGACACCAAACGCCAATAGTGCAGTGCATATCACCATCAGCAATCCGAAATGTTTTTTATTCATAGTGCCTCCACGCCTGTAATACGCTATTTATCAGCGATCATTACAGTATTGTTTTTTATCTTGAACGCCGGCAGATTCTGCACAAATCTGCTGAATTTTGAGTAACCATAAGTCTTTACGCTGAACTCCGGTATCTTTGCACAAAGCTGCTTTTTAAGTTCGCCGAGATTATATCCTCTGTTTCCATTGCTTCTGACGATAGCCGCAAGAGTACTCTCTATCCTCTGCAAATCGGTCTTATCAGACTTCTGTGATACAAGAATACTGCTGCCGACCTGCCGGAAGCTCAGGCAGTCGAAGTCCTTGAGAAACTGCGAAAACTTTGAGTAGCCGTAATTTCTCACGTCAAAATCGGGATAGCGTCCCTGAAGACGACTTCCAAGCTCGCCGATATTTATCTCCTCCTGAAGATTGGCATTCTCCGAAATTATGCGTATTATAGCCGATTCAAGAAGCTTCATTTCAAGCGGCTCGTTGTCGCCGGCAGACTGCACAACATCTTCCTCGGCAAGCACTTCAAGATACTTGAAGGCATTGCAGGCAGTACTAAACGGCTTGGGAGTTTTACGCTCGCCCATGCCGATAACGTGCATTCCCGACTCTCTCAGACGAATCGCAAGACGAGTGAAATCGCTGTCACTCGACACGATACAGAAGCCGTCAACGTTCTGCGAATAGAGAATATCCATTGCGTCAATAATCATTGCGGAGTCTGTTGAGTTCTTTCCCGTCGTGTAACTGTACTGCTGTACCGGAGTTATGGCATTATCAAGAGCCATGTTCCTCCATGCAGCAAGATTCGACCTCGTCCAGTCACCGTATACCCTTTTATATGTAACAATTCCGTAGTTTGAAAGCTCGTCAAGTATGTATTTGGTATATTTCGCCGCTACGTTGTCGGCGTCTATCAGCACTGCATAGTGCTTTTCCATTTCCATAAGTCACCTCATTATATATAGTAAACTCAGTCGCCGTAGGTTGAATAATCTAGAATCCACAACTTATATCGTGCATAATCGTCTTTCCATTCAACCTCATCCTCATCAAAACCAGAAATCATCAGAGATTTCTCATACTTAAAAAGCCCTGTTCTTTCAAGGATAACGGCACCTTTTGACCTTTTCTCAGAATACTTGTTGACAAGGATAGTATCATAATAATATATAGTATGCTCGCCGTCAGGACTTTCAATCTTATTAACGAGATGATAAGCATCAAAGTCGTCAGCAATAAATTTTCCGAAGAAAACGAGCGGTATGCTGAAAAGCATAACTCCAACCACAAAGAGCGACTTTCTCGGTTCATGCTCAACAATACGGCGTATCAGCTCGATAATGCAGATCACAACCAGAAGCAGTGATGCCAAAAATATTGAAAAGTCAGCGATAGTCTTTTCCGGAATTCTGCCAATAACGATAATCGTGCTGTCATCTTTAACGCCGAGAAATATTCCAACGACAGCAAGCACCAGTGCAAGAATAACAAGAATCGTATTAATAATTTTGATTTTCATGATAATTTCCCCTTTTTCGTATATAAGAAAAAAATCCCGAAACTATTGCTTCGGGATTTGTTTAATACCAAGGATATTTCCCCAGTACTCTGGAGCGGATTACGAGGCTCGAACTCGCTACCTCCACCTTGGCAAGGTGGCGCTCTACCAGATGAGCTAAATCCGCATTGATAAAGAACTACATCACGACCGGAACACTACTGCGTTCACAATACTGACAGTGCCAGTTCTTTATGGTGCCTCCGGTCGGAATCGAACCAACGACACGGGGATTTTCAGTCCCCTGCTCTACCAACTGAGCTACAGAGGCAAAATGGCGACCCGGATGAGGCTCGAACTCACGACCTCTAGCGTGACAGGCTAGCGTTCTAACCAACTGAACTACCGGGCCATTGGTGGGGACTACAGGGCTCGAACCTGTGACCCTCTGCTTGTAAGGCAGATGCTCTCCCAGCTGAGCTAAACCCCCACTGTATTCCTCAGAGCTTTTTGCATTCTGCCCTGACGACGATATTAATTATATCACAACTTTTTTCATTTGTCAAGCGTTTTTTGAAAAAAATTTCAGATTTTTCCAATTTTCTTGTTTTTGCCTGTATTCCGTCAGAAATCATGCCTTGAACTGCATCTCATTCCATTTTTTTCAAAAATTTCTATAATTTTTTCTATGCAGTCGAAGTCATCAAGGCTGGCATCGCAGACTGCTCCGTGAATCTCTTCAAGCATTGACTGTTCCATTTTATTTATTAAACTGCTTACCGCTTTTTCAAGTTCGTCTCTGTACATAAACAATCCTCCAGATATCTGATATATACATTATATAACATTTTGTTCTATAAGTCAAGCGTTATAATTTTTATATATGACGTATATATTATATAACGTTTAGACAATATACGAGGAGGTCAGTTATGATCAGGCTTAATATCGACAAAATTCTCGGAGAAAAAGGAAAATCCCGTTACTGGTTATGGAAACAACTCGGAACAAGCTACGGAAATTTCGCTAAAATGGCGAACAACGAAACAAAAATGATAAGACTTGAAACCATCGAAGCCCTCTGCCTGATACTTGAATGTACACCAAACGAACTTTTTACCATAACAGATGATTGAAAAATAAGCATCCATGCAGACTGTCGAAAAAATATATCGCATAACGGACACGGCAAGCCGTGTCCCTACAAAACGGCTATTACACATCACACGATGTAGGGTCACGGCGTGCCGTGACCACAATTACGGAACAAAATTCACGTTTTTTGAACAAGCCGAATGGTCAACCATTGCGGTCGACCATTTCAATTTATCCGATTACATCCTTCTCAAACAGCCTGAGAATATCCATTTTCAATGCCCTATGCTTCGGCTGTGATAAAGCCGGATCATCCTCAAGAAGCTCCTTTGCACAGTTCTGAGCCATATTCATAAGCTCCATATTACACGCAATATCAGCAATTTTCAGCGGCGGAAGTCCATGCTGGGCACTGCCGAAGAAATCTCCCGGACCTCTCATTTTCAGATCCTCCTCCGAAATTTTAAATCCGTCAGTCGTCGAGGACATTATCTTCATTCGCTTCACGCACTCATCCGAGGTGTTGTCCGTGATGAGTATACACGAGCTTTCAAAACTCCCTCGCCCCACTCGCCCACGAAGCTGATGAAGCTGGGAAAGTCCGAAGCGTTCAGCGTTTTCGATAACCATCACCGCCGCATTCGGGACATCCACTCCGACCTCTACAACAGTAGTGCAGATAAGCACCTGAATCTCCCCTTCACGGAATTTCTTCATCGTCCGGTCTTTTTCGGCAGCACTCATCTTTCCATGAAGCAGAGCCGTTGAATATCCCTTGAGATCACCGTTTGCAGCATTTTCCGCATACGATTTCACCGCAAAAAGATCGCTTTCACTGTCCTCAATCATCGGACAGACAACATAAGCCTGACGTCCCTCGTCAAGCTTTTTCCGGACAAATCCGAATGCCCGACTGCGGAGCTTACCGGTAACTGCGTAAGTCTCTACCGGACTTCTCCCCTTCGGAAGCTGAGTTATCGCCGATATATCGAGATCTCCATAGATAATCAGAGCAAGCGTTCTCGGAATTGGTGTTGCGGACATTACAAGCTTATGCGGAGAGTTTCCCTTTTCCGCCAGTGCCGCACGCTGAGCAACTCCGAAACGATGCTGTTCGTCAGTGATAACAAGTGCCAGCGATTTATAGCTGACATCCTTCTGGATTATAGCGTGAGTTCCCACTATAACGTCTATTTCGCCCTGTTCGATCTGCTCACGGACAGCGGCTTTTTTCTTTGCGGTCATTGATCCCGTCAACAGGCACACTCTCACACCGAAAGGCTCAAGAAATCCGCTGAGCGTGCGGAAATGCTGTACTGCAAGAATCTCGGTGGGTGCCATAAGTGCCGCCTGAGCTTCATTTTTTGCCGCAAAATAGCAGGCGGCGGCGGCAACAGCTGTCTTTCCGCTTCCGACATCGCCCTGCAAAAGACGATTCATCGGCACTTCACGGCACATATCAGAAATTATCTCACGGACAGCCTTCTGCTGATCCTCCGTCATTTCAAAAGGAAGCTTCCTTTCAAATTCATGATAATCGACGTTCACGTTCATTTTATATGCTGAATTCCGGCGGCTCCGGCTTTTCATCATGGACATTCCGAGCTGTAATTTCAGCAGCTCGTCAAACGCAAGACGTCTCCTTGCCGTTTCAGAAGCCTCCTCGCTTTCGGGGAAATGTATATTTTCCAATGCCCATTCAAGCGGACTCAATCCATACCGGCTGAGAATTTCTTCCGGCAGGGTTTCAATCAACTCATCACGAAGAAGATTCAATGCCTGCCGCATATTCGTTCTCACCATATTCACGGAAAGTCCTTGTGTAAGGCGATATACCGGCTGTATCAGCATAGTTTCTCCTGCGTTGATATACAAGGGAGCAGTAATCTCCTTACGAAGCAGATTGCCGGTAACCTTGCCGTACATATAGTACGTTCCGCCCTCTTTAAGAGCCTGAAAACCGTAGACGTTGTTGTAAATCACGATGAGTATATCATCCCTGCCGTCGCTGGCGACAGCCTTGCATATCACAAGACCTCCCCGTATACGCTGCGGCGGAAGCTTCTTGAAAATCGTAAGCTTCAGCACGCTGTATTCGTTCAGCGGAGCCTGACAGACCGGCACATGAGTCCGGAAATCAAGGTACGTCCTCGGTATGTGATATATAAGCTCATACGGCGAATTTATGCCGAGTTTCCGGTATTTTTCGCCCCTTGCACCGCCTACGCCCTTAAGATATTCTATCTGACCGAAAAGCTTTGACGACACTTTCTCACCTCCGTTCAAAATCAAAGGACGGACTTACCGTCCGTCCCTGAAAAATCAGATTTTATCTCTGCTCGCAAATCAGCTTGATAGCTGTTCTTTCCTCACCGTCAATAAGGATATTGGCAAAAGCAGGAATGCAGATAAGGTCTATTCCGATAGGAGCGAGATATCCTCTTGCAATGGCAATTGCCTTGATAGCCTGATTTGCAGCGCCTGCGCCTACTGCCTGAACTTCAACAGCCTTGTTCTCTCTGATAACGCCTGCGACAGCACCAGCAACTTTGTTTGGTGATGAATTTGATTTTACTTTTAAAACTTCCATGATAATAACCCTCCTGTGAGTAAATTTATTTGTGCATTTTTATTGTACATATAAGTTTTCCACAAAAAACGTCTGCCTCGTTTCAGTGGAAAATTCCTATACTTTATAATATCATATCCCCCTGAAAATTGCAAGTAGTTTCAATTATTTTTGTGAATTATCTTATATTTATCCTCTCAATTTTGTGCGATTTGCCGCTTTTTTCGTCAAACTCTACCACAACTCCGCACAAAAAACATTTTTCCTCCGACTCCCTGAACTTTACCGGCATACGGAAACGCAGTCTGTCAAGTGCCGGTTTTATCTCCACACCAAGGCAGGAATACTCAGGTCCCGTCATTCCGGCGTCCGTGATATATGACGTTCCATTGCGGAGAATACATTCATCAGCAGTCTGGACGTGCGTATGAGTTCCGAAAACACCCGTTACTCTGCCGTCAAGGAAATATCCCATTGCCTTCTTTTCCGAGGTCGCTTCTGCATGAAAATCAACAAAAATATTTTTTGTTCCTATATCTTCAAGTATTTCGTCAATCCTCGTAAACGGATTATCAAGCGGATCCATCCCTACTGTTCCCATGAGATTCACAACAGCGACAGAGTACGCTCCCATATCAAGAACGCAGACGCCCTTGCCGATACAGGCACCCTCCGGATAATTCGCCGGACGGATTATATATTCATCATCGAAAATATCAAGAGCCTCACGGCGGCGGAACGCATGATTTCCGGTAGTAATCACATCCGCACCGGCACGGATTATCATATCGGCGGACTGTCGGGTAATTCCGTTGCCCTGTGCGGAATTCTCGCCGTTCACGATAGTAACGTCTATTCCATAATAACGCTTTATCTGCGGAAGCTTCGACCTCAGGAAATCACATCCCGATTTTCCTACAACGTCTCCTATAAATAAAAGATTTTTCATATATTATTCCCCTTTTCACCAAGCTATATTATCCACAAAACTACCAGAACAATTCCTGTTGCAGCCGCAGTGCTGAACAGAAATCCCAGAACACACGTCATAATCGAGAATTTATCAAAAACACGTCCGAAACGATGATTAAGCATCACACGGTATGTCTTGTCTTTTTTGTATACAAATTTCGGCTCTGCCGGAAAAAAACAAGGATATTCCTTGCCATCTATCATGTAGACAGCTGTTTTGAATTTTCTTTCGTCCTTTTTCTCTACGTCCTTGAAAACTGCTTCTTTTTTCCTTGAAGTCACAAGCAGCACCATGAATATGATGAAAAACAATGCCGTTGCCAAAACTATCAGACCCAGAATTCCCAAAGCACCGATTATCATAATATCTGCACCAAAACCAAGTATTATACAAAGTACCAACGAAACTGCTATCCCAAGAATAAATTCCATAGTTTTTATCCTCCAAAAAACCTGCCCAGAAATTTCCGGACAGGTTAATTATAGCACATATGAACTTTTACGTCAATTTATTTCTTAGAAGACATTTCTCTTATCATTCTGAGAATCTGAGTAACTGCAAACGGAAGCACAGCAAGGCAGGCTACCTGGAGCAGATTTACAGCAGTAAAGTCATTGCTTACTTTCATGAAGCCATGTACAGGAGTTATCATAAGGGCGCACACAAGGAAAAGTGCTCCGGCAAGGAATGCGCCGATTGAGAACATATTCTTTGTGAAGCCAAGCTTGGCAAGTGAGTATTTTCCACGGCTGTCAAAGCCCTCAAAAAGACGTGCAAGACAGAGTGTTCCGAATGCCATTGTGCTTGCCATAGCATCTGAAATACCGTTTCCGATCATGAATGCAGCCATTACGCATGAAGCTATCATGATACTGTGAACGAGGATATACACGCTTGTTTCCTTGTTGAGGATAGATTCCTTGGATGAACGTGGCTTTTCCTTCATAACTCCGGGCTGCATAGGCTCCATACAGAGTGCAAGTGCCGGAAGCGAATCCGTCAGAAGGTTGATGAACAGAAGATGTACCGGACTGAACGGCAGCGGCAGATTCAGAATTGTAGTCAGAAGAACTACGAGGATTGCGGCGGCATTTCCGGCAAGAAGGAACTTGATAGCATTCTTGATATTGCCGTAGATACAGCGTCCGTTTGCAACAGCCTTAACGATTGTAGCAAAGTTGTCGTCTGCAAGAATCATTGAAGCGGCATCCTTTGAAACCTCTGTTCCGGTGATTCCCATTGCAACGCCGACGTCAGCTTTTTTAAGTGCGGGAGCGTCATTTACACCGTCGCCGGTCATGGCAACTACCATTTCCTTAGCCTGCCACAGACCAACGATTCTGATTTTGTGAACAGGTGAAACTCGTGCATATACGGAGATCTTCTCCAGCTTTGCAGAAAGCTCCTCATCAGAAATATTGTCAAGCTCGGTACCGTCCATAGCGATGTCGCCATCCTTGTAGATACCGATTTCCTTAGCGATAGCAACAGCAGTAAGCTTGTGGTCGCCGGTTATCATGATAGGCTTGATTCCGGCAGAAATACATTCTGCAACTGCCGCCTTACTCTCCTCACGGGGAGGATCAGTCATAGCCGCAAGTCCGACGAAGACGTAATCGCACTCGTCATCAAGAGTAACTGCGGCATCAGTCTTAAGAATCTTCTTTGCAAAGCAGAGAACTCTCATGCCGTTTTCGGAATAGCCGAGGTTTGCTTTTTTTATTTCCTCTAAATCCTCAGGGTTAAAGGGACGGATATCCTCATCCTCAAGAACATATCTCATTCTCGGAAGAAGAACATCAACGGCACCCTTTGTAAATGCTGTACGCTCGCCGCCGAAATTGTGTACAGTCGTCATGAGTTTTCTGTCACTGTCGAAGGGAATCTCATCGATACGGGGATTTTCTGTACGGATTCTGCTGTATTCCTCATCGCCGAGATAAGCAGACAGGGCTGTTTCAGTGGGATCACCAAGCCATGTATCGCCTGATTTTGCGGCATCGTTACAGAGTGCCATAGCAAGCCTGAGTTCCTGAGCTGCACGGAAGCTGGGAGCTGTTGTATCACGGACTGTCATTTTATTCTGTGTGAGAGTACCTGTCTTGTCGGAGCAGATGATAGATACGCAGCCAAGCCCCTCAACAGCCTTGAGATCCTTGATAATAGCCTTCTGCTTTGACATCTTCTGTGTACCGATAGCAAGTGAGATAGTGATAATTGAGCTGAGAGCCTCAGGAATTGCGGCAACTGCAAGTGCAACCGCAAACATCATAGCGTCAACAACAGGCTTGCCGTTGAGGAAATATGTCATGAGGAATACGCCGATACAGATAGCAATAACGGCAATGGAAAGAATCTTGCTGAACTTGTCAAGACTTACCTGAAGCGGAGTCTTCTTCTTCTTTGCGTTCTGCATAAGTGAAGCTATTTTTCCGATTTCCGTATCCATTCCGACAGCCGTAACAACAGCTACACCACGTCCGTTGGAGATATTCGAGCCGCTGTAAATCATATTCACACGATCGCCGAGAGGAAGCTCCTCCTTCTCTATTGTATCAACGGATTTCGTAACATTGAGCGATTCTCCGGTGAGAGCACTTTCGTTTATCTGGAGTGAAGCCGCTTCAAGGAGACGTCCGTCAGCTGCGGCAACGTTACCGGCTTCGACGAGGAGAATATCACCGACTACGACCTCTGATGCCGGAATTTCTGTCTGAGCTCCGTTTCTGATTACTCTTGCATTCGGAGAGCTCATAGCCTTAAGGCTGTTCAGCGATTTCTGTGCCTTGACATGCTGTACTGTACCAAGAATCGCATTCATAATAAGAACAACAAGGATAACGATAGTGCTTCCTATTTCGCCGCTTATCATCGAAACAACCGACGCAATTATAAGAATTGCAACAAGAAGATCAGCGAACTGCTCCAGAAAAACCATAAATATACTTTTCTGCTTTTCCTCGGTGATAGCGTTTTCACCGTATTTCTGACGGCTTTCAGTAACCTGAGCATCCGTCAGACCATTTGATCTGTCGGAGCCAAGCTGACTGATAACTTTTTCTCCATCCTGATTGAAGTAATTCATATTCTCTTTCTCCATTTCTTTAAATCTGAGAGAGTACATATCCGCAGACATAAAAAAGACTTTTATTGCAGCTTAACATGAAAATTCATATTAATGTGCAATAAAAGTCTTGCTAAAGCATAAACCCTGCCCGCCCGACAGCATAAGCCGTGGTTATGGCGATGCGGACACCCGACAATCTGTCGGGAAGCTACTCCCTTTTACATTTAATATAATATCACCATTCATTAAAATTGTCAAGAATTATCATTTCCGGTTTTTGTAGAAATACTGCAAAAATCAAACACATTTTCTGTGTATTTTCCCCTCAGTCTGCAAGACCCATCGTCATTATATCCAAATCAGAGCTATATATATCATCAAATCCACTATATTATGTAAACTTTTATTGTTCTCCCTTGAAAAAGCTCGCTACAAATGATATAATTATAGAAATATACTATGAAGGATTGTGTCAGAAATGCACTTTCCCGTGGAGGTGGAATCACTAATGGACGCTGGTCCTGACGTCAGTTATAATATTTACTTCATTCGCCCCATTATATTCAGGAACAAGCATTACCGGCTATGTTAGCGGATATGCAACTTACTGACAAAATATAAGGAGGATTCAGAATGGCTGCGGATATTATTCTGCAAATTGTATTATTGATAATCTATGCTGTTTTCACTTATGCTGAAACAGCGGTAATAATGGTAAACGACAACAATCTCGAAAAACTGGCGGTAAGCGGAGGAAAAAAAGCTTCACGTCTCAGACGTATGCTTAAGCATCCTTCACGATTTATGGCTGCGCTCCATGCGGCAACGCTCTTTATAGGACTTCTTGGTGCCGCGTTCGCAGCAATCAGTTTTTCAGAAAGACTTACATCTCTCGTATTGAAATCAGGTCTTGATATACCTGCAAAACCTGTTAATCTCGTATCAGCCGCAGTTATAACAATTATCGTACTCTTTTTCACGGTAATTATAGGCGAACTCGTTCCCAAAAAGCTGGCGGCTAAAAATCCTGAAAAAAATGCACTTCGTCTCAGCGGATTCACCGTCCTGATCTCGAAGTTCTTCACCCCCTTCGTTCTTCTCAGCAAGCTGATTTCCGGCGGTATACTGCGGATTTTGGGTGTTGATCCCAACAAGAGCGAAAATACGGTAACCGAAGAAGAAATACTTATGATGTCTGACGCCGGTGCTGAAAACGGTACTATCGACGAGGACGAAAACAGAATAATCAAAAACGTTTTCGCCTTTGATGATCTTACCGCAGATCAGATCTGCACTCACAGAACTGATGTAAACGTTCTCTGGAGCAATGACACAACCGATGTCTGGGAAGAAACAATCCACCGCACACGTCACTCGGTATTCCCGATATGCGGCGAAAGCGTTGACAACGTTATCGGCGTTCTTGACGCAAAGGATTACTTCCGCCTTGAAAACAAAAGCTATGACAATATCATGAAAAATGCTGTCCGTGAGCCATATTTCGTCCACGAGAACATGAAGGCTGACAGACTTTTTGAAGCTATGAAGCAATCCGGTGCAAGCCGTTTTGCCGTTGTTGTCGATGAATACGGCGGCATGAGCGGAATAATCACTATCACCGATCTCGTTGAACAGCTTGTCGGAGATTTCGCAGAAGATGAATCGGATCAGACCGGTGCAAGACTTCAGCAGCTCGAGGATGATGTCTGGACTGTTCCCGGCGTAACCTCTCTCAGCGAGGTCTGCGAGGAGCTTGATATTATTCTTCCTGCCGACAAATATGATACCTTCAGCGGATATGTTATCGCTCTTATCGGCGAAATCCCAGCCAACGGAACTCAGATTTCAGTGACATCAGACGGACTTGATATTGATGTTCTTGAAGTCAAGCATCATCGCATAGAGCTTTGCAGAGTTAAAAAACTTCCTGCCGTGATACCGGAGGATTAAGGCAGCTCAGCACAAAGCACTCTTGACGGCTTTTGCTAAAAAACAACGGAGCATTTCCCTTATCGGGAGATGCTCCGTATTATTTTAGTTGTATTTATCAGTAAACCAACCGTCACTGTGCGGCAGTTGTTCCTGCAGCTGTACCTGCACCATTTCCTGTGCCTGCGTTACCGTTATCGGCAACAGTCACCTTGATATTTACCTCCTGCGTCGGATCAGCAGCGGATTTCAGGGTTACATAGCACTCACCGGGGGCAAGAGCCGTAATATTTCCGATACCGTCTACTGTTGCAATCGTTGTATCAGTTGAAGACCAGCGTTCATCTGCCTCAGTAGAACCGGCAGGATATTTCTGTACATAGGGCATTTCTGACTGTCCGACAGTAAGATATACGCTGTATCTGTCAAGCTCGAAGCCGCTTGTGTTCACAAGGGGAGCAGTTGTTGTCTCAGGATTCACCGTTGTTGTGGTAACGGAAGAATCAACAGGAGCCGTCGTCGTTACAGAAGTTGTCTTTGGCTTTGTATCTTTATCGCTGCTTCCGCCTTTCTTGGATTTATCGCTTGAACAGCCTTTTGCTATAAGTATAACGAATAACAGAACAAGAAAAGCTATGATGAAAAGTGCAGTAAGCTGTCTTTTTCTTGCTGTTTCGCGTGTAATTCTTTTTCTCGGACGCTGTGAATAATTGTTGTCCATAACTTTAATTTCCTTTCTCTGCTTTTCGGAGCAATACGGTACAAAAAAACACAATGCCTTACAAACACCAATAAGCCCCCATAATGTTCATAATAATTATATCACACATTTTTGAAAATGTCACGTCTTTTTATATTGTTTTTTTAAATTTCTTGCACTTTAACATATATCAAGGTGATTTTTCGTCATTTCCTACAAAATGCAAGGGTACTCTGCCCCTTATTTACTCTCTGAAAATCCTAAAAAATGATGACAAATTATAGAAATTGTGCTATAATATATATCAGATACTTAATTTACAGGGACGTGATAATCAAAAATGGACAAATATAAAAAGCTTGCTTTCAATACAATGATCTTTGCTATCGGAAATTTCGGCTCAAAGTTCCTTGTAATTCTTCTTACCAGACTTTACACCGGCAACCTCAGTCCAGCGGACAGCAGTACAAAGGAGCTTCTTGAAATCACAGCGAATTTCCTTCTGCCGATCTTTACTTTCTCCATGACCGAAGCTGTTATCCGTTACGGTCTTGACAACAAATATCACAAGGGACAGGTTTTCACAACTGCAACCATACTCAACAGTGCAGGTCTTGCAATAATGCTGATTCTGTCGCCGTTTCTCAGGCTCGTCAGCTTCCTCGACTTCATAGACGGCTACACCATACTTCTGCTGATATACGTCTGTACCTCTGCATTCAGATCGCTCTGTTCACAGTTCGTAAGAGCCAAGGGTATGGTAAAGCTTTTCTCTCTGGACGGAATTCTCGCAACGCTCACACTTTTCATATTCAATATCATTTTTATTTCCGTTTTTCACTGGGGTGTAAGCGGATTCATGCTTGCAGTTATCCTCTCCGATCTCTGCTCTGCGTTGTTCCTCTTTATTGTCGCAAAGCTCCATACCGATCTCAATATCCAGTACTACAACAAAAAGCTTGCGACAAGCATGATGCGTTTTGCAATCCCCCTGATTCCTACGGTTGTTATGTGGGTTATCACAGGATTCTCAGACCGTCTTTTCATCCGCTATATGCACAGCGACAGAGTTACTCTCGGCGAAAGTGCCGCAGGTATCTACGGATATGCAACCAAAGTCCCAAACCTTATATCCATGGTATCAACTATCTTCTTTCAGGCATGGAATATGTCGGCTATCATGGAAAACAACTCCAAGGACAGAAGCCACTTCTACGAAAAGGTCTACCGTGCGTATGAAGCTCTGCTGTTTATCTCCTCTGCCTGTCTCATAGCCGGAATCCAGATTATCACGCCGTTATTCATAACCACCAAGAATTTCGGGGAATACAGCAGTGTTTACATCTACACACCGGTTCTTGTAATGGCGGCATTGTTCATGTGTCTCGATCAGTTCCTCAGCAGTATCTATACAGCAACAAAGCATACTAAGAATTCCTTCTGGACAAGCTTCGTTGCAAGCATGGCGAATATCGTTCTCAACTTTTTCCTCATTCCTGAATGGGGAATTCAGGGCGCGGCAATCGCAACCTTCCTCAGCTACTACCTCTGCTTCTGGGCAAGAATCATCGACGCAAGATATTATATTCCTTTCCGCTTCAACGGAATCAATTCTCTGCTGAACACAATCGCACTCTGCTTCATGTGCTGGTTTATCGTCGCAAAGCCTGTATTCTACGTTCTCTGGATAATCCTTCTCCTCGGATTTGTTGTCTGGAGCAATTATAAATCGCTTATGGAAACGGCAAAGAAGCTTCTTAACAGAAGATAATGCACTTATGTAAATGAAAGGCAGTCATTATGGACTGCCTTTTGTGTTTTTTATTGTCATGGGACGCCCTCTCTTGCAGGGCGTCCCCTCTTCTAAAACAGTCCACCGGACTGTTTTAGAATTCACCCCTTGCGGAGCGCTTCTATGGCATAATGTGGGACGCTGTCCCACCCCCTGCCAGAGGCTCTGCCTCTGGACTCCGCTAAAGGGTTGAAAACCCTTTAGAATCCCATTATTAGATACATTCAATGTTTATTTCTTAGTAACCCTGCGTTTTTTAGGAGCTTTTTTCTTGCTGCGGTTAATTCTCATTTGTTCCTGACGGATTTTTTTATCTTCAAGTCGCTTAATAGCCTCATCGCAGAAGTACTCCTGCGAATTCAGGGCTTCCTCGCCTTCTTTACGTTCAGCACGGATATATGTACCGTTATTCTGCATGATGCGAGCCTTTACGTTATCCCTCATCATCACGTCGAACATATCACGGATACGCTTTTTGAGTCTTTCGTCCTCAACAGGAGCAGCCACCTCAACACGGCGGATTGTATTTCTGCTCATGTAGTCAGCAGAGCCGATGTAGATTTTCTGTTCCCTGCCTGCTTTACCGAATATAAAGATACGGCTGTGTTCAAGGAATCTTCCGACAATACTGCGGACAGTGACATTTTCGGTATATCCCTCAACACCGGCGATAATACAGCATATACCCCTGACAATCAGTTCAATTTTTACTCCTGCCTGAGAAGCTTCAACAAGCTTGGTTATAATCACCTTGTCGCAGAGTGAGTTCACTTTTGCTGCAATATAGCCGTTTCCGCCGCTTTTCGCAATGGCGATCTGCTCATCCATCATGGCAAGAATCTGCGGTCTGAGAGCAAGCGGTGATACAAGAAGCTTGTTCGTATTTTCAACGAACGTACCATTCAGAAGTCCGCTGAAAACTGCTTCCGCATCGGCGGCAATTTCCCTGTCTGCCGTCAGAAGCATAAGGTCGGTGTATATCGCCGAGGTCTTTTCGTTGTAATTTCCGGTGCCTATCTGGGTAACGTAGTCGAATTCACCGCCGGCTGCCTTTCTTGTGATGAGAAGAAGCTTAGAGTGAGCCTTGTAATCCCTCGGACCGTAGATAACCTTTACTCCTGCCTGCTGGAGAACCTTCGACCACTCGATATTATTTGCTTCGTCAAATCTCGCACGAAGCTCAATCATAACGAGAACCTCCTTGCCGTTTTCGGCGGCAGTGCAGAGAGCGTCAATGACCTTGCTGTTGCGTGCAAGGCGGTAAAGCGTTATCTTTATGGATGTGACCTTCGGATCGGCAGCCGATTCCTGAAGAAGTCTTATAAACGACGCATTTATGGATTCAAAGGGATAGCTGAGAAGTATGTCCTTTGCCTTAATCTGCGAAAATACGGACTTTTTCTCCGACAGCACCGCCGGAATCTTCGGAGAGCGTTTGATATAGTGAAGCTCCTCGCTTTCGTCAAGCTCCTGCAATGCAAAAAGGAACGAAACATCCAGCGGAATACGGGATTTAAATACTCTGGAATTCCTGATTTTCAGCTTTTTGCAGATGTATTCAAGAGCGTCATTGGAAAAATCGTCAGAGATTTCAAGTCTTACAGGAGCAAGCTTCTTTCGCTTAGCGACAAGCTCCTCCATATTGCGGCGGAACTCCTCGCCCTTGCCGGTAGCCATGATATCGGCACTTCTTGTGATTCTTATCAATGCCCGGTCGATGACCTTGTAATTCTTGAACATAAGGTGTGCAAAATGCAGAATTACATCCTCCGTGAGAATGAAACGTTTTCCACCATTTCCGAGAGGAATCATTCTTTCGCCGTTGTCGCAGGCGGTAGGTACAATGCCGATTGATACATTCTTCTTCGAGCTGAGCTGCACAACGGCATATATCTCCTTGTTTTTCAGGAACGGAAAAGGCAGAGCGTCGTTCACAACAATACCCGAAATGAACGGCTTTATCTCACGCTTGAAATACAGTTCCAGAAAACTGCGTTCCTGTTCTGTTGCGTTTTCCATTGTGACCTGTTCAAAACTGTATGCAGAAAGCTCCTCCAGATTCTTTCTGTAAGCTTCTTCCACACTGGGCTGACGTCTTCTGACTGCTGTGAATACTGCGTCAAGCTGCTGGGCTGCCGTCATTCCTGTGCGGCTGTCCTTCTTGTCTTTATCGGTAATGGCAGTATCGGTCAGAGAGCCGACACGAACCATGAAGAATTCATCAAGATTGCTCTGGTATATCGCAGAAAATGATATCCTTTCAAGCAGCGGATTGCTCTTGTCAACCGCTTCTTCAAGTACCCTTTTGTTGAATTTGAGCCATGAAAGTTCACGGTTTTCCATAAACTCCATAATTATTCTCCTATCTGTCTATATTTGTAAACTAATTATACAACTTTTTTGTTACATTGTCAAGATGGATGATGCAAAAATAACTCCGGCTTTATGTTTATACTCTTATAGAAGTTTTACACGCATTAATTGAGGAAAACCCTTTTGAAAAAGGGTTCCCCCGATAATGCACATATAAGTCATCTGTAAAAGTATCACTATAAAACCGAAGTTATATATTTTGCATATAGTCATCCATAGCGGCGGCGGCTTTTTTTCCGGCGCCCATAGCGAGGATAACAGTTGCGGCGCTTGTAACAGCGTCACCGCCGGCGAATACTCCTTTTTTGGAGGTACGTCCGTTTTCATCGGCGATAATACCGCCCCATTTCTGTGTATCAAGACCTTCTGTTGTAGACTTGATAAGCGGATTGGGGGAAGTACCGATAGACATAATCACACAGTCAGCCTCAATTTCGATGAAAGCACCTTCAATCGGGACAGCTTTAGCTCTGCCGGAAGCGTCAGGCTCAGAGAGTTCCATCTGCTGGCAGATAATGCTTTTTGCCCAGCCGTTTTCATCGGATTTTATTTCAATGGGGTTGGTAAGGAAATTGAATTTGATTCCTTCTTCCTTAGCATGTTCGATTTCCTCAGCTCTTGCGGGAAGCTCATGTTCAGTACGTCTGTAAACGATATGCACGTCTGCACCGAGTCTTTTTGCAGATCTTGCGGCGTCCATAGCGACATTTCCGCCGCCTACGATAACGGCATTAGTTCCTGCCTTGATAGGGGTAGAGCTGTTTTCCTTGTAAGCCTTCATGAGGTTGATTCTTGTCAGGAATTCATTGGCTGAGTAAACGCCGTTGAGGTTTTCGCCGGGGATATTCATAAATCTCGGCAGACCTGCACCTGTTCCGATAAATACGGTTTCAAAGCCTTCTTCCTGCATAAGCTCGTCCACTGAGACTGTCTTTCCGACAACGACATTCGTTTCGATTTTTACACCGAGAGCCTTAAGCGAGTCTATTTCCTTCTGAACGATAGATTTCGGAAGTCTGAATTCAGGGATTCCGTAGGAGAGAACTCCTCCGGCAACGTGGAGAGCCTCGAAAATAGTTACATCATAGCCCTTTTTAGCGAGATCTCCGGCACAGGTAAGACCGGAAGGTCCTGAGCCGATAACAGCCGCCTTATGACCGTTTGATACCGGCTTTTCAACCGGAGCTTCCGGCTGGGCATTGTGCCAGTCAGCGACGAAGCGTTCAAGGCGTCCGATAGCGACAGGCTCGCCCTTGATACCTCTTACGCACTTGCTTTCGCACTGAGTTTCCTGAGGACATACACGTCCGCATACTGCCGGAAGCGAGCTTGATTCTGCGATAATTTTATAGGCTTCTGCGAAATTTCTCTCTGCGATCTTTCCGATAAATGCCGGAATATCTATCTGTACGGGACATCCGCCGGTACAAGGCTTGTGCTTGCAGTTAAGACAGCGTTTAGCTTCGCTGACAGCCTGTTCCTCTGTGTAGCCGAGAGCTACCTCGGAGAAGTTTTTATTTCTTACATCCGGCTGCTGAACCGGCATTTCATTTTTTTTCAGTGACATATCAGGCATTTTACTTTACCTCCTGACTGAAAAGGTTGCAGGTCTCCTCACGAGCCTTGAGTTCAAACGGCTTGTACATGGAGCTTCTTGCCATAGCTTCGTCGAAATCAATGAGGTGACCGTCAAATTCAGGACCATCAACGCAGGCGAATTTAGTTTCTCCGCCTACTGTAAGACGACAGCATCCGCACATTCCTGTTCCGTCTATCATGATAGGATTCATGGAAGCAACGGTGGGAATTCCGAGTTCTTTTGTAAGAACGCACACGAATTTCATCATGATAAGCGGTCCGATAGTGATAACTCTGTCGTATTTTTCGCCGCTTTCGACGAGCTTTCTGAGAGCATCGGTAACAAGTCCCTTTTCGCCGGCTGAGCCGTCGTCGGACATAAGCACGAATTTTGAAGAAGCTTCTCTGAATTCGTCCTCCAGAATGACAAGTTCACTGTTCCGGAATCCAGCAATTGCATGAACTTCAACGCCAAGCTCGTGGAGCTTCTTTGCAACGGGATAAGCGATAGCACATCCCACGCCGCCGCCGATTACAGCGACTTTTTTTAGTCCCTCTGTTTCGGTAGGACGTCCAAGAGGTCCCACGAAATCATGGAGACACTGACCTTCCTGAAGTCGGTTGAGCTTTTCAGTTGTAGCTCCGACAATCTGGAAAATAACCGTAACTGTTCCGGCATTTCTGTCGTAATCAGCGATTGTAAGCGGAATTCTCTCGCTCTCGCTGTCAGTTCTGAGAATTATAAACTGTCCCGGCTCTGCCTTTGCGGCAATTCTGGGAGCATGGATTTTCATAAGAGTTACAGTCGGATTAAGACTTCTCTTTTCAAGTATTTCAAACATTGTTTTTGCCTGCCTCAATTAGATTTGCATATCCAAAGGCTTTTATTCCGGATATGTTTATTTTTCGGATTTTTCATCAATATTGCGTACCGGCTTGCAGGGATTTCCCACAGCCACGCAGCCGGCAGGAATATCGTTCACAACGACGCTTCCTCCGCCGATTACCGCACCGTCACCGATAGTAACGCCCGGCATTACGCAGACATTTCCGCCTATCCAGACGTTGCTTCCGATTTTTATCGGTTTTGCAAATTCAAGTCCGGAATTTCTTGTTTCTGCGTCAAGGGGATGACCGGCAGTATAAAAACCGCAGTTCGGACCGATAAACACGTTATCCCCGAAGATTACCTCTGCACAGTCAAGAATCACGCAGTTGTGATTTGCGTAGAAGTTATCGCCGATTATGATATTATAGCCGTAATCACAGAAGAAATTCGGCTCAATAACGGTGTTTTCACCTTTAAGAGCAACAAGTCTGGTGAGAAGTCTTTCTCTTTTCTGATAGTCGTTGTAAATGATTGAATTATACTCCATGCAGAGTTTCTTTGCATTGACTCTTTCTGCGACAAGCTCTCTGTCGTTGCCGTTGTAAAGCTCGCCTGCCTGCTGTTTTTCTTTTTCGGTCATTTAAAACCCTCCTTTTATATTAATTGCTATGGCAATTACAATTATGATTTCCACGTTGTCCCACAATTTATATATTTTTGCAATCCGGCATTAAGCAGATAGGATGTTGGCTATAATAATTATAGCCAATTCGATTATTATAGGAAGAATATTCGTTGTGTTGAATATTTTCCATGCTTCGCTTTTATATCGTTTTACATCATAAAACTCCTGTGGATTTTCAGGATTTATGAAGATTCCACGGCTTTCGCCCTCAATGGCTTTTGTTATTCCGTAGTAATTATCGCACAGAGTATATTTGGCACCGTAATAATCAAGCTCATAAATGGGACTGCATAGTCTATAAACATTCTTCAATAAATAATATACTCCGCTGCCTTCTGATTTTACTTCCCGTGTATAACGAGGGATAAGCTCTATGTTTTCTTTTTCTAAATCTGGAAAAATTTTTTGATTGGTATTGATGCAAGTGGCGGCTGCTTTTTCAGTGCAGACTTTTTTCATTGTTTTTATCCAGCGAAGCAGCCGGATAAAAATAACAATACCTTTTATTGTGCTGATAACAAAGTTTATAATAAAAATAGATATTATTATAAAACATAATGCCAATATATTCTTTTTAAAAATAGCGATTCCCGCAGCTATAAGAAGAACGGATGTAACAATTGCAAAAGCAGGTTCTTTTACGAAAGATATGGAGAAAATTATCACCCCGAAAAATATTGCTGCACTTCCCCATACAATTACAGGACCAAAAAATATACTTGCAAAGAACTCAAAAATTATCATTGATACAAACGAAACAACCAAAATACGGGAAAGAATGTTGTAGAGTCCTATTTTATCTTCTGGAATACGCTTTTTCCAATCCTTTTCCGCTAAGGCTTCAGCAAATTTTGCAAATTCCTCTGCATCAGGTCCTGAGGAATTTCGTTTTGCATTTTCTTCCTCGAGTCTTTTTGATTCTTCATATTGTTTATGCAAAAGCTCAAGTTCTGCACGGAAATTTCTTTCTTCTTTCAATTTTAATCACCCTATAAATCCATATATCATTTTTATACATACTGCCAAAGGCGGCCTATACAAATATAACCCCATATAATTAATTACGAATTACGCCTTGCCCTTGCAGCCCTTTGAACCGAAGCTTCCGCCCATTGAGAGGATGTTCGTTTCAAAGGTGTAGCTGATTTTTGCTGCCTGTCTGTGACGCTTGAGAGCAAGCTGTATCATGCGTTCGAGAAGCTCTGTATATTTAACTCCCTTCGGCTCCCAGAGATAGAATGAAAGCGAGCCGGGAATTGTATTTATCTCGTTGATGTATATTTTCTGTGTTGCCTTGTCAAGCATGAAGTCTATTCTTGCAACACCGGAGCATCCGAGGTAACGGAATGCGTCAACGGCTGTTCTGCGTACCATTTCCTCCTGTTCAGGAGTAATGTCAGCCGGAATCTTTCTTTTCAGCGTAGCCATACCCTTGCTGCCGCCGGATTTTCCGCCGCCGACATACTTATCCTTGTAGCTGAGGATTTCATCCTGCTGAACGGGTTCCTCGCATACAGAGGCTTCTGCGGATTCGCTGTCGCCGCATACGGAGCAGTTTATTTCCTTAAGCTGGACAACTGCCGGTTCAACGAGGATTCTGTCTGCGAACTCAAATGCTTCTTCTATTGATTTTTCAAGTCCTCTGCGGTCGCTGGCTTTGGAAATTCCTACGCTTGAACCAAGATTTATAGGCTTTACGATAACAGGATAGCTGAATTTTCCCTCAACCTGAGCGATAAGCTCCTCAATTTTGTCCATATCGTAGGAGGAGAAACGGCAGCAGTCGAGTACAGGGAATCCTGCGTCCTTGAGGAGAATCTTCATCACGAATTTATCCATTCCTACTGCGGAAGAAAGGACATCACAGCCGACGTATGGGAGGTCGAGAGTCTGGAGATATCCCTGAAGTGCGCCGTCCTCAACGTTTGTTCCGTGAACAATGGGGAATGCCACATCAACGTCTGAAATTACGTTGGAGCCGAATTTCTTTGTTTTCTGACGGATAATCTGAACCTTTCCGCCGCTTCTCACGAATACACATTCTGTACATTCCTTAAGAAGTGCCGGAATATCCTTGAATGAATTGATATCCATGAGCTTTTCGCCTGTATAGAACTCGTTTTCCTTTGTCATGTAAACGGGAATGATATTGTATTTTTCCTTATTCATGCTTGCCATAGCCTGAACTGCCGAGATTACTGAAACCTCATGCTCAACGCTCTTTCCACCGAATAAAACTGCAAGATTTATCTTCATGTATGTATCTCTCCTTTTCTGTTTTGCAGGGATATCCGCCCTGCCGGTTAATAGTTGTCAGGCAGATCGTTTTCAAGAAGAACGACCTTTTTCTTATCTGTCTGATATTTACGCACATTGTCAAGAGCCTCGCCCAGTGAATCTGCAACAAATACCTTGTTCATATCATAGCCGGCAGCCTTTATGCCGTTGTAGATAGGCACTGTCTGATTTTTTCCGACAAGAGCAATATAGTCGCAGACTGCGGCGGCTTCCTGTCCGAATTCAAAGTTGAGTTCTTCCTGCTTTGCGCCAAGCTCGACCATTCCGGGAGTGACGAGTATCTTGCAGGCGTCGAACAGTCCCAGCACATTGAGAGCCGCACGGCATCCGCTCGGATTTGAATTATATGCGTCGTCGATGAAGGTCATGTCGCCGCCCTTGTCAAGAAGCTGTAATCTGTGCGGAACAGCAGCAATTCTCTTGACAGGAAGTACAAGCTTTTCAAGCGGGATTCCTGTACCATGAGCGTATGCGATAGCTCCGACTACGTTCTGAACGCTGTGCTCGCCGAGAAGCTTCATTGTGAAGCGGCAGCTTTCGCCGTCCGGAGCAGTCAGTGTGAATTCCGTTCCCTTGTCGGAAACTGAAATATCAGCCGCACGGTAATCACAGCCCTCTGTTGTTCCGTAGAGGATAGCTCCCTTGTACTTGGGTGCACGGCTTCTGATAAGCTCGTTGTCGCCGTTGAGGTAGATTTTTCCGCCAGCCGCCTGAACACTGTCGGCAAGCTCAAATTTCGTATTGAGTACATTTTCGACAGAGCCGAAAGTCTCAAGATGCTGAGGTCCGACAGAGGTTATAATTCCGTCGTGAGGATGAGCTATTTCGCAGAGCTCGTTGATTTCACGGACACGTCTTGCGCCCATTTCGCATATGAAGTACTCGTGGGTAGGTCTGAGGTCACGTCTGATTGTGATTGTAACGCCCATAGGTGTATTGAAGCTTTCGGGAGTTTTCAGTGTATCATACTGAGAACCGAGAAGCTCACTGAGGTAGAATTTCATGGATGTCTTGCCGTAGCTTCCGGTGATACCAACCTTATGGAGAGAAGGCATATCGGAAAGCATTCTTTTTGCATCGTTGATGTACCAGTTCTGTACTGCCTTTTCGATCGGCTTGTTGATGATGTTTGAAAGCGGAACGAGTATCGGTGTGAGATAGAGTACAGATCCGATGAAAATATACATCCACGGAGAATCAGGCTTTCCGCCGGATATCAGTATACCGGCACCTGTTATCAGTGCGGCAAGAATCCAGAAAGTTGTCATCATACGCTTTACTCTTGCAGTGTATACAAGCGGCTTTTTGAATTTCTTACCGGGCTTGTTTTTTATGATTATGAAAATATTAAAGACTGCCAGTACAATAATCATTATACGCATTGCTGTTTTCGTAGAAAATAGAAGCAGTATGAACTGAACTGCAAAAAGCTTAGCCGGAAGAATATATCTCTTGAAATTCTTCTTCATCCACCATGAATGCTCCGGTGTTTTGTAGCCGTTCAGCTGGAGCATATGGAATTCTCGGAGCGATGAGAAAAGTACTGCGGCAAAGGTTATTGCCGTAAATATACAGAAAATTGCTATATTCATGTATTTCTCCTAAAATTGTATTGTAGGGGCGAACTGTGTTCGCCCGCAGAATAAGGTTTCTTTCAACACGGGCGAACGCAGTTCGCCCCTACATATCAGCGGATTCCGTCAGATATCCACGTTATCTGCGGTGTTATTCCTCGATTTTCAGGAAAGAGCACATTACACGGTTGAATGTGTACTGCTGGTCAAGGAAGGAATAATGTCCGGCATTTTCAAGCTTTACAAGACCGGCGTCGGGAATGAGCTTTTCCATTTTTTCACCGTCCGAAAGCGGAGTTGCCGTATCGTTCACGCCCCACACAAGAAGTGCGGGACACTTGATATTCGGCAGAAGCGGCTCTAAATCCTCGTTTACGGTCTTTACAAGAACCTGTCTCATAAGCGGAGAAGCAGCAACATAATCAGCACTGCCGTACTTCACACGGAGCTTTTCAAGTGCATCCGGAGCTATCTTCTGCATGAGCTTTGTGGAAAGGAATGCCTTTCCCATTTTGTATTTGCGTGTACGCCAGCTTTTCTTGTTTGTCTTAGGCGGAAGGATTCCTGCACTGTCCACGAGGATTACCCTGCTTATCTCAAACGGAAGGTTCTTCCGGCTGTTGAGCTTGATTATCACGCGTCCGCCGAAGGAATGTCCCAGAAGCATGATTTTCTTATCGCTGTAATCCTTCAGAAAATCAACAACGAAGCTTGCGTAATCGTCCACGCACCATGCTGACGGCGGCTCCTGACTTTCACCGAAGCCGGGCATATCCATAGCCACGACATGATACTTTCGTGACAGAAGCTCTATGAGGTTGGCGAAAAGCTTTATATTGCTTCCCCAGCCGTGAAGAAGCACGATAAGCTCGCCGCTGCCCTTATCCTCGTAGTTTATTTTTATACCGTTTACTGTTTTTATCAATTTCATTATCTCCATATATTTATTTTTGTACCTGTATATGTTATGCGTATTCTGCATGATAACATACATACTTATTATATCACGGCAGAGATTCAATGTCAATATTTTTAAGGCAATCCCCATGTAAATCATTTTTCAAAATTTATTGTACGATTTGTAGGGGCTGATGCCCACATCAGCCCGTGAAATTGAATATTTTTCCACGGGGCGATGTAGGCATCGCCCCCCTACACAATGGAACGGATAATCTGATATTTAAAATTGATTTGCTTGAATCATCCTGCACAAGTTTTATGCTATATTGCGTTATTTACAATTTCTGTTGCCGAAAGTCTTGATTTTCCAGTCAATATGTGGTATAATACAATTGATGATCGTTATCGGTCAGTCAGTATCAAATTCAATGAAAGAAGGTTTTTTGCAATGGACATCAAGGAAAAACTCGGCGATCTCACAGAAAAGGTAAAGGACAAGGATTTTAAGGAAGATCTCAAGAAGGATCCTGTTAAGGCTGTTGAAGGTCTTACAGGAATCGACATTCCTGAGGATAAGGTTGACAAGGTTGTAGACGTGGCTAAGGATAAGCTTGGCGACGTTTTCGACAAGTTAAAGAAGTAATTGCGGAAAAATGAGGTGCTCCGAAAAAGCACCTCATTTTGAATGAAAGGGGTCTTATTTTGAAAAAATTTATCGAAGCTCTGCGTGAAATCCCTCCTTTGCATTTTGTCATGCTCACTGTTGCAGGATGTATAAACGCTTTCGGAATTACAATTTTCCTCATGCCGGTAAAGCTCTATGACAGCGGAATTTCCGGAACCTCCATGTTTCTGGCACAGCATTCTCCGGAATGGCTTTCGCTGTCGGTGTTTCTTATAATACTTAATATTCCGCTGTTTATCTACGGAACAAAGAAACAGGGGCTATCCTTCACGATATGTGCAGTGTACACTGTTATCATATATTCTGTGGCGTCGTGGCTCATAACCGATGTTCTTCCCGTTGATGTCAGCCTTGCTTCTCCTCTTGCCGGAACAGATCTGCTTCTGTGTGCTATTTTCGGCGGAGTCATCTCCGGAACAGGAAGCGGTCTTGCTATAAGATACGGCGGTGCAATGGACGGCATAGAAGTTATGGCTGTTATATTTGCAAAAAAGCTCGGACTGTCCGTCGGCTCCTTCGTGATGATATACAACGTTATACTCTATGTAATCTGCGGAATCGCAGTAAGCAGCTGGATTCTTCCGCTTTATTCCATTGTTGCATACTTTGCGGCACTAAAAACGGTGGATTTCATCGTTGACGGTCTCCAGCGATCAAAAGCGGCTATGATAATTACTTCAGAGCCAGATAAGATAAGCAGCCGCCTGATGAAGGAATTCGGCTGCGGTGTTACTATAATTCAGGCTAAGGGAGGCTTCTCCGGCACAGACAGAAGCATCCTCTATTTCGTTGTAAACCGCTTTCAGATTATGAAGGTCAAGGATATCGTGCATAAGGTTGATCCCCTTGCATATATCACTCTCACCGAGGTCGCAGATATATTCTCTGCCAACCATAATAATTGAACTTAATGCAGAATTTATACAAAGGTGATTGCTATGCTCAAAAAAATTCTTTCTCCAAAAAGCTGTGCAGAGTGTCGTCTCTGCTGTGTATTCGACAGCTCCGATATATGGGAAGTTCCCGTTTTCTCCGGTGAAACAGCCGGTATCATCCGCAAAGCCCTGCCCGATACTGAATTTATTCCAAGCGGCAGCGGATACATCCTGAAAACAGAAAAGCTCAGCGGCGGAGAGCTTTTCACCTGTCCGGCACTCACTGAAAACGGCTGTATGCTCGGCGACAGCAAGCCATTCGACTGCCGTATCTGGCCGTTCCGCATTATGGAAATCGGCGGCAGACGTGCGATTACAGTTGCTTCGGTTTGCAGTGAGATTTATAATCGTCCGCTGTCTCAGCTTGTTGAGTTTCTCAGGGAAGGTCTTGCTGATATAATTTTCAGATATGCCGCAGAGCATCCGGAAATCGTAAAGCTCTATGACGAGGGATATCCCGTGCTTCTTTTTGAAGCGGATGAAAAGTAATGTACTATGTGTATATACTGAGATGCTCCGGAAATACGCTGTATACAGGTATTACCGCCGATATTGACCGGCGGATGTCAGAGCATTTCGGGCAGACGGAAAAATGTGCAAGGTATACGAAATCCCACAAGGCGGAGAAGCTTGAAGTATACTGGCAGACGGAAAACCGCAGTCTTGCGTCAAGGCTGGAATACAGAATAAAACAGCTTACAAAGCCGCAGAAGCTCCGGCTGATTGAGGACAACAGCTATCTTACAGAGATAATCGGCGGAGAATCAGAAAATTACATCAGAATAAAATAATGCTTCCGGATTAATTCCGGAAGCTTTGAGACTGTCCGAAAACATGAATTTCGTTTCGAAATTGCGGGCGGATAATATCCGCCCCTACACAGAGCAACGATATATAGCCAATTCGTAGGGGCTGATGCCTACATCAGCCCGGGACGATGTGGGCATCGTCCCCTACAATATACTTTTTCTACACGCTGAAAGCTTCCGGAAAATCTCCGGAAGCTTTTTTGATTCAGCTGTCAGCAGGTAATGGCTAAATCAATATCGCACAAGCTCTGTGCGAGGCAGTTCTGAAAATTATATAAAATATATATCAATGTATTGACTTATTAATAAATTAATGGTATAATATAGGAAATTGTGTCGGCAATAAAGAATTTATAAAAAATTTGCTCAAAGAGGAATTCATACTGAATAAGGAACATGAAAAGCCTATGGAAGTAAATAGAAAGAAAAATCAGGGAGAGTGTTAAGTGAAAGAGTTTGTAGCTTCTGCTTATCAGATAATTAAGAATATTGATTCGGGTGGAGGAGGAGATGGTCATTCGGCTGATCATTCAAGATCGGATTAGTGATTATTGAAATCCTGATAAGTTGAAAAATACGCTTTGCTTGGTTAAAAATAAGTAAAGGAGATGAATAAGAGTGGAGAGTCAGAAAGATAGTGAATTTAAAGAATACTATATAAAGTACTATCCGCAGGTATATGGATACATATTAAAGAAAGTTATCAACAAGGCAGTTGCTGAAGATATGACGATGGATGTTTTTTGCTCTTGTTGGGAAAAATTCGACTTGTTTGACGACAGCAAAGCGAGGTTTCAAACATGGTTGTTTGTTATTGTAAATAATAAACTGAAAAATTATTATCGTGACCGTAAGGATGTTACAGAACTGGATGATTCATTTGCGTCTGACTCTGACGAAGCCGACGATGTGATAACAGCCATCCAATTACAGTATCTGCGAGATCAGTTATATGTTGCGATGGAAGAATTAAACGAAACGCAGCGTGAAATTGTTGTGTGTAAGTATTTTAAGAATCTGAATTCAAATCAAATTGCATTTCAGATGGGGCTGCTGCCCGGAAATGTTCGTATACAGCTGAAAAGAGCGTTAGATAAAATACGGACATATTTTAATAGGAATAATATAAGGTGGGAATAAAAATGGCAGATTTATACAGAAAATCATCCTTGGAAAAATTGTCTAATCCAGAACAGCTTGACAGAATGATAAAAATATCATCTCCTTTATCATGGCTGGCACTTATTGCAGTTTTAGTTATTATTGCAGTAACTGTTGTCTGGTCTATTGTAGGAACATTACCTACAACAGAAACAGTAAGCGGTATTATTGTTGATTCATACAGCGTGGATGCAATTTATTCTGAGTCGTCAGGAATTCTTGAAAAGTATTGCGTAGAAGTTGGTACTGAAGTGAAGAAAGGCGATAAAATTGCTGAGGTTAAGCATACTGATGGTACAGTTAAGGAAATCAGTGCTGAACGAGAAGGCGTTATAAGTGCATATTCTCTCGAGATAGGTACGCCTGTTCTTGCAGGAACGGAAATTGCACGAGTAACACCGAAAAATATCGGTGAGCAGGTAATCGTATGTTATGTTCCTCTGGTATATGCTCAGAAATTTGAAGAGGGTATGGAGGTTCTGGTTTACCCTACTTCAGTAGATTCACAAAAGTACGGACACATGGAAGCGGAAATCGTTTCTGTTGATGAGTATGCCGCCAATACTGATTCTTTAGCATATGTTCTGGGAAACGGTAATATGGTAGCACAGCAGTTTGCTGCTAATGGTCCGATAGTTTCAGTTGTTTGTGAAATCAAGACTGACAGCGATACCAAGAGTGGATTCTATTGGTCAAATAAAAGTGCAAAAAAACTGACGGTTTCTAACGGCACTATTGTATCAGCAAAGATTGTGGTAGACGAATGTGCTCCGATAACAAAACTTATAGGTAAAATAAAAGATATTATGGAGGGCTGATGATGGGAAACTACTCAAAAACGCCAACCATATATCAGATGGAAGCAACTGAGTGCGGAGCAGCATCTCTTTCGATGGTCTTTGCATACTTCGGTAAAAATATTCCGTTAGAGCAGATGCGTATAGAAACCGGTGTTTCCAGAGATGGATGTAATGCCGGAAACATAATGCGCTGCGCTAAAAAATATGGTCTGGAATGTCGTGGCTTTAGAAAAGAACCTGCTGCACTCAGAGAGCTGCAGCCACCATGTATTATTCACTGGAATTTCAATCATTTCGTTGTTTTTGAAGGCTTCAAAGGGAAGTATGCGTATATCAATGATCCTGCTATGGGTCGCCGCAAGCTTACTATGGAAGAACTGGATGACGCTTTTACAGGTGTTGTTCTGACTTTTTCGAAAACAGATTCATTTGTTAAGGAAAAGAAGAAGAATACAATGATGACATTCATCAAGCATAGATTGAGTGGGCAGTATTCTACATTGTTCAGACTTCTTTTTGTCGGACTCCTGCTTGTATTTCCCGGAGTACTCTTCCCTGTACTGTCACAGGTGTTCATGGATGATGTTCTGGTAGGAGGAAATACGTCCTGGTTTACAAAGCTTATTATATTTATGTGTGCAACGATATTCCTGCAGGCGGCTTTGACGATATATCGTAATATTGTTCTTGCAAAGCTGCAAAAAAAGATGGTCTTGCTATCGGCGAGGGAATTCCTGCATAATATGTTCAGATTACCGATCAGTTTCTTTGATCAGAGATACGTTGGTGATTTGTCCGGACGAGTAAGCAACAATGCCAATGTCAGTGTGTTCCTTGCAGGTGAACTTGCAGAAACAGTCCTTAACATTTTTGTTGCAATGTTTTATCTGGTATTATTGCTCATTTACAGTCCGATTTTAACAGCGATTGCATTGGCAACAGTGGTTGTGAACTTAGTGGTTGTAAAAATCACATCAGGTATGCTGTCCAATGCGTCAATTAAACTGCAGCAGGATTCAGGTAAGCTTGCAGGTGCAGTATGTGCCGGACTCAGTATCACAAGCACGCTGAAGGCATCCGGTGCTGAAAACGAGTATGTGGGAAGAATCCTTGGCTATAACGCAAAGACTATCAGTACAGAACAAAAGCTGAGTAAAACCCAGCAGGTAATAAATGCTATTCCTGATGCAGTAAAGATGCTTGGAGATGTTCTGGTAATAATTGTCGGTGGTCTGATAGTTATAAATGGTAATATGACTGTTGGTATGCTGGTTGCATTCACCACTCTCTTCGGTTCATTCTCAGAACCGATAGATGCTTTGGTTGGTTTTGTTAAGAATATACAGACAACAAAGGCAGATATCAATCGTGTAGAAGATATTATGAAATATCCGTTAGATGAGAAGTTTGACGCATCAACAGTAAAGAATCAGATGAAAACGAAACTGGACGGCTCAGTTGAGCTGGAGGATATAGCATTTGGATACAGCAGGCTTAAAGATCCTATTGTAGCAGGTTTTTCGTTTAAAATTGATTGTGGTTCTTCAATTGCATTTGTTGGTTCATCAGGATGCGGAAAGTCAACTGTTTCTAAAATTGTAAGCGGTTTGTATAAGCCGTGGCAGGGAAGGTTATTGTTTGACGGTACTCCTGTTGAGGAAATACCTAATGAGGTTATGAATGCAAGTGTTTCGACAGTCAGCCAGAATATAACCTTATTCTCGGGTACAGTCAGGGATAATCTTACAATGTGGAATTCCAGCATATCTGAATCAGATATGATTGCAGCGGCAAAGGACGCTTGTATTCATGATATAATTTCTCAGAAACCGGGTGCTTATGACTATAAGCTGACAGAAGGAGCAACCAATTTGTCCGGAGGTCAGCGTCAGAGACTTGAAATTGCGCGAGCACTGGCAACAAATCCGACTGTTCTTATTATGGATGAGGCTACAAGTGCACTTGACCCTGTTGTTGAGAAAAAAATCATGGACAACATCAAACGCAGAGGCTGTACTTGTGTAATTGTTGCTCACAGACTGAGTGCTATCCGTGACTGTGATCAGATTATTGTAATGAATCGTGGTAAAATTGTACAGCGTGGTTCACATGATGAACTTGCACAGGTTGAAGGTCATTATAAACGCTTTATTTCCAACTTGTAAGGAGGCAGAAAATGAATACAATGGATAATTTGATCTTCTTAAAAGGTGGAGATACATACATAACAAATTCAGAGGCGAATGCTTATAAGGTAATGGAAGGAACTGTACTGGTATATGTAGTTCCGTTGAAGAACGGAACTCCCGGAAGAAGATCCTTCGTTTATCAGGCAGAAACCAATGAAGTGCTTCCTGGATTTTCATATAAAGATATTGAATACTGTGAATGGCGATTTTGTTTTGTTGCAGTGGATAGCGCAAAATTGTCGGTTATAGAAAACGGATCCACCAAGATGCTGCGTGAAAGATTTTCTAAAAAGGCTAACATTAGTAATTTTGGTAAGGAAGGATATAATGGAGGTCTTGTAGACCAGTACAGAATCAATATTGTAACTGAAGATGGTTTTATAAGACGTACACAACATCAAAGAGAAGATACAGCCTCAAATATACTCAGCCTGATTTTGAATTCCTTCAGAAAAAAGAAATTCAACGTTTCAGAAGGCGGCAGCAATAACCTCTTATATAATGCAATGTCAATATTGTGTAATAGCCAGAAGGTTTCTATTGCACCGTTTGAAAAGATGAAAGAGGCGTGCGGCGATAAGTTCAATGTATCTGACATTGCCAGAATTTCACATTTTGCATATCGAGAGATTGTTCTGAATCAGGGATGGGAAAAAGAAGACGGAGGATGCTTCATAACTTTTACAGATAAAAAGAAACCGATAGTTTGTCTGTCAAAGGGAACACATTCGTATGTTCTTTGGGATGTTGAAAACAATTGCACACTCCCCTGCACAAAAAAGGTTGTTTCAACATTGTCGCCAAAGGCATATATGATATACAGTCCTCTCCCGAACAAGAAGCTTAACTGGAAAGATCTGGTCGGATACTGCGTCAAGAAAATAAGAGCAGCAGATATTGCATTGCTTGCTTTTCTGACAATAGTTACTTCTTTAATCGGAATACTGACTCCATCAATCAGTAAGAATATCTATGATGAATTTATTCCATTAGGAGCCAAAAACGTATTGCTGCAAATCGGCTGCTTGCTTGGTTCGTTTATGATTTCCAATATCATGTTCTCGGTCGTTAAAAACATAGCGTCATTCAGAATTTCCAGCCGAATGGCGTATGATATGCAGAGTGCGGTCTACGACAGATTGTTCAATCTGCCTGAAAGCTTTTTCAGAAATTATGAATCGGCTGATCTGGCACAGCGAGTTATGGCTACAAGCAGTATCGTTGGAAATCTAGCAAATGTTATTATATCTTCTGCTGTCGCTCTTGTATTTGCTGTTGTTTATTTTGTGAAAATGTCAGGATATTCATGGAAGCTTACGCTTATAGGCCTGCTGCTTGTTGCTGTTTATGGCTTTTTGTATTATTTCATTTCGGCACGAGCTTTAAGATATAAGACAAAAGCGATTGAGCTGGACGGCAAGACAAGCTCTTTAATGTATCAGTTTTTGAATGGAATTGCTAAAATTCGTATTGCAGGTGTTGAAGACAGGGCGTTGTATGAGTATCTCAAGCCATACGTTGAGCAGAGAAATGAAGAACAAAAGAAAGAAAAAATTCTGGATCTTGGTTCAGTAATTAACCTTGTTTCTACGAGCATTTTCTCAATTGTGTTCTATATTATCATTATCAAAGCAAATACGGAAATAAGCCTCGGTGCTTTTGTTGCGTTTAATACACTTTTCGGATCTTTTTCTGCTTATGTACTGCAGCTGGTAAACAGCTTTGTGAGCTATAAAAATGAGAAGCCTAATATTGATCGTCTGAAACCTGTATTTGAAGCACTTCCGGAATTCGACGACGCTAAGGAACTTCCCGGAAATATCAGCGGCGGAATTGAAATCAATAATATTTCTTTCTCATATGGAAAGGATTCGCCATTGGTTCTTGACGGAGTTACACTTGATATAAAGCCGGGTGAGTACATAGGTCTTGTAGGATCGTCCGGCTGCGGTAAGTCTACACTGATGAAGCTTCTGCTTGGATTTGAAAAGCCGAATTCAGGAAAAATATATTATGACAATAAGGATATTGAAAGTGTAGATAAGCGTGAACTCCGTAAAAAGATGGGCGTTGTTTTACAGGATGGTAATCTGATTTCCGGAAGCATTTTCGAAAATATAACCATTACTGCTCCGAATGCAACAGTAAAGGATGTAAATGCCGTTGTTGAGGCAGTCGGATTAAAAGATGATATAGCTGCAATGCCTATGGGACTTCACACAGTTCTTTCTGAAGACTGCGGTACAATATCCGGAGGTCAGCAGCAGCGTATTCTGATTGCACGAGCAATAATATCAAATCCCAAAATCCTCTTCTTTGATGAGGCTACAAGTGCACTGGACAACATTACTCAGAGTATGGTTTGTGAAACACTGGAAAAGATGAATTCTACAAGAATTGTTATTGCACATCGTCTGAGTACAATCATTAAATGTGACAGAATAATCGTTCTTGATAAGGGCCATGTTGTAGAGCAGGGAACATACGAAGAGCTTATGCAAAATAATGGATTGTTCTATCAGTTGGCAAGCCGCCAGATGGTATAAAAAATTTTGTAACACTTTTTATCATGTGGTGTATACATATATGAAGGCGGTTGAGCCTTGAATAACTAATGAAAAGGGGTATTTTAAAATGGCACTTACTAACGAAAGAGCAGAAATGCTTGCAAACTATTTTGCAGAAAACGAGAGCACAGCTGATCAGTTTGATGGTCTCAGCGTAAACGAAGCAGTAGAGAAGATCAATGCTGATGGTCTTGACATCACAGTTGAGGAATTCGAGGAATTCGCAGAAGCAGTAGACAAGATGTCCGGCGAAACAGGTGAGCTCAGCGAAGATTCACTTGATGATGTTTCCGGTGGACTTATTATGCCGTGGCGTCCGGCTCTTTGGATGGGACCGGTAGTTAGCTACGTTATTAGCAAGATAAGAAGATAAGACTGCGATAAAAAATTATAATTTGCGTGTAACACTTGACAAAGTTGAGTGTATACATATATGAAGGCGTTAAGCCTTAAAAACTAATGAAAAGGGGTATTTTAAAATGGCACTTACTAACGAAAGAGCAGAAATGCTTGCGAATTATTTTAACGAGAATCAGGAAGAAAGACTCGGACTTTTTGACGTTGAAGCAGCAAATGCAGTAGAGCAGATGAATGCAGACGGCTGCGATGTTACTCTTGAGGAATTCCAGGAGTTCGCAGAAGCAGTTGAAAATGCTGCTAATGGTGGCTCTGAAGAACTGAATGAAGACTCACTTGATAACGTTTCTGGTGGCGTTGTTCCGCTTCTTGCTCCTGCAATCGCAATAGTTGGCATGGCACTTTGGTCTTGGAGAAGAAGATAAGATAAAAAATCCCAAAATGGTGTGTAACACTTTGAAAACTAAGGTGTATACATAAATGAAGGCGTTAAGCCTTGAAAAAAATAATGAAAAGGAGTATTTGAAAATGGCTATTACTAACGAAAGAGCTGAGATGCTCGCAAACTATCTTTCATCTGACGTTGATAAGGCTAAGGAGCTTATCGAAATGTCTGTTGAGGATGCTACAAGTGCAATCAATGCAGATGGATATGATTTCACAGAAGAAGAAGTTAAGGGTTTTGGTGATATTCTCCAGAATGCTGCAAGCATGGCAAATGAAGATGGCGAGATCGATGCAGAGTCACTCGACAATGTTGCTGGTGGTCTTGTGATTTCAGGAACAGTATTAACTGTAGCTGCAACTCTGTTTCTTGGTGGCACTACATTTGGATATACAGTAGCAAGAGACCGTGGCTGGTAATCGATAAGGAGGATGTAAAAATATGTTAACCATTGAAAGAGCAGAAGCATTAACAGAGTTTCTTAAATCTGATATCAATAGAGCAGAAGAACTTTTTGCTAAGGAGCCTGAAGAGGCATTGGAAGTAATCAACAGCAACGGATTTGATTTTAATATTGATGAACTTAACGAATATTGCGATGAGTTCAAAGCAGCGGTAGCAGCACAGGATGAATTAAATTCAGATCAGCTTGATAATGTGTCTGGTGGTGTTGTTGTGACAACTGGCTTGGTTTTGGGACTTTTAGGCTGTTGGGCTGGTGGTACTGCAATAGGAATTGCTGCTGGAGCTAAATGGTGATTTAACTAAAGGGAGTTAATTATGGCTGGAATTTGGACATATCGTTATGGAAGCGATACTATAACGGTAAAGAATAAAAGAGCAACAGAGTTGTATGTTAATGACAAACTTTGCGATAAAGTCAAAGGTCTGCATTTAAAGGTAGAGATGACTTGTGATTTGGATACTGGAGAAAAGGTTGTTGCCCGTGTGCATGGAACAAGTATTGTTGAATGCATACTAACAATTAATGATGTGATTCAGAAACCAGTAGAAATTTCGTAAATCAATGCTGCCTCACATATGCGATGTGAGGCAGCATTTATATTTAATCTGAATGATATTTTAAACAGTAGCTGGAGGGCTGAAATGGAAATTATCTTTAACAACATGAATATTGAGTTGACTTCTCGGTGTCCATTACGATGCCCACAGTGTTATTGTTCTTTAACCGGTGGAAAAGATATTGATTTAGAAACAGCAATTTATTGGATTAAGGAAGGTGCTAAATTCGGCGTCAAGGAAGTGATGTTAAGCGGCGGTGAAACAATGTGCTATCCGCACATATTTGAGGTTGTATCCGCAGCAAAACAATATTGCGGTGGGGCTAATGTTGCACTTTCGGGTTATAATTTCAATCAGGATACATATGAAAAACTTATATCTGCTGGTGTGACTGCTATATATATTTCGCTGAATGGTTCGACAAAGGAGATTAATTCTATTACCCGTGATGGTTATGAATTAGCTATTAGTGCGTTAGAATTGTTAAGTGAAAACAAATACGACAATACAACAATCAACTGGGTAATGCATTCATCAAATGCTGATGATTTCCCGAATGTCTTAAAAATAGCAGAAAAATATAATGTTAAATTCCTTACTGTGATGGCAGTCAAGCCTGATTCAAAAAAGGAATTAAAAACGATTCCGACTATAGAGCAAATGGAATTTGTTAAGTCTGTGATTAGAAGTTATAAGGGAAACGTTAAAATTTTAGTTGAATCTTGTTTTTCACCAATGCTTGCTTTAGTATGCGACACAAAGTTGTTTGGTAATATGAATGTTGGCAAGAACAAGGGGTGCGGAGCGGGAAGAAATACTTTCAGCGTAAGTGTTGATGGTTTGCTTTCTCCTTGCAGACATCTGGAGTATTTTGAATCATATGAAACTCTTGAAGATTATATTCAGAAATCGGAGATTCAGAAGAAAATCAGGGGCTTAGAAGATGAAAAAAGAAAACCATGCAAGGACTGTCGGTACTCAGATTACTGCAGACATTGTCTGGCAATTAACTCGAAGATAAATAACGATTTATATATTGGCAATGAGCATTGTCCTATATATGAGGAGAAATAAAGGGGCAAAAAGATAAATTAACGAGGTGATATTTGTGATAGAAAAGTTAATAACTAAGATTGCAAATACACAGGTTTTTTCACCGGACGATAAGCTGAGCCAGATGGTGAAGAAATATGACAAAGACGAGCTTGAGGAAGAAAGCTTGGATTTTGTGTGTGCAGCACAAAAAGAAAATGCAGATTATTCTGAATTTCTTAAGGTGATTCAGGATAGAGGAAAGAACAATAAATAAAGATGGCAGAAGCATGAATGATAGGGATTTAAAATTGGTGATATAGGCTTGAAAACGTTGGGGTTAAACGCTATGGATCATCAGAAAAGAAAATAAGTATTGGATAGGGAAGAAATTATTGCTGAAATATCGGATAGAACATATACTATGGGATATATATGTAACCGTATATTTTGCAGGCGATATACAAATAAATATTTGAAAAGACATCACTTTAAAAAGTTTTAAGCCAATTCTGAATACGAATGTAAGAATTGGCTGAAACATCATGTTCCGGATGAAAAAGATAACAAAGAGCTGTTATCTGATTTATTTGTAACTGATGAAAAAAGACTTTTGTATAAGGTGGTGTATTGTTCGTGTAAAACGTAAAAAATAAGGGTGGATGGATTGTGCCAAAAGCTGTTTTGATAAAACTTAATACAAATGAGGAGATTGCAGTTTTAACTCCTAAAATGATAATAGGAAGAGGAGCTTCTGAGAAGATAAAACCAATTGTTGATTATTCAATAGAATCAAATTCTCTGATAAGCAGGCTGCATGCTGTGATTTTCTATAAGGAAGAAGAATATTATCTTGTAGATTGTGGTGCACTTAATAAGACGTATCTTAACAGCGAGGAGTTAAATATTAATGAGGCATATCTGCTTAATGATGGTGACATTATTAAGTTTGCAAATGAAAAATTCCGTTTCAGGAGAACAGAGGTGTAAGAATGCAAGAGCTTGATTTTGCCTTCTATTCAGATGTAGGCGGCAGAGCTAATAATGAAGATGCTTATTTAGCAAAACAAATGTCCAATGGTTATCTGTTTATTGTAGCAGATGGTTTAGGGGGACATGCTGATGGTGAAATGGCTTCGTTTTCTGTTGTTAATACTGTAAAGGAATATATGGTTAACAATGACAGCGATGATGTTATTGAAGCAATTAAGCAGGCAAATGATGTTGTTGTACAATTGCAGGAAAAGAAATCATCAAAAATGAAAACAACAATAGCGCTTGCGTATGTAACAGAAAATAAGACTGTTATTGCACATGTTGGCGATTCGCGTGTATATGCGTTCAGTAACAACAGGATAGTGTGTCAGACAAGGGATCATAGTGCGTCACAGCTGGCTGTTTCAGTTGGCGAAATACAACCTGAAGATATCCGCAATCACGAAGATCGTAATGTTCTGCTGCGTGCGGTAGGGACAAGCGGTGATATCAAGATCGAAATATCAGAAATTCAGAATTCAGAATATGACGCATTACTGCTTTGTTCTGATGGTTTTTGGGAATATGTACTTGAGAATGAAATGGAACGTGAGCTGTCAAACAGTAAATCAGCTGATAAGTGGTTATATAAAATGAGGTGCATTCAATTGAGCAGAATGCCGCAAAAATGTGATAATAATACTGCAATTGCAATCATGCGTTAAAGATTTGTATAGTATGATCGTGTGGTTTTCTGTATATGTTAACAATCAAATGTTTAAAACGGGAAGGAGATGTGGTTATGAGTTACTATTGCAATCATTGTATGTCAGAATTAGAAAATAAGGCAGAAAAATGTCCTTTTTGCGGAAATGGTAAGACGCCGGTACCTGCACATCATCTGGCTCCGGGTACAATTCTGAATGGAAAGTTTTATGTTGGCGAAGCACTGGGAGAGGGTGGTTTTGGTATCACATATATCGGACGTGATATTAAGCTTGACATGAAAATAGCAATCAAGGAATTCTATCCTAATGGCTATGTCAACAGAAACAACACCATTTCTCCTCAGGTAAACGACAGCGTAACAGCTGGGCGTAAGGACTTCTTTCAAAACGGAAGAACACGCTTCCTTAAAGAGGCACAGATTCTTGCCAGATTTTATGGCGAATCCGGTATAGTTGACGTAAGGGACTTTTTTGAAGAGAATAATACAGCGTATATAATAATGGAATATCTTGAAGGTGTGGATCTTAAAACATATTTAAAGCAAAACGGAAAGTTAACACCTGATCAGACAATAAATATGTTAATGCCTGTTATGAATTCCTTAAAAAAGGTACACGCACAGGGATTGATACATAGAGATATAAGTCCTGATAATATTATGATTGTCGGAGACAAAATAAAACTTCTTGATTTCGGAGCAGCAAGAACAATTTCAGCTGCAGCTAACAAGAGCTTATCGGTAATGCTTAAGCCAGGATATGCTCCTGAGGAGCAGTACAGAAGTAAGGGTAATCAAGGTCCGTGGACAGATATATATGCGTTGTGTGCAACGATGTACAAATGTATTACAGGAGTTACTCCTGATGATGCAACACAGCGTGTTTTCAGTGATGAAGTGAAAACACCTTCTGCTATGAATATTGCGATTAAACCTGAAATAGAAAAAGCAATCATGCGAGGCATGAGCGTTCATCAGTCTGACAGATATCAATGTATAGAGGAACTGATAAAGGCACTGCAAGGAATTGATATTCCCCTATCTGCCTCAGAACGTACTATTGAGGCAAAGAATGAACCAGCTGAAGCAATACATACGCCGGATAAAAAAAGTAATACAGCCACCGGAACAGAAGCGGCAGCAGCTGCAAAACCATTTGTCAATAAACAGGCTGAAGCTGTACCGTCTGCATTGCAGTCTCCGATAAAATCAAACGTAACAGCAAATACAGCGTATAATGCTGCTTCTGCTGCGGCTGCCAATAATGTTTTTCAGACGCCGGTTGATAATAACCAGAATGTCTTTAATCAGAATGAAGTGCATCCTTTTATGAAACAAAATGGGGATACCGGAAGAAAAAATACAAAGTTGTTATTGGGGTTATTGATTGCAATTCTGCTGATAGTAATTATTTCATTGGCCGTACTCCTTGTTGTTATGAGCAACAGTGATAAAGATTCATCGGACGATGACAATGATGATAAGCGTAATATTGCTGTACAAACAACGGAAGAAGATGAGCCGGAGGAGAAAAGTACAAAGCCAGATGAGGTTATAACAACAGAGGAAAAAACTACTGAAGAAATTACTGCTGAAAGCATTCAGCCTTCAGAAAACGATAAACCTGATAATAAGGATATCGTGATGTCGGATGAACTGTTCGATTTTACATTTGAACTCGAAGGTGTAGTATATCAGCTTCCATGCGAATATGAAGACTTTACGGATAACGGCTGGACTATATCAAGCACAGATGTAAACAGTGAAACGAAGATTTCGGGTAATAATTATGATTATTTCGATATGGCCAAGGACGGGCGTGAAATTAGACTGTACTCCTATAATATGAGTGGTAATGCAAAAGCCATCAAGGATTGCAAAATTGGTGGTATTGAGTGTTATGTAAGTGATAAAGTGGATTTTGTTATTGCTAAAGGTGTCACTCCTTCAACAGGTGCTGATGAAATCAAGAAGCAGTTTGGTGTTCCCGGATATAGTAGTACCGGAAATGACTATGAATCTATAACATATTATGCTGAAAAGGACTCGTCTTACAATTGCGTTAAGTTTTATATTTCAAATGATGGTAGATATTCATCTATTGATATGAAAAACTTTATTGAGTCTGAAGATGATAAAACAGTTACGAATACTGAAAGACCGGATTATCTTAACAAGTATAAAGAACCTGAGGCAATGGGAAACGATCTCAGATCTTCTGTTGTGAAGATTGAAGGCGATCTGTATCAGCTTCCTGCACCTGTCAGCGTATTCATTGATAAGGGATGGCAGATTACACAGCAATCCGGAGATGTGGTTGCAGGTGGCAATGATTACATCTATATGAAAAAAGACGGTAAGAATCTTGATTTGCGTATTGTGAATTATGCTGAATACCAGACTACGGTAGAAAATTGTGCTGTTACTAAGGTGTCTGTTTATGATGGATACGGTACAAGCATTATTGTAGGTTCAGAATCAAATAATATTACTATCGGTACTGCTAAGAATGATGTTGATACATTGACAGGCTCTGATTTCGATTATTATGAAGGAACGAATACACATTCATACAGTTATTTAGAGTACAAAGAACGTGACTTCGGTCTGGATATCAGCGTTGATAAGGAAAGCGGAAAAGTATCTTCAATTGATATTTCCTGCGAAACATGGGCGTACTGACAGGTAAAATATTGAAGTACAGCACAGTGCCTGATGTATTGTGCTGTACTCAGTAAAAATAGGAAAGGTGGACTATTATGAATACACGGCGTATGAATGGTGACACATTGGAAATTCTCTGTGGAGAAGAAGTGATTCTTTCGTTATCTGAAAAAATGGTTGAAAACGAAATGCATATTGAAATTTCAGGTGAGATAAGGAACGAGGTGGCACACGAGTTTGAGGATGAACTTATGGCGGCTTTTTCTGTGTGTAAAGTAGTTAAGATTAATATGTCAAAAATCACATATATTGCAAGCGTTGCAATGAGAGCATTGCTTTCTGTTCAGCAGATGATTGATGAGGATGATGAAGCAATGATGATAATTACACATATTTCACCGGAAGTAAAACAGATATTTGAAATATCTGGTTTTAATGATATACTCAATATTGAGGAATAAGGAGGATAATTATGAGGAAATGTGCTGCTAAACCTTATGAAGGAAAAGAAAAATATATCTTTGTTAGTTATTGCCATCGGGATCGTGCACAGGTCTTCCCTATAATCGAGCAATTGGCTAAGGAAGGATATCGTATCTGGTATGATGAAGGAATTGATCCTGGTTCTGAATGGCCTGAAATAATTGCAAAAAAATTAAATGGAGCTGCAATTTGTATTGCATTCATTACGGTTAATGCACTGAATTCACATAATTGCCGAAGAGAAATAAACTTTGCTCTTTTGAAGAAGAAATTTTTTATTTCAGTAATTCTTGAGCCGGTTGAGATGACGCTTGGAATGGAAATGCAGCTTTCTTCGGCACAATCAATTTTTAAATATAAATTATCAAGTAATAAAGACTTCTTTACGAAGCTTTATGAAGCTAAAGAGCTTGAAAATTGTAAAGGTGAACCCAATTATTCAATAGAAGTTTCTTCTCCCAGTGACTATGCAGACGATATAAACAATTTTGATAAAATAAGAGATCCTTTCAGCGATCGTTGGTTTATAGAGGGCGGTAAGCCTAAATCAGAACAAGAGAATGATGATATGGAACGCCGCAAGTCTGAGGAAGCCAAGAAGGCAGAGGAAGCTCGTAAGGCAGCAGAAGAAGCCAAGAAGGCAGAGGAAGCTCGTAAGGCAGCAGAAGAAGCCAAGAAGGCTGAGGAAGCTCGTAGGGCAGCAGAAGAAGCCAAGAAGGCGGAGGAAGCTCGTAAGGCAGCAGAAGAAGCTAAGAAGGCGGAGGAAGCTCGTAAGGCAGCAGAAGAAGCCAAGAAGGCTGAGGAAGCTCGTAAGGCAGCAGAAGAAGCCAAGAAGGCTGAGGAAGCCCGCAAGGCAGCAGAAGAAGCTAAGAAGGCAGAGGAAGCTCGTAAGGCAGCAGAAGAAGCCAAGAAGGCTGAGGAAGCTCGTAGGGCAGCAGAAGAAGCTAAGAAGGCAGAGGAAGCCCGCAAGGCAGAAGAAGCAGAAATACGACGCAAGGCAGAGGAGGCTCAAAAAGCTGCAGAAGAAGCAAAGAAAAAGGTTGTAATTAATTCAATACATATGCTTAAAAGGGAAAAAACAAATGAGATTATTAAAATTACAAAAACACCTTTTAAGATCGGACGTTCAAATAATGTTGTTGATTATGTGATTACGGATAATAAATCAATCAGCAGAAGCCATGCTACGTTGATAATAAAAAATGATGCGTGTTATATAATTGATAATGGTTCGTTAAATGGAACCTATGTTAATGGAAATAGTATTATTCCTGATGAAGAAAAAATGCTTAAAAATGGTGACCGTATCAAATTATATAATGAACAATTTACATATCTGAAATACCGTGGATAAAATTTTATACTAATAAAAATGAAATTTAAACGAGTTATTTCTGAAATCACAGCTTGTTTAATTGCAAAATGTACGTTTAATTCCCTATTGCCGCTCGAAGAATAAAGGTATGAAAATGAATTTGATGGACTGGCAGCATATCTTTCTTGTTGCATTATTACGTTGAAAAAAGTATTGATAATTTTTTGTTGAGGATGTAACATTTTCAAAAGTTCTGTGTATATATACACAGAAGATAACATGATGTGCTTCTTGATTTAAGGCAATGCCGCAAGGCGTGCTTTGTGCGGTGTTGCCTTAAAAGCGTTGATAAAAACTATAATATCCAAAAATGGAGGAAAATATGAATAACGAAAGATTACAGTCACTTGCAGACTATATGAGTGCAGATGAAAACCGTGCAGAAGCATTATTCAGTATGTCAGCTGAGGAAGCTGTTAAGGCTATTAATGCCGATGGTAATGATTTTACCGTTGATGAACTTAAAGATCTGGCAAAGGGACTTGAATCTGTTTCAGAGGGAAGTGGGGAGCTGAGTGAGGAAGCACTTGACAATGTAAGCGGTGGTTTTGTTGCAACCTGTACTGCTATATATTGTGCCGCAGTAGGTGTTTATGCAGGTGCAACAGCACTTAGAGCATATGGAAGGTATAAAGGATACTGGAGATGACTTGTTGTTCAGCAATATTCATAGTGCTTTGAAGGATGAGCAATATAGTAAAAAATGCGATTGTCGGCAAGTGATTTTATTTCTTGTTATCGAATGAATTGGATTTTCATAGCTTGCCAATTAGTATGATATTCTATGAAATATGGATAGAATCTTATATGAACGTGCAGATCTTGTCCTTGCCAAGCTTATGGAGTTGTTCGGGAGTCAGACATGGGATTATTGAGGGGATATAATAAACGGCAGGTTTTTACCTGCCGTTTTAGTTTGTAACGTATCAGCTGAATGATCTGGCGACTACTCATATCTGCACATCAGATGTCGCTTGATAAAAATAATCCCTCCGAGCCTGATTAATTAATCAAGTCCGGAGGGATTGATTATTATCTGATCTGCAAACCACACCTTTTAATCACACCACAAGCAAGCTTGATAAAATTACAGCACATCGTAGTCGGAACAATATTGTCTCGATTTTCGTTCCCTACGCGTTCAATGCTTTTAAGTTCAATTAGCACCTCTGATTCTTATGAGGTATAGTAAAACTTTTGTCTGTTTTTACCAAAATTAGCATTTGTTTTTTTCAATTCAATTTTGTTTTCACATTGCTTATTACTCCATTACATGTTATAATTAATTTAGTAGTTACCAGTATAAAATTGCGTAATTAAGGAGTTGGTAAATATGAAAATTGCTGCGTGTTTAATGGCTGCGATAACTATTTCAAATACAATTGCTGTTTCAAATACGATTGCAGCATATGATATGTCTGAAATACATACCTATGCTAAAGGCACCTATAGCGTGATTAAAGGAGATATTCTCTATCAATTTGAAAATGGTATTTGCAGTGCACATATATACTTTGGGTCTGGTACAGAACTAATAATACCTGAAGAGGTCGATGGTATTCCGGTTACGAAATGTTCATTTGATATGCTGAATTGGAGTGAAAACTTGAATTCGATTACATTTCCCTCAAATATGACAGAAATATTTTTGGATTTCACCAATGCTCCGAATCTAAAAGAAATTGTTTTTCTCGGTAAAAATATAACATTCAACACCTTTTCAAGCCTGTCATCTCTGCCAATCGAAGAAATAACATTACCCGTAAGCTCATTGGGAGATAATATTTTTAGTGGTAGTACTTCGCTGAAAAAAGTGAATTTTACAGGCGATGCCTCTGTCAAAATAGGCAGTAATACTTTCAAAGATTGTACAGCACTTGAAGAAATAACATTCCTCGAAAAATGCAGCAATATTGAGATAGGAAGCAATGCATTTGAAAATACTGCCATTAAAAATTTGAATTTTCCAGCGCCCTGTACAATCGAAATGGATGCGTTTTCAAATTGCAATAACCTAAAAACATTAACTTTTGAAAATGATGCAAATATTTCGTTCAATGCATTCAGAGATTGCAAGGAACTTACGCAACTTACTGTAAACGGTGATATTTCACTTAATAAACACAGTTTTCTTGATTGTAAAAAACTGAATAATATCAATATAAAAAATTACAATAATTTATTAGGTGCTGCTTTTAACGGCTGTGTTTCTTTTACCCAAATTAATGAAACTCCAGTTTTTGATGAAAACTTATGTGACTTTACAGCCGAATTTAAAGATATTGTTTTTGATAATTTTTGTGCGACAAATGATGTCGGCTTTATAAATCAGTTTGTGCTTTCATCGGCTGAAAAAATTGTCAGTGAAAACATCACTGCCGATATGAGTGATATCGAGAAGGTGAAAATTCTACACGACTGGGTATGCGAGCATACCTCTTACGGCAATGACGACCCGAATGCAATTGAACAACGTAATGATGTCGGTGTTTTCATGGGACGAGAAGTTGTCTGCGAGGGCTACGCAAGAACGTTGAATTTGCTGCTGAATGCAGCAGATTTTGAGACTTATTATGTTGGCAGCTCCGACCATGCCTGGAATGTAGTCAAGGTGTGCGGAAATTATTTTCATGTCGATGCAACTTGGGACGATGGTGAAAATGTTTCTCATGATTGGTTCATGAAATCGGATAGAGAATTGAAAGAATCAGGCGGTTCTCATGCTGAATGGAAAGTCGATATTCGCTCATCACTTCATTCATTTCAAAAAGACGTTCTACCCGAATGCAGGTACAGCATGGGGGATGTAAATGCTGATGAGGAAATAAATATAGCAGACCTTGTCTGCCTGCAAAATCACATTCTTAGACGAAAAGAATTGAACAATGAAAATTGGGTAATGTCCGATATGACTTTTGATGGAAGAATTGACATTTTCGATATTGTAATGCTCAGACGTAAACTCATAAATAAGACGACATAAATTTCAAATTAATTAGGAAGAAATAATATGAGAAAATCAAAAAAAATATATCTTATGCAATGGCTGCTATTATGACTATTTCATTTAATTCGCCTATTTTATTTACATCTAAGGCAATCGTATCTCAACAGAACCCAGTCGAAACATTTTTATTTGGGAGATGTATGCAATTGTGGGGACGGAATTACCGAAGCCCTTAACTTCGGAACATGAAAACAGCCACAGCAAAAATGCTGTGGCGTACATAAAATCGCTATTTAAAAATAAGTGGCTGAGTATGAACACATTTTCAAAATAGGGAGGCGGTAAACGAATGCCTCCCTTAATCATTTTGTACCGTAGTTAGTGATAAGATATACTTGCTGGATTCAGCTTATAAATGTTGGCTGTCACTTGAATATTTCTTCAAATTATATATCATGAATTCTGCGTAAAAAATGCAGTAAGCTGATATGTCAAAAGATAATAACATCGTTGTAAATAACGCTGAGCTTGCAGCTGAAAACACAAGTGAAACATATTCGAGAATCAGAAACAGCGTTAGTACTGCACAAGGTAAAATATATACAGCGCTGTCAACTCAGTAATGGTGCAAGCCTACTGGGAAATCGGCGAGCAGATTTATATTGCCTGCGGTGAAAATGAACGTGCCGAATACGGAAAAAACTTGCTTAAATACCTTTCTGAAAAGCTGACTGCTGAATTCGAAACAGGCTTTACTGAACGAAATCTACGCAATATGAGACAGTTTTATCAGGCATACAAAATTCGGCACACAGTGTGTACCGAATTGAGTTGGTCGCATTATCGTATCCTTATGCGTATCTCTGACGACAAACGCAGAGAGTGGTACACTGAAGAATGTGCAAAATCAGGCTGGAGTGTCCGTCAGCTTGAACGTCAGATAAATACAATGTTCTACGAGCGTCTGCTTTCGAGCAAGGAAAAGGACACTGTTGCTGCTGAAATTCAAACAACAGAACCAAAACCTGAATATGAAAAGATTATCCGTGACCCTTATGTTCTTGAATTTCTCGACCTTCCCGAAAATCCTCACTTTTATGAAAAGGATCTGGAACAGGCTATTATCGACCACTTACAGAAATTCCTTCTTAAACTCGGCAGAGGCTTCAGCTTTGTTGCAAGGCAAAAGAAAATCTCCTTTGACGGACGCCATTTCTATATTGACCTTGTTTTCTACAATTACATTCTGAAATGCTTCGTGCTTATCGACCTGAAGCTCGGTGACCTTACGCATCAGGATTTAGGTCAGATGCAGATGTATGTGAATTATTACACCCGTGAGCTTATGAACGAGGGCGATAATCCTCCCATAGGAATTGTTCTCTGTGCTGACAAGAGTGATGCGATTGTAAAGTACACGCTTTCAGAAAACGACACTCAGATATTCGCTTCAAAATATATGACGTATATTCCAAGCGAAGAAGAATTCAAAAGAGAACTTCGTTTTGATGATTACAAGAAGAAAGACGATTTTGCAGAGTGAGGAAAACACATCAATTGTAATTGCCGTCTTGAATATCTCGATGAAATAATGTTTATATTTTTGAAAAACGCCAAAACTAAAAGCAAATCCCTCTGGAACTAATCATTCGATTATGTCCGGAGGGATTAATTATTACCCGATATGTGAATTGCACCTTTTAATTACACCGCAGGCAAGCTTTTCTCCTGCATTGCCCGACGGCTGTGATGTGAAATCATCGGGATTGCCGTGAATAATGACAGTCTTACCAATGACTTCCGACAACATGAATCGGTCGGTCACAAATGCACTGAATACATAGCCGTGATTTCCGAATAAGGGCGGTAAATCACCTGCGTGAAATGGATGAGGGCAGTTACTTGGATTGTAATGTGTCATTGCTTCCGAAAATGGATCTGTCATATCTCCCTCGCATTTATTGCCGCTGTGAATGTGAAATCCATAAATCTTTTGCTGACAATTGTTGTCGGAATAGGGCAGACCGTTTATTTCAGCAGCAACAAGTACGCTATTCCGTAGTTGATAGAAGTGTACAATACCGCTTATATTCGGATATTTTTTGCTTCCCTTGATAACAGCACACGTGCTGGGATTATGTAGCAGTAATGCTGCATAACTGTGTATATTCCTTTCCATTAGATCACCTCAACTTATATTATGTTGGATGAGAGCGAAGTGTGCGGATGCTTTCTTGTAATGCCAATACGTCGAAAATCGTTGCAATTTATTGAAATTTATGGTATAATATATATTGAAAAGTTGTATCTATTGGTAAAAACCAAACGAAACGGAGTAACCCTATGATAAACATAAGAAAACTGGAAACTGAACTCTGGGAAGCCGCAGATCTTCTGCGTGTTGACTCTAAAGTAACATCGCAGGAATACTGTATGCCTGTATTGGGATTAATTTTTCTGCGTTATGCATATAGTCGATTTAAATTCGTAGAAGCAGATATTCTCAAAAACCGTCCTACAAGAGGCGGTCGTGTTCTGCCTGTTGAAGCTGACGATTTCAAAAGCAAAAGTGCTATTTTCCTCCCCGAAGAAGCACGTTATGACTACCTCATAAACCTCCCCGATGAAGAAGATGTAGGAAAGGCAATCAATAAAGCAATGGAGCTGATTGAGGGACAGTCCGCACAGCTTCGTGGTATTCTGCCGAAGAATTATACTATTCTCCAGAACGACCTCCTGCGTGAGCTTCTGCGAATCTTCAACAACAGTGCATTCAACGAAATGAAAGATGATATCATCGGGCGTATCTATGAATACTTCCTCAATAAATTTGCTCCTGCTGTTGCATCGGATGACGGTGTGTTCTTCACACCGAAATCCCTCGTGCGAATGATTGTAAATATACTTGAGCCGAGTCATGGAACTGTACTGGATCCTGCCTGCGGAAGCGGCGGTATGTTCGTATCTTCTGCGGATTTCATCGAGGGTTACGGCACAAGTGCCAACACTGCTATGACTTTCTTCGGACAGGAAAAAGTGGACTACAACGCCAAGCTTTGTATGATGAATATGGCTGTACACGGTCTGAATGCAAAAATTGTATCGGGAAATGAAGCAAACAGCTTCTATCATGATGCACATAATCTGGACGGCTGTTGCGATTATGTCATGGCAATTATCCGGAGTCTAAAAATAATAAGTACTTTAAGTTCTTATCGATATTCTTCTGCTATGATCGCTTAATTGCCAAAATCATGAATTGCTTTTACTGTCAAGGTCGCATCAGCGTGCATTTCAGCCTTGACAGTAAAAGGAATTCAGGATATAATGCCTGACGCGATTATAGAAATAATTCTTTATAGATAACGCTCCCAATCCAGATAATATTTAATCCGCCGTTTAATGTGGACAAGGTTAAGTCTGAAACTTGTCAGAATGCAGGCCGTCTGCCTTTTGGTCTGCCGAGCGTCAATAAAGCCAAGGAAATCGGAAACGCAAACTACCTCTGGATTTCCTACTTCCATTCCTACTTAAACGAAAGCGGCCGTGCCGGCTTTGTTATGGCGTCATCTGCAACGGATAGTCAGGGCAAGGACAAGGATATCCGTGAAGCACTTGTGAAAACAGGTGATGTTGATGTTATGATTTCCGTTGGCAATAATTTCTTCTATACAAAATCGCTCCCCTGCTCCCTGTGGTTCTTTGATAAGGGAAAGAGTGAGGAAATCAGGGACAAGGTACTGTTTATTGATGCACGAAATTACTACACCGTTGTTGACCGTACTCTCAATGAGTGGAGCGAATGGCAGCTGAAAAATCTCAATGCGGTTGTGTGGTTGTATCGTGGTGAGATTGAAAAATATCAGCAGTTGCTTACCGAGTACAAGAGTATTTTAGGCTGTGCAATAACATTTGAAGAAGCTCTGAATCTGTTACAGGACGAACTTGCTGATTTACAAAAGCGTTCAAAAATAGAAGTTGAACACGCAGGACGTAACGAGAAAAAGCGTGTGCAGGTATATTATGACGAGCTGATTGCCGCTAAAAATGCAGAAATCACTGTTGCTAAAGAAGCCCTTTGGCTCTATGAAAAATTCGGTGAGGGCGAATACAAGGATATTCTCGGTCTGTGCAAATGTGCGAGCCGTGAGGAGATTGCTGAAAAGGGCTATTCTCTTACTCCCGGTGCTTATGTCGGCGTTGCTCCTGTTGAGGATGACGGCGTGGATTTTGCACAGCGTATGAAAGAAATCCACAGCGAGCTGCTCTCCTTACAGGCAGAGTCCAACGCCCTTATGGAAACCATATCGAAAAATATGGAGGAGTTGGGGGTATGAAGTTAAAATTGGGAGATATATGCGAATTTATCAACGGAGGAGCATGGAGCGATAAAGAGTATGTTACATTTGGAAATCCAGTTTTAAAAGTAACTAATTGCAAATCAAGAGGATTTGAAATTGGTGATATTAGTTATTTGCCGTTTTCATCTTCAACAAAATATTCTAAAAACAAATTACAGTTAGGCGATGTAATCATTGCCACTGTCGGTTCACATCCTAATTTAGTAGATTCGGCAGCTGGACGTTCATGTGTTGTTTCATCATTAGTTGAGGGGTTTTATTTAAATCAAAATGCAGTTTGTGTGAGAACGAGTAAGCCTAGTTTATTAAATCAAGGATATTTAGGGTATCTGGCAAAATATAGATTATTTCAACATTACATACAATCAAGAGGTCGTGGAGCTGCTAATCAAATGCGAATAGCAATTGGTTCAATCAAAGAATTTGAATTTGATTTTCCCGACATCAAAACCCAACACCGCATAGCCTCAATCCTCTCCGCCTACGATGACCTCATCGAAAACAATCAGAAGCAGATAAAGCTCCTTGAAGAAGCGGCACAAAGGCTTTATAAGGAGTGGTTTGTGGATTTACGTTTCCCGAATTATGAGAATACGCCTATGGTGGATGGCGTGCCGGAGGGGTGGAGATGCGTCCCTCTTGAAGATGTAATTTCATATGAAATCGGCGGTGGCTGGGGCGAAGAAAATATTACCGAAAAATTTGAAAAACCAGCTTATGTAATTCGTGGTACAGATTTTTATGGGATAACGCATGGAAGCATTAGTGATATACCATATCGCTATCATACTGAAAGCAATTTAAGCTCAAGAATGCTTAGTGACGGAGATATAATTTTTGAAGTATCTGGTGGAAGTAAAACGGAAGGTGTAGCAAGAACAGTTTTGATTAGAGAAGCATTATTAGAATCATATAATCACCCTGTTATGTGTGCAAGCTTTTGTAAACTTATTAGATTTGTAGACAAAAATTTATCTCAGTTTATGTATGATACCTTTTTATATTTGCGTTTAAGTGGAAAAACATCTGAATTTGATAAAAAGAGTGCAAGTAGTATTGTTAATTATCGTTGGAAAGATTTTCTGAGTCAACAGTTTATTTTAATTCCTTCGGAAAAAATGTTGAAAAAATACAACTCACTTGCAGAACACTATTACAATCTGATTATTTGCAATTCAAAACAGATTGAAAAATTAAAAAATGCCCGTGACCGTTTACTCCCCAAGCTTATGAGCGGGGAATTGGAGGTGTGATTATGACTGAAAAAGATATAAAGAATATTAAGGAAACAAAAGACAATAAAGAATTATTGGATATAATTAAGAAAATCATTAAGCTGGAAAATCAAATTGATAAGCCGGATCGTAACGGAATGATAGAAGCATTACAGGACGCTCAAAGTGTTGCATGTAATGAAATTGTTCAGAACATACAGCAAAGTAGTAGCTTTTTTTATAGCAAGCCTTGGGTTGCTTTCTCAGATGAAGAATTGTATAATATGCTTCCACAATACAAACAAGGTTTGATTAATCACGGAATTGCAAAGATAGGCAAAGGTGCATTTGAAAAGCTGTTGGAAGAATGTTTTAAGCAGATGAATATGCGTTAAGCTGATGAGTTAGAAGTGGAGAGACGAGGAATGGTTATTGATGTAGAAAAATTCAAACAAGACATTTCCGAAATATCTGGAATTCCTATATGTAATGACATTTATACCTTCTTTTATGATGAGACTGGCAATTGTAGAAAATTTTCACTTTCCGAAAAAGGTTTTAACTCACAATCAGCCGTAGAGAATAATTTTATTCTTGCAGGAATCTTGTTCCCTGGAACAGAATTTGATGTGAATTTTGATGTATTATATTCGTCGTTGGGATATTCTGAAGAACAAAAGGAATTGAAATTTAAGCACTTGTATCATAATAGCACGGATTTTCTTGCTTTTATAGGAAGTAAGAGGGCAAGTGCGTATCTTTCATGGCTTTCAGATAGTGGTCTGTATGTACATTACAGTACGCTGAATAATTTGTATTATTCTTTAGTAGATATCATTGACTCGTTATGGGAGTTGTATCCACAAATTGTTTGTGATCCTATGTTGTGCAATGAAATCAAAAGTGCTTTTTATGATCTTACTGTTCAATACAGTGCTGAAATAACACAGATACTTATTGATTACGAATATCCTAATGTGCAAGACTGCAATGGTTTTTGCGATGAGCTTTGTGATTTTATTCGGTCTTTTAATAACGAAGATAGTTGTTATCATGGCTTTTTTCTTAAAATGCTACGTCAGATGCTAAAACAAGCTGGTAAGCAAGGAAAACTTATTTTTGTTCAAGACAATGCTCCTAACAAGCTTGTAGATGAGTATTATCTTTTTTATCTTGAAAGATGTGAACTGTTTAGTAAATCTTATCACGTGTTTGATGAAGAAAAAACAGTGCAGAACAAATTTAATAAAATTACTCTTTCTGAAAACGGAGTAGAGTTCTGCAATTATCGATTTCAAAATTCGATTGATAATAAATTTATTCAAGTCTCTGACTTGTTTTGCGGTCTTTTGGGTAAGTTGTTCTATTATCTCGATAGTATTTCTGAAAAAGAATTGTCTCAAATTAGAAGCAAGTTGAATGATGTTCAGAAAACGAATTTTCGTCATATTTATGAGTTGATAAATAAATCTGATAAGAAGTGTCCATTATTTTTGAAAAATGCGAATGCTGCTGGTAACATTAATTCAAGAATAAAAAAATTGATAATTCTTTCATTTTAAGAAGGTATTATAACTGTTTGTTTTTATATGTTTAATATGAGACCAAAGTGGAGGTGTAAAAATGTTCTCAGAAAAGTATGGTTATAAGGAAGAAAAACAAATTCTTCACGAAACAATATCGGATACACTTCGTCAAAGAATATGGAATTTGTTTTATATGCAGGATATTCAAAAGGGCGGATTGAAATCGCCACGTCTAACTCAAGCACTTAATGGAGAGCCTTCTATTGAGACAATTATAGCAGATAAACTAGGTTTTAAAATTAATACTTTATCGAAAACAGATAATGTTCAAAATCAAATTGAAAAATATCTTATTTATGATTGCGAATGGTATAGCGTATATGATTTTATAGAAATTCATCTATCGGTTCTTGATGATGAAAAAAGAAAAATTCGTATTCAACAGTACAACACTCTTCTCGAAGAAGAAAAAGCTGGATATCGAGTTGTAAACGGCGAGATAGCCCCTATAACCAATAAGAGAGAGATTGAAGCAATTGTGCAAGCGTCAAATACTGAATTTACATCTGTAAACGAACATATGAAAAAGGCACTTAGCTTATATGCGGATATCAAAAGTCCTGACTACGAAAATTCTATCAAGGAATCTATTAGTGCAGTTGAAGCGATGTGTTGTATAATTACAGGAATGGACGGCAGAGACGCTACTCTTGGAAAAGCGTTAAAAAAGCTCAAAGATAACGGTGTACATATACATTCCGCTATGGAAAGTGCTTTTTCTTCGCTCTATGGTTATACGTCAGATGAAAACGGAATTCGTCACGGAGGTATCGACTTCACAAACGCCCCTGCCGAAGATGCAAAGTTTATGCTTGTGTCATGCTCTGCTTTTGTGAATTATCTTATTGAAAAGTGGAGTAAGGTGAATAGCACAGAATAATCGGAGGTATGAATATGAAAGAAACTTATAATTGGAAATCATTATTTGCAGGTGTGGTTATTATTCTTGTGGGCATTGGTATGTGTATTATGAGTGCTTTCGTTGCATTACCATGGGATAATATTCTTTTGAGTATAGGCTGTTCGCTAATTGCTTCTGGATTAGTTATACTCATGCATGATTTTTTTATTGAAAGAAAGGAAATATCTTTGCTCGATGAATGGAGAATAGAGAGAATATTTTCGACAAGAGCAGAAAAAAACGCTGAATCAGATCCTGAACTCGTAAAAGCAAAATATTGTATTGATGCAGTAGCCTTTGGATTAGGTTCTTTTCGTAGCAAACAAACGCTCAAGGTGGAACAATGTTTACGAAATGGTGTGAATTTTCGCATAATTACTATGGATCCGATCTGTCCATATGTAGATGTTCGAGACATAGAGGAAAACAAGAAAACAGGTACAACAAAATATTCAATTGAGCAATTAGTCGAATGGGCTAATGAGCTCAACTCGAAATATATGAAGGGTAAGATAATTATTAAAGGATATTCTTCCATGACCTTAGATTTTTATTGGCGAGTAGATGATGTGCTGTATGTTGGGCCATATTGGTATGGAGTTGATAGTCAACAAACAATTACATATAAATTTTTAGATGGAGGAAAGGGATTTACTCAATATACAGAATACTTTGAATCACTATGGAGTAATTCTACTTTATGTAAACCCTTAACCCGATTAACAGAAATAACCAATAAGAAAGCAAGAAAAAAATAAGATTGGAGGTGTAACTATGTCTCACGAATATTCCGAAAACGTATTGATTCAGAACAGTGCAGGAAATGTACTGGAAAAGAAATTGGGCTGGGATGTTATCTATGCCTATAACAGCGAAAAGCTCGGCGAAAACGGAACGCTTGGCAGAACTTCTTATCATGAAATTCTACTGAAACGCTATCTGCGGCAGGCACTACTTAAAAATAACGACTGGCTGACGGAGGATGAATGTATCACAGCAATTAAAACTCTCTGTGCGTATACTGCCTCTGCAACGCTGATGCAGATTAACGAGGAGAAGTACAAGCTCCTGCGTGACGGTATCCCCGTGCAGTGCAAAAAGCCTGACGGTACATTTGAAACAAGAACAGCGAAGATTTTTGATTTTGAGCATCCCGAAGAAAACCATTTCCTTGCAGTCAAGGAAATGAAAATTCATGGCGACCTCTACCGCAGAAGAACGGATATAGTGGGATTTGTAAATGGAATTCCTCTGCTGTTTGTGGAGTTGAAAAAGCAGACTGTGGATGTGCAGGACGCTTACACCTGCAACTATACGGATTATCTGTCTACGATTCCGCAGTTGTTTCATTTCAACGCATTTCTTATGCTTTCCAACGGTTTGGAAGCTAAGGTTGGCACGCTTGGCTCAAAATATGAGTTTTTCCACGAGTGGAAGCGTCTGAAAGAAAATGAAGCAGGTGCTGTCGATCTGGAAACAATGCTTCTCGGTATCTGCAACAAGCAGAATTTTATGGATTTGTTTGAGAATTTCATTCTGTTTGATCATTCAGGTGGCAGAACAGCGAAGATTTTCGCACGAAATCACCAGTATCTCGGTGTTAATGAAGCTATGGAGTCCTACAAGGCAAGAAAGCTCAAAGAGGGCAAACTGGGCGTTTTCTGGCACACTCAGGGCAGTGGAAAGAGTTATTCAATGGTGTTTCTTGCACAGAAAATCCGTCGTAAATTTGCAGGAAGTCCTACGTTTCTGATTCTTACAGACCGTGATGAGCTGAACAAGCAGATAAGTGATACTTTTGAAGCTTGTGGATGTCTTGGCTCGGTCAAAGCAAGTAAATGTATTCCATCAAGCGGTGCAAGACTGGTGGAAATGCTGGAGGGAAATCCGAGTTATATTTTCACTCTTATTCAGAAATTCAATCAGCCTGATGCAAAGCCAATTATTCCCGACCATGATATTATTATTCTTTCCGATGAAGCACATCGCTCACAGAATGGTATCTTTGCGGATAATATGTGTAAAATGCTCCCGACTGCTTCTCGTATCGGTTTTACAGGAACACCGCTGTTCAAGTATGACAACATCACGGAGAGAACCTTTGGCACCTATATCTCGGTATATGATTTTCAGCGTGCTGTGGACGACGGTGCAACCGTTCCGCTATATTATGAAAATCGCAGTGATATGCTTGATATTCAGAATCCCGAAATCAATGATGAACTTCTTGCAGCAGTCGAAGCCGCAGATCTTGATGTCAACGAACAGTCAAAGCTTGAATTGGAACTTGCAAAGGATATACATATTATCACGGCACAACCTCGTCTTGAAGCAATTGCAAGAGATTTTGTATCTCACTATTCGGAGCTTTGGACAACGGGTAAGGCAATGTTTGTCTGTGTAAATAAAGTTACTTGTGTGCGGATGTATGATATGGTGCAGGAGTTCTGGACAGAAAAAATCAAGGAGCTTGAAAAACAACTGAAAATTGCTTCACAGCAGGAATCACAGGAAATTCAGCGGAAGCTTGACTGGATGAAAGAAACAGAAATGTCAGTTGTCGTCAGTCAGGAACAGAATGAAATTCAAACTTTCCGCAACTGGGGGCTGGACATAGCACCGCATCGTGAAAAAATGGAGAAGCGAGAGCTTGACAAGGAATTCAAGAATGCAGATAATCCGTTCCGCATTGTATTTGTATGTGCTATGTGGCTGACTGGCTTTGACGTAAAATCTCTTGCTACTATTTATCTGGACAAGCCGCTGAAAGCACATACTCTGATGCAGACAATTGCTCGTGCCAATCGTGTTTGTGACGGAAAGAGTAATGGTCTGATTGTGGATTATATCGGTGTTGTAAAAGCACTTCGTCAGGCATTGGCTGATTACACAGCAGGAAAAGGTAACGGTCCGAAACTGGATCCAGCTCCAAATAAACAAGAACTGATTGAAAGAATCCTTGAAATTATTTACAGTATCAAGCTGTTTTTAACAGAGCATGGGTTCTCGCTTGAAAAACTTGTTAATGCGTCCGATTTTGAAAAGGTTGCATTGATACAAGATGGTGCGGATGCGGTATGTGCAACTACTGAAATCAAAAAGCGTTTTGAAATTCAGGCAAGAGAACTGTTCCGCAAATTCAAATACATAGAATCAAAAGAAGTATCGGAAGAAACTGTGCAGTATAAAAATGCAATCAGTGCAATCTATGATCAGCTTCAAGAAAAACGCAAACACGCAGATAACTCCGCACTTATGTCACAGATAAGTGAAATTGTCAGCAATCATGTATCTGTTACAAGGGTGATTCATTCTGCTGATAGCAAGAAGTTTGACATCAGCAAGATTGACTTTGACAGACTCCGCAAGGAATTTGAAAAGGCACCTCGTAAGAATCTGTTAATGATGGATTTACAGCAATTGATTGAACAACGTCTTGCTCAGATGCTCAAAGAAAATCCTTTGCGTATTGATTATTATGAACGTTATCAGGCAATAGTGAATGAATACAATCAGGATAATAAAAAAGATACAATTGCCATTACATTTGAAAATCTGATGAAACTTGTCAGTGAGTTAGATGATGAACAGAAACGATACATTGCAGAAGGTTTCGACAGCGATGAAGAATTGACTATATTTGATTTACTTAGCCGAGATTCCGGACTTTCAAAGGAAGAGATCAAGCAAGTGAAGAAACTGGCACAGACTATGCTTGTGAAAATCAAGGCGAGAATTCATGAATTGGATCACTGGCGTGATAAAGAAGAAACACAGTCGATTATTAGTGTATTGATTCGTGATCTTCTCTGGGCAGATCTGCCTGATAGTTATGACGATAAGGCTGTTGCAGATTACCGTCAACAAATTTTTGAGTATATTTATCAGACTTATCCGGCAGCGTGATGTAGGTGTTTTATGGATAGGTACTTGTTTTATATGTATCTTGAATATTTAAAAGAAAATAATTTGACATTCTGGCCTAAATTGTTAAAGCAGCCTAAAGTAGTAATCCTTCTTATAATTGCTATTGTTACATCTGGAATTATTTCAGTAGTTTTTTCTTTGGTTGATATAAGTCAATATTTGTCACTTGCGGCGGTAGGAGCAGAATTTTTGTTTTGTGTATTTTTATACATATATACAGAGAACTACATGATAACTTATAGTAAAGACCGTACTAATGAGTATAAAGATTATTGTAAAAAAATAAAGAATTGGCTTAATAGTTGCAATGTTAAAAACGAAGAAAAAATAAACATTCTGCTTGATCGTGTTAATGTAAGTATGAAGGAACTGGAAATTATTGATCAAAAAAGTCAGGAAAGAACTGAAAAATGGTTGCAAACTTTGATTGTTCCAATTGTATTGGCGATTATAACAACTATTTTAAGCAGTAATTCTGGTGCGAAGGAAATGATTTCTGGTATATTAACTGTTATAATTCTATTCATTTCTATTTACAGTATTTATGTAGCTGTTAGTAAATTAGCAAGCTTTCCAAATAAAAGAATGTATCAACAATTAAAATGTTTTGCAAGTGATTTACAGGGTGTTTTGGATACACAGTTTTCTAATAGCATATTCAAGTAAAAATAATAAATAGGTGCGTAACGTTTTAATCCGTTACGCACCACTTTTTATAAAATCCTCTTGACAAAACGAAACATACATTCTATAATTAAAGTAGACCAACATACAGAGTACGGTCAACAAATCAAGAATCCACACCAATACATAGGAAACCACAACCGCCAATTGTGAAAGGATGATGTGCATGAGAGTTTGTGATTATCACAAGCAGGATAACAAAAGCGTTCTTGATTTGCCTACGCCATTGGAGTTGTTCAAACAAGAACATACCGCTGATGAGTATGCTAAGCTTGCAGAATTCTATTCATCTGATGAGTGGAAAGAGGTAGAGCGAGAACATCTTAATTCTGACAGACGATATTATGAAAAACGCAAGGCACTCATTGATCCGGAAGAAAAGGAAGTTGCAACCAAGAAGAAATATTATGAGCCTGAACCGTTTCAGCTTCGTGCTGAAGAAAAGTTCACAAATGGATTTGATGATCTGTTTGATGATCCTGTACTTCAAAGCTGTTATCGGGAACTTACCGAGCGACAGCAGGAAGTTATCAGAATGTTCTTCTGCAATGGAATGGACACTTCCGAAATTGCCGAAGAGCTTTGCACAGGTGTGCGTAACATCCAAAAGATTAAGAAATGCGCACTTGAAAAACTTAAAACTCTGTATGTAAAGACAACTGTCCTCGCAAGTCAGTATGGTTATTCAAAAATGGTACCGCACAATTATCAGATGATATATCCGGTGCTCCGAAGAAGTCGTTTTGCTATAAAGAATGGTAGAGTAACTATAACCCAAATTGAGGACGATGTAGCGTAGGGAGATACCGCATGGGAGAGATCTTGTGCGGTATTTTTTGCAAAAAATGTCGAACCTTGTAAAAGTGGTTCGTTTTTTGACTTTCCCAGCGGTAATATATTAGAGGGAACTTTTCCCAGTCGATAGAGTGATGTGCATTTATATGTACATCACTCTTTTTTACATAAATAGAAGGGAGGTTCAAA
>JAZNBR010000025.1:0-15360 GCA_045587105.1 Ruminococcus sp.
GCCTCTGGACTCCGCCAAAGGGTTATTAACCCTTTGGAATCCCTCTATTGTCTATCTATATAGTTTATCGCTTTTGATTTTATTCAGAATCCATGTAGAAATCGCCATTTTTTGCGGCAATACACAGGCACATTGCGAAAACACCTGTAACACCGCCCAGCATTGAGCCTAAAATGAAATTAAGTATAAAATCACCCCATATATATTATGAGGTGATTTTGTTTTTGTTATTCATTTTTGCATTATAAACCAATCATCTTTATGATATCATCTTTCGGACGAACTCCGACAGTCTGTGCTGTTATAGCTCCGTCCTTGACAACAACGAGAAGCGGAATACTCTCCACTCTGAAAGCGGCGGCAAGCTCCGGCTGTTCGTCAACGTTGACCTTTCCGACCTTTATTTTTCCGTCGTATTCCTCAGCGATTTCAGCAATAACCGGCGAAAGCATCATGCACGGACCGCACCAGCCAGCCCAGAAATCCAGAAGAATCGGCATTCCGCGATAGTTGCGTACTTCCTCGTCAAAATTTTCCTTAGTGATAACAAGCTCTTTCATAATTAATCCTCCAGTGATTTATAGTAAAGCAGGCAGTGACAGAAGCCCTCAAATTCGGGATCGGCTATCTGGTCACGGAACTCCTTGCACATACATTTATTTTCGGGGGTTTTTGCAAGACGGCACGGACAGTAGCCGTCCTTTTTTTCAAGACCTTCCTTAATTCTTGCGACAATTTCCTTGTCGGGATTGAGCGTAATTTTCATTATTGCTCCTTTCTTATTTCATCAGCTCATCTGCCATAGCTTCAAGCTGTGCGAGATTTTCAGCCTTGACTCCGGCTTTGACGGTAACTGTGGTTTCAAGCCATGTGATGTTCTTTGATTTTTCAAACATTCCCTTCATGAGTCTTGCCGCTGTGGGACCCCATGTACCGTTTTCGATAAGACCGATAGTGCGGTTCTGATAATTTCTTTCAGTGAGATCGTCAATGAAATGCTTCATGAATGGGAAGATATCGCCGTTGTAAGTTGTAGTTGCGAGAACAAGCTTACCGTATCTGAAAGCGTCCTCGACTGCTTCTGCCATATCCTCACGGGCGAGATCGCAGAAAACTACCTTGGGACAGCCCTTTTCAATGAGCTTGTCACGGAGAATTCCTGCTGCATTTTTAGTATTCCCGTAAACGGAGGTATATGCAATCATAACGCCCTCAGACTCCACACCGTAGCCTGACCATGTGTTGTAGAGGTCGAGGTAATAGGGGAGATTCTCAGTAAGAACCGGTCCATGAAGCGGACAGATGATGTTTATATCAAGTGCAGAAGCCTTTTTCAGTACGCCCTGAACCTGAACACCATATTTTCCTACAATGCCGAAGTAATAGCGGCGAGCCTCGCAAGCCCAGTCCTCATCGGCGTCGAGAGCACCGAATTTTCCGAAAGCGTCGGCAGAGAAAAGAACCTTGTCAGTGCTGTCGTAGGTGAGCATTACCTCCGGCCAGTGAACCATAGGTGCGAAGATGAAGGTCAGCTCATGGCTTCCGAGAGAGAGATTATCGCCGTCCTTAACCTCGACTGTTCTGCCGTCAAGAGCGATATTCTCAAAGTAAAGCTTCATCATATTGAAGGTCTTTGCGTTTCCGACAACAGCGGCGGAAGGATATTTCTCCATGAACTTCACGATATTTGCGGAATGATCGGGTTCCATGTGCTGGACAATCAGGTAATCCGGAGTTTTTCCGGCAAGGACTTCTTCAAGATTTGCAAGCCACTCGTCGCCGAAATTTACGTCAACAGAATCCATAACTGCAATTTTTTCATCCATGATAACGTAGGAATTATAAGCCATTCCGTTGGGAACATCGTACAGTCCCTCAAAGAGATCAATTTTGTGATCGTTTACGCCGATATAGTAAATATTATTTGTGATATTCTTCATTTTATTTCTACCTCATTCCGGATTATTTTTAATAATCAATCTGATTACATTAATATTATAACATAAATTATATGCCAAAAAAAGTGGCAATTGCAACAAATAATAAAAAAATGTTTGTCTGATATAACAGTTTTTTGCGTTTACTCAGGGTAACAATTACGATTTTCTGGAAAAAATGCGTTATAATAGTATTATGAAATTATCATGAGGGGATTATGCTGAATTCCCATAGGATGTGATATTATAGATACAGTTGAAATCTTTACGGACGGTGCTTGCAGCGGAAATCCTGGTCCGGGAGGTTACGGCGTCGTGCTCAGATACGGCACTGTCGAAAAGGAACTTTCCGGCGGCGACAGCTCCACTACCAATAATCGCATGGAGCTTATGGGCGTTATAAAGGGACTTTCTGCACTGAAAAGACCGTGCAGAGTAATTCTTACAACAGACAGCAAATACGTCTGCGACAGTATATGCAAAGGCTGGGTTTACGGCTGGAAGAAAAAAGGCTGGATAAAATCTGACAAAAAGCCGGCACTTAATGTCGATTTATGGGAACAGCTTCTGCCGCTTCTTGAAATACATGATGTCACTTTCAACTGGGTAAAGGGACACGCCGGACATCCGGAAAATGAACGCTGCGACAGGCTTGCAGTGGAGCAGAGAGATATCCATGCGATAAAAATATAAGGAGAATATCATGGAAAAAAGATTCATATATGCAGATAATGCCGCAACAACTGCGGTTTCTGAGGAAGTCCTCAAGGCAATGCTTCCTCACTTTACAACAGCCTATGGAAACGCTTCAAGTATCTACAAGCTCGGCAGAGATGCTCAGGCTGATATAGAAAAAGCCCGTGAAAAGGTTGCTGCAGCTATCGGAGCTGACCCAAAGGAAATTTTCTTCACAAGCTGCGGCTCTGAATCCGATAACTGGGCTATCAAGGGAACTGCTGAGATGATGGCGAAAAAAGGCAAAAAGCACATCATTACTTCAGTTTTTGAGCACCATGCAGTACTTCACACCTGCGAATATCTCGAAAAACATGGCTATGAGGTAACTTACGTTCCTGTTGACAGCAAGGGACTTATCAATCCTGAGGATGTCCGCAATGCTATCAGAGAGGATACAGCACTTGTAACTATCATGTACGCAAACAACGAAATAGGTACTATTCAGCCGATCGAGGAAATAGCCGCTATATGCCGCGAAAAGAAGGTACTTTTCCACACTGACGCTGTTCAGGCTGTTGGTCACGTTGAAATCGACGTGAAAAAGCAGGGAATAGATATGCTTTCTCTCTCCGGACACAAGATTCACGCTCAGAAGGGCGTGGGTGCTCTCTATGTGAGAAAGGGAATCGTTCTTCCGAATCTCATTCACGGCGGCGGTCAGGAAAGAAGTAAGCGTGCCGGTACGGAAAATGTTCCGGCTATCGTAGGTCTCGGCAGAGCTATTGAAATTGCCTGCACTGATATTGCTGAAAAGGCTGCAATCGTTACTCCGAAGAGAAACCGACTTATTGACGGAATCCTTGAAATTCCGTATACACGTCTTAACGGAGACAGAGACAAGAGACTTCCCGGAAATCTCAACATTTCCATTGAGGGCATTGAGGGCGAATCGCTTCTTCTCATGCTTGATCTCAACGGAATCTGTGCTTCATCAGGTTCAGCTTGTACATCCGGTTCGCTTGATCCTTCCCATGTACTGCTTTCGATAGGACTTAAACACGAGGTCGCTCATGGATCGCTGAGACTTTCCATTGAGGAGGATATCACAGACGAAGATATCGACTACATTCTTGAAGTTATCCCGAAGGTTGTAGAGAGACTGAGAGAGATGTCTCCCGTATGGGAAAAAATGATGAACGGCGAAGAAGTTAAGTAATCAGTTGAAAATATTCACTCAAATAATAATAAAGGAGATATATAATTATGATGTACAGTGAAAAGGTTCTCGATCATTTTTCAAATCCGAGAAATGTAGGAGAAATTGAGAATGCAGACGGTGTAGGAGAGATCGGAAACGCAAAGTGCGGAGATATTATGAAAATGTATCTCAAGATCGACAACGGAATTATCACAGACGCAAAGTTCAAGACATTCGGATGCGGTGCGGCTGTTGCGACATCTTCAATGGCTACCGAGCTTATCAAGGGAAAGTCAATTGACGACGCTCTCAAGCTTACAAATGACGCTGTTGTTGAGGCTCTGGACGGACTTCCGGCAGTAAAGATTCACTGCTCAGTTCTTGCTGAACAGGCTGTAAGATCTGCTTTATCCGATTATTATACAAGACAGGGAATTGATCCTCTGCCGATTGTTGGCGAAATCAAGGAACCTGAGGAACACTAAGGCACCAGCGGTGCCCCCGTTCCACGTTTCCGTGTGCTTTGCACACTGTACTATGTTCGGCATGGGCAGTAATAGCTCGCTCGCTTGACTATTACGGCGGCAAGTGATTTTGGATTCGTCTAAAGCACCAGCGGTGCCTCCGTTCCACGTTTCCATGCGCCCTTGATATTTCATCGGAAATCATGTGGGACGTCGTGGATGCCGTCCTCTGCAATTTGTCATTTTAATTCCAAGAATAAGGGGAGCACACATTGGTGCTCCCCTACGTTATTATCATTTATTCATCATCAGAATTATCATCTGAATTGTCGCTGTCATCAGCTTCTTCGGAATCTTCCTCATCATCCGCATCTTCTGAATCGTCGTCATCAGCGGTGATTTTCTTGTAGTTCTTTTCAGCTTCCTTTTCAAGAGCCTCCTTGTGAGCCTTTTTAGCAGCTCTTGAAGCACTCTTTTTGCTTCTCTGCATAAGCACAACAGAGAAAACTATTGCTGTAATGAGAAGAGCGATACATATAACAATGAACGCAAGCTTCTTAAGATCAATTCCGCTTGAATCGTAGTCGATTTTATTATTTTTTGCGTACTTTTCAGCGGCAGATCCGGCAGAAACATTCATTTTGAATCCGCTGTTTCTGATCTGATTTCCGTTCTCATCGAAGTCCATGCCAAAAGCGTTATCGCCGATAGTTTTAACGGATTTCGGAACAGTAACCTGCTTAAGATTGGAGCATCCGGTAAAGGCATTGGCACCGATAGTTTTCAGATTCTCCTGCATTATAACCTTGTTGAGCTTCATACATACCATGAATGAGCCATCGCCGATAGTTTCAAGGGATACAGGCAGTTCAACAGATTCAAGGTTGAGATTATATGCGAAGGATCCCTGACCGAGTTCTGTCAGACCTTCAGAGAAATCTACGCTTTTAAGCTGAACACATTCGCTGAAGGCATATCCGCCGATTTTTCTGACGGAATCGGGAATAAACACATTTGTAATTCCGGAGCAGAGTGAAAAGGCTCCGCCGTTAATTTCCGTTACGCCTTCCTTTATGTAGAGTTCGCCTGAGACGGTCGGCAATGCACGGTAAATCTTTGTCTGATCGTTGTTGTAGAGGATATCGTCAACCATTCTGAATGAGCTGCAGCCCTCTGTATCGAATGCTTTAACGGGACAATAGCTGAAAGCCATTTCTCCGATTTCCGTGAGAGAATCGGGGAGAGTAAAGTTTGTCAGCGAGTAGCAGGAGTCGAAGGCACTGTCTCCGATAACAGTAACACTGTCAGGAAGGTCTATTGAAGTCAGTGAATTGCAGTTGTTGAAAGCCATATCTCCGACTTCTGTAAGATAATCTGAAACGACTATTTCCTGAAGACTCGTGCAGTCGATGAAAGCGTTGTCGGGAATCTTAGTAACAGCCTGCGGCAGAGTCACGCTTTTGAGCGAGGTACATCCTATGAAGGCACTGTCTCCGATTTTCTTTACGCTTTCTGGGATTTTAAGCTCGGTGATTGTATTGCATCCAGCGAAGGCACCGTCCATAATTTCAACGATTGTAACGCCGTTTACGATTCCGGGGAATTTAGTGAGTATAGAGGCGGTACATCTTTTAACTGCGTATCCGCCTTCGACCTCCTCGTAAATGAAGGAACCGTCCTGTAATACATCCTCAGCGGATTCAATATCATCAGCAGAAGCTCCCAAAGCCGGAAAAACGGCGGATAATGCCATTGCGGCGAGAGAAGCTGATAAGAATTTCTTAAGCTTGTTCATCATTGTTTTCTGTTTCCTTTTCATCAGATTCGATACTATTTTCTTCATTCATTATGGTGACATTTTCTTCCTCTTTCTTCTTCTTTTTTGAAGGGGAGGAAGCCTTTTTATTTCTGGATTTTTTTATTATGAGACTGCCAGCCAGAGCCGCAATGAGAAGTCCGAGACCGCCGCCGAATATCCAGAGGATTTCCTTTCTGATATTCTTTCCGAAGATATCAACAGTATTTGTCACAGCTTCGATACCATTTGCCTCAGCGTATTCAACGCCCGTATCATTCTTGGCTTTTTTTGTATAGAGCTTGAAGCCGTCAACGATTGAGCTTCCGCCGGTTGAGCCGTCCTCATTTGTCTTTGCGGAATCGTAATAATATCCGAAAGCAAATTCGTGAATTTCAGTATCACTGCTGCGGAGACGTACTTCTTTGAGGTTTGTGCAGTCGTAGAATGCACCGCCCTCAACTCTTTTCAGCTTTTTGGAGAGCTTTACAGAGGAGAGATTCGTACAGCTCTCGAAGCCGGAGACTCCAATGATTTCAACATCAGAGAGATCTACCTCTTCAAGGACAGTATTTCCGTAGAAAGCGTCGTGGAAAATTTCCTTTACGCCCTCAGGAACAGTATATTTTTTGGCAGTTTTACCCTTTGGATAGTGGACAAGAACTGATTTATCCTTGTTGTAGAGAACCCCGTCCGCTGAGGAATAATTTCCGTCACCGCCGTCGGTAACTGTAATCTTTTCGAGGGAAGTCATGTGCATATAGGGATTTTCGCCCTCAATGCCGATGTTTTTGCAGTTCCCTGAGATTATAAGCTCCTTGAGTGCAGAGCATGAATTGAATACGCCGCCGCCGATTGTAACAGCACCGCCGAGATCAATTTTTTCAAGATACAGGCAGTTTTCAAAGACGTAATCCTCAATAGTCTCTACGCTCTGCGGGAGAGTGATAGATTTAAGATTCGGACAGCTGTCGAAAGCAGTCTTTTTTATTGTTTTTATGCCATCTGAAACGATGATTTCAGAAGCGTTACAGTTTGAAAATGCAGCGGGATAAATTTCAGTTATCTTCACACCGTCAAGCTCTGCCGGAACAGTTATCACGGATTCCTCAGATGAGCAGAATACGATAGCCGCACCGCCCTCAATTTTTGCGTACTGATAATCGCCGCAAGTCTCGAATGTAAGTCCTTCAAGAAGTTCAAGATCTTCCTGAAGCTCGTAGGTACGGAAAGTGAAGTTATTTGCATAATCATATTCAGAGTCGGTATCATAAGCATATCTGTGGGCAGCAGATCCATATTCACCGACGATTATAAAATCTTCATTCATAATTTCCATGCCAGCTGAATTGGATGTGTAGCCGAATGCACAATATCCGATTTCAGTGATAGATGGAGGAATTTCAATTTTTTTCAGTCCGGTGTTGAAAAACGCATACTGAGCAATGGAAGAAAGCTTTTCAGGAAGCTCAATTTCAGAGAGAGCAGTACATCCGGCGAAAGCTGCACCGTTGATAGAAAGGATTGTTTCGGGGAGAAGTACCTCGCCGAGTGTATTGCAGTATGCAAATCCGTAATCAGGAATTTCCGTCAGCTTTGTGTTGCTGATATCAACTTTTGTGAGTCTGCGGTTTGAGCCGACAGCAAAAGCTCCCATTTCCTCAAGAGTTGAGGGGAAGGTTATTTCTGATAATTCAGTGCCATAAAATGATGAATAGCCGATTTTTTTTACGCCTTCGGGAATAGAATAAGATGTGTCTGTTTTACCTGACGGATAACAGATAAGCTCTGTTTTATCCTTTGAGTAAAGAACACCGTCAACTGAAATGTAATTATTATTTGCACTGTCAACCTTGATTTCAGTAAGTACAGGGCAGACTGAAAAAGGTCCGTTTCCGGAGATATATTCAACTGTTGCCGGAATCGAAATTGTTTTGCACAGCTGTTTATCCCCATTGCTGAAGGCTGCCTGTCCGATTTCGGCAACGGTATAACCGTCAATTTTGTCAGGAATCACGAGATTATCCTCACTGCTTGTGCAGCCTTCGATACAGGCAGTGCCTTCTTCTGTAACGGAGTAGGAGAAATCGCCGGAGACCTTGATTTCTGATTCAGTCGGAGCTTCTGTTGCTTCTTCTGTGGAAGCTTCTGTCGGAACTTCGGCTTCTGAAACTGTTTCAGTTTCGTTATCTGCAAAGGCTGTGTAAGCCGGAGCAGAAGCACATATAAGCAGGCTCATTATAAGAGCCGCTGTTTTTTTATATCTGAACATATATTTACCCCTCATAATACAAATTTATACTATATTATAGCATAATTTTATAAACATTGCAATGGATTTCACAATGTTTTCATAATTACAGGTATAATATGAGCGGTTTGTGAGAAAATAACTCCGGAGGTGCTGTTATGGCAGAATATATTGACAGAGGAATTTTCAATCTGAGCAGTCGTCCGAGAATACAGTCGTATGCTTCACTGGCAGGAAAAAAGGAAGGCGAAGGACCTCTCGGCAGATACTTTGACCGTGTGGTTGAGGACAGCCACTTCGGAAAGGATACATGGGAAAAGGCGGAAAGTCATTTCCAATGCGAGGCTCTCAGCATGGCGATAAGAAAGGCAGAGCTTACCAAAGAGGATATCGGAGCAGTCTGTGCCGGCGATCTTGTGAATCAGTGCATAAGCTCAACGTATGGTCTCAGGGAATTTGAAATACCATATATAGGTATCTACGGAGCGTGCTCCACAATGGCGGAGGGACTTATGCTTTCATCCGTTCTTGTTGACAGCGGAGCAGTAAAAAGCTGTGCGGCAGTGACATCCTCGCATTTTTCGACAGCTGAAAGGCAGTTCCGGTTTCCGCTTTCGTACGGAAATCAGCGTACTCCCACATCGCAGTGGACGTGTACTGCTTCGGGAGCTGTAATAGTTTCCCACACAGGAAATACAGAGCTTGTCGGCGGATGTATAGGTAAAATCACCGATATGGACGTTACTGATATGAATAATATGGGAGCCGCAATGGCTCCGGCGGCAGCTGAGACGATACGCCGGTATCTTACGGCAACCGGAACAGCTCCGGAGAATTATGACTGTATAGTTACCGGAGATCTCGGAACAACCGGAAGCAGACTGCTGTTGGAATTTCTCGTAAAGCAGGGGATTGATATTTCAAAGCAGCACCGTGACTGCGGCGTAATGATTTTTGATCCCGAAACGCAGGATACACGATGCGGCGGTTCAGGCTGCGGATGCAGTGCAAGCGTACTATGCGGATATTTTCTGCCGATGCTGGAGCGTGGAGAGATTCAGAATATGCTTTTTGCCGCAACAGGAGCGCTCATGTCGCCGGTATCAGTCCAGCAGGGAGAGAGCATCCCGACCATATCGCATCTTGTTCATCTCAGGAGGGTACAGCAATGATAATGGATATCATAAGAGCTTTTATTGTGGGCGGAATCATCTGCACAGTGGGACAGCTTCTTATCGACTACACAAGCCTTACTCCGGCAAGAATTCTCACAGGCTTTGTAATTGCCGGAGTAGTGCTGTCTGCGGTCGGAATATACGGACCTCTCGTGGAATTTGCAGGAGCAGGAGCAACAGTACCGCTGACAGGCTTCGGGCATACTCTTGCGGAGGGAATAAGAAAGAATATCGCAGATGACGGATTTCTCGGAATTTTCACAGGGGGACTTACTGCCGCCGCCGGAGGTATCACAGCGGCTATGCTTTTCGGACTTATTTCATCAGCGGTATTTCCGTCAAAGGATAAATGAAATGTTGTAGGGACACGGCGTCCCGTGTCCCTACAATCAGTTATTTTCGGCAGCATTATGTAGGGGCGGGCCCATGTGTCCGCCCGTTGTTGCACGGAAACGTGAGTGGGACGTAGGGTGCGATGCCCACATCACACCGTTGATATGCCGTTTAATTAACGGGATGTCGTGGACGTCGTCCCCTACAAATTGCCGCCGGAAGGAATATTATTTAAATCGTCCCGAAGGGACACCACAATTCCGAATTTCGCATTCCGAATTATTTTCAATCCATCGGCGAAGCCGATACCATAAGCTAAAAGCTGACAGCTAAAGGCTAACAGCTTGATTATTTGTATTGGTAATAATTTATATGCTGAGGGCATATCCTATAAGGACAAATCCTATTGCTCCACCCAACTAACTCTTAAATTTTCTATTTTGACTGAAAAGCAAAATTCTGCGTCAGAAAGCTTTGCAATACGACAGTATTCCTTCAGCTTTCTTCCTTGACTTTTGCTCCCCAGTCTTCATATAATTCTTCAAGAGTTAATCGGGTGGAGCAATATTGAAAGGGTGAGCTTATGGGACTTACAGAAAAAGAAGCCGCTGAAAGGCTGAAAACGGACGGCGAAAACGTTCTTGCGGAAAACAAAAGAACAGGACCGGCAGGTATATTCATAGGACAGTTCAAGGACGTAATGGTGATGATTCTCCTTGCGGCAACGGCGATATCAGTGCTTCTCGGGGAAATCACCGATGCAGTAACTATAATTCTTATCGTACTGCTTAACGCTATTCTCGGATTTATTCAGGAATACCGCACAGAGCATACTCTCGAAGCACTGAAATCCATGACAGCTCCGACTGCGAAGTGCTGGCGTGACGGAAAGCTCAGGGAAATTGAAGCCGCAAAGCTTGTTGTCGGTGATGTAGTGGAGGTCGAAGCCGGCGACAGAATTCCGGCTGACTGCGTAATTATAAACGCTTCGGGCTTCTTTTCCGACGAGTCAGTTCTCACCGGAGAATCAGCCGCAGTTGCGAAAGATGCCGGAAATCAGAACGATACTGACAATTCCCTCAACAAAGAAAATATCATCTACTGCGGAACCTCAGCCACTAAGGGAAGATGTCTTGCCCGTGTTATCGCTGTCGGAAAAAAAACTCAGATGGGAAGAATTTCGGAGATGCTGACGGATATCGACAAGGAGCAGACTCCTCTGCAGAAGCGTCTTGCTGAGCTTGGAAAAACAGTTGCGGCAATATGTATTTTCGTGTGTGCTGCCGTTTTTGCCGCCGGAGTTCTTCGCGGTGAAGCTGTATTCGATATGCTCATGATGGGAATAACTATCGCAATTGCGGCTATTCCGGAGGGACTTCCTGCAACCGTAACGATTGCACTTGCACTTGCAGTCAACAGGATGCTTAAGCATAAGGCTCTCGTAAATAAGCTTCACAGCGTGGAGACTCTTGGCTGTACGTCGGTGATATGCTCCGACAAGACCGGCACGATAACTGAAAACAAAATGACTGCAACGGAGCTTGCAACGGCTGACGAGCGTTATTATTTCAGCGGGATGGGATACAGAATCAGCGGAAGCGTTACGAAATCGGATGAGGGAATTGCTGTAAATCCCGTGAACGAGAAGGCTCTCACGAATGCTCTTGTATGCGGAGTTCTCTGCTCAACAGCGAGGATATCTGCGAAAATACCTCCGAAAAGCCGCATAAGGGGACAGCTCTCCGGAAGGGGAGAGTGGGAGGTTACAGGTGATCCCACAGAAGCGGCGATTCTTATTGCGGCGGCAAAAGCAGGAATCATGCAGACGGAGCTTGCGATAAACAACAGAATTCTTGCGGAGTTTCCATTTGACAGCGAAAACAGATTCATGGCTGTACACTGTGTATCGGGCAGTGAACGGAGAATATATTTCAAGGGAGCAGAGGAGGTCATTCTTCCTAAATGCCAGCAGTATATGGACGGAAATGGAAGTATCATTCCCATGACAGCGGCTGTAAGGAAAAGGCTGTCCGAAGCGGCTGAGGATATGTCAGGCAAGGCACTGAGAGTTCTTGCACTTGCGTACTGCGTATCGGACAGATTTGAGCATGACAGGGGAAATCTTGTTTTTCTCGGTCTTGTGGGAATGATAGATCCTCCCCGTGAGGAAGCGAAGGCGGCAATAAGGAAATGTGCTTCTGCGTCTGTCCGGACGGTCATGATTACCGGAGATCATAAGAATACAGCTGTTGCAGTCGCTAAGAAGGCAGGTCTGCTCAAGGGCGGAATGGCTATGACCGGAGCAGAGCTTGACGGTATGTCTGACGAGGAGCTTGACCGGAATATCGGGAAATACACCGTTTTTGCCCGTGTTGAGCCTGTACATAAGCTGCGTATAGTCCGGAGCTTCAGACGAAGGGGAGAGATAGTCACCATGACGGGCGACGGTGTAAATGACGCTCCGGCGATAAAGGAAGCTGACGTCGGCGTAGCTATGGGAATCACCGGAACAGACGTTACAAAGCAGGCGGCTGATGTTATACTTCTTGACGACAATCTTGCCACGCTTGTGGGAGCAGTCGAGCAGGGACGGTGCGTTTATGCCAATATACGGCGGTTTGTGCGGTATCTTCTCTCGTGCAATATCGGCGAGGTGCTGACGATGTTTCTTGGAATCCTCATGGGAATGCCGGTTGTGCTTCTTCCGGTTCAGCTTCTGCTTGTGAATCTCGTTACAGACGGACTTCCGGCAATTGCACTCGGAATGGAGCCTCCCGAAAGCGATGTAATGACAAGACCGCCGAGAAAATCAACAGAGGGCTTCTTTTCCGGCGGTCTTATGGGTAAAATTATGTTCAGGGGAATTTTCATCGGACTGTCCACACTTGCATCATTTGCGGCGATACTCCATATGGGCGGAAGCGTCGAAGCGGCAAGAACTGCGGCTCTTATCACGCTTGTAGTCTCACAGCTGATACACGTTTTCGAGTGTAAATCCGAGACAAAATCGCTGTTCGGAATCAACATTTTCAGCAATATAAAGCTGATTATGGCAGTCGGAATATCTGCGGCAGTTCTTGTTGCTGCTGTTGCGGTTCCGCAGCTGAGGGTAGTTTTCGAGACAGTAGGACTGACTTCTCAGCAGCTTCTCACGGCTTTAGGATTCAGTGCGGCTGTTCCTCTGCTGAGCAATTTTCCGCTGTTCAGGCACTAAGGCGATACAGCACGGATTCTGTACTGTTATTTTTCAATAAACCATGTTTCAACGAAAATCAAGCTGACGCCCAATGGTCGTCCCTACATTTGCACACGAAGAATATCCGCATTTTGCAAATTTCGTGAGGTATTTCTTTAAATTTCCAGTCCGAAGCTTATCGACAGTGCAGTATCGACCTTGTTCATGGAATTGAGGTCAAGCTCGCCCATTTTGTCCTTGAGACGCTGTTTGTCGATGGTGCGTATCTGCTCCAGAAGAACGATGCTGTCCTTTGCGAGACCGCATTTGTCCGCCTGTAATTCGATATGTGTTGGCATACGGGATTTGTCACGCTGACTTGTAATAGCGGCGGCTATCACGGTGGGACTGTGCTTGTTTCCAACGTCATTCTGAACGATAAGTACAGGTCTGATTCCGCCTTGTTCCGAGCCGACAACTGGACTGAGGTCGGCGTAATATATTTCTCCTCTTTTCACCGGCATAATGTTTATCTCCTGTTTGAAAAATTTCTGGTATCTATATTATGAACCTTTTATTTCAGATTATACAGATATTATATGATTAAGAAGAAGATATTGTTATGCGTAATTAAGCTTTTAGCTATCAGCCGTTAGCTTTTAGCTTATGGTATCGGCTTCGCCGATGGATTGAAAATAATTCGGAATGCGGAATTAGGAATTCGTAATTATGGTGTCCCTGACGGCTTTGTGCGGTGTTGCCATAAACTAATAAAACAAATAAAGCCTGTGAATACACAGGCTTTTGTTTGTCATTCTATTTGAATGAATCAGGATAATTTTGTTTTCAACAATTAAAATCCTAATACCTTCAAGGAATTAACGATACAGTCCTTGCCAAACCACTGTTTTACAAATTCTTTGAATGAATTCTTATCAAATGTTGTGTGGCTCCAGCTTAACTTATAAATCTTTCTGAGAGAGTTTACGAACTTAAGGAAGTCGCTATTAGATGTTGAAATAGAAGTACCGCAAATCTCATTTACAACAGCTGCAGCTGTTTTGTTTTCAGTACTGGAATATGAATTATCTGAAGATGCAGCAAAGTATTTTTCTAACTTATCCCAACCGTATGTGTTAGCAATATTAGTAAGCTTTAAAGCATAGTTGAAGACAGGATCTGATACAGGAGGATTGATAAGCTTGAATATCTCATTATACTTGCCTGCAACATTTCCATATGTAATATTCATAGATCTGAGATTGTCACAATTCTGAATTGCTGTAAGTCCTCTCATATTTGTAACAAATTCATCAAAGAAAACGTTATTTTTGAAAATTGCGTAGTTCTTGTCGTATGTTGAATTTGGTGTGTCATAGCAATGAGATAATTCATGCATAAGGCTCCATACCATTTCATTTTTGCCTGTGGAAATTGAATCAAGAACTTCGTTTGTTCCTGTTGTACCTAAACCAATATATCCATTATAAGTAGTGCCGTCCTTTATCCATCCGTTAGATGAAAAAGCATAAGTGTTTGAATCAGGATCATCGAAAACGATATATGTAGTTTTAAGCTTTACTCCTGTCATCTTGTTAAGGCTGTTTGAAAGCATGCTCATTCTCTTTGCCCAATTAGTTAATTCAGTAGTAGAAATTCTGCTATCATTTCTAATAGAAATTACAAAATTCTCGCCATTTGGAGACTTGACATCAACACGCTTGTAATTTGAAGAATGTCCAGCATAAGCTGCATAATCACATGATAATCCTGATATACCTGAAAGTGCAGATGTAGAATATGTAAAGGAATCGCCGTGTGAAACTACCTCATACTCAACATTATAGCTTTGGCTTGACTTCTTTGTAACCTTGGATGGTGAATAAGTAATTACTTTCTTATAACCATTAATGTAATAAGTAACATTAAGCTTCATTGACTTGATGCTGTTTACGCCTCTTGTACTGATAGTAGAACCTGAAACATTGACTGTAATTGTTGCTCTTTCAAATAAGGAAGCGACAATTTGACTATCACACTTAATTTTTGAAGTTGTATTATCTGCGGTGTGAGGAATCTGCTTACCGGCATTTTTATAAGTTTTTGTTGTTACAGTAATCTGGCTTGCATCAATATTAAGAGCATTGTTGTAATCTGTATCGCTGATGAAATCAGCTGCAGATGCAGAAATAGGATTTATAGAAGCAAGGTTTAATTTAGGCATAACTACTGATGATAAAACGAATGTAGATGCTAAAATAGATGCTGTTGTTTTTTTAAAATTAATTTTTTTCATTTTTAACCCCTTTATATTTTACTTACCATGGCAAATATATTATATCACGGAATTGTTA
>JAZNBR010000026.1:0-12796 GCA_045587105.1 Ruminococcus sp.
CGGCAAGATGGTAACAATCGACGGAGCACAGTACAAGATTTTCCAGATGGATCACACAGGTCCTACAATCAACGGCACTACTGAAACATTCAAGCAGTACTTCAGCGTACGTCAGTCCAAGAGAAAGTCCGGTCACATCACTGTTTCTGACCACTTCAAGGCATGGGCAGATCAGGGCTGGGGCATCGCTAACCTCTACGAGGTAGCTCTCAACGCAGAAGGCTGGCAGAGCAGCGGTGTTGCAGACATCACAATGCTCGACGTTTACACAAAGGATCCTGGTCCTGTTCCGGAACCGGATCCGGAGCCTGAAATCAATTATACAGCTCCCAGCGGAAGCGGTAACGGCGTATCTGACAACTTCGAGGGAACAGGCACAGACTGGACAGGACGCGGTGACGTTTCCTACGGTCTTACAAGCGATTTCGCACACGGCGGAAATAAGTCCCTCTACGTTGAAAACCGTACAGAATCATGGAACGGCTTCACAATTTCAAGCGATGAGCTTGTTGCAGGCGGCAGCTACGATATTTCAGCATTCGCAGGCTTCAAGAGCAACAATTACAGCAGTATTGGATATACTCTCGGTATACAGTATGTAACAACCGGAACAGATCCTGAGTATGTAAACCTCGTTGACGCAACAGGCGACTCAGGCAAGTGGACAGAGCTTGCAGCTTCATTTGATATCCCTTCAAATGCAAAGGATATCGCACTTTACGTTCAGTCGGCATACACTGAATCAGCTTCAGCTTCTGACCTTGTTCCTTTCTTCCTCGACGATGTAAAGCTCACAAGAACAGACGTATCGTCGATAGTAACAACAACTACTACAACAAAGCCAATTACAACTACAACTACAACAGCCAAGCCGGACGTTAACGTTGACCTTTACGGCGACGCAAACTGCGACAGCACGGTAAATCTCTCTGACGCTATCCTCGTAATGCAGGCAATCGGAAACCCCGATGTATACGGCGTAAAGGGAACAGACAGCGACCGCACTTCTGCACAGGGTGCTGCAAATGCAGACGTAAATCTTGCAGGAAATGGTCTTACAAACGCTGACGCACTTACAATCCAGAAGTATCTCCTCAAGCTTGTAAGCAAGCTTCCTGAGAGTGTACAGTCCGGCAGCAGTACAACAACAATAAGAACAACAACAGCAGTACCAAGAACAACGACAACTACTACAATGAAAGTAGATACAAGTGCAAATTTCTATACTGATTCGTTCTCAGGCGGAACAGACGACTGGAGCGAAAGAGGCTCAGCTACCCTCACTCTTGATCAGGACACATATTATTCCTCTGGCTCATCACTTAAGGTGACAGGCAGAGAAGATACATGGCAGGGTGCAGCTAAGGCTCTTGACAGCTCCTACAAGGCAGGAGGCACATACAGCTTCAGTGCCGCAGTTTTACAGGCAACAGGTTCATCCCAGCCGGTAAAAATGACTCTCCAGTATGTCCTCAACGGCGAGGAGCAGTACGACACAATCGCAGAGGCAACAGCTTCTGACAAGAAATGGACAAAGCTTGAAAACACAGAGTACACAATTCCCGAAGGTGCAACAGATCTTCTCGTGTACGTTGAGCTTACAGATTCAACAGGCGACTACTTCCTTGATGATTTCCAGGCAGCAGCAAGCGGAACAGCTTCAAAGGTAGTTACAGGCAGCGGTACAGTAGGCGATTTATCCGCACCCGTTATAACTCCTTCCAATGGAAAGGTTGATCCTACAAAGCCTATGATCGCAATCAGCTTTGACGACGGTACAAGCCCATACGGTAAGAGAATCATTGACGCTCTTGCTAAGCAGGACTTCCGTGCAACATTCTTCTATGTTGGAAACTGGATCAACGATCAGAATCAGATAAAGGACGCTTACGCAAAGGGCATGGAAATTGCAAACCATACAAATTCACATCCCTATCTTACACAGAAATCTGCATCCGAAATCAGAAGCGAATATGATCAGTGTGCTGCAAAGCTCAAGAACATAATCGGTACAGAGCCTTCAAAGCTTCTCAGACTTCCTTACCTTGCTTACAACTCAACAGTTCAGCAGACACTGAACGATGTTCCGCTTATCACCTGCGCAATTGACGTAATGGACTATAACGGAGTTTCCAAGGATCAGATTGTCAAGACAATCAAGGATGCAATGTCAAACGGCTCAGCAAACGGAGCTATCGTACTTTGTCACGAGACATACGAATCAACAGCAGCCGCTATCGAGGAGCTTGCACCTTATATCAAGTCACAGGGCTGGCAGATCGTAACAATCTCTGAGATGTTCGAGGCAAAGGGCCAGACGCTTAAGGGCGGTCAGGTTTATACAAAATGCAATTAAGCATTCAATTTAAGTGTGTTTAAATAATCCCTATAAGTCCTGTTCAGGCGGGATTTATAGGGCCCCCCCCTGAAAAAAACATACTTCATCCTTCAGATTTCAATGAAATCCGGATTTTTTTCCCCCTCCATAATTTCGGATTCCAATGAAATAAATTTTATCAACTCCTACAATATGTAATCCCCTCACTGCAGCCGGCAATAAAGCCGGCTGTTTTCCTGTTCATGGAATTTTAATTATTTACTGATAAATCCGGCAAAATGTAATAAAAATAGCAAGAATATTGTTGCATATATACAAAAGTTCTGTGAGACTCTTTACAAATTATATGATATGTTATATAATATATATCGTAAATGAATGCAAAGAGGTGAGAAGGCATGATTAAATATCTGACTGGTGATTTTGAGACAGTTGATTACGATGATAAAAAGCATGTACTGCTTCATGATAATCACGATAACGAGGCGTATCCTGTGCATTGGCACAATGATATCGAGCTGATTATGCCGCTTAAGAACTATTATATAACCAACGTCTGCGGCGTTGATTACCGTATCGAGGAGCAAGAACTGCTTATTATTCCTGCCGGCGAGCTTCATAGTATGCCTGCGGTACCCGGTCACAGACTGATTTTTCAGTGCGGCAGCATGAATCTGTCTGATGTTCCGGTTCTTGAAGCGGTTATGAGAGCAATCAAGGCTCCGATACTCATAACACCGGAGCTCAACAGGGAGCTTCACATTATTGCGAAAAAGACAATGATGGATATATACAAACTGTATAACTCCAAGTCGGAGCTTGCTGTTGTGAAAATATATCTGAAAATGCTTGACCTTTTTGTCGCACTCAGGGAATTCCAGATTGAAAAAAGCAAGATTCTCATGGACTGCGACGACGAGACTATCACCGAATACAGCGAGAAGTTCGGAACAGTGTTCAAATATATCGACAATAATTATATGTATGATATTTCGCTTGAACAGCTTGCGAATGTCGCAGGATACAGCAAGTACCATTTTTCGAGAATTTTCAAGCAGTATAACTCGATGTCGTATTTGCAGTACATCAATGCCCGCCGTGTAAAGGCGGCAGAATCGCTTCTGCTTGACCACTCTATACCGATTACAGAGGTTGCTATGCGTTCAGGCTTCAAGAGCCTTACTACGTTCAACCGTATTTTCAAGGATATCAAGCATTGTACGCCGTCTGACTACAAGCGGCTTTGTGAACTGACTTAAGGCACCAGCGGGCAGCGTGACGCTGCACCCGATTCACGTTTCCGTGCTTCGCACTTACTCTGTACGGAGCGGCAGTCTGCTATCGCATACAGCAGAATTTTAATGCGTAATTCGTAATTATTGTATCGGCTTCGCCGATGAAATTAAAAAACGCACATTTCTGACATTATCAATTTGTAGGGGCGGACCCATGTGTCCGCCCTTTATTTTTATCGGAAATCATGCGGGACGTCGTGGGCGCCGTCCCCTACATTATGATTCCGTAAGAGTGCGAAGCACGGAAACGTGTTTCGGGGGCACCGCTGGTGCCAATTCCGAATTCAGAATTCCGAATTGAGTCAATCCGTTCCGAAGGGACACCATAAGCTAATAGCTCATAAAAAACTGACCTTTCTGTATTCTGAGACGTATTAATAGTGAAGGTGGTGATAATATGAAAAATATAAACGCAGAACAAGCAGTCCGGACTTACGGCGATATGCTGTACAGAATAAGTATCGTCATGCTGAAAAATCATGCAGATTCTGAGGATGCCGTTCAGGAGACATTCATAAAATATATGCTGAAAGCACCGGATTTCGAGAGCGAAAATCACGAGAAAGCGTGGCTGATTACTGTCTGCACGAACAAATGCCGCGATATTCTCCGCAAACAGTCACGCACAACCGTTGACGGCGAGGAAATTCTCAGGAATATCGCCGCAGATGAGGAATCTCACGATATCCTTGAAGCACTGCTTGAACTGCCGGAAAAATTTCGTATCGTCATGACGCTTCACTATGTTGAGGGCTACAAGGTGGATGAAATTGCAAAAATCATCGGGAAAACCTCGTCCGCAGTGAAAATGCGTCTCAGCAAGGGAAGAACATTGCTCAAGGAATTATACAGAAAGGAGTATTTATAATGGATTACAATAAGCTTGAAAAGGCTGTCAAGGGGATAACAATGCCCGAAGAAACAGCACAGAAAATTATTTCAGAATGTAAGAAATACGAGGGAAATCCTGTCACCGATGAAGATTTTTCTCAGCAGGTAAGCGGTGTTGAAACAGTGAAAAGTACTCGTATTCTGCGATATACAGCAATTGCCGCTTCTCTTGTGCTTGTGGCTGGGGGAGTAGGTCTTGCCGCACATCTGGCAGGCCGCCCGAAGGAAAATAAGAATCATTTAGAAGAAGTAGAGGTGGAATCCACAGATATACAGCAGTCTACACAGAGTATATCAGCAACGGAAGCCCCCACGATAATAGATATTCCGGAAAGCCTGAAACCCGACAGCACAACCACCGAAAGCATAAACTACAAGGAAATCTATTACAGCTACATCGATGAAAAGCTGATTCCGCAGTACGGCATGGCAAGTCTGGACGCATTTAAGGTTGCAGAATCTGCTGAAAAACCTTTGAATTTTGTAATTCCTTCGCAGGCATTAGGTATTGTAAGTGCCGATATTTCGGACTATACCGGCGATGGTGTGCCGGATATGCTTGCAGTTATATATGACGAAAGCGAGGGAAGCTACGATTGGAGACTCCAGCTTTACTCCTGCAAAGATGAGGATGTTTATATGATGAGTGAGTATGTAGCTTATTACGACAAGATTTGCGTATTCAACGATTCATATTTCAGCCTTCAGAAGGTCAGCGGAAAATTAGTGATTCATTCAAAGTATACTCCGACTGAGGGAGGTGCGTCAGATTATATTATTCTTGGAATATCGGAAAGCGGCTTCATAGAAGAAACAGCTGAGATTGTTATGAATTTTGATATTCAGGAACAGATAACGCTGTACACGGAAAACGACTACATTGTCACTCCGAAGGACTGCACAAATCTCCGTGCCTACTGGGATGTTTACCCGCCGTTCGGGAATTTTGAAAAAATGAGTTCCGAGCCGTACAAGGTAACAGCTTTCGCCGGCGAGGAGAAGATACATGAATCAGAAGTTGCCGGAAAGATACTTCATGCGGCGTTATATGGCTATAAATGGACGATCTGCGAGGTTCCGGAGATAGATGTTGTTTCGGAGGATATAAATTTTTTCAGAATTGAATTTCAGAAGGCATCCGGTTATGAGACGGTGACCGTAGACCAGAATGGCTATGTGACGTGGTACATCAATTGTGATGATACAGTCAGATATTATAAGCTTAACGATACAAGAGCATTTGAGATGATAAAGAGCAATGTTTAAAATTTAAGCCTTTAGCCATTAGCTTGTGGTGTTCCTTCGGGATGGATTTAAAATAATGCGGAATTCGGAATTAGTTGTATCGGCTTCGCCGATGAATTTAAAAAAACGCACATTTCTGACGTTATCAATTTGTAGGGGCGAACCCATGTGTTCGCCCATTATTTTTTCGGATATTTACATTATGCGGACGCCCAATGGGCGTCCCTACATATTCATTCCAACGAAAATAATTTTTCAATTTGTCGGCGAATGCCGACACCACAAGCTAACGGCTAAAGGCTAAAGGCTGAAAAAAGGAGCAGAAAATCTGCTCCCTTTAATCTTATTAGTATCAGAAATCAAAATCGTCGTAGTCGTAGTCTTCGTAGTCTTCCATGTCGTCGTAGTCGAAACCGCCCATGCTTCCCATCATCATAGGAGCAGCGAGGTCAGTTGCGAGACCAGACCAGTCACCGAGAGAATCCTCATCGAAGTAAGGTGCGATGTACCAGCCGCTGGAGTCTTCGTACTTAACAACGTAGATGTGGAAAGTTGTGCTTGCGGACATCTTTTCCTTCTTGTACTTGATTTTGCCTTCAAGCTCAACCTTGACTCTGTAAGCCTTCTTTACCTCAACCTCGTCAAGTCCCATATCCTCAAAGAATGCAGATGCAGCTTCCTCAATAGCCTTCTTTGTCTTGTTGTTTACCTTCTTCTTGCCCTTGAAATTAACCTTTACCTTGTGGTCAATCTTGTTATCCTTGATTACATCCTTGATTTCGTCCTCAGTATCCTTGATGAAGTCCTTGTAATCTTCGTCGTAGTCATCCTCGATCATTTCCTCGAAATCATCGAACTGATCCTTGGGGATAATAGCGTGTGCGATTTTATCAGCGTCAATCTTGTTGATACCCTTTACAACGTTCTTGATAGGCTTTTTGTGGCCTGCAAAGAGAAGATTGAAAAGGAAGATTCCGGCAGCGACAAGAACGATTACAGCAGCCACTGCGATGATAATACTTTTTTTCGAGCCCTTTTTGTCTGCTGTCATGTCAGGAGAATCAAAGCCTCCTATCGGTGTGAAGCCGCCTGTAACAGGTGCTGCGTTGTTAGTCTCTGAAGCTGAGCAGTTAGCGCACTGATTCATTCCGTCAGGAATCTGAGCGCCACAGGTTTTACAAAATGCCATAATAAACCTCCATTAAATTAATATAGTTATTTATCACCCTGAATCCGGAAAAACAGCTGTATTTCCGCATTTGTGTTATCAGAATGTATGCTTATAATATCACATTTTCCGATTATTGTCAATAAAATTTCCAATTTTTCACCATTATATTCAATTTGTAATAAATTAGCCATTAGCTTGTGGCTGCATTAATGGCTAAAAGCCAAATAATAATTACAGCCGCAATAAATTTCAGCAGAGAGATACACCGGCGGAGAGCGTATTCATGGGGACTTCCGGTGACGAGGATTTCCAGAGCAGAACCGCCGTCAAGGAAGGAAAACGGCAGCAGATTATACATGCAGAGTGCAAGATTTACCGCCGCAAAGGAGGGATTTTTGCCGGCGAGGGAAAATATTCCGGCAAAGAAAAGATTCACAGCCGGTCCTGCCATAAGTACAAAAAGGCTGTATTTCGTGGGTACAGCAATATTCCTGTCCGCAGTCATGATAATTCCTGTACCGGTAAGGGAAACTTTCTGCACGGAGATTCCGGCAGAGGCGGCGGCGAGGATATGTCCCAGCTCGTGGAGAATACAGCCGCCATAAAAGCAGATGATTGTCTGATTTTCACGCAGTAGGAAAAGCACGGCATTGAACAGCAGAAAGGAAAAGTGAATATCCGTGCGTATTCCCGATATCCTCAGGCTAATCAAGAAAAAAACGGAGCAGTCCGGCAGGATTCGGGAAAAGCTCTGCGGTATCGCCGGAAAACTCACTTATCATGCTGAAAATCCCCTCTGCAGTACCGGAAAGCACGGTATCAAGCAGAAAAACGACAGCCGCAAGAACAGCACAGACAGCCGCCTGCATTGCCGGAGCGTCATCGGAACGGCTCCGGATTTTTGTTTCGTATTCTTCAAGAAGCTCCTGCGTGCTGTCCTTCTCCGGAATATTTTCGGTCATTTTATCAGCTCCCTTCGCATTAATAATATGCGGAATATAACCTGATAATTCGGAATTAAGTCGTCAGCTTTTAGCCACAAGCTAAAGACTAAAAGCTAACGGCTAAAGTCTCATAAATAAAGTCATATTGCACAGATAAAAGAACAAAAACAGATGATTTTCCACAAAAATCGGAATAGGCAGTTGCTTTTATTTCCCGAAAGTGGTATAATTAGAATGATATAATAATTTGAAGGGAATTAAAAAGTTTTATGAAGAATAACAGCACAAAAACGGCTTCAAAAGGAAGCTTCGGCTCAAAGCTCGGCTTCATACTTGCCGCCGCAGGCTCGGCGGTAGGTCTGGGAAATATCTGGCGTTTTCCGTATCTTGCGGCTAAATACGGCGGAGGAATCTTCCTGCTTATCTACCTGATTTTCGCCGTAACCTTCGGATTCGCACTCATGCTCACGGAAATTGCAATAGGCAGGCGTACAGGCAAGAGCGTTGTCGGAGCATTTCCGGCAGTAAACAAGAAATTCAAGCCGCTCGGCTGGCTTTCGGCACTCGTACCGGCACTTATTCTGCCGTATTACTGCGTTATCGGCGGCTGGGTACTCAAATTCATGACGGTATTCATGACGGGCGGAGGCTCGGAAATCGCCAATAAATCGTACGGCACAACTGATGCCGGAGCCGATATGTCGTTCTTTGACCACTTTATCGGACTTGTCGCACAGCCCACGGTATTTTTCCTGATATATGCCGTTGCCGGAGCAGTTGTTGTATGTCTCGGTGTTGACAAGGGTATCGAGAAATTCAGCAAGCTTCTCATGCCGGTTCTTCTTGTGCTTATCATCGGAATCAGCATATATACGCTTACTCTTGAAGGCTCAGGAGAGGGACTTAAATACTATCTCCTTCCCGATTTTGACGGCTTTACCGGCACAAAGCTCATGAAAACGATTGCCGCAGCCGTGGGACAGCTTTTCTATTCGATGTCGCTTGCAATGGGAATCATGATTACATACGGCTCCTATATGCGTAAGGAGGATTCTATCGAAGGCTCAGTAAGACACATTGAGATTTTTGACACACTCGTTGCATTCCTCTCCGGACTAATTATTGTTCCGGCTGTATTCGTATTTTCCAGCGGAGACCCCGACGCTCTCAACAAGGGACCTGGACTCATGTTCGTAACGCTACCGAAGGTATTTGATTCCATGCCGGCAGGACAGTTCATCGGTGCGGCATTCTTCATTCTCGTGGCACTTGCCGCCCTGACATCCTCGATATCCCTGACAGAGACGGTTACAGCCGTTGTCATGGAGAAAACAAAGCTCAGCCGTGTAAAGAGCTGCGGAATCGTAGTTGTATTCACTATCGCAGTGGGAATGCTCTCCGTTCTCGGATACAGTGCATGGTCAGACTTTACGCTGTTCGGAAAGCAGATGCTCGACTTCTTCGACTTCATCACAAACAACCTCATGATGCCTGTTGCGGCATTGTTCACCTGTATTCTTGTGGGCTATGTTGTAAAGACAAAGTACGTTGAGGAGGAGGTTATGTACGGCGAAAGGACCTTCCGTTCAAAGCTGCTTTACAGGGTGATGATAAAGTATATCTGCCCTGTGTGCATGATAATTATTCTTGTTACTCCGTTTGTAACGGAAATCTAAAACGAAAAGAGGTATTTTTATGAATTGCAGAAACTGTGGAGCTCCAGTGAAGGACGGAGCAAAATTCTGTACCGGATGCGGACAGACAATCAACGAACCGGCATCGGCACCAGCAACCTCAGCAGGCGGATATTCACAGCCGGCACCGGTTAATCCATTCCAGATGAATCAGCAGCCGAATCCCCATAATCAGCAGGGTTACGGCGGATATGTGCAGAATCAGCCGAATCCCCAGAATAGTCAGAGGTACGGCGGATACGCTCACCAGCAGGGAGGCTACGGCGGTTATGATGCAGGATATCCTGCCGCAAGGGGGACGTCCTCCGGAATAAAGACGATACTGATTCTTTTCATGGCGGCGGCGATAATTCTTTCGTCACTCGGAATGCTTTATTTCCCGTTTGTAAAGTCAGCAGACGATGATCTGCATTATTCATCGACAAACGGAGCAGCACTTGATTCCTTCATGACTATGCTTGAATACAATGATGGAGATCTTATTGAAACTCTTGAAGATATGTTTGAGGACGAGGATGAGCTGATGGTGAACATAGGCTTCATTGCTTCGGTTGTCCTGCTTGGAATTACAGTTCTTTTCTGTATTATCGGACTTGTCTGCGGTCTTGCCGGAAGCCATTCCGCATCGGCAGCAATAATGGGTATAGGCTCGCTTATAACGGCTGTGGGATATCTCTTTGTGTTCATTGAGGGTATATCCGGTGCGTCGAACACTGATGACAGTATTATGGAATACAGCGTAAGCCTTGCACCGCTGATTATGATTTTTGTATCTGCGGCGATGTTCATTCTTGCCTGTGTTTCAGCAGGAAAAATGCGTAAAGCGTAATAACGTAAGGGGCGGATGTTTCCGCCCCTTAAATTTATTTAGCTCTTGCCCTGATATATTCTTCAAGGATATCAACAGTCCCGTCGATACCAAGACGGCTGCTGTTGATACAGAGGTCATACAGTCTTGAATCGCCCCAGTGAGCAGTACAGTGATAGTTGTGATAACGCTTTCTCTTTTTGTCCTTTTTGCTGATGAGTTCCTTTGCCTTATCCTCGGAGAGGTCGTATACTTTCATTACACGCTTAATTTTTTCATCCATGTTTCCGAGAACAAACAGAGAAACAAGGCAGTCATATTTTCTGAGCTTCGACTCAGAGCATCTTCCCACAACAACAAAGGATTCTCCGCTTGCAGCCTTGTCCTCAATGAACCTGAACTGCATTTCAGCGATATTATCCTCAATAGAGTTGCTGTAACCTCTGACATTGCGTGAGATAAGACGGTGTTTTGGGTTTTCGTTGTACTTCTCGATAAGCTCAGGTGCAAGACCTGTCTTTTCAGCAATTTCAAGGATAAGGTGGCGATCGTAGATCGGTAAATCAAATCTTTTTGCAAGAGCTTCAGCGATAACACGTCCGCCGCTGCCGAATTCACGTCCTACTGAAATAATAATCTGTCCCATAACTTCCTCCTTAAAAATTAATCAAAGATAGCGTACAAAGAGATATACGGTTGAAATTGCAAGAACCATAACGGTAGCCGGTGCAAGCTTTCTGCAGTATCTGCCCCAGCTGATAGGATGACCGTTTTTAGCGGCAACGGCTGTTCCGACAACGTTTGCAGAAGCTCCGATAGGAGTTGCACTTCCGCCGATATCAGTACCGATAGAGAGCGTCCATGCGAGCGTTGGCAGGCTTACTCCCGTTGAAGCTGAAAGGCTCTGGATAACCGGAACCATAGTTGCGGCAAACGGGATATTATCTACAAATGCACTTGCAACAGCAGATACCCAGAGGATAATAGCAACCATTACAAATACATTTCCGGCACTTATCTTCTCGATGAACTCAGCGATAAGCTCAAGGATACCTGTTTCCTCAAGACCGCTTACAACGATGAAAAGTCCGATGAAGAACACAAGCGTCTTGTAATCGACCTTTTTCATTATCTCAGGAGTATTCTTTCCGGCTGCGAGAATCGTGATAATTGCGATTCCAAGACCGATTGCTGCAACGGTGAGGTGAGTTACTGCGTGAGTGATGAGAAGAACTACCGCAAGTCCGAAAATGAGACTGCTTATGACGAAATCCTTCTTGTTGGTGATAGCCTCAGAGGGCTTCGGAAGCTTGCTGATATCGACCTTTTCTCCGCCGTCAGAAGCAAGCTCCTTTCTGAATGCAAAGTAGAAGAATACCACTGAAAATACGAGTGAAATTCCAGCCACAACGCCTGTATTCGTGAGGAAGTCAAAGAAAGAATAGCCGAGTGAGGTTCCCACGATGATGTTGGGGGGATCTCCGCACATTGTTGCACTTCCTCCGAGATTCGCACAGAAAATCTCAGCAAGAATCATCGGCACAGGGTTGAATTTAAGCAGATTTGCAAGCTCGATAGTAACAGCCGCAAGGAACATGATTACGGTAATGCTGTCGATGAACATTGAAAGTACCGCCGACATAAGCATAAATGTGATGAACACCGGAATGGTACGGCATTTTACAAGGAACGCGATTTTCATGCAGAGCCAGCGGAAAAAGCCGGCTTTTGCCATTCCTTCGACCATTACCATCATTCCGGCGATGAAAATAATCGTTGCCCAGTTGATGCCCTTGCTTTCGCTTTCGGACGTTGCATACCAGAACTCAGCCTTAGCGAAATCCTTTATTGCAAGTGTGTTCCAGATCGAAGTCCAGCTGTGCTTGCAGATTCCGAAAACTACGGTAAGCGTAAGAATACCGCTTCCGAGAGTTACATAATGCCGTTCTATCTTGTCAAGGACGATCATGATGAACATCGCCACAAAGATTATAACGGCAAAGATCTGTGCTGTCATAATAAACCTCCACATATTTAAATATATTTAATCCATTACGAATTATAGCACATTAATTTCCTTTTTTCAAGGAAATTCCTATTTGTCGGGGATTTTCTACAAATAACGCCCCAACATTCACTCTTTTCTCTTTTTTTTGGATAACTTGCCTTTTTTGGCACCAGCGGTGCCCCCGGCAGCGTGACGCTGCACCCGTCTCACGTTTCCGTGCTTCGCACTTACTCTGTACGGACAGGTAGTCTGCTATCGCATACGATAGAAATGGCACCAGCGGTGCCCCCAGCAGCGTGACGCTGCACCCGTCTCACGTTTCCGTGCTTCGCACTTACTCTGTACGGACAGGTAGTCTGCTATCGCATACGATAGAAATGGCACCAGCGGTGCCCCCGGCAG
>JAZNBR010000027.1:0-15594 GCA_045587105.1 Ruminococcus sp.
ATATTATAGGTAATTGCTGATCGGCACCCTCCCCTCTCAAAATTCCGATTCAGATACCTTTTTCTTTTGCCTGCCATAAATTTCTTATGGTAAACACATAATACAAATTTCATTTTCATTTGTAATTTTTCATGTTTTCTATTCTCAATAATTTTTTTAACTTAACGTCTAATCCGGTTCACAGTGCTATGCGGATTCCGCAGAATCAGATTCAGCCCTTCCTTCATAGGAAGGTATTTTTTTATTTTATGAAAGTTGTGTGAAATATTATATAATTCGCTTGACAAATTTAATAATACATGTTATATTTTTCTTAGAGGTGAATCCAATGAAAAAAAGTGTATACAGTCTTGTACTTGCAGATGATGTTATTAAAGCCGTTGATCGTGAAGCCGCCAGAACAGGTACGAGCAGATCCAACCTTATAAATCAGATACTTGCTGCTCAGCTCTCGTGTGTTACTCCTGAAATGCGTATGCGTGATATCTTCGGCTCTCTCAGCGATCTGATCGGGAACAGCTTCAAGATACAGCAGCAAAGATCTGCTTCTCTGATGACCATACGAACTGCCCTTGAATACAAATACCGTCCGACTATAAACTACCGTGTTGAGCTTGACCGTTCTCCCGATGGATTTATAGGTACTCTGAAAGTTCACATAAGAACACAGAACTCAAATCTGATCGAGATGTTCAATAATTTTTTTCTGTACAGAATCTCAATGGAAAATAAGCAGCTCAGACTTCTCGGATATGAAGGCTGTTCCTGCACTCTGACTGACGGAGCTTTTTCAAGAAAACTTCTTAATACCGGTCTCGACGGCAGACAGACTGCTCAGGCAATCAACTGCTATCTCGATAATCTTAACACCTCGATACAAACTTATTTTGCTGATCCATCTGGTCTGAGAACATATTCTCACAGACTGGAGGAACAATACAGATCTACGCTTGAAAAATATTTGATATAGGAGGAAAAGATATGAATTCAGAAAGATTGACTCAGATGTCACTTGACGCTGTAAGAAAAGCACAGAGTATCGCTGTTATGAATTCCAACAGCATGATTGAATCAGTCCATATTCTTGCCGGACTTTTAAAGCAGGAAAACGGACTTATCCCCCAGCTTCTGAAAAAAATGAACATTGATGCCGATATTTTTGAAGCAGAAACTGACAAGAAAATAGGTATGCTACCAAAAGTGACCAGCAGCGGCAGAAGCAGTAATATCGGACTATCCGCAGAAGCTGACCGTCTTATTACAAGTGCAGGACAGGCAGCAGAAAACATGAAAGATGAATACATCTCGGTTGAACACTTTATCCTTGCACTGACAGACTGCAAGGATAAGGATATAAATCAGCTTTTCAGAACCTTTGGAATTACGCGTGAAAGCTTTCTTGCAGCTCTTATGACAGTCAGGGGAAGTTCCCGCGTTACAAGTGAAAATCCCGAAGACACATACGATGTACTGTCTAAATACGGTCAGGAACTCGTCTCTCTCGCACGTCAGAACAAGCTTGATCCTGTTATCGGCAGAGACAGCGAAATCAGAAACGTTATCAGAATACTCAGCCGTAAAACCAAAAATAATCCTGTTCTTATCGGTGAACCAGGCGTTGGAAAAACTGCTATCGCCGAAGGACTTGCTCTCAGAATAGTTGCCGGAGATGTTCCTGACAGTCTGAAAAATCGTAAGGTATTTTCCCTTGATATGGGAGCTCTCGTTGCCGGTGCAAAATACAGAGGCGAATTTGAAGAACGTCTCAAGGCTGTACTCGGAGAAATCAAAAACAGCAGCGGTCAGATAATTCTTTTCATTGACGAACTTCACACCATTGTCGGTGCCGGCAAAACAGACGGTGCAATGGATGCTGGAAATCTCCTTAAGCCTATGCTCGCAAGAGGAGAACTTCACTGCATTGGTGCTACCACACTCAATGAATACCGCAAATACATCGAAAAGGATCCGGCTCTTGAAAGAAGATTCCAGACGGTAATGGTTGAAGAACCTGCCGTAGAAGATACAATCTCTATTCTGCGAGGTCTTAAGGAACGCTATGAGGTATTCCATGGCGTAAAAATCAACGATAATGCACTTATCTCTGCCGCAGTACTTTCCAATCGTTATATCACTGACCGTTTCCTTCCAGATAAAGCTATTGATCTTATTGACGAAGCCTGCGCGACTATCCGCACGGAAATGGATTCCATGCCAACTGAGCTTGATGTTATCAATCGCAGAATTGTTCAGCTTGAAATTGAGGAAGCTGCTCTCAAAAAAGAAAACGACTCAATCTCCAAAGATCATCTCGAAGAAATACAAAAAGAACTCGCTGAGCTTCGTGAAACTTTCAATACAATGAAAACAAGATGGGAAAACGAGAAGAATGATATCTCAGCCGTTCAGAAGCTCCGTGAACAGATTGAAGCAGTTAACATTGAAATCGAAAGAGCTGAAAGAGGAATTGACTGCGATACAAACAAAGCCGCCGAACTTAAATACGGACGCCTCCCCCTCCTCCAGAAAGAACTTGAAAAGCTCGAAAAGCAGGCAGAAGCAGATATGGAAAAAGGACGTCTGCTCCGTGACAAGGTAACCGAAGAAGAAATTGCTCAGATCGTCTGCCGATGGACTGGAATTCCAGTGTCAAAGCTTATGGAAGGCGAAAAAGAAAAGATTCTCGGTCTGGAAAAGCTTCTTCACAAACGTGTTATCGGGCAGGATGAAGCTGTACAAAAAGTCAGTGAAGCAATTTTGCGTTCCCGTGCAGGAATTCAGGATCCGGACAGACCAATCGGTTCTTTCCTTTTCCTTGGTCCTACCGGCGTAGGAAAAACTGAACTCGCAAAAGCACTTTCAGAAATACTCTTTGACAGTGAACGCAGTATGATACGCATAGACATGAGCGAATACATGGAGAAATTCAGCGTGAGCCGTCTTATCGGAGCTCCTCCCGGATATGTTGGCTATGACGAAGGCGGTCAGCTTACAGAGGCTGTAAGAAGAAAGCCTTATTCCGTAGTTCTTTTTGATGAAATTGAAAAGGCTCATCCTGATGTGTTCAACATTCTTCTTCAGGTACTTGATGATGGAAGAATCACTGATTCACAGGGCAGAACTGTTGATTTCAAAAATACAGTGATAATCCTCACCTCTAATCTTGGTTCCCCCTTTATTCTCGATGGAATCGACAGCAGCGGCGAAATAACTGACGAGGCACGTTCAAAGGTAGACGCTCTCCTCAAAACACAGTTCAGACCAGAATTTCTTAACCGTCTTGATGAAATTATCTTCTACAAGCCGCTGACAAAAAACAATATCATGAATATTATTGATCTTATGCTCGCCGATCTTCAGAAACGTCTGGAAAATAAACACATCTGTATAAATGTTACCGAAAAAGCCAAGAATTATATCATAGAATGTGGATATGATCCGAATTTCGGTGCTCGTCCGCTGAGAAGATTTATTCAAAGCAGAATCGAAACGCTTGCGGCAAAAAAGCTTATTTCGGACGATCTTTCTGCCGGTGATATAATTACTATTGATTTGAATGAAAACGGTGAGCTTATTGCTGAATCATGAGTATCTCAGTCTTTTGAAAACACACTCTCTTAAAACGCCTGAGCTATGAGTCTTTTTATCGTTTTTATGAATAAAATTTATGCGTAAAATAGCCGAATAAAGGTCATTTTGTCAATTTTTTCCCAGATTCTTGACAAATCGCTTCAAAGGGTATATAATTCAATAGTAAATTAAATAAACGGAGGACAAAAAAATGACAAAGACCGAACTTATCAGTGCTGTTGCTGAAAAAACAGAATTCACAAAGAAAAATGCTGAAGCTGCTGTAAATGCTGTTGTAAGCGCAATCACAGACGCTCTCGTAAGCGGCGAAAAGGTTTCCATCGTTGGCTTCGGAACATTTGAGGTTCGTGACCGCAAGGAAAAGAAGGTTCTCAACCCCCAGACAAAAAAGATGATGACTGCTCCCGCTTCAAAGGCTCCTGCATTCAAGGCTGGTCAGGCTCTCAAGAACGCTGTAAACAAGTAATTTAAGGAGGAATTTATTATGCCAAGATCAAAGAAAACTACCGCTAAGGCTGAAACATCTGTTGAAAAGGAAATCGTTGCTGAAACTGTTGCTGAAGCTGTTCCCTCAGAAGAAAAGAAGCCTGCTGCTAAAAAAACTGCCGCTAAGAAGCCGGCTGCTAAGAAGCCAGCTGCAAAAAAGGTGGCTGTTGAAAGCAAGGTAGTTATTCAGGCTAACGGTTCTGAGGCTACTGCTGAAGATCTCGTAAATAAGTCTATCGCTGCTGCTGGCGTTAAAACAGTAAAGAAGGTTGATGTTTATGTAAGACCCGAAATCAACAAGGTTTACTATGTTATCAACGGCGATGTTCTCGGCGAATTCGACCTCTTCTGATTATTTTCCGATTATATAGAATATGCCTCTGAGGCTATTGCAAATCCATCCCTGACTGCGTTCTTCGCATTCGGGGATTTTTTCTTTTTATTCTCAAAGTAACACCTTCGCCTCCTTCTGAATAATATGTATCGTACAGTGATTACTGTACGATGTTCTTATTGATACAGAAAGGAGGAACATCTTATATGAATCTTAACTTCTTTGAAGATACTGACAGATTTATGATGAGAGATCCTGACGCTTCTTTCATGCGTCCGGATAATAACCGTCCGGTTAATTCCGGTGAAACGTCACGATTTCCTCAGAATACACCTCTCGCAATGGCTTATGTACCTTATCAGCAGTGGGGACAGGTCAGCGATGAATCAGAAGCTCTCACAAAAGGAACACTTTTCCCGGAGCTTGATTTTCCTTTTACAGGAGGTGCTTCAAAATGAATGAGAAAGCACGTCTTATGAGAAAAATCAAAGAATATGATTTTGCTCTCAAAGAACTTAATCTTTATCTTGACACTCACCCGAACTGCCGCAGAGCCCTTGCACTTTTCAAAAAATACAAGGAGCTCAGAAATAAAGCGGTTAATGAATATATCTCACAATTCGGTCCGATAACCCCTGAACAATCAAGCGACGATCAGTTCTGGTCATGGGTTCAGGATCCATGGCCGTGGGAAAGGAGATAATTTATGTGGCAGTATGAAAAAAATATATCGTATCTGTGTTGTACATGATTATATAAAAAAAAGCAGTACCATAAAGATACTATATAAAACAATTTATGAGCGAAAACAACAAGAATTATTGACACATTTTATATAATAGTGTATAATAAATACATATATCATATTCAGACACGAAAGAAGGAATAATTATGGCACTTGTCAATGCTAAATGTACTAATTGTGGTGGTACACTTGAAGTTGATAATACTAAAGACGCTTTGATTTGTAGTCATTGTGGTTCACCATTCATTACAGAAAAGGCTATAAACAATTATAATACCACTCATAATCATTTTACAACTAATGTTTATAATATGTACGGTGGAAATAATGCGGACTTTGTAATAAGAGGCGGTGTTCTCGAAAAGTACAATGGGGCTTCAACTGATGTTAAAATACCTAATACGGTCACACACATAAGAGGTGCATTTAAAGATTGCAGTGGTCTGCTTTCCGTTGAAATTCCAGATAGTGTTCAGGAAATAGGACAAGGTGCTTTTTCAGAATGTAAAAGTCTTACTTCTATTATCATTCCAAACAGTGTTAAAGAAATAGGAGTGGTTGCTTTTTCAGGATGCACATCATTGAAGTCTGTTACAATTCCAAATAGCGTTAAAAAAATAGGAGGATACGCTTTTTTAGGATGTAAAAGTCTTACTTCTATTGTCATTCCAAACAGTGTTCAGGAAATAGAAGCATATGCTTTTGATGATTGCCATAACCTTTTTAATGTTCAATTCAGCAGAATCAATGAATTCAGACATATTTTTTCTGCATACTTTACGCTTCGTGATAGTCGCATTTCTCATAATAAATGTACATATTGCGGCGGAAACTTTAAATTAATATCCTTACTTCATGTCACCTGCAAAAACTGTGGTCGCAGAAAAGACTATTGATTCCATATATAAATAAAGGCTGATGTATCATATGATACATCAGCCTTTTGCTTATTCGAAAGAAATCATCCCTCATTATATCTCTGAAGGAATTGTTTTGTACGTTCATTTGCGGTATTTCCGAAGAGCTGTTCCGGAGAGCCCTCCTCAACTATGACGCCGCCCTCCATGAAGATAACATGATCAGCGACATCACGAGCAAAAGCCATTTCGTGAGTAACAATAACCATTGTCATTCCGTCAGAGGCAAGTCCTCTGATAACCTTCAGTATCTCCCCTGTCAGCTCAGGATCAAGAGCAGAAGTAGGCTCATCGAAAAACAGCATTTCCGGATTAAGTGCAAGTGCTCTTGCAATAGAAACACGCTGCTGCTGTCCGCCGGAAAGCTCACACGGATAGGAATTTGCTTTATCGGCAAGTCCCATTTTTTTCAGAAGCTCCATAGCCGTTTTTTCAGCGTCAGCCTTGCTCTGCTTAAGAACTCTCACCGGAGCCTCAGTAATATTCCTGAGAACGCTGAAATGCGGAAACAGATTGAAATTCTGGAAAACAAGACCTATTTTCAGCCTTATATCACGAAGAGTTTTAGAGTCAGCATAAACGGTCTTACCCTTATCATTTTTGACGAGCATATCCATTCCGCATATTCTGATTTCACCGCCGCTTGCCTTTTCAAGCTGATTGATACAGCGGAGAAGCGTGGATTTTCCGCTTCCGGAGGGACCTATAACAGCAACGACATCTCCCTTTTCAACGTTGAAGGAAATATCCTTCAGGACGTTGAGCTGTCCGAAGCTCTTGGAAAGATTTTTTACTTCAAGCATAGCCATAATACAGTTCCTCCTTATTTGTAGTAATCAAGCTTTTTTTCGATGACCGAGGTAATGATAGTCATAATCATAGCCAGTACGAAATAGAAGGCACCTGCTATAAACAAAGGAGTCAGCGAGCTGTAAACCTGCATCTGCTGTTTTGCTTTGAGAGTAATTTCAGCATAAGCAACAACATTGGCAAGCGATGTATCCTTGATAAGTGTGATAACTTCATTGGAGCTTGCAGGCACTACTCTTTTGATAACCTGCGGCAGAATAATTCTGAAAAATGTCTGCGTCTTTGTCAAGCTCAGAGCCGCAGCGGCTTCATACTGTCCTTTCGGGATAGATTCTATACCACCTCTGAATATTTCTGCAAAATAAGCAGCGTAATTCAGCACGAACGCCACAAGAATGGCGTTGAACATATAATTTTCGTCCTTTATATTAACATTTTCGAGAATATTCTGAATAAACGACGGCATATTTTCCTGAACCCTGAGCATCGGTATTGCGTAGAATGCTACGATAATCTGCAGCATAAGCGGCGTACCTCTCATGATGAGGATATATAGATTCGTCAGCCACGAAATCGGCTTGATTCTGCACATTTTCAGCAGTGCAACGATCATTCCGAGAGGCACGGCATAAAGCAGAGTAAATCCGAAAATCCTCAGTGTAGGTACAATATACTCTGATAGTATTTCGACAACTTTAAGTATTTCTTCGCCTGTCATAAGTGTTTCTCCTATTGAATTTTATTTATGAACTGCATAAAAAGTCCAAACAGCATACGCTTTTGGACTTTTTATAAAATATCTGTAATAATTACTTAACTGTTGTGATATCGCTTCCGAACCATTCAGTGGAAATTTCACCGAGAGTTCCGTCAGCCTTCATTTCGCTGAGAATCTTCTGAACCTCATCTCTGAGCTTCTGATCGTTCTTGCGGAAACCGATAGCATATTCTTCTTCTTCGAGGCCGTCAGGAAGAATTACATAATCCTTACCGCTTGAAGTGATTTCATACTCTGCGACAACTGAATCAAGGAAAACAGCATCTACGAAGCCGAATTCCATCTGCTGGAGAGCTTCGATGTTTGTAGCCATAGCCTGAATTGAACAGCTGCTTCCGATTTCGCTTCCTTCGAGAATTGTCTGTGCAGTTGAGCCGTTCTGTACGCCGATAGCTGCATCTGCAAGATCGCTCATTGTTTCTGCGTCGCTGTCAGCAGGAACTACAAAAACCATAGCATTCTTCATATAGGGATCAGAAAGATTCATTGCTTCTGCTCTTGAAGGATTAACAGACATACCGTTCCAGATACAGTCGATTCTGCCCGCGTCAAGATCTTCTTCCTTAGTATCCCAGTTGATAGGCTGCTTTACAAGATCAACGCCCATTCTTTCGCATACTTCCTCAGCAACGTCAATATCAAAGCCTACGATCTCGTCATTTTCGTCTGTGTAACCCATGGGCTTGAAAGTTGCATCAAGACCGAGTACGAACTTGCCGCTGTCGATAACCTCCTGAAGGGAGTTGTCCTCCTTTGAGGAAGAACCTGATTCTGATGAGCTTCCCTTTCCGCCGCAACCGGCTGAAACAGCAAGCATTGAAAGTGCAGCAGCTGCTGCAAGAAAACGTGTAAATACAGATTTTTTCATAACAAATTTCTCCTTATGGAATATAATCATTACTTTTCAATGATAACATAACATCGCCATAAAGTAAAGGACTGCGACGCACTTTTGTCGCTTCTTATAAAAAAAGGATAAAAAAGCTCCGTTTAAAGGGCATTTTGCCGATTCATGGAACTAACATATAATTCACAGCGTGTAATAATAACAGAATTTTATTATAGATAAAAAATAAAATAGTAATTTTGCCGAAAATCTATTTACAAATCGATTTTTATATATTATAATATATTTATAGCACAATACCGCACAAAAATTGTGCGTATATCACAAGATTAAATTTTGTCAGCTTGAACAAAAACTTCGAAGGTACACTGCTCCACGCTAAAGAATTTTTGTGCATGATGACGAAAAAAGATAAAAACAGAACATGCACAAAGTCGTCAGGCAGGCTTTGTTCGGTAGTTACTATAAAAATTTTTGTAACACTTCCTATCAGGTAGTGTATACAATAATAAAAGTGTTAAGCCTTAATGACAACACTCACAAAGAACGTCTTCTGAATTTATCCAATAAATCTGTGGGCACATATTTTGCATAAGCTTTGTACGGTATTGTCATGGGTATTATAACAGCACCGAAAATAACATTTTTTCATGGAGGGGAAAAAAATGTACAAAAAAATCTCAAAATCTATTACCGCAAGCCTTATAGCTGCTGCTATGATGGCTCCGACTGTCGGAAGTATTGCACCTATGCGTATCTACGCCGACAATGCAATCATCAGTTCATCCTTTGATAAAACTGAAACAACATGGACAACAGTATCAGCATCACCTGCAAAGCAGTCTGGCGTTATTGAAGACGGTGCTTATCACATCACCGTTAACAATACAGTTGGTGCCGATGAATCACATTGGGATCTCCAGTTCAGAAACCAGAATCTCAACTTCAAGAAAGGTCATGTCTACAAGTTCAGCTTCAAGGCAAAGTCATACAGAGAAGGCATGGAAATTACCAGTCAGGTTACTGACGCTGCCGGCGATAAGTATTATTTTGTCCTGGACGGAGACGTTATGACCATGGGACCGGATATGGGCGGTACATGGGGACATATTACCGAGCTGACTGAGGAATACCAGACTTTTGAAGGCACCTTCATCCCGACAGAAGACATAGAAAATGCAGTATGGTCCTTCTATTACGCCAAAGACTTATACGGTCGTGCTGGAAACGCTCAGAGCGGCGATCAGATCTGGTTTGACGATATGTCAATTATCTGTGAAACCTGTCCCGAAGACGCTGTTGTTCCCGGATGCGGTTATACCAAAGATACCACAGAAGATCCGCCGGTAGTTATAGAGCCGAAAGGAAACGTTATTATCCACTCAACCTTTGATAAAACTATCGCACCTTGGAAAACGACAGAATCACCATCAGCACATCAGATTTCTTCAATTGAAGACGGTGCTCTTCATGTTCAGATTGAAGATGCCACAGGTGACGAAGAAGAGAGATGGGATCTTCAGACAAAAGTCAAGAATCTCTACTTCAAGGCTGATCATACATACACAGTAAGCTTCAGAGCTAAAGCAAATAGAGAAGGCTTGGAACTTTTCAGCCAGATATGTGACGCTTCCGGTGCAGATGTCTATTTCGTTCTCAATGATGACGGCATGAATTTAGGCGACGCTTTTGGCGGCGATTGGGGCAAAGGCACCAAGCTGTCCACAGAATACAAGACCTATACAGGCACATTTACTCCTACAAGGGATATTGATGAAGCAGAATGGGATTTCCAGTATGCAAGCGGTACTAAGTATGGTGGAAATGCCGAAGCTGGAGATGAAATCTGGTTTGATGATATGATGATTTTCTGCACAAACTGTGATTGTAACTTTGCTCCTGACTGCGGTTATATTGTAGGTGAAGAAGGAAAAACAATCATCGACTCAACCTTTGATAATAATATCACATCATGGAAAATATCAGAAACATCACCGGCAAAGCAGTCTGCCACTATCGAAGACGGTGCTTATCACATCACTGTTACAAATCCAGAAGGTGGAGACAAGTCAAAATGGGATCTCCAGTTCAAAAATACAAATCTCAACTTCAAAAAAGGTCATGTCTACAATATCAGCTTTAAGGTAAAGTCAAACAGGGAAGGAATGGAGCTTGACTCCATGATATGCACTAAAAATGCTGACGAAGTATATTTCGTACTTGATGGTAAAAACGAAGAAATGCACAACGGACCTCATGCAGACTATGAATATGACGGCACAAAATGGGGAACTGCTACAACGCTCTCAACATCATGGAAGACGTTCTCCGGTATTTTTACACCTCAAAAGGACATCGAACAGGCAGAGTGGGTTTTCCATTACGCCAAGGACAGCAACGGATATGGAGGAAACGCTCAGGAAGGCGATGAACTCTGGTTTGACGATATGTCAATTATCTGCGAAACCTGTCCTGAAGGCACTGTTGGTAACGGATGCGGTTATACCGGAGGCACCACAGAAGTTCCGCCAGTAGTCGAAGATCCTCAGGTTAAATACGGACTTCCTATCGTAGATACCCGATTTGATTACAACGCAGTTCCATGGAATATTGTTACAGCAAGTCCGGCAAAGCAGAATTTCAGCATTGATGAAGGCCAATTTATTATCACCATTCTTGAAGGAAGAGGCGAAACAAAATCTAAATGGGATCTCCAGTTCAGACACCAGAAACTCAACTTCAAAAAAGGTCATACATACAAGGTTAGCTTTGACGCCAAGGCTTCAAGAGACGGCATGGATCTTTGCAGTCAGATAACTGATACTGCAGGTGACAAATATTATTTTGTCCTCAATAAAGATAAAATGGAAATGGGTCCCGATATGGACGGTCAGTGGGGAAAGGATACCAAGCTGACGACAGAATATCAGACTTTTGAGGGAATATTTACTCCCACAGAGGATATCGAAAATGCTGAATGGTCATTCCATTACGCTGAGGACAGCAACGGCTACAGCGGAAATGCTCAGGCTGGCGATAAGCTGTATTTCGATAATCTGTCGATTATATGCGAGTCTTGTCCTGAAGATTCAACCGATTCTCCGTGCGGATATACCGGTGATCCGTCTTATGGCTATATAAGCCGTGACTATGCCGCAAAAACTAATCCCGATCTTATCTCAGACGGCGAAATGGTAAATTATATCTCCGTAAATCAGCTCGGATACTTCCCGAAATTTGCCAAGATCGCAACTTTCGGAGACAACTCCGGCGATATTCTCCATAACGCTTCAAAAATTGAGCTTACTCAGAATTACTACGAATTCGAGCTTGTTGACGTTAATACAGGCAAGGTCGTTTATGAAAACCTTTCAAGCAAGGTATTCACGGATAAGGATTCCGGAGATAACGTATGCAAGCTTGATTTCAGTGATTATACAGGTACCGGTGAATACTATCTCCGTATCAAAGGCGAAAAATGGAGATCATTCCCTTTCCGTATCGCTGGCGATATCTACTCAGCAGATTCTCACAACCTGCTTACTGATGCCCTGAACTACTTCTATCAGAACCGATCGGGTATGTCTATCGAAGAAGAATTTATAACTTCCGGCGATGCTTCAAAGCTTGCCCGCAAGGCAGTTCACAAAAATGATACCGCTTATGTTCAGAAGATCTGGTACAACAATTATCAGGAAGACACAGAAGCTTCTGAAACGTATGCTTCATCCAAGATTGAAGCAAGCGGCGGCTGGTATGATGCCGGCGATTACATGAAGTCCATGGTTAACGGCGGTATGTCTGCATGGACTCTCCAGAATATGTACGAAAGAGCTATTCTCAATGATAGTTATGAAGGAAAGTTTGATGACGGTTCAGGTACAATCGTAGTCCCTGAAACTGGAAATAAGGTTCCTGATATCCTCGAAGAAGCTGCGTATGAGATCGACTGGATGGCTAAAATGAAAGTCACCAAGGATGATCCTACATGGGGCAAGTTTGAAGGTCTTTACTATCACAAGCTTCAGGATTATAAATATACTGAACTTGCAAAGACTCCATGGGATTACATCAGCTATATGCCTGATTCACGAATCATCAAGCCTCCGACGTTTGCTGCTACTCTCAGCTATGCAGCAGCAGCAGCACAGGCTGCAAGACTCTGGGCTCCATATGACGCACAAAAAGCTGAAATATATCTCACATCAGCTGTTGATGCATACAATGCATATCTGACACACTGGTATTCATATGATGATTCTGAAACAACTCATCCTTATTATAATATGATGTGTTCAAAAGAAGAAATCAATGAAACATCTCTCTATGCACCTCAGTATCACTTAAACGGCGGCGAAGCATACCATGACAGCGAGGTTATTGATGACGCTTACTGGGCTGCATGTGAAATCTTTATTTCCGCTTCTGAAATGGGAGAAAATGGACTCGCTTCTCATTACAAAAAAGAACTTTCAGAATCCCCCTGTGCTTTTAATGTGTATTCAAGGCTTGTAAGCTATTCAAGCAAAGATGGAGAATTTACTTCCTTTAACTGGAGAATGTCCGCTTCTGCCGGTTCACTCTCACTTATTCTTCATCCTGAGCTTCTCTCCGATGATGAGAATGATAAATTAAAGCGTACTCTCCTTTCTTCTGCTGATGATTACATTGAGTGCGAAAACGAACAGGGCTATGGCATCGCATACAAGTATGACGGTCCCGGATATTATGATCCAATCGCCAATCTTGATGTATATGACTACTCAACAGGCTATCGTTATGGCTCCAACGGAATGAGCACTACAAACGCAATTGTTATGGCTTATGCTTATGATATCACTTATGACAGAAAGTACATAAACGGCGTTGTACAGGCTATGGACTATATCCTCGGAAACAATCCGCTTTCATTCTCATATATCACAGGATATGGCTCATACAGCGCTAAAAATCCTCATCATACATACTGGATTAACGAGCTTGACAGCAATTATCCATTGGCTCCCGACGGTATTCTTGTGGGTGGTCCAAGCACAGAAATTTCAGATTATGCTATGCAGTTAAGAGGATTTGTATTCGGAAACGCCGACAATGTTTCCCAGAGATGCTATATCGACTCCATCGAAGCATGGTCTGTAAATGAAGCTTCACTCCAGTGGAATGCTTCACTTGCTTGGGTAGTTTCATTCCTTCAGGATGAGGCTGGAAGCACTCCTGTACCGGTAGGTACTCCCGGCGATGTAAACGGAGACAATAAGGTTCTTCTTAACGATGCTGTTCTTATCCTCCAGCACCTTGGAAATCCCGATGAATATCCACTTACAGAACAGGCGAAGATAAACGGCGACGTTGACGCTCCCGGCAGCGGTCTTACAAATAAGGACGCTCTCAGAATCCAGCAGTTCCTCCTCGGTTTTGACGGCCTTGAATAATCTCAAACATCAGAAGGTTACGATTGGCTTCGCCGCACATTTTCAGCGTTTTTTCAACGAGTAATATTGCTCCAAAGACTTCATATAATTCTTGAAAAAATCACTTTTTGGAGAAACAAATGCTGATTTTAGCTATTTTATAAAATTACGTAGTCCGAATAGTTAAAGCAAAAATATAAACAAAAATCGTTTTTCTCCATTTTAGACATAATCACTTACATGATTTCATTAAGATTTAACAATTAGTCTAAAAACCTTTACAGATTTATTTTGTAGGATATAATATAGCATGATAATATTTTATCATTATCAAAAAATGCCATATAGACGCAAAAAATTATTTTAGGGAGGTTCATTAAAAATGAACAAAAAATTTGCAAAATCCATTGCTGCAAGCTTAATGGCTGTTTCAATGGTAACACCAACAGCGGCAAAAATTGTACCGCTGAATGTAGCTGCTGTAAATGCAGCTATCAAAACAGCAGAGAGTAAATCAGAATGTAATGAAACAATTGTAAATTCTGATTTCTCAGAATCAATGCTTCCATGGGAAGGAATTGAGGTAAGACCCGCATATCAGAATTTGGACGTTGAAGACGGTGCTCTTCACACTATAATCCGTGGTGAAAGAGGCGATTCAAACACTGACCTTCAGATTGTAAACAAGAATCTCAGCTTTAAGAAAGGTCACAGCTATTGGGTAAGCTTCAAGGCTAAAGCTAACAGAGATGGCTTAGAGCTTCTCAGCCAGATTACTGACGCTTCCGGCGATAAGCAGTATTTTGTTCTTAATGATACAGAATGGATTATAGGACCTGCTATGGGCGGTCAGTATGGCAAAGGTGCTGAATTATCCAATGAATACCAGACATATCAGGGAATTTTCACTCCTACAGAAGATATAGAGAATGCTACTTGGTCATTCTATTATGCAAATGATAACAATGGCTACTATGGCAACGCTGTGGAATCCGATGAAATCTGGTTTGACGATATGTCCATCCTTTGTACAGATTGTCTCGACATTGAGCCTGACATCCCAAGCGATGATGACAACAGACCACCCAGCACACCTCCTGTTGATGACGACGATGACAGCGATCCGCTTCCGCCTCCAAGCGTTGACTACGATGACGACGACGTTGTGGAAAAAGAAGAAGCTTATGCAGAGATACTCATCGATTCAAGATTTGATAAGGAAGATTCTCTCTGGGAACAGATAACAGCTTCTCCTGCTGATCAGAAAGCAACCGTTGAAGATGGTGCCCTCCACATTAATATTCTTGAGGGTACAGGCGCAGACAAATCAAAATGGGATCTCCAGACATTAACAAGAAAGATCTATCTCAAGGCTGGTGAGACATACAAGATCGGCTTCAAAGCTAAAGCAAACAGAAAAGGCTTAGAACTTTGCAGTCAAATCTGCTCACGTAATGGCGTTGACGTATACGTTAATCTCTTTGAAGATAAAATGGATATAGGTCCTATGCTCGGCGGTGACTTTGGTAAGGGAGCTGCTCTTGATACAGAATACAAGTATTTTGAATGTACTTTCACTATGACTGACAGCGCAGAAAATCTCGACTGGAGCTTCCATTATGCTAACGATACAAATGGTTTCGGAGGCAATGCTGTTGCCGGCGATGAAATCTGG
>JAZNBR010000028.1:0-9360 GCA_045587105.1 Ruminococcus sp.
GGCACGGCTTATGAGCCACTACGCTGAAGAAATAATTATCGCCTACGACAGTGACGGCGCCGGTCAGAAGGCAACTCAGAAGGCTATAAATCACTTTGCAGACGTTGGAATGCGTACGAGAATTCTACGCATGGACGGTGCAAAGGATCCCGATGAATATATAAAGAAATTCGGTCGCGACCGCTTCAAAATGCTTATCGACGGCTCGGATGACGCAAATGATTTTATGCTCGACAGGTGCGAGGATGGTCTTGACCTTGCCACTGAGGCTGGACGCGTTGAACTGCTCAGACGTGCCTCAAAGGTTCTTGCAGCTATCGAATCTCCTCTTGAGCGTGAAGTCTACATATCAAGAACCTCTCGCAAATGCGATATCCCGCCTGAAGTTCTCAAAACCCATATCGACAGTCTGCTGAAAAAGAATTTCCGGACTGAAAAAAAGATGGAATGGCGTAATATTACGTCAAGAGCGTCTTACGATAACGATGATCTCAACCCTGAATCAAGGGATCACAAAAAAGAAGCAAGAGCAGAAGAATGTATTATCAACTTCCTGCTCAGGCATCCGGATGAAGCGGCTGATATCGAAAAATCAGCACCGCCGGAAATATTCATCACGGCTCTTAACAAAAAACTATACTCGGCTCTTCTGGAAAAAATGAAATCAACGGAAAAATTCACGCTTTCTCTTATGGCAGGCGAATTATCCGACAAGGAAATGGGAAGAATAAGCCGGATAGATGTTACGAACCGTGAATTCACCATAAACAGGAACGTCTTTACAGATTGCGTCAACGTTCTTAATACCTTCAGCTCATCCGCAGGCAAGGATATGAGCGATGAAGATCTGCGCAGACTTTTTAAATCCAAAAGCAAAAAATAGGAGGATCTTTTATGGAAAACAAAAGACATACCATCGACGCCCTTATGGAACAGGGAAAGGCTAACGGAAAGCTGACAACAAAGGAAATTACAGACGCTCTTGAAGAACTGGATTTCGATGTTGATCAGATTAACACCTTCTATGACAACTGCGAAACACTCAATATCGAAATCGTTGAGGATATGAACATCGACGCTGATCTTAAAATCGGTCTTGATTCTACTCTTACCGATGATCTGGAGCTCGCTCTCTCCACCGAAGGAATCGCTATTGACGATCCTGTAAAAATCTATCTTAAGGAAATCGGACGTGTTCCCCTTCTTACTACTGAGGAAGAAATTGAACTCGCACAGAGAATGGCAAAGGGCGATCCCTATGCAAAGAAAAGACTCTCCGAAGCTAACCTTCGTCTTGTTGTAAGTATCGCGAAAAAATACGTCGGCAGAGGTATGCAGTTCCTTGACCTCATTCAGGAGGGTAATCTCGGTCTTATCAAGGCTGTTGAGAAATTCGACTACACAAAGGGCTTTAAATTCTCTACCTACGCTACATGGTGGATACGTCAGGCTATTACAAGAGCTATCGCTGATCAGGCAAGAACAATCCGTATCCCCGTTCACATGGTTGAAACTATCACCAAGGTAAAGAAAATCTCCAGTCAGCTTCTTCATGAAAACGGTCACGATCCAAGCCCCGAGGAAATTGCAGAAAAAATCAATATGCCTGTGGACAAGGTACGCGAAATCATGCGCGTTGCTCAGGATCCTGTTTCCCTTGAAACTCCTATTGGTGAGGAGGAAGACAGTCATCTCGGCGACTTCATCCCCGACAATAACGCTCCTGCTCCGGCAGAGGCAGCTTCACATACGCTTCTGAGAGAACAGCTCAACGAGGTTCTTGCTACACTTACAGACCGTGAGGCTAAGGTTCTTAAGCTCCGTTTCGGTCTTGAAGACGGAAAATCACGCACTCTTGAAGAAGTAGGACAGCGTTTTGACGTTACCCGTGAACGTATCCGTCAGATCGAAGCAAAGGCACTGAGAAAGCTTCGTCATCCCAGCAGAAGCAAAAAGGTCAAGGATTTCCTTGACTAAGCTGTACATAATTCCGCTCTGTTATTACAGGGCGGATTTTTTATCATAACTATTGACTTAACAGCTGTAAAGTTGTATAATTATAGTGTATAAATTCGGAAAATACGGTCGCTGTATACCGTATAATACAGCACCGCATGATCTTCTCTGATCTATATTATGCGGCGAAAGGAGCAGTTATGAGTATTTTTAATCTCGAAAAAAGCCCGCCTGAGCTTAGCCGCGACTGGCTTATCTTCCAGCAGTTTGTTGGAAATATCGGTGCTTTTATGTATATCGCAAAGGACAAGACGGCTTATCTCGACGACGAGACCTGCCGTATGCTTTCGTGTCCTGCAAATAAACTGAATGAATTTGAATTTTTTAATCTCCTTGAAAAGATATCCAAGAATCCCGTTGAGGGGCAAAAGCATATTTACAGATTTCAGGACAATATTGTTACACGATACATCAAAATGAATATCTACGAAAGCAGTGATGAATGGCTCGGATTTGTTCAGGACTTTTCAAGACAGATAAACGAAATCAACCGTCCTGACCGCTTCGCTGAGCTTGATCCTGTTACACGTCTGCTTTCCTATCCTTCCTTCTCGAACAAGATACGGAAAATCATGCCGGATCTCAAACACTGCTGTCTCGCAACCCTCTATGTGAACGGTCTTGACAAGCTCGGCTCCTACCTTACGGTTGACAACGCAAACAGCTGTCTTACTTCCGTTGCTGAAACAATCAAAGGCTTCTCCTCCGATAAGATTATTATCGGCTCCAAGTCTAATTACGAGATCTGTGCCTTCTTCTGCGACTTCGACAAGAAGGATATATATACTGTTCTAAACAGCATGGATGAGGCTGTACAAAACTGCGTACTTACCGATGATTTCGGCGAAATCATTGATATCTCAGACAAGAGCCGTCTCAGTCTCTCAATAGGCTGCTCCTCTTATCCTGATGAAGCATCCGACTTCAATATGCTGGTGAATTATTCGGAATTTGCCCTCTATGAAGCAAGAACTGAACGCAGAAGCGTTATAAACTGGTTCTCACAGGAAAACTACCTCCGTGAAAAGGATTCATACAGAAATGCTCTCCTTTTCTCAAGAATAATCAGGGAAAATCTTCTTACATATCATTTCCAGCCTATCGTTGAAACTACTGCCGGCGAAATCGTTGCATACGAGGCTCTTATGAGAACTACCGGCGATATCAGGATGACTCCGTCACAAATTCTCAAAATCGCCGATTCACAGAATAATCTCTACGAAATTGAAAAGCACACCTTATTCAATACAATGAAAATCCTGAGCGACAATCAGCAGGTCTTTGAAAACAAAAAGCTGTTTATAAACTGCCTGCCGAACAGTCTGCTGACGGACGATGACTACAACGAGCTTTATCTTACATATGGCGAACTCTTTGAAAAATGTATAATTGAAATTGTGGAAAACAGTGCTGCTTCCCATGCGGAAATTGAACGCCTGAAAAAAAGATGCAGCTTTGTTCACGCTCAGCTTGCTATTGATGATTTCGGTTCCGGATATGCAAACAGCTCCAATCTGCTGAAATATTCTCCCGATTTCATAAAGATCGACCGTTCGCTTATCAGCGATATCCAGAACGATCTTAAAAAACAGCAGCTTGTTACTTCTGTTATAGAATTCTGTCACGAAAATCAGCTTCAGTCACTTGCGGAAGGCGTTGAAACCCTTCAGGAACTCAAAACTGTTATCCGTCTTGGTGTTGATCTCGTTCAGGGATACGTTACTTCTAAACCGAAACCTCTCTTCCTGAACAGCATTTCTTCTGAAATCAAGGACGAAATCATTAAAACCAATCTTGAAGTGCGTCCTGACGGTGCCAAGAAAATCTATGCCGCAAGAAATGATTCTGAAATTGATATTCTTAAGCTCGCACTTGAAAAATACACTGATATCCATATCTACCAGAGCAAGCTGACAATCATCGGCGATCCGGATAAGCCTGTGACCATGAATATCTCAATTATGGACAATCACAGCTGCGATCTCACGCTTAAAAACGTGAACATCACCAGCGGAAACAGCAAGCCTACTATCTCCGTAGGCGAATACGCACGTCTCTGTCTTGATATCGTAAAGAACAACAGGCTCGGATATTCAGGTATATATGTACCGATGGGCTCTCAGTTTGAGCTTGTCGGAAAGGGTTCGCTGACAATTGACGGAAATGCCTCCGACGGAATCGGAATCGGAAATGATTACGATCACGGTTACGGCGATATCACTATCAATACGACCGGAACGCTTGAAATAAACTCGAACGGCAACGAATGTCTCTGTATCGGCGGCGGCTACAACGAAAATGAATCGGAAATTAACCTTATATCCGGAAAAATAAAGCTTCATATGCACACCCACAACGGTCTCGCTGTCGGAAGCTATCACGGCGACGCTGATATTACTATCTCTGACAGATGCAATCTTGATATCAATATGTCTGGAATCAAGGTTGCCGGAATCGGAAGCATTAGCGGAATTGCTTCGGTTACATCTGCCGCAGATCTGCATATCACCTGCACCGGTGCTCAGGCAGCAGGTATAGGCTCGCTTGAAGAAGGCGAAGGAAGCATCTTCATCAAAAAAGGCAAAGTAAACATCAAAATGCGTTCCGCAAAGCATACCTGCATCGGAACACTCGGCGGAAATATCAATACAAAAATTCAGGATTCTGAAATCATTATTGACTCCGAGGGCGATGACGTTACCGGTATAGGCGATGCAGCCGGATCCGGAACCGTCTCCATTCTTGATTCCGCTGTCACTATGAGTATTCTTGCTTCCAATCCGAAGGATATCGGAACGTCTGACGGCGATGTTATAATCAGGGGCGGAGCTGTGAATTCTCTCGTGAACAACAGAAGAATCCCCCACAACAGCATTTAAAAACGAAAGGAATTGTTATAAAAAATGAAACTTGGTATGGTTGGTCTGCCCAATGTGGGCAAAAGCACTCTCTTTAACGCTCTTACAAACGCAGGTGCAGAATCTGCAAATTATCCGTTCTGCACAATCGAAAAAAATGTCGGAATCGTTTCTGTTCCCGATGAGCGTCTTGACAAGCTCGCAGAAATGTACGATCCGGACAAATTCACTCCGGCAACCCTTGAATTCGTGGATATCGCCGGTCTTGTAAAGGGTGCCTCAAAGGGTGAAGGTCTCGGAAATAAATTCCTTGCTGATATCCGTGAGGTGGACGCTATCGTTCACGTTGTAAGATGCTTTGAGGATACCAACATAATCCATGTTGACGGCTCTATCAATCCTCTCCGTGACATCGAAACAATCAATCTTGAGCTTATCTTCTCCGATATAGAAATGATCGACCGCCGTATCGACCGTGCTAAAAAAGCGGTCAAGGGCGACAAGAAGTATCTTATCGAAATTGATTTCCTTGAACGTCTCAAGGCTCATCTTGAAAACGGAAAATCTGCAAGAGCATTCGATTTCACCGACGATGAAAGAGAGCTTATAAAATCTACTCCCCTCCTCTCGGCTAAGCCTGTTATCTATGCGGCAAATCTCTGCGAGGACGACTTCGTAAACAATATCGAAACAAACGGAAATTATCAGAGCGTGAAGGCTCTCGCTGAGGAGGAACACTCTGCTGTTCTTCCGATCTGTGCACAGATTGAAGCTGAAATCTCCGACATGGAGGACGAAGAAAAGGCTATGTTCCTCGGTGAGCTTGGTCTTGAGGTATCCGGTCTCAACCGTATCATAAAGGAAGGCTACTCACTTCTTGGTCTTATATCATATCTGACTGCCGGCAAGCAGGAGGTCCGTGCATGGACTATCACAAAGGGAACAAAGGCTCCTCAGGCAGCAGGAAAAATCCACACCGACTTTGAAAAGGGCTTTATCCGTGCTGAGGTAATCTCCTTCAATGACCTCATGGACTGCGGAACTATGGCAGCCGCCAAAGAAAAAGGTCTTGTACGTCTTGAAGGCAAGGAATATGTAATGCAGGACGGCGATATCGTTCTCTTCCGCTTCAATGTCTGATTTCGATTTTAAAAAGCATATCTGGAAGCCCTTCAACAAGGGGATTTCACAGTATGACATGATTCAGTCAGGCGACAGAATTGCTGTCTGCATTTCCGGCGGGAAGGATTCAATGCTTCTTGCAAAATGTATGCAGCTTCTCCGGAACTACGGAAAACCTGATTTTCAGCTTGTTTTCCTCGCAATGGATCCAGGATATACAGACGAGGTAAGGGAAAAAATCCTGCAAAACTGCGGCTCAATGGGAATTCCCGTTGAAATGTACCCGACTGCTGTATTCAGTTCAGCCGGAAACAGCGGAAAAAATCCGTGCTTTCTGTGTTCTCGTCTCAGGAGAGGCTGGCTGTACAAAAAAGCCTCTGAGCTCGGATGCAATAAAATATCTCTCGGACATCACTTTGACGACGTTGTTGAGACAATCCTCATGGGGATGCTCTACGGCTCACAGATGCAGACAATGCTGCCGAAGCTTCACAGTGAAAATTACAGTGGCATGGAGCTTATACGTCCTCTTTACCTTGTGCGTGAGGAAAGAATTATCCAGTGGCAGCAGGAAAATAATCTCGATTTCACACGATGTGCCTGCACTCTCGCTGAAAACAGCGGTCAGGGAACAAAACGAATGGAAATCAAGCTTCTGCTCCGTCAGCTGAGAATAAATAATCCGGCGGTGGATATGAATATCTTCCGCAGTGCAGAAAATGTAAATCTGCGGAAAATCATATCATACCATGACGGTGACAGATATCACAGCTTCCTTGATGATTATCATGAGGGAATATCTGTGAAAGGAACAAGGAATACATGATGAAAAGCCGCAAATACTGCGGTTTTTCGTTGTTACGGATAGTAAGGAGATATTATGCAGGAAAATCAGACTTCAAATGAAAAAAGAAAAAAATTAAGCCGCAAAAAAAAGCTGATGATTTCAGGAATTATACTTTTGGTATTGGTTCTTCTATCTATGTGGGGATTCACGCTTAAAACAGAAATATATAAAATAAAATCCGACAAGATAGACAAGGAACTGAAAGTTGTGTTTATCTCCGATCTCCACAACTGCTTCTTCGGCGGAACGGATCAGTCTGAGCTTAAAGAAGAAATCGAAAATGCAGAACCTGATATTCTGATTTTCGGCGGTGATATGGTTGACCAATGGGGCGGAACAAAACACGCTCTTACTCTTATGGAATGGTCTGCTGAGAAGTATCCCTGCTTCTATACTCCGGGAAATCACGAATATGAGCGTGATGATACCGATGAATTTTTCAAAAAGGTTGAGGAAATCGGAATAACTGTCTGCAACGGTAATTATTCCGATATCGAAGTAAGAGGACAGTCTGTGAGAATTTACGGCATCCTTGAATATTTCGATCTGAGTTCAAAGACCTTCAGCAATCCTCCCGACGACAGCGTATACACCATACTTATCGCACATCAGCCGGAACAGATAGACTACTATCTCTCAGATGGAAATGTCAGCTTTGATCTGATACTCTCAGGTCACGCTCATGCAGGTCAGTGGAGAATTCCCGGTATTCTCGATCAGGGACTCTACGCTCCGGATCAGGGACTCTTCCCCGATTACACGCATGGAATGTATGAGTACGACGATACTGTACACATCATCAGCCGTGGTCTTGCAAAACCGCTGAGAATGATTTTCATTCCGAGAATTTTTAATCGTCCGGAGCTGTCTGTTATAGAAATTACATGAAAAATGTAATATTTTTCTTTGAAAAAACTACTTGTATTTTTAAATGAATAATGATATAATATAAATGTCTGATGATATGCAGATATGAAAAAGAAAAAAGAACAAAAAGGAAACAAAAATGATGAAATATAATGATAATATTACGGAGGATACCACAGGCGTTATATGTGGAAGAAATCCCGTTATTGAGGCTCTTAAATCCGGAGTGCCTCAGCTTGATGCTATATACATAAACGGATCCGGCGGAAGTCTTAATCTTATCCGCAATCTCGCAAAGGAAAAAAATGTTGTCGTAAAGGACGCTCAGGAACAGAAGCTTAATCAGCTTTCCGGCGGTGCTTCTCATCAGGGAGTTGTTGCATTCGGTGCCTGCGGTGAATACGTCTCCGTTGAGGATATTCTTGAAGTATCCCGCAAAAAAGGTACGAAGCCTTTTATAATCATTTGCGATGAAATCGAAGATCCGCACAATCTCGGTGCTATAATCCGTACCGCTGAAACCTCTGGTGCGGACGGAATTATTATCCCGAAACGCCGCAGTGCCTCTCTGAATGCAACAGTATTCAAGACATCGGCAGGTGCTGCAAGCTATGTTCCCGTTGCAAGAGTATCAAATCTCGCCTCCTGCATTGATATGCTCAAGGAAAACGGCGTCTGGATATACGGTACCGACGCTTCCGGCTCTGACTACGACAAAACTGATTTCACCGGCAGCTGTGCCCTTGTTATCGGCTCTGAAGGCTTCGGCATAAGCCGGCTTATCCAGAAAAAATGTGATTTTATGATAAAACTTCCGATGCTTGGCAAAATCAATTCGCTTAACGCTTCAGTTGCTGCCGGAATCTTCATGTACGAAGTTCTCAGGCAACGCAGAACTATGTGAGGAGATTGCCATGCCGGATCAGAAATTGTCTCTTGAGGATATTCTGAACGAGTATTCTCCTAAATCACAGGAAGGCGTAAGACGTATTGACGCCCAGAAGATTCTTAATTCTACTGTAAATTCAAATACATCTGCTCCCAAGCAAAGAGCAGAAAGACCAGCTGTATCTCATAAAAAATCAGAGCTTTTCGAAAATGCTCTGCGTCAGTCAGTACCGGCTGATGACTTCAAGCCTGCTGATCTCTCAAAAGAACGTGTATCTGTCGTCGAAAACAAGAACGTCGGCACTATACGCACAATAAGTCCGCATAAAAAAGAGTCCTCCGGCACCGGAACTGTTCCGGTAACAAGCATTCCTCAGAATGCGGCTCCGAAAATCAGGCGTATGAACAATTCCACCCGTGCAAAGGAACTCGAAGAACTTAAAAGAAGCGGCAAAAAAAGAAACAAGAACAAATCAAAATATACCTACAACACTGAACGGCCGGAAGGAGAATATATGTACTCTCCGCCGGAATTCAAGAAAAAGAAGCGTACCCGTGCTCAGATTGAGGCCGAAAACGACAGTCCGGAGGGCAAAAAGGCAATTACGGATATCGTTCCATCTCCTGCCGCAGTTGAAGCCGCAAAGCCTGTTGAACCGGCTCCAAGAGCTGAAATGACAAGCATTAATCTCAGCGAGGCCGCAGAGGTGGACGCAAGCGAGCTTGACGTACATATCACTCAGGAGCATGAGGAATATCTTT
>JAZNBR010000029.1:0-33722 GCA_045587105.1 Ruminococcus sp.
CCGGTGGACTGTTTTGAAAGAGGGGGCGCCTTGCAAGTGAAGGCGTCCCCTGATAACAACACACACGCACAACCAACGGTCGTCCGCAAAGTCGGAGGCCAAGCGGTCTTAGGAAGACAATTTTCATTTTCAACTCCTTGGCTCACAGAACGACATGGCTACGATCCGACTTCCGGTGGACTGTTTTGAAAGAGGGGACGCCTTGCAAGTGAAGGCGTCCCCTGATAACAACACACACGCACAACCAACGGTCGTCCGCATAAGATTAATCTATCCCCTCAATCACCACATAACCATACGGTGCAATTTTCAGCGTGTTATCACTGAATTCTCCGGTATGTGCATTGATTTCGCTGTACTTTCCGAGAATTCCGGAAACATTCTCAATAGTGATATCAGCTTCGCTCTTATTCACAAAGAAAATATAATCCGTATCGCCATGACGCACAAAGGCTGATACCCTGTCGTCGTTTACGGTAATAAAGGAAATACTTCCGCTTCTGAGATTCGGTATGGACTTTCTCACACGGCTGAGTCCGCTGACATACTCAATAAGTTCATGATCCTCATTTCCCCACGGATAGCACCGGCGGTTGAAGGGATCCTTATAGCCCTGAAGTCCGGCTTCATCGCCGTAGTATATACTCGGAACTCCCGGCAGGAAGAACATCAGTGCCATTGCCGCCTTAAGACGATTCTTTCCGAGATTGTATTCATACTCGTTGAGCCAGCGTTCAGCCATCCAGTCCTTGCTCTTGTCGTCGCAGCTTTCACCGCCAAGACGGTTTATAGCACGTTCAATATCATGCGTGGACACAAAATTCATGAGAACATCAAGCGTGGGGGCAGGATAATTCTCTGCAATGGTCATCACGGAGTTCGCAAGATCTGCGGCTCTTCCGCCCTTTACAAAGTTGATTATTGCCTCACGGAAGGGGTAATTCATAACGGAATCAAGCTGATTTCCAAGAAGATAGCGTCTCTTGATTCCGTAGCTTTCCTTGTTTGAAGCGTCCTCCCAGACCTCTCCGATAACGATTTTATCGCTGCCGAAGCCCTTGACGCTCTTGCGGAGATTCAGCAGAAAACGGTCGGGAAGCTCGTCTGCAACGTCAAGTCTCCAGCCTGCGGCACCCTTGCCGAGCCAATACCTGAGAACTCCTTCGTCACCGCAGATGAATTCCGTGTAGCTTTCGTTGTTTTCCCATACGTTGGGGAGAGTGTCGATTCCCCACCATGCCTCGTAGACATCGGGATAATTGATAAAGCTGTACCACTCGTGATACGGGCTGTCCTGCGACTGATACGCTCCCTGTTCAGGATATCTTCCGAACTTGTTGAAGTAAACGCTGTCTGCTCCCGTATGAGAGAAAACTCCGTCAAGAATCACGGATATTCCGTACTTTTCTGCTTCATGGCAAAGCTCCTCGAAGTCATCGTTTGTGCCTAAAAGCGGATCAGCCTTCATATAATTTGCAGTATTGTAGCGGTGATTTTCGTGTGATTCAAATATCGGGTTGAGATATATGCACGTTACACCGAGATCGTGAAGATACGGCAGCTTTGACTGGATTCCGGCAAAATCTCCGCCGAAGTAGTCATTGTTCCAGACGTGACCGTTATGATCGGGCTTGTAATAGGGAGTCTCGCCCCATTCACGCATGACGCGGTCAGCCGGAACACCCTCGTGCTCCTTTCCGCTTTTGCAGAAGCGGTCGGGGAATATCTGGTACATAACGCCTCCCTTGAGGAAGTCCGGCGTCTGATATTCACTGTCATAGACGGTCAGCTGAAATAGATCGCCTGAATCTACATTACCCTCGTGGACGTTATGCTTCTTGATGTAATGACGTGTTCCCTGCGTTGCGTACGAGAAATAATAATAATGTACATCAGTATATTTTGCCGTGTATTCAGTGGAATACGCATAGCAGTCACCCTCATCGGCGACTTCGTTCATTCTGAGAAAGCGTTCCTTGAAGCCGGTGCGGAAAAGAACAAGTACCGGTACATCGTCAAGAGCAAGCTCCTTTGAAAGTCTTACGGTAAACCGGCAGGTTTCGCCCTGCTTTATTGCTCCGAAGACCGATTTATAGGAACGATCCCATGAATCATAGATCGGTTTCATATAAATTTCTCCTTTTGGAAATATATGTTGCATAAAAATCCATGCGTTTTTTACCGAAAAAGAGGCAGGAGCCTCATGATCAGAAAGTGATCCTATACTCCCGCCTGTATTTTCGTCTGATTATCTTAAATACCAGATATTGTCAGCGTACTCTGTAACTGCACGGTCAGCGGAGAAGATTCCGGCACCGGCAATATTATTGAGGGACATCTCAGCCCACTTCATTTTGTCGTTGTAGCATTCTGCGACATACTTCTGAGCATTTCTGTAACTGTCGAAGTCAGCAAGAACCATATAGGGATCACGGTCCTTGAGAGAATTTGCGACATCATTGAAGGTACAGCCGTTGATTCCGTGATACATACGCTCAATAGCTTCCTTGATAACAGGATTGTTATTGAAGTAATCGACTGGTCTGTAACCTCTTGCCTTAAGCTCGTTCACTTCCGGAGTAGTCATACCGAAGATAACGATATTATCATCGCCGGCAGCCTCCTTGATCTCGATATTTGCACCGTCAAGCGTACCAAGAGTTACTGCACCGTTGAGCATGAGCTTCATGTTTCCGGTACCGGAAGCCTCTGTTCCGGCAAGAGAAATCTGCTCAGAGACATCGGACGCAGGCATGAGAATTTCTGAAAGCGTTACGCAGTAGTTTTCAAGGAATACTACCTGAAGCTTCTGGTTGATGCGGGGATTCTTCCTGATTTCCTCGGATATTGCCCAGATCATCTTGATAATCTGCTTTGCAAGGTAGTATCCGGGAGCAGCCTTTGCAGCGAAGATGTATGTCTTGGGAGTAAACGGAGCGTCAGGATTATTGAGCAGATAAGAATAATCTGCGAGGATATTCATAACATTGAGATGCTGTCTCTTGTACTCGTGGAGACGCTTTACCTGAACGTCAAAGATACTGTCAGGATTGAGAATGATACCGTTCCTGCTCTTTACACGTTTTGCGAATCTTTCCTTGTTTGCCTTCTTGACATCCATAAGCTTTGCAAGAACATCTTCATCCTTGCTGAACTTCCTGAACTTTTCAAGCTCTGCTCCGTCCTTGATAAACTTATCGCCGATTGTATCCTTAAGAAGCTGTGTAAGTCCGGGGTTGGACTGATAGAGCCATCTTCTGTAAGCGATTCCGTTTGTGACATTCTTGAACTTTTCGGGAGTATTCTCAAATTCCTCACGGAAAACAGACTCCTTGATAATCTCGGAATGGAGCTTGGATACGCCGTTTACACTGTGTGAAGCAGCAACGCAGAGTGTAGCCATGTGGATCATGTTGTCCTTGATGATTGACATACGGGTTGTCTTTGCACTGTCGTAGCCGTTTCTTTCCATAAGGGACTGGCAGTAGCGGTTGTTGATCTCTACGATAATAGAGAAAATTCTCGGTATAACGTGCTTTAAGAGGTTTACATCCCACTTTTCAAGAGCCTCTGCCATAACGGTATGGTTTGTATATGCGAAGGTCTTTACAACGATATCCCATGATTTTTCCCATGTATAACCGCAGTCGTCGAGAAGTATTCTCATAAGCTCCGGAATTGCGAGCGTGGGGTGTGTATCGTTGATGTGGATAGCCACCTTTTCAGCGAGATTGTCAAGTGTACCGTAAACGTTCATGTGAGTATTTACGATATCGCCTACTGCGGCAGCACAGAGGAAGTACTGCTGACGGAGACGGAGAGACTTGCCCTCGTTGTGGTTATCGTTGGGGTAAAGAATCTTTGAGATTGCGTTTGCGATTGAGTTCTTTGCAAGAGCACTTTCGTAGTTGCCCTTGTTGAACATATCCATATCAAAGTTCGGAGCCTTTGCAGACCAGAGACGAAGAACAGATACACCTTCTCCGCCGTAGCCTGATACATACATATCATATGGAGTCGCAACTACCGTATTGTAGTTTACATGGCTGATGTAGTGATACTGATTGTCCCAGTATTCCTGAAGATCGCCCTCGAAGTGGACATCGATTGAAAGCTCCGGCTTCGGAACGAGCCATACTGAACCGCCGGGAAGCCAGTTGTCGGGAAGCTCAGTCTGCCAGCCTTCCTCAATTTTCTGCTGGAATATACCGTATTCGTAGCAGATTGAGTGTCCCATAGCCGGAAAGCACTGGGTTGCAAGTCCGTCAAGATAGCAGGCGGCAAGACGTCCGAGACCGCCGTTGCCCAGACCAGCGTCAGGCTCGTGGTCGTAGATCTTGTCGAGATTGATGTCATAGGACTTGAGCATTGCCCTGATATCGTCAGCAAGCTCAAGGTTATATATGCTTGTCTTAAGTGAACGTCCCATAAGGAATTCCATTGATAAATAATAAATCTGTTTGCCTCCGACAGAGTGGGTATGATTTATGAAGCTCTGCCTCTTTGTTCCGAGGATATCCACAATAATTGAGGAAAGAACATGATAAACCTGCTTATCAGACGCTTCTTCGGGGGAAACGCTGTAAAGAAGCTGAAGCTTTTTCGGGAATTCTTCTTTAATTTTGTCCATCAGAGGATTTGCCTTTTTGGTTGCCATAATATATCTCCTATCTGCCGCCGGATGCGGCTTATTACCAATTGTATAATTTTTTCTCTTTATAATCGAGCGTATTGACGAAATATCGAAAAAATAATTTACAACCGGTATTTTTTAAATTGTACCACGTTTCTATCTTTTTTGCAATTGTAACATCTTACAAATTTTTTTCAACTATATTTACGTATTGAGTGATTTTCACAAAATATAAGCAGAAAAATCAACAAAAAATCATTTTTTGTCGTGTATTTCTACAATATCGCGATTATTAACAAGATATATTTGTGCATTATAAACAATACATTTTTTATTCCTCAATCCTTTTAATTTTGTTGAAAAATAAAAGTGTAAAAACATTTGAAATCCTTGTAAATATGTGGTATAATATAAGTGATATTCTGCGTGGATATTTCTGATATCTCCGGAAATCCCTCTGTTCCGTCATTCTCTGTCGATTTTTCTGTCGCAGACCGCGGTGCGGGAATGTTAATAGTATTCATCAAAGTACTCCGGATATTCACCAGAATCAACGTGTAGAAAAAGAACAACAAAAGCAACAAAAAAAGAAAAGGATGATAATTATGGAAAAGAAAAAAGGCTTCTCACTTCTGAAAACATTGATCGCAATTGTCTGCGTTCTCTTTATAATAGTATCTCTAGCAGTAAATATCGCCTTTTCTGCCGGAAAAACACCGAAAATCTTCGGCAAGTGCATCTACCTCGTCAATGAGGATTTTCAGGTTACAAGAAATGATCCTTCCAAGGATATAAAAAAGGGCGAGGCTCTTATGGCAAAATCAATAGCAGGCTCTGACACGCTCCTCAAGGACGATATCGTTCTCTGCTACCCCTCCGATTCTCCGGACAAGCTCTGCATCCGCAGTATTCAGGAAATTATCGTTGCCGCTGACGGATCTGAAACATACATCATAGCAGACTCCGCACAGTTCACCGACTCCGGAATCTCTATTACAAGAGACAAAATCGCCGCTATCTGCACTGGTTACCCAAAGAGCAAAGAACTCGGAGCTTTCCTCAATTTCACAAAGAGCATCCCCGGTATCGCTCTGGAGCTTATCCTTCCCTGCGTTATTCTTGTGATATTCCTTATCTCAAAGATCGTTTCCTCAAGAAGCGACAGCGAGGACGAAGGCGAAACATACAATTTCTACGAATACGACGAGGAAGAAAAGATGAAAGAGGACAAAAAGCCCTCTCATGCAAAGTCTGATAATCCTCTCTTTGAAAACTTCCAGGAAATCCAGCCAAGCGATGAGCTTGAACGCAAAAAGATGTCCATTATGGAAAACTTCAGTCAGAAAAAGGTAAATCCCGATTCTCCATACCAGAAGGAAAAGGAACGCACTATGCAGTTCAAGACTCAGCGAAGTGCAGAATCCACATTTGCCGCTAAAAATGTCGGTGCAGCTTCTTCTACTGCTCCTACCGCTGACGCTCTCCGTGAGGAAATGCTCAGAAAAACCGCTGAGGCTGAACGTACAGGCAACTACAACATCAAGGGTACAGGCGGCTCAACAAAACCAGCTGCGTCAGCTTCCGATATCACTGGTGTTCTTCCCAAGGCTCAGCTTGCTGAAATGGCAAGAACTGACGTTCCTAAGACAACTCCTCTGAGAAGCCAGTCTGCACAGCCTTCCGCAGCTCCCAAAAAGAGCAGCTCGCCTGATATCTCAGATATCATCAAGAAATCTGACAGCTCTGCAAGAAAGAAATCTGCTGCTGATATGTCAGTTGATGACCTTCTTAAATTCATCGAGGATGAAAAGAAAAAGCTCTGATAAATCAAAATGACGGCTATATGCCGTCATTTTTTTCGTTATCATTAATTTTGTTTATGAATTCGGAACGGGTTTCATTAAGGAAATCCTCCACAATAAATCTCGGACGTCCCTTGACCTCTGAGTATATCTTTCCGACATACTCGCCGATAATTCCAAGACAGAACAGCTGAAGTCCTCCGATAAGCCATATCGAGCATATCGTACTTGACCAGCCTACAACCGAAGCTCCTGTAATCTTTACCACAAACGACCATATAAAGGCAATTACGCTTAGAATTGACATCACAAAGCCAAGCGTTGTAATCAGCTTCAGCGGCTTCGTGCTGAACGAGGTTATCCCGTTTACCGCAAATGAGATCATCTTCCGCAGCGGATATTTGCTCTCGCCGGCAAGACGCTCCTTGCGCTCATAGTAGACCGAGCAGCTCTTGAAGCCGATCAGCGGGACCATTCCCCTCAGAAAGAGATTTACCTCCTTGAACTCTGCAAGCTCCTGAAGCACACGGCGGCTCATCAGGCGGAAATCTGCATGATTGTATACCACATCCGCCCCCATTGCCTTCATGAATTTGTAAAAAGCCTCGGCGGTGAATTTCTTGAAGAAGGTATCCGTCTTACGGGTACTTCTCACGCCGTAGATGACGTGATTTCCCTCATAGAAGCGTTCAAGCATCTCGTCAACAGCATTGATATCGTCCTGTAAATCGGCGTCCATTGTGATACATACGCCGCATATATCCTTGACTGTCATCAGTCCGGCAAGAACAGCATTCTGATGTCCACAGTTGCGGGAAAGATTGATTCCGGAGAAGATTTCCGGCTCTGCGGTATGAAGCTCCTGTATAATCTGCCACGTCTGATCCTGAGAGCCGTCGTTGACAAAGACGATGCGGCTTTCGGAGGATATCATTCTGCGGCTGATGAGGGAGCTGTATTTTTCCCTGAGCTGATTTGCTGTTTCTCGGAGAACCTTTTCTTCGTTGTAGCAGGGGATCACCATATATAAAATTTCGGGCATATTCATTGTAAAACCTCGGTTTTTCGCAATTAATTGATACTAATAGTATATCACAATCGTGAAATCATGTCAACCGCAACAACAAAAAACAGCCGCACCCCGAAAGGTACGGCTATTCTGGAAGTAAAAACGATTACTTGATTTCGATTGTAGCACCAGCAGCTTCGAACTTTTCCTTGATTTCGTTAGCTTCTGCCTCTGAAACGCCTTCCTTGATTGTCTTAGGAGCAGACTCAACTACTTCCTTAGCTTCCTTAAGGCCAAGACCGAGGATATCCTTAGCAGCCTTGATAACAGCCATCTTAGCGTCACCGAAGGAAGCAAGAACAACGTCGAATTCTGTCTTAGCAGCCTCAGCAGCACCAGCGCCGCCAGCAGCAGGAGCAGCAGCAACCATTGCTGTTACGCCGAATTCCTCCTGAATTGCGTCTACGAGCTCAGCAAGCTCGAGAACTGAAAGAGTCTTGATATCTTCAACAAATTTTGTGATCTTCTCTGAAGCCATGATAATAATCTCCTTTATAATATTATTTTGCCTGTGTCAGGCGATAAATTTAAGCTGCAAATTTAAATTGAACGAAATCAGGCAGCTTCTTCTTCTGATTTCTTGTCTGCGAGTGCCTTGAGTGTAGCAGCAAGCTTCTGGATAGGTCCCTGAAGAGAACCAACGAGCTGAGCGAGAAGCACGTCCTTTGAAGGGATCTTGGAAAGAGCGATAACTCCTGCCTGATCGTAAACTTCACCCTCAACGTAACCAGCCTTAAGGTTGAACTTATCGTCTCCAGCCTTTTCTGCGAACTTTCCGAGGATTCTTGCAGGAGCTGTCTGATCGTCATTTGAAATAGCGATAGCAGTTGTTCCGTTGAGAGCCTCTTCAAAGCCTTCGATGCCGCAGTTCTGGAAAGCACGGAGAAGAAGTGTGTTCTTCTCTACGAAGTAGTTGACACCAGCCTCACGGAGTTCTCTTCTGAGCTTTGTATCCTCTTCAACAGTGATACCCTTGTAATCAACGAGAACACCTGAAACGGAAGCCTTGATAAGATCTGTAAGCTGTTCAACTCTTGCCTTCTTAGCTTCGAGTACTGAATTGCTTGGCATTGTGTATTCACCTCCGAATGAAATATCATCGTATCCGAAAGCAAAAAATGCCCTTATCCGACAGCTCGGAAAAGGACAGAAATAATTCATATGAATTAATTGCTATTCCTCGGCGGGACTTACAGATTTTTCAATCATGCCGGCTGTCTTTAGAATACGATATTTAACTGTGTGTATCACACAGCTTTATTATTATATCACACTTTTTTTAGCTTGTCAATAGGTAAATCGGAATTTTTTTGTGTTTTTGAGAAAATCCCCTCTGCAAAAAACAGAGGGGATCAGTATCAGAATTTACTTCTTCTTTTTCTTTTTATTGCTGTTCTGATTTCCGTATCTCTTTTCAGGTTCCGGTTTTACAGATTCTTCCTTTTCAGGTTCCGCCTTCTCGTCACCGGCATTTTCGGATTTCTCCTCAGCTTCTGCCAGTTCCTTTTCGGCATTTTCGGCATAAGCTCTGCCCTTTTCAAGAAGCTCATCGTTCTTTTTACGAATCTTTTCTTCTTCCTCAGCAGCCTTTTCTGCCTTTTTCTTTGCAGTCTCAGAGATTGCTGTCTCTACGGCTCCCTTTGACTTGATAATCTGCACCTTTTTCTTTTCGGTGCTGATTTCAGCCGCAGCAGAATCGTCCTCAGCAGGAAGTCCGAGTTTCTTTCTTTCCTTAGCCATTGCCTTAAGCTCACGCTTTGCAATGAGGATGCGGTTATTCTTTCTGTCGTAGATATAGAGTACCACGAGAGCAGCTATACCAAGGAAGAATGTCACCGCACCGAGCTTGAATCCCGGAGGTGTATACTTCATAGTAACCGTATGCTCACCGGCAGGAAGCTTGATTCCGATAAGAGCGTCAAGTATGGCAACCTGTCCTACTGAACCCTTTTCGTTGTGAAGCTCCATTACTCCGTCTTCGTTTTCTTTTTCGTATACAAGATTGTCGATCTTCTTGCCGTCAACCTCAATAGTCCAGCCCGGCTCGTAGGGGATGGATGTCATGAGAATCTGTCCTTCCTTTGCAGTAACCTTACCTTCAAGGTAACGGTCGTTGGACTTCTCCATGTCGATAACCCACGGATTTTCCTGAAGCTTTACAATATCGTTTCTGAACTTGTCGCTGTTGAAGGTATAGAGTGAGAAGCCTTCGTTTACCTTGAACATAACGTATTCATTCTGTCCTGTGAATGAAGTCATTCCGTCCTGCTCAAGGATACGCAGTCTTACCTCAATCTTTTCGCCCTTCTTGAAAGGACCTATGCGTACAAGCGGAGCTCCGTTGTCCTCAAAGTACTGTCCGTATTCCTTGTGAGCTGTGAAATTGCCGTTTTCGTCAACAGTATTTGAGATCCAGAGGTTGCACTTTCTTCTGAATACGGAATCTATACGCATATAGACATCGCCGTCGTTGATTGCTGTGAATCTGATATTTACAACAGGATCAACTGCACCCGGCTCGGCATCGAAGCAGTAGTGCGGAATTATATTTCCTTTATCATCTTCGTGGTTGTAGATCTTTGCACGGATCTGACCATTGCTTATGCTTGCGTAGGGATTCTCGGATGAAAGCGGGTCAAGAGCAAGCTCAAAGTTCTCTGAGAGATCAAAAAGCTCGTAGTACTCCTCTGGTATAAGCCCGATAGTTCCGTCGGGATTCCGGACGAACTGAGTCTTGCCCAGAAGTGCACTGAAGAAGTTATTGAGGCTGTTGAAGGTATTGTCGTTTCCGAGATGTCCGAGCTTAAGGATATCATCATCAGCCATATATCCTATTGAAAGAGCGTAGGGATTTTCGTAGACATCAACATTGTATTCCTCATCGAAATTCTTTGTGGATGTTGTTGAATAACGCTTGATATACTCAGCGTTTACACTATTTGTGTCGTGTGGATTATCAAGAACATACTTGATACCGAGGAGTGAGTCTGCAAGAGTGCTGTTTCCTTCATACTTTGACTCAAAGCTCTGTGTAACATAGCCCATAGCTTCAAGAAGCTTGATAGCTCTTGTATTCATGACAGAGCTTGAATGTGTAATTCCATTGAGTCCGTATGCAAGATTGTCGTTTACCATACGGTCGTAGGTCTTTTCAGCACGGTAGAAGCTTCCGTCGTATTCCTCAAGCTGATCCACAAGCTTGGGGGCTTCAAGGATTTCGGTATATGTACTCTTGTCAGAGTTTCCTACCTCAAGGAAAATCTTACGGAAGGAGTCATAGCAGTTATAGCCTGTCTCAAAGAGGATTACAGCTGCCACGCCAAGCGTAAGGAGATTCTTTCCTCGTCTTGATTTGAGTCGGCTGTAATAATGCACGAATGCAACGTAAATCACCACGAGGAGCAGTCCGAATACAATAGTTCCGAGGAAAAGCTCCTCCCATGTTCCGTGCGGATCATGTTTCATGGTATATTTGCCGGGCATCTCCTGAGCATAGTCGTAGCCACGGTATTTTTCATTGAGAATTTCTTTTCCTGTTACAGGATTGATCTCGCCGGTATACTTTTCGGCATACTTGATGTTTCCTCTTACCGCCTCAAAGAGAAGCACAAGCACGGTGATTATACCGAAGGTTCCTCCTGTTTCCGTCATAGAAAGCTGATAGCCGTCAAGATTTGCAAAGACCTCAGCAGCCATTGCTACAAGAAGGAACGATACGAGGAAGGAATATCTGTAAGGCAGCCAGTTAGGATCCTGTCCGCCGTGCCACATCATATTGAGGGGCTTGATGTACATACACATGAACATGATGATAAGGAAAATTCCGTTTCCTATCTTCTTATTGGACTTTATCTTCTTGTTCATGAAGTAAAGCGGCATAAGTACAAATGTGAGAACGCCGCAGTAAATCTCAGGACGTCCGTAGTAGAGAGTTCCCTCGTCCACGTTTACGGAATAGTACTGGTTAGGCAGCAGACACGGTACAAGCTCCAGAGGATTGAACATCGTCTTGAAGCTGTAATCAGGCTCGGAGAAGTCGAACTTACCGAGTGCAAGTGCATTATACACAGGAAGTATCATGTGTGCACTCAGCATCAGCACCACGAACGTAGAAAGTGCCATTACGCCGAAGGTACGGGCATATTCAGTCATATTCCTGAATTTCCTGTCTGTTCCGAAGAACATATAATATCCGAAATACAGGGCAACAAAGATTGCCACCATGAATCCGATATAGAAGTTTGCCACGAACATTATGGCAAGGGGAATTATATAGTTGAGCTTTCTGCCGTCATCGACGAGATACTCCACACCGAGGATTATCAGCGGCAGGAAGATAGGTCCGTCAATCCACATGGGGTCGATAAGCTGGATAACGACGTAGCTCATCATTGCGTACATCGTGGAGAACACTACCGACTGGAGTGGTGCAAGCTTCTTGGAGCGTTGTGCGTATACGCAGAATGCAGCTCCTGCCGCACCCACCTTGCACATCTGCATGATCATTACGCTTTCGATTATCATGCTTCTTGGCAGCAGCATGACTATCAGCGTGAACGGACTCGCAAGGTAGTATCCGATAACACCCATAAATCCGCCGGAGAGGTTTCTGCTCCAGCTGTAAAACGCGCTTCCGTCTCCCCAGAATGAATCACGGAGCGACTCGAAGTAGTAGATATACTGACCGTTAAGGTCGAGAGTCAGGACGGAGCGTTCACCAAACGGGAAAACGTCAAAGAATATATATGATATCAGTGTCAGCAAAAACGGAATGATGAATGCCGGTATGCAGAACCAGAGATTTGACTTCTGACCTCTTGCTTCGGCTATCACATCGGCTGCCGTGCGGGCTGGCTTTTTACCGTAGGACACCTGTCTGCGTGCAATTGCCTTTGCACCGGCAGACGACTTGGATTTTGCTCCCGAACTGTTCGGATTTGCTTTTCGGGTAGCTTTTGAATTAGCCATTTTGTTCCTCCTTTTTATTCCGGAGAGCCACATAAGCCATACTCCCCGATTTTATTCCATTCTATTATACTATACTTTAACATTTTTTGCAAGAGGTATTATTAATTTTCTTGTTGCTTACGCTTCGTTATTGTACACAATTTAGAGTTCTGTATTTTGTGACATTCTCCAAACCTTAAGAATATTTCGTCTTTTTGACTCACCGGAATCACTTGTTTATATAAAACACGGAGAAACATTATGAGCCGTTAATCAAAATAGAATAAATCCTCAAATTTTTTATCCAGTGCAATACACAGAATAAGTGCAAGCTTTGCTGTGGGACTAAACTGTCCTGTTTCAATTGAGCTTATCGTGTTTCGGGAAACACCAACCATTTTCGCCAGATCTGCCTGTGAAATTTTCTGCTCTGAGCGTGCCTCTTTCAGGCGGTTTCTTAATACTAAACTATCTTCCATTCCATACCTCTTTTATTATGCTCTGCCGGTATTGACAAATGTTATAACTGCTTTTGTAATCGACGCAGCTGCAGCACATACCAACACAACACCGAAGATTATAAAAAATTTATCCTTCGTCTTTATGCCTTTGTATAAGATCTCTACTGCCACAAATGTCGAGAATATGCCCCATAGACTGTAATTTTTATTTCCTGTAATAATGATTTCTGCCGCATAAAGCATAAAGCAGATTATACCTGCAATTCCACCTGCAAGACGTTCTGATTCAGCTATTATTTTAAGATTCACTAAATCTGTATTTTTATTTTCCTTCTGTGCCTTTGCTAAGATTTCTTCCCTATTCATAATTTTACTCCTTTGTTGATTCAGATTTATTGTCCGGACGTTTCGCCAAGTTTTCTTGACATATTCAGTATATCATAGCCAAGTATACTTGTCAACGTTTTTTGCAAAGTTTTGTTGTCAAAACTCTCTTTTGCACAATAAACTTGGCAAAGAATGACAAGTTTTATGTGCAAAGCAACAATAACCTTAACTATCTGTCAGGTAACCATACCCTACAATCGGCTAACAGCTAATGGCTGATTGCTGACAGCTCACTCCCTTACTACGAAAGGAGAAACACAATGAAAAAAATAATAGCACTTACAGCGGCACTCGTTATGCTCGCAGGAGCAGTCTCGTGCAGTAAGAAATCCAGTACAAAAAAAGATACCCCCGCCACAGTTTCACCCGTTTTCAGCTATAATCCGGCATACATAGAAATGGCTGACAGCTTTTCACGCATACTTACACTTGATATCAGTCAGAAATCCGGTCAGATTCTCATTTTCGGACAGCTTGACTCCGGCTCATGGAGCGGATTTATTACGGATTCCGGATTCTCCGACCACGAACAGTTTGACTTTACTCCGGCAGAGGATGAGACAGTTCTCGGAGCGTCGTCAATGAACTTCGGAAAAACTGCTCTCCTCACAAGCCAGAACAATTCCGCCGTTATTCACATTATCGGCTCAGACGGAACAGAGGAGAAGTCTATTCAGACGGATATCCCCATTGATACAGAGGATTCCGGCAATTTTATGGGGAATATTTTCTCCTGTGCGGACGGATTCGTTATCCGGTACGGCAGTGATCCGGCATACTTCGTCAGCGAAAACGGAGTTTCTGAGGAAATCACCACTGACGGTGCGGATATCTTTGCTATCTCGGCTGACGGCGAGGGCAATGCAGTGATGCTTCTCCATGATTCTGACAGCTCCGGCAGAATTTCCTCCGTGAACGGCGACAGCATCACTGACTGCGGAAAGCTCAGCTCCTCAGCCCTTGCAATGTGCCGTGGAATGGGCAAATACTCCGATATAGCGGTATTTACAAACGGTCTGTACGGTCTTGAGGACAGTAAATGGGTGATGCTCTCGGACTTCTCTGATACCCCATTTGATGCCTTGAATGTCCTCGATATCGTCATGACCGCAGAAAATGAATTCGCTGTGCTCATCTGGACGGACAGCGGCACGGAGCTTTATCTGCTTACGGAGCGTGATATCTCGGAGCTGAAAGCTAAAAAAATTATAAAGGTAGCGGCAATTCCCAACAGCGGAAATGTTTCGGATATGGTTTTTGACTACAACGAAACTCACAAGGACGGTGATTACCGCATGGAGCTTGTCACCTACGACTATCAGCCGGAAACAGGAAAAAATGCCGCAGAATTGCTGAAATCCGATATTATAAGCGGCAATGCTCCCGATGTTATAACTTATCCAATTGACGGCATCGACTTCAACGGCTATTACATGAATCTCTTTGACTTCATGGAAAATGATCCCGATATTTCGCAGGAGGATTTCATCCCCAACATTCTTGACTCTATGTCGGTGGACGGAAAACTGCCGTATATCGTGCCGCATCTTGAAATCCGCACCATGATGGCGAAATCAAAATTCCCGTTTGTCAGCGAAAACTGGAGCTATGACGAATTCATTGCCGCTTACGAATCCATGCCGGACGGAATGAGCTTTATTGAAAATCCCGACGGCAGAAGCATGGAAGAAAATTTCCTCAGCTTTGTAAATATCTACGACTTCATCGACTACGAAAAGGCGGAATGTAACTTCGATTCGCCGGAATTCATTGCTATGCTCGACTTTGTCTGTGACAACAAGCTTGGCATGACTTACGACGAACTCATCAGCTACGATCCCAGTCTCAATGCACTTAATAATCACGATCCCATGGCACTTTCAGAGGACAAACAGCTTATCTCCGGAACAAATATCAGCTATTTTCAGGATATCTGGACGCAGGCAAGCTATTTTGATGATGATGTAACCTTAGCAGGAAGACCGTCTCTCAGCGGTGCAGGCTCATATGCCGTTTCGAGCAACTACAATACAAGCCTTGCAATTCCGAAAAACGCCGGAAATCCCGACGGTGCGTGGGATTTTATCAAATTCTACTTCTCTGAACAGGGATATCAGAAGCACAGGCTGTCAGTTCCGATTTATCAGGAACATTTCGACAAAACTGCCGATCACTGTCTTGAAAATGAAACAGGAAACGAAGATCTTGCAAAGCTTCCCGATGACGGCTGGGTAACGGCTGTACGATATACAAACGCTGAGGGAACGGAATACGAAGTCCTTGAACCTCTTACAGAAGATGAACTCAACCGATACAAGGAATTTGTTTACACTGCCGCCGGAAATTTTGTCTGCACGGATGAAATGACAGAGTATATCATAAGCGAGGAGCTTGCCGGATTCTTTAACAGCAGCAAATCTGCCGAAGATACAGCGGCAATGATTCAGAACCGTTTTTCGATATATCTCAGTGAGACGTATGGTTGATTGAATGCAGAATCAAGAAATTTCGGCGGCGAATGCCGACACAACAATTACGCATTACGCATTAAGAATTATAAAAGGAGAAACATTATGAAAAAATTAATCGCTCTTACAACTGCTCTTGCTCTCTGCATGGGAGCGGCTTCATGTGGGAAGAAAAAATCCTCCTCCGATACGGAAGAAGTAAAAAACAATTCTGTTTCCTATATGTCGTACAATGCTGCTGATATCGAAATGGGAAAGGATTTCTCAAATATCTGCGCCCTCACAAGCGACCTGAAATCGGGCGATATCCTTATTTTCGGGCAGACTGAAAACAACAGCTGGCACGGCTACACCACAACAGGAGAATTCTCTGACCGCACTGATTTCAAGTTCTATCCGGCGGAAAATGAAACCGTTGTCCATGCTGCAATGCTCGGATTCGGCAAAAAGGGAATCCTCACCTGTCTGGACGGCAAAACATTCATTCACATTCTCAACGCTGACGGCAATGAGGAAAAGCTTCTTGACTGCGGCGAAATCCTTACGCCCTTCGAGGACGGCTCCATATACGGAAGGCTTTACAGAAACGGCGATGGCTTTGCTGTCAGCGATTCCGAAAACAGACTGCACTTTATCGGCAGTGACGGAAGTTATCTCGGTGAGCCTGACCTCAAAGGCATGTCTGTTATGGGCGTTTCCGGAAATTCCGACGGCGGCGTGACGGTTATTCTCCTTGAAGCCGATAATTCCCTGTGTATGGCGGACTCCGACGGTACTGAGCTTATAAATCAGCGTGACTGCGATGGTCCGTCTTCTTCGGCAATGACAATCTGCACAGGCTTCGGCGACTGCGAATTTGCCGGCGTATTCATGGACGGTCTGTATATCTTTAGGGACGAAAGCTGGACTAAGATTTCCAATCTTGCCGCATTTGATTTCCACCCGATCGAGATTTCCGGACTTGTCATGACCGGCGACAACAAATTTGCAGCAGTTACCAAAGGTTCTGTACTTTATCTGCTGACAGAGGAGGATATCTCTGACCTGAAATCGAAAAAAATCGTAACTCTTGCCGTTTATGCAGGCAGAGCCGATCAGTACGTCAAGCTTGCCGACTCATACAACAAGGCACATCCCGACAGCGAATACAGAATCGAGGTTCAGCAGTATATCGCCGACGAAAATACTTCCTATGACCAGATGATGTCCAACATGAAAATGGATATCATCACCGGAGATGCACCGGATATCATCGTTGACCCCGTCGAGGGACTTGATCCGGCTGTTTACTACGTCGATCTCATGGAGTATCTCAAAGACGATCCCGACCTCAACGCCGATGATTTTATTCCCGGCTACCTTGACGCTATGACCGTTGACGGAACTGTTCCGATGATTTTCCCGACTTTCTGGGCAAATACGCTCATCGGAAAAACACGTTTTGTCGGCGAAAAGGAAAACTGGAATTACGATGATTTCATCGCCGCCTACGAAGCCATGCCGGAGGGGATGGAGCTGAAAAATAATCTCGGCGGAACCATGACGGATTCGCTTTTCTTCCTCATAAATATTCAGGAATTCGTGGACTACAACGACGGTACCTGTAACTTCGAATCGCCGGAATTCACCAAGATGATGCGGTTTATCAAGGATAATCACATCGGTCTGACTCAACAGGAATGGGATGATCTATACAGCGGTCAGTCAATGATTTTCTGGGAAACAAACAATCTTTGCTACCGTGAGAACAAAACACTTCTCGGCGAAGGATTCATGCATCCTGTCGATATTGTCGAGAAGCTTCATGCACGTTTTGATGAGGAAGTCACCTTTGTGGGATTTCCCACTCTTGACGGAAACGGCGGATATATCAACGATCCGGATATGCGCTTCTCTATCATGAAAACGTCAGAACATCCCGATATTGCGTGGGATTTCATCAAATCGGCATTCGCTGACGAGCTGTATGATACATATCAGCATCAGGGATTCCCCACACTGGAGGATAAATTTTTCGAGAAGTTCGACGAGTGCATGAATGTTTATCACTACGAAGGTGACAACTATGAAACCAAGATTCCGCAGGGAGAATGGTATTACGATGCCGAAAACGGCAAGTATATTCTGTACGATTCCTTCACGGAGGAGGAGCGTGACAGAGCAATGGAGTATATCCGCAGCTGTGTGAAGAATTTCAGGCGGTACGATCAGGAGCTTGAAAAAATCGTCCGTGAGGAGCTTAATGAGTATTTCAACAGCGATAAATCTGCCGAAGATACAGCGGCAATGATTCAGAACCGTGCTTCGATTTATCTCAGTGAGATATATGGTTAAGGCACCAGCGGTGCACCAGACACCAGCGGTGTCCCCGAAACACGTTCCCATGTGATGACGCACATTCCTCTGTACGGCATGGTCAGTAAAAGCTCGCTCGCTTAGACTATTACCTCGGCAGGCAGCGTGACGCTGCACCCGGCTCACGTTTCCGTGCGTAACTGCACTCACTCTGTACGGAGCGGCAGTCTGCTATCGCATACGATAGAATTTTAATGCGGAATGCGGAATTGTGGTGTAGGCATTCGCCGACAAATTGAAAAATTATTTTCGGTGGAATGAATATGTAGGGACGCCCATTGGGCGTCCGTATAACGTAAATATACGAAAAAATAATGGGCGGACACATAGGTCCGCCCCTACTTTATATTTTTATAATGATATTTCGTAGGGGACGGCACCCACGACGTCCCGTTAATTAAACGGCATATCAACGGTGCGATATGGGCATCGCACCCTACACAATTATATTTTTCATAAAGTTTTAGTAGTAGGGGCGAACCTGTGTGTTCGCCCAATATCTTTTACATACGGCATAAAATTATGGCGGCAGTTTGGATATAAAAGCTTGAACGGCAGGTGAAAAACTGCCGTTCAAGTATTGATTTATTCATTTTTATTTGAGACGATATTGTACCTCCATTTCAGTAGATATAACATTTTCAGGAGTATACTTTAGTTCATAACTAATCTCTGTATATTCTCTTTCATGAGTATATAATTTCGATTTTACTCTATATTCCCATTCACCGTATTCAAATCTGAACCATCGGGTTGAACCGCCACAATCAGCGTTGGAGGTCATCTTGTCATCAATGATGTAATAATCGTCCACCTGTGGATAATCTTGCGTAGATGTAAACGCATAGAAGTTTTCATAGTTCAGACCCGTGTCAGGGTTGATTCCCTTCTGGTTATAAATTTCTCTGTCTGGATTACCATCTTCACCGTTAGTATCATACATCCAGTGCCAATAAACATATCCATGTTTTTCCCAGAATACTTCAATCCTTTTTTCCGAATCTTCATAATACTTGAAGGGTGGTTGCTCATATATGTTTAACTGATTATATATAAGATGCGTTGTATCAAATCCTGATGGGAATATTGCACATTGTTCACTATTGCCTCTACTTATTTCTTTCGGTTTTTCTTTTAGTGTCCAACCACTGAGAGAAGATTCTGTTGATTTTGTTTCTTCGTGAATAGTGTGTACCCATCGTGTTTTAACGACTTCTGCACCTTCTGGAAGTTCGTTGACGTTTGTCCAGTCAGAAAGGGGCTTTTCAGTCCAATGAGCATAATATTCCACATCGTTTGTTGCTGTCATAACAGTGGATTCATCAACCTTAACGCCGCCTTCCGGCTTTGTAAACCATCCTGCAAAATCATAGTAATCTCTTTCAGGTGTCGGCAGGGTTCCATAGGCTTCGCCGTAATTTACCGTTTTTGCACCAGCATATCCGGTGCCATTACCTATGAAATTAATAATGTACTGATCTGCTCTCCACTGAGCATATAATTTATGGTCAGAAGCAGTATTTACTAATGTGGATGAGCTGATAATAATATCTCCTGATTCATTCAGCGACCAGCCACGGAATATGTATCCTGTTCTTGAAGGAGTCGGGATTCCGGTATAGCCTGCACCGTATGTAACTTTTGCTGTTGTTTTTGATACGCTGCCGCCCTTTGCATCCAGAGAGACAGTATAAGTATTCGGAGACCAGCTTGCGTAAAGTACATGATCCATATACGCTGCAACTTCAGTTGAAGGAGTTACTATGGCTCCTCCGGATTTATACTGTGACCATCCTTCAAATTTATATCCTGTTCTTGCAGGTACAGGAAGCGTTCCGTATGTATCTGAAACGTACACAGTCCTGCTTGTTTCTTCAACGCTGCCTCCGTTTCCATCAAATGATACAGTTAAGGGGAATTTTCCCTTACTTGCATAAACTACGATTGTTGTATCCGGAAGCTGGGATGTTCCTGCTTCAGGAAACAGGCTTATTACAGTTCCTTTTTCTACATTTATATCATAATTTTCGAGAATCTTAACCTTAAAGCCTTGTTTTTTCAGAATATCTTCTGCTTCATTCTTGGTTTTTCCTGTAACATCTGCTACGGTTATTGTCTCGCGTCCGCTTGATATTGTAAGAACAATCTTGTCACCACGTTTTACGCTTGTACCAGCGGGAACACTCTGTTTGACAACCTCATTTTCAGGAACAGAATCGTTTTTCTCATATTCAACAGAAACTGATAATCCTTTTTTATTAAGAATACTTTCCGCTTCATCCTTGTTTTTACCGACAACATCCGGAATTTCAAATGATGACGGTCCTTTGGAAACCGTAAGCCTGATAACAGTATTCTCATCGACTTTTGTTCCTGACTCAGGATCCTGAGAAATTACAGAACCCATAGGAACAGTTTCGTCATTTATTTCAGTAATTTCAGGTTCTGCAAGTCCTGCTTTCAAAAGCTTTGACACTGCATCAGCCTTTTTATCCCATATTACATAAGGAACTGTCGAAACTCCGTTTTCTGGTGAAGAAACCTCCTTGCCGCTGCTTATTGTAAGTAAAACTGTTCCGTTAATCTCCATATAGGAGCCGCCTACTGGTGACTGAAGAACTACTTTACCGGCAGGAATATATTCCGATTCCACAGAACCATTTGCAGAAGGAAGAAGGTTGCTGTCTGAAAGCTGCTTCAACGCTTCATCTTTATACATTCCCTCAACATCGGGAACAATCATAATATTTTCCGGAATTTCAATTTTTTCTGTGTATTTCGAAAAATTGATTTTACCTGTAAATAGCAATGCACCAAATACAAGTATTAATGATAATAGTGAAGGAACAAGAATCTTTACCCATAAGGGCCATGAATAAAGGTCTATCTTCTTGATTTTTCCGTAGACTCTTTTTACAGGAGGATCTGCGTTAAGGTCTTTTATGAAATGTTCTATATCGGGAGTTCTGTCTTCGATACGCACATTCATTGCATTCAGAATTGCATTTTCGCGATTACGAGAAATCTTTTTATTAATTTTATGCGGTTCTTCAAGAATATCCTTGTTCTGATTTTCGTACTTCGCACGTCTTTCCATAGCGTCCGGCGGAGTCTTTCCGGTTATCATCTTATATAGCGTAGAAGCAAGTGCGTACACATCAGTGTGCGGTCCCTGATCTCCTCTGCTCCGGTATTGTTCCTCAGGTGAAAAGCCGGGTTTTATGATAACTGTAAGACTTCTGCTGTGTGATGTTGTTGCATATCTTGAAGCACCGAAGTCAATAAGCTTAACTTCGCCAGTCTTGGTAAGAAATATATTATCAGGTGCAATATCTCTGTGAAGAAGACCGGCGTCATGAACTATCTGAAGAGACTCCATTACAGGCATCATCATTGCAACTGCGACATCTTCAGGAATAGTTTTTTCTCTTTTGAGATATTCTGTAAGCGTTTCACCGTCAAGAAATTCCATGATAATGTATGCAGTATCATTTTCTTCAAAGCTATCAAAAATCTTTACGATTCCTTCTTCGTTCTGAAATTTTGCCAGATGCTTTGCTTCTTCAACAAACTTATTCAGGCCATCGTAGAACTGCTCGTTCTTTTCGCCATTGAATACTGTTATCTGAGATTGTCCCGGCATTCTTGTAGAGAACTCACTTGGCAAATATTCTTTAATTGCAACTTTTTGTTCAAGTTTGCCGTCCCATCCAAGATAAGTTACACCGAAACCGCCATACCCCAGAACTTTACCAACAATGTAACGATCGTAGAGCAATGTTCCAGGTTCAATATGAACAGCTTCTTCAGCGGGTGTTCCTACGATATAACCACAATGCGGACATATTTCAAATTCATCTCCGAATAATTCCATACATCCCAGACATCGTTTACTCACGCTTATTTCTCCTTTCTTTCAAAAACAAAATCCTTATGTATATCTGATATTGCCGAAAGATATTGTGACTCAAGTTTTGTTTCTAAGCTTTTTTTATTTACGGGAATCTGACCATCATTACATCCGCTGATCATCAGACAACTCTGATATATGTTACCAAGCATCCATGAAAGCAATCTTTCAGCAGCTTTAATTTCAGCTTTATTACCATCTCCGATACTCCACTCATATGTATATCTGCAATGAATTTCATCATTATTATAGTATATATAATCTTTTCCATAATCTATCAGGCTGGCTTTGACTTCATTAAGAATCATTGTTGAGGAAAGTAAAACAGGGGATGAGTCATTTTCATTAACAAAAAAATTTTCTTTTTCACGACAATTTGTCAGTTCAAAGTTTGATTCCAGCAAGTCTGTATATCTGTCATCGTATGAAACAGCGTCAGTATTGAAGTCAGACAGGCTGCTGAAGTAATTGCCGGAATAATCAATGCAGCTTGCCCCGCTTGTAATTATGTATGCCACAGGAACTTCAATCGCCAGCGGTACCTGCTTTTTGTTGTCATAATAATCGGAGTAATCGTCAAGGAATAATGCGTTCTTGAACTGTTCCGAGTCGATAACGTTATCCAATGATCTGGCATTGTTTAAAATATCATCAGGCAGTCCGGAGCTTTCAAATAAAGTCGGAAGCTCTCCTTTTTCCGCAGCTTCTTTTAAGCGTTTTTCATATTCTGCTTCAGGAATTCCGACGAGCTCTATCCCTACATTTTTATGTTCATTTTCAAAATGGGCTTCAATTTCCTTCATTGCGTTTTCTTCAGTAGAACCATCGGCTACTGAGAACCAGACAACAATATCTGCGTCATCAAGAACATGTTCGTTCTTTTTATTAAAATATGTAATGCCCACCAATACTGAACCGATAATTAATGTTAAGCAGGAAGCAGCAATTCCGGCAAAACGCTTGATATTTTTTCTTTTCTTTTCTTTTTCAATCGGGATAATTTTGCGTTCGCCGTTGATAGCACTCAAAAAATCGGAAACATTCTTAAAACGCATATGCCTGTCGATTGCCATTGCCTTCATTATAGCGTTGCTTAAATTTTCAGAAATAAGCGGATTGATTACATTCGGAGGAACAACTTCATCTTTTATTTTTCGGTTAGTAGATTCATCAGGTTTGATTCCGGTCAGCATAGTATAAAGTGTTGCACCCAAAGCGTAAATATCGGTCCATGGACCGATATTCTTACCGTTATCGTATTGTTCGATTGGTGAATAACCTGGTTTCAGAATAATATCAATTATATCGTCAGTATTATCTTCCAATTTTGCCGCACCCAGATCCATTAATTTGATTTTTATTTCTTTGTTGGAACAAATATAAATATTATCTGGAGCCACATCTCTGTGAAAAATATTCTGCTCATGAAGCGATATAAGTGCATTTCCCACTTCGTTTGCGATCATCAATGCAAATTCGGCATCAACTTTTGCACCTGATTGATTAAGGTAGTCATTCAGTGCGACGCCCTGCAGAAGTTCCATTACAATATATGCAGTATCATTTTCTTCAAAAAACTCAAAAACGTTAGGTATACTTTTATGTGAGCCGAATTTAGCCATATTTTTGGCTTCTGCAAGAAATCGAGCCTTTCGGTAATCGAATTCCTCTTGAGATTTTTTCGTGACAATAAGGTTTTTAAGTCCTTTAGCTCTTGTAACAAGCCGACTTACATAAAACTCTTTTACAGCAACAATAGTTTCAAGCTTTAAATCCCACGCACTATATACAATGCCGAATCCACCTGAACCGACTGACTGGCCTAACACATATCTGTCTGCAAGTATTGTTCCGGGAATAAGATGAATAGATTCAACCGGCTCTGTTATTTCAATACTTCCGCAATGTGGGCATACCCGAAATCCGTCATCGTATTCTTTAAAACAAACCAAACATCTTTTCATGAAAGATTATTCTCCTCTAGGCATAAGATCATCCCAAGAAAATGTTTCCCCACATAATGGTACAAACATAAATTTGCTGTCACCCAGTTCAATTGTATCAAGTGCTGCAAGTTTATGAGATTCCGTAATATAATCATCATTCAGATATGTCAGACCGCTGCTGTCTCCGGGCTGAAGATAGAAGTTTCTCTTTTTAGGTTCGTATACGATCAACGCGTGTTTAATTCTTGAAATGCTTTTATCTTCCGGAACAACTATACGATTTTCCTCGCTTCTTCCGACAGAATTTTTTCCGGCGTAAATACTGAATGAATCACCAAAATGGCATCCGCTTATGCAGACAAGCCAACCGACAACAGGATCAGCAGAGCGTTTAGGTGAAGATTGAACCGATGTCTGTGAAGTAGCAGCACTAAAATAGCTCATTGTTTTACCTTCGTTGCTTGCAGATGCGATTTTGACAGCCTCACGCAGAGATGAAGGAGCTTCGTTGGTTTGAATCCTGTTTATATGCTTATTAATATCAGATGCTGAAGATTTTGCCGTATCATCCATTCGAGTGTTATAGCCATTGCTTTCTGGAGCTTCATACTCTTTGTGTTCATCGTTTGAATCATTTGTTATTTTTTCGTAATAAGGAAATGTTTCGTCAAAATCAATATTTGAATTTTCCTTTATAGGAGCAGCTACTGTATTATCCGTTTCACCTATGCCGATATATTCAGTTGTAGTAACAGTGGTTTTGTAATTACCCGCAACAGAGTTGTCTGTTTTTGTGCTGACAAACTTTGAAACAGAGTTTTTTTCTTTTCTGCCACGTCCAAAAAGGCTTTTCTTTTCTTCCTTTGCTGTTGCAGTGTCTTTTCCTGTCATTGCTGCCTCACCGCAATGAGGGCAGGCAGAATATGTATCTCCATCAAAAAAATGACCATTTTTACATCTGATTACATTCATTTTAAAATCCCCCAATTATTTTATTTTTATAAGTGCAACCGTCATATTATCCCTTGACATATTGCCTTTTCTTGCTTTCTTTTTAGCTTTCATTTCAAGTGCCTGAACAGCCTCGCCTATATTATAGAAATTATCAATGATACGAGCTATTTCTGAATCTGATACAATTTTATACAAACCATCCGACATGATTATTATCTTATCATCTTTCTTTAAGTCAAAAGCCATTTTAGAATAATCAATCAATGCAAGATTGCCCATTCCCAAAAAACTTATAAGGGCTTCTCCACGAACATCTTCGCTTCTGAATTCTTCTTCATCCAGAAGTCCCGCATTCATTTTTTCGACCAGCACTGTATGGTAATTCTGATCCTGTGTAAGCTGAACCATCTCACCATCTCTTATCAGGTATGCTCTGCTGTCTCCAACGGAACACCATATCAGCTTTTTTCGATTAACAATAATTGAAACAAGCGTACTGCCTGCCTTTAATAACTCACCATTTTCATTTCTGAGCTGAGCGATCAAACCATCTGTTTTTTTGGCAGTTTCGATTAACATATCAGTTTGATTCATAATCAGATAATTCTCGTCGTACTGTGTGAGAAAGTTCTGAACAGTGATTTCAGCTGCTGTTTTTCCTCCATCACGTCCGCCCATACCGTCACAGAGAACTATTATTCCTTCTTCCTGCTTAAGAATATATCCCAGGCTGTCTTGTTGTTCAGCACGATCACCGATAACAGAAAACGCTGCTATCTGGAAGGCACAATTTTCATCCATTACTATCTGGTGATCACTATAATATATCATTAATTCACACTCCTTTATTCGTTCCAGACGGCTATCGCAGAATAATTGTCCATATTTTTATTTTTGCCGTTTTCCTGAACAATTTTCACCATATTATTAAGCCATTCTTTTACACAACAAGATTTTTTCAGCTGTGTGATCATTTCCTTTTCATTAATCAATTCCCAGAAGCCATCTGAGCACAAAAGAAAGGCCTGACATTTTTTCAAAGGGATAGGTGGCAATAATTCATACATTTTTTCATCCCATTCGACTCCCATTACACGCAATAATGTGTTGCGTTCAGGATGAGTTCTGATTTGTTCTTCTTTTATTTCTTTTGCAAGGACAAGCATCTGAGGAATACTATGATCTATTGTTCGCGTCTTGATTTTATTTTTATAAAAAACATATCCTCGTGAATCACCGATATGTCCGATGTACGCATTTCGATCATCTGTAACAATAGCAACACCGGTTGTTTTCATTTTTTGTTTAGCGGACTGAGCTTTTTGTTCTGCCATTAAAATATCCTGAGAGGCTGTAAAGGTCTGTCCCAAGAAGTTTACCACATCATCTGTCTTTCTGAATTGATCTTCAAATACGTCAACAACCAGATTTGAAGCAATATCGCCCATGCCATGTCCGCCTAAACCGTCGCAAAGTATATAGCAGTTGTTTTCATCGTTTTTAAAAACGCCGACAGCGTCTTCGTTGATTTGACGACTGCCTATGTTAGTAAATATTGCACATTTTAAATTGCCGCTCATATTTTATCTCCAATCAAAAAGCTGCATTCATTTTCGTTCGTGTACATAAACTATTTATCATATCATCATTCGTTATAACATTTCCTGATAAACTGAACATTTTCTTATAATACACATGAAATAAATGATAAATTACGAAACTAAGTACCATGATAAAAATGTTCTCGAATTCAAAAAAAATTTACGCAACACCTATATTATATAATATTGTACAGAATTTGTCAATATCATTATGTATTTGAATTTCCCGATTTTGCCGATATGCAGATGCTTAAGGACCTTGAAGAAAAATAATGCTTCCGGAAAATTTCCGGAAGCATTTCTGATTAATGTCTGAAGGCTAAAATGTATTAGGAGTCACCTCTGGTGCCTTATTTGGTTTTAATTCTGAATGCGCTGTTTCTGATTTTTCCTGCGTCAAAGCCGGCAGATTTCTTGTTTTCACGCTTTTTCTTATTCACCGGTTTCTGCTGTTTCTTTTCTTCCTCGGGATTGAGACGCATTGTCAGTGAAATTCTGTTTCGTTTCACGTCAACGTCAAGAACTCTGACCTTTACGATTTCTCCGACCTTTACAGCTTCAAGCGGATGCTTTATAAAACGGTTGGTGATCTGTGAGATATGCACAAGACCGTCCTCGTGAACGCCGATATCAACGAACACGCCGAAATCTATGATATTGCGGACTGTTCCGACAAGCTCCATTCCGGGCTTGAGATCCTTGACCTCCATGATATCGCCGCTTCTGAGAAGAGGAGGAGGAAGCTCGTCACGGAGATCCCTTCCCGGCTTTTTAAGCTCTCCGATGATGTCAGTCAGCGTGGGAACGCCTATTTCAAGGGATTTGCTGATGTTCTCAACACCAAGCTCATCTGCCTTTTCCTTTATGCTCTGAGTTCCGCCGTTTGAGATATCAGCAAGTGTGAAGCCGCACTCGCTGAGAAGTGAAGCCGCTGCCGCATAGCTTTCCGGATGAACAGCTGTATTATCAAGAGGATTCTTTCCGTCACGCACTCTGAGGAATCCGGCACACTGCTCAAATGCCTTCTTTCCGAGCTTCGGAACCTTAAGAAGCTCCTTACGGTCGGTGAATCTGCCGTTTTCTTCACGATATGCAACGATATTCTTCGCAACAGCGGAATTGATTCCTGCAATGTACGAAAGCAGAGAGTATGAAGCTGTATTCAGGTCAACGCCGACAGAGTTTACGCAGTCCTCAACAACGCCGGAAAGAGCGTCGTTCATGCGTGCCTGCGGCATATCATGCTGATACTGTCCTACGCCGATAGCCTTCGGCTCAATTTTTACAAGCTCTGCAAGGGGATCCTGTAAACGTCGTGCGATAGAAACCGCACTTCTGAGGGAAACGTCATAATCCGGAAACTCCTCAGCGGCAAGCTTTGAAGCAGAATATACAGAAGCTCCTGCCTCGCTTACGACCATATAGCTGACCTTCTGGGGGATTTCCTTGAGAAGCTCTGCTGTAAATGCCTCTGTTTCACGGGACGCAGTACCATTTCCGATAGAAATGGTAGTAACATTGTGCTTCTGGATGAGATTCTTTATCGTACGCTTTGAAGCCTCGATATTTGTTTTCGGACCGGGCGTGCAGTAGACGATTCCTGTATCAAGAACCTTTCCTGTTGCATCAATTACAGCAACCTTACAGCCTGTTCTGTATCCGGGGTCAAGACCGAGGATAATGCTGTTCTTAAGAGGTGCCTGAAGAAGAAGCTGACGAAGATTTGAAGCAAATACCTTTATGGATTCCTCAGCGGCTCCGGCAGTCATTTCGGAGCGTATTTCACGCTCGATAGACGGGAAGATAAGTCGCTTGTAGCCGTCCTCTGCGGCGGCACGGACGAGTTCTCCGCAGGCATTGTTGCTTTTGATGTATTTTCCGAGAATAATATCTGTTGCCGCTGTTTCTTCAAGATTTACGGATACCTTGAGGAAGCCTTCCTTTTCGCCTCTGTCGAGAGCAAGAATACGGTGATTTGCAATCTTCGATACCGGCTCTGAATATTCGTAGTAATTCGTGTAAACGCTTTCGGCTTCAGGATCTGCAGCCTTTGATACGATTTCGCCCTTTTCGCCAGCAAGCGTTCTGAGCTTCTTTCTTACGTCTGCGTCATCGGAGATATCCTCAGCAATGATATCCATTGCCCCCTGAATTGCCGCCTGAGCATCGGGAATCTCCTTTTCCTCGCTGACGAAAGCTTCTGCCTCCTTTTCGGGATCGATACTGCCGTTCTGCTCCATGATAAGCTGTGCAAGAGGTTCAAGTCCCTTTTCACGGGCAACACTTGCTCTGGTTTTCCTCTTTGGCTTGAACGGACGGTAGATATCCTCGACTTCAACGAGAGTCATTGCCGCACTGATAGCCGCTTCGATTTCAGGAGTCATCTTTTCCTGATCGGTAATGGAGGATGTTATTTCTTCCTTACGCTTTTCAAGATTACGCAGATATACAAGTCTGTCGTTCAGGTCACGGAGAATCTGATCGTCAAGAGAGCCTGTAAGCTCCTTACGGTATCGTGCGATAAAAGGAATTGTTTTTCCGTCGTCGATAAGCTCCACTGTATTGTCAACCTGTTCCTGTCTGAGGCTGAATTCCTTTGCAAGTGTTTTGTTTATATCCATTTGTACTATCCTTTCTTTGCTGTGTATATTTACTGAGCTTCTTCCTCTGCCTGACGTGCGTCGTTGATGCGGTCTATCCACGAGAACAGCGTTTTTGCGATATCCTTATAGACATTCACGTTGTTCTTTTCGTTGAGAACCTCATGACGCATACCGTCAAAAAGTCGGTGGCTTATGCTTTCGTAGCCCTTCTTTTCAAGCCTGTTCACGACCTTGAGGAATTTCTTTTCAGATACAAGGCAGGGATCATCCCTTCCGGAGATGAATCTTATAGGCAGTGAGGGATTCTTTACAGCCCAGCCGCCGCCTGAATTTGCCTGACGCATCAGACTGAGACTCTCCTCATACCCGTTGAGAGTGAATCTGAAATTGCACAGTGGATCCTCATTGAATGCCGCAACAACTTCGGGATCACTGCATCGCCACGAATTATCAGGCTGCTCGAAGAATCTGCCGAGGGTATCGTCGATGGTATCGTAGATTTTTTCGCTGCGGAAGCGGTCTCCGGGATTTTTCAGCGAAACAGAGTTTACACTTCTGACAATCGGAGAAAAAACCGGCATTATAACGGTACCTGTCAGAATAAGTCCGTTTATCTGATCATCGTGTTCTTTAAGGAAACAGCGTGCTCCGGCAGCCCCCATACCGCAGGCAATCATAAAAAGCGGCAGGGATGGATAATTTTTCCGGATAATCGCATTGAGCTGTGCAATATCGCTTATAAAGCCGTCACTGCCGTTTTTGAACAGATAGCCAAGATCGTCTTCGGTGCAGATACTTTTTCCGTGTCCTCTGCAATCGTGGATAACAGTGATGAAGCCCTGTTCGGCGAGGTAGTCCATAAAGGGAAAATAGCGTTCCTTGTGTTCGTTCATGCCGTGGATTATCTGTACAACACCGTTTACATCTCCCGGCGGAACTGCTATTACTGCCGATATAAGCAGTCCATCGAATTCAGAGGGGAATTCAAATTCTCTTTTATCCGCATTCAGCATAGTTGTCTTTTCCTTCCATAATTATGATAAATCCAATTATAACACATATTTTAAATAAAATCAAGTGGGCACCAGCGGGCAGCGTGACGCTGCACCCGGCACCAGCGGTGCCCCCCGATACACGTTCCCATGTGCTGACGCACATTCCTCTGTACGGACAGGCAGTCTGCTATCGCATACGATAGAAAATTTAAACGTTAATTCGAAGGGGCGGACCCATGTGTCCGCCCGTTGTATTTCATTGGATATTATGCGGACGACCAATGGTCGTCCCTACATATTCATTCCACCGAAAATAATTTTTCAATTTGTTGGCGAAGCCGATACCACAATTACGCATTCTGAATTGCTCCCCATCGCTCACATCAGAGGATGTACCGGCATATAATAGGTAATAAACGATACTGGAGGTAGGCGATAATGGAGCATCTTGTGGCATTGGCAGGAAATCCGAATGTAGGGAAATCCACGGTTTTCAACGGACTGACCGGCATGAAACAGCATACGGGCAACTGGGCAGGAAAGACCGTCACAACAGCGGAAGGACGTTTTGAATATGAAGGAAAGAGCTTTGTTCTTGCGGATATTCCCGGTGCATATTCTCTCCGTGCCAACTCAGCTGAGGAAGCCGCCGCAAGGGATTTTATATGCTTCGGGGGAGCAGAAGCGGTCATTGTAGTGTGTGACGCAACCTGTCTTGAACGCAATCTGAATCTTGTACTCCAGATAATCGGAGCCGCCCCGAAAACGCTTGTCTGCGTGAATCTCCTTGACGAGGCAGAAAAGAAAGGAATCATGCCCGATCTTGAGCTTTTAGAGGATCTTCTTGGCGTCCCTGTTGCAGGAGTCACCGCACGAAGCGGAAAGGGAATCCGTGAAATGTGCAGTCGTCTGTGTGAGCTTATAGACGCTCCGATGAAAAAAACAGCGGTACATACAGTTATTCCGGATGAAATAGAAGCCGCTGCCGCCCTGATAGAGGAAAAGCTCAGCGATGTACGCAGACTCACGAAAAGAAGCGTTTCTCTGCGGATTCTTACAGGTGACGAGGAATATCTGCGGAAGGCGGCAGATTACGAGGGAACGGAAATTATTACGGATGACGGAATACCGCAGATAATTGGAGATCTCGCACGAAAAGGCTATACAAGGGAAAGAATCTCGGACAGTATAATTGCCGCCGATGTTGAACGAAGCCGTGAGATTGCTCATCTTGTTGTGAGGAATACAAAAGGTTCGCCGTATCAGCGAGACAGAAGGTTTGACAGGATTTTTCTCAGCCGTCGTTTCGGAATTCCCGTGATGCTTTTTCTTCTTGCACTGGTAATGTGGATAACGGTTGCCGGAGCAAATTATCCGTCGGCACTTCTTGGAGACGCACTTTTCTCACTTGGCGACAGGATGTCCGAGGGAATGATTTCCGCCGGAGCGCCCTTGTGGCTGGAGGGTGCACTTATACAGGGGATATATAAGGTTCTTGCGTGGGTAGTATCTGTAATGCTTCCGCCAATGGCGATATTTTTTCCGATGTTCACGCTGCTGGAGGATTCCGGCTATTTACCGAGAGTTGCATTCAATCTCGACCGATGCTTCCGCTGTTCAGGAGCGTGCGGAAAACAGGCTGTTACCATGGCTATGGGCTTCGGCTGCAATGCCTGCGGAGTTACAGGATGCCGGATAATCGACTCAAAGCGTGAACGTCTTATTGCCATAATAACGAACAGCCTTGTTCCGTGCAACGGACGGTTTCCGACTATTATAGCCATTATCACGATGTTTTTCGTGACTGCTTCTGGAGCATTTTCGTCTGTTCTTTCGGCAGTGATGCTTCTTGCGGCTATACTTCTTGGTGTGGTGATGACGTTTCTTGTATCGAAGGTATTGTCTGCAACCGTTCTGAAGGGAGTTCCGTCCTCGTTCACGCTGGAGCTTCCGCCGTATCGCCGTCCGCAGATAGGAAAAGTGCTTGTACGCTCGGTTTTCGACAGAACGCTTTTCGTGCTTGCAAGAGCGTGTACAGCCGCCGCTCCGTGTGGACTTATAATATGGATTCTTGCCAACGTTGAAGCCGGCGACAGCTCGCTGCTTGCCCATGCTTCGGATTTCCTCGATCCTTTCGGAAGATTCATCGGACTGGACGGAGTGATACTTCTTGGCTTTATACTGGGATTTCCGGCGAATGAGATAGTTGTGCCGATAATCCTGATGACTTATCTTGCACAGGGGAGTCTGATGGATATCACAGATACATCGGAGCTTCACCGGATACTCACTTCTAACGGCTGGGATATAAAAACGGCGGTTTGCATGGTAATTTTCACGCTGTTTCATTTTCCGTGTGCCACAACGTGCATGACGATAAAAAAAGAAACCGGCAGCCTCAAGTGGACTGCCGTGAGTATCATTGTTCCTTTTGCTTTGGGAGTAATTCTGTGTGCTGCTGTAAATATACTTCTGGTATAATAGTTAGCCGTCAGTAAAACGGATTTTATCCGTGCGTCTGCTGTCACCGGAGCTGAATGTATTGTAGGTCATTTCAGCGTGATCGCCGTACCATTTTATGGTGTAATTTCCTTTGTTTCTGCCGCCGTCGTCGGTAGTGAAGTTATGAATTGCAACAGCCTTGTCGTTATCCATGATCTGATAGACCGTTCCGCCGCCGTTCAACAGAAAAGATTTCTCTTCAATGACAATTGTATGCTGACCGTCAGAAAATTCGTAGAACTCCGGCTCGTAATCATTATTCGTCCCGCATGCTATAATATCACTGATAAACAGCATTACTGTACAGACAGCAGTGATAAACAGGATAAGCGGAATTTTCCCGACGATATCTTCCTTGAACCTGACTTTTGCAATGATACAGAGGATGATAAATAATGTGGTCAGGATGATTATTATAAGATTCAGTACGGCGACAATGGTACTGAAAGTTTCATGCCACGAATCCGTAACGATTCTGCCGTTTTTGTAGAAATGCGAAACCTTCACTGGAATATCTCTGATAAAGAACGATACTATCAGCAGAACAGCGGCTGAAATAAGCTGTGCAGCCGGAATTATCCGTAATGCACGTCTGATATGCTTGTTCATAGTTATACCATTTGTATAGAATTATGCTTCTATTTTCACAGCCGCCTCCAGAGCGATTTCCATCATATCTCTGAAAGTTGTCTGACGTTCCTCAGCGGTAGTTTCAAGTCCCTTGAAGGGACAATCGGAGACCGTGAGTATGCAGAGAGCATTCTTTCCGGCTCTTGCGGCATTCATGTAGAGTGCTGCCGCTTCCATTTCAACGGCAAGGGAGCCTACATCCTTCCACTTTTTATGACACTCAGGGTCAGCGTCATAAAAGGTGTCGCTTGAAAAGAGGTTGCCTACCTTAAGAGAAAGGCAAGTCGGATCGTAGCCATGTCGTTCTGTGAGCCAAGGAGTTGAAAATGAAAATTGTCTTCCTAAGACCGCTTGGCCTCCGACTTCAAGGGAGCCTACATCCTTCCACTTTTTATGACACTCAGGGTCAGCGTCATAAAAGGTGTCGCTTGAAAAGAGGTTGCCTACCTTAAGAGAAAG
>JAZNBR010000030.1:0-39768 GCA_045587105.1 Ruminococcus sp.
AGGAATTCTGCCTTTCTTCGGCAGAGGTCGCTTCTCCACTGTAAACGCAATCACTCACCGTACAAATCGCAAGAGCCTTTTTGCAAGTCGGATCGTAGCCATGTCGTTCTGTGAGCCAAGGAGTTGAAAATGAAAATTGTCTTCCTAAGACCGCTTGGCCTCCGACTTAGGAATTCTGCCTTTCTTCGGCAGAGGTCGCTTCTCCACTGTAAACGCAATCACTCACCGTACAAATCGCAAGAGCCTTTTTGCCGCTTCTCATTGCATTGAGATACAATGCGGCTGCTTCCATTTCAACGGCAAGAACACCCATTTTCTGCCATTGGGCAAGACTGCTGCTGTCGTCGTAGAAGGTATCGCTGCTGAGGATATTTCCGGCATGGAAGGTACATCCCTTTTCTTCGGCGGCACTTACTGCGGCGGAAATAAGCTTCCATGACGCAGTAGGAGCGTAGGTTCCCGGCAGACGGTACTGCGAAGCATAGTTTGAATTCGTACTTGCACTGACGCCGATAATAACGTCACGGAGATTTACATTATCAGCGATAGAGCCGGCTGTTCCTACACGGATGATATTTTCAACGCCGTACTGGTTGAAAAGCTCCCATGAGTATATACCGTTAGAGGGCATACCCATGCCGCTTCCCTGAACGGAAACAGGAACTCCCTTGTAGGTGCCTGTATATCCGAGCATTCCTCTGACCTCATTGTAGCATACGGGATTTTCGAGATAATTTTCGGCAATGAATTTAGCTCTCAGCGGATCTCCCGGCATGAGGACAGTTTTTGCGATATCGCCTATTTCAGCTTTGTTGTGTGGTGTCGGCATAATATGACCTCCCTGTATTCAGATTTTATTTTTTTAGCAGATTAGCTTCACCGGAGTTAAGATTTATGATATCACCGTTCGGAAGCTCTACCATAAGATTTGCGTTTCTGTCGATACCGACAGCTGTTCCGTTTATGATTTTTCCGCCGGATTCAGCGGTTATGCGTTTTCCGGTAAGGAATTCACGCTGGCGGTATTCCGTGATATAGCTGCGGTCCTCTATTTTTCCGAGCCATATATCAAGATTTTTCAGAATTTCGGCACAGAGAGCGTTTCTGTCGGGGATTTTTCCTGTCTCGTCCTCGATTGATGACGCACGGAGCTTAAGCTCATCGTCAAGCTCATCGCAGATGGAACGGATATTTATACCGATGCCGACAACAGCGTATTCAAGCGATTTTCCGTCTGTATTGACAGTTGCTTCAGTGAGGATTCCGCAGATCTTTTTTCCGTTCATATAGAGATCGTTCACCCATTTGATCTGCACCTCGCTGCCGCAGATATTTTCCACTGAGATTGCGGCTGCAACTGCGGCGGCTGAGGTAATCATCGGTGCAAATTTAATATCAGATTCCGGACGGATGATGACGCTCATGTAAAGACCTTTTCCGGCTGGAGAGACAAATTGTCGGTCAAGCCTTCCTCTGCCGGCAGTCTGGAAATCTGCGATAACAACCGTTCCATGAGGGACACCCTCAGCGGCGAGTTTTTTTGCTTCGTTGTTTGTAGAATCCGTTTCATCAAGGACGATTATTTTTCTTTCTGAATCTGAGCTGTCAAGTCCTGAACGGACAGCTTCTGCTGAAAGTCTGATATTTTCTGTGTCTGCTGACGATATAATTTCTTCGCTGTGATTCATTTTAACACCTCCTGTTATCTGTTATTTATGATACTTACCTCCTTCGGCTATCTGGAAGGAACGGTATATCTGTTCAAGAAGCATGACTCTTGCCAGCTGATGCGGAAAGGTCATGGGCGACATGGAAAGACGCAGATTTCCCATCTGCTTGATTTCGCTGTCGAGACCGAAGGAGCTGCCTATAATAAAAGTGACAGTACTGTGCCCGCTTACGGCTGCTCCGGAAATTTTTTCCGACAGCTGCGGACTTGAAAGCATTTTACCTTCGATGCACATGGGAATTATGAATCCCTTTGCATATTTTTTTATCTGGTCGCCTTCTTTTCTGAGAGCCGCCTGAATTTCCTTTTCGGACGGCGAATCGCTGAGACGGCACTCGTCAAGCTCATGAAGCTCGAAGGTGCAGTAGCGTGAAAGGCGTTTTATATATTCTGCACAGGCATTCCGGAGATAATCCTCCTTCAGCCTGCCTATTACAATAAGATTTATCGTCATCAGAAGATCACCGTTCCCCCATTGCTTTTTACAGGAGCCACCCCCAGCAGGTAATCCTTGAAGAATTTATACTGGGACAGGCTGTTTTTCACTGTATTTTCGGCTATATCGGGACGATTGTTATCCTGACTGAGATGTCCGAGGATAAAATGTGTTGTTCCCCTTTCGATAAGCCTTCCTACCTGAACGGCACAGTCGTTGTTGGAGAGATGACCGTTCTGCGAGAGTATACGCTCCTTGAGATACAGCGGATAGGGTCCGGTGCGGAGCATATTTTCGTCGTAATTTGCTTCGATAAGAACAAGACGGCAGCCGGTAAGCGCCTGATCCACCTCCGGAGTGACGTGACCGAGATCTGTACATACAGCGCAGTATTTGTCGTCGGAGGTATGTATTCTGTATCCGCAGCTCTGAATGGTATCGTGCGGCGTGTTGAAGCAGGAAAGCTCCGAGCCGCCGCAGGCAATGGTGATTCCGTTCATGTCGATGATATTGGAGGCAGGAGCGATCTTTCCGGCTTCGTAGAGACGCTGGAGAGTACGCTTCTGACCGTATACGGGCATTCCCGTCTTTTTTGTCAGCATAGCAAGACCGGCAGTATGATCGCTGTGTTCGTGGGTGATGAATACCGCACGGATTGCGGAAAGCGGGATATTATTGACAGCAAGAACCTCGGAAAGCTGCCGGAAGCTCACACCGCAGTCGATGAGAATGCCTTCTTTTTCTGTTCCGATGAACGTGGAATTTCCTTTGCTGGAGCTGAAAAGGGGGTAAATTCGTGCCATGCTGTTAAAAATCTCTCTTTCGTTAAATAGCTATGATATATCAGAGTCCGTACTTATCCTTTTTTAGTCAGAACTGTACCCTGACGTGTTTCCTTGACCTCGTAGCCGAGAGCCTCGATTTTTGCACGAAGCTCGTCTGCAAGTGCAAAATTCTTTTCCTTGCGGGCAGTCTTTCTCTCCTCAGCGAGAGCCAGAACCTCTGCCGGAATATCGTCTGTATTGTCTTCAGATTCTGCTGCCTTTGCGGCATTTTCGATAAGATCAAGACCAAGAACCTTGTCGAATTCCTTTATAAGAGCAAGCTTTACAGCGGCAGAAGCGTCCGATTTGAGGACGTCATAAAGAGCTGTAATTGCAAGCGATGTATTGAGATCGTTGTCAAGAGCGTCAGTGAAAAGCTTCATCAGGCGGTCGTATTCAGCCTTGTCGGTATCTCCGCCCTGTTCCTTTGTAAGGGGAGCGATCCTTGCGATGAGCTTATTGTATGAAACAACGGCGTTGTCGAGGTTTTCCCATGAGAAAACGAGTGATTTTCTGTAATGGGAAAGCAGGCAGAAGAAGCGGTAAACTACTGGCAGATAACCCTTTTCTTCGAGGAGAGAAACAGTCAGGAACTCTCCGCTTGACTTGCTCATCTTGCCACTGTTTGTATTCAGGTGGTGAACGTGGAACCAGTAATTGCACCACTCATGACCGAGATAAGCCTCGCTCTGTGCGATTTCGTTTGTGTGGTGGGGGAATGCGTTGTCGATTCCGCCGCAGTGAAGATCGAGGTATTCGCCGAGATTCTTCATGCAGATGCAGGAACACTCAATGTGCCAGCCGGGATATCCCACGCCCCACGGAGAGTCCCATTTAAGCTCCTGATCGTCGAATTTCGAGCGTGTGAACCAGAGAACGAAGTCAGCCTTATTACGCTTGTACTCGTCGTTTTCAACGCCTTCACGGACGCCTACTGCGAGATCTTCTTCCTTGAAGTCATTGAAAACGTAGTATTTGTCGAGTTTGGAAGTATCAAAGTAGATATTTCCGCCAGCCTGATAAGCGTATCCCTTTTCGAGGAGGGATGTGATCACGCTGATGAATTCTTCGATATAGCTTGTAGCCGGAACAACAACATCCGGAGTCTTTATGTTGAGTTTCTTGCAGTCGTTGAAGAAAGCGTTTGTGTAGAATTCAGCGATTTCCATGACGGTTTTGTGTTCACGCTTTGCACCCTTGAGCATCTTGTCGTCGCCGGTATCGCCGTCAGAGGTGAGGTGTCCGACGTCGGTGATATTCATTACACGCTTTACGTCAAGACCTGTGAAGCGGAGATATTTTTCGAGGATATCCTCCATGATATAGCTTCTGAGATTTCCGATGTGAGCGAAATGATAAACGGTAGGACCACAGGTGTACATACTCACCTTGCCCTCAACACGAGGGATGAAATCTTCTTTTCTATGTGAAAGTGAATTATAAAGCTGCATGATTTATCTGTCCTTTCTGGAATGTCAGTTCTTGCTTATATTATCAAGCTGTTTTTTCATGTGTTCAATTTCCGCACGCATACGGCAGAGTTCCTGTGAAACGGGGTCAGGAACGTGAATCTGGTCTATATCCTGAGTAACGGTATGTCCCTTGATTCTTGCACCGTTTTTCTTTACCACTCTTGCCGGAACACCGACAGCAGTGCAGTTGTCGGGAATCTCGTTGAGAACTACGGCATTAGCGGCGATTTTCACGTTGTTTCCGACCTTGAACGGACCGAGAACCTTAGCTCCTGCACCCACGAGAACGTTATCGCCGAGAGTAGGATGACGCTTGCCCTTATCCTTACCGGTACCGCCGAGAGTAGCTCCCTGATAGATAAGACAGTTATCGCCGATGATAGTTGTTTCGCCGATTACTACGCCCATTCCGTGGTCTATGAACAGACCTTTTCCTATCTGAGCACCGGGATGGATTTCAATACCGGTGCGTCTGCGGGCATTCTGGGAGATTATCCTTGCTGTGGTAAACATACCGTGCTTGTAGAACCAGTGAGCAATGCGGTAGCTTCTGATAGCAACAAGGCTTGGGTAGGTCATAAGAATTTCAAAGGTATTTCTTGCAGCAGGATCTCTTTCCTTTATGAGCCTGATATCACGGCGTATATTTTTAAAAGGCATATAATACTCCTTATTTCATAATAAATCGCAGAAATGCGTCACTTATATTATATACAATTTAATGAATTATGTCAAGAAAAATAAAAAGTCCCGACGTCCCGCATGATTTCTGATGAAATATCACGGGCACACACATGGGTGCACCCCTACAGAATGTCAACGCCAATTTAAAATAACCAATTGTAGTGACACGGCGTGCCGTGTCCGCAATATACAAATGAAATTCACGTTTTCCGACAATTTGCGGACGCCCAATGGGCTTCCCTACAAAATAGCTATTTTACGTTGTTATGTGTAGGGGCGGATATTATACGCCCGCAATTCTGGAACGAAATTAATTTTTGATAATCAGACATACTCCCTTACGGTTATATGTTCCGGCTGATTGTAAATAAAAAATGAAATTTGATTTTTTTGCTTGAAAAGCTCTGCGGAAAGGTGTATAATGGGCATATAGGCAATACTGCCTGAAGTAATATTCTGATTATCATGAACAGGAGGAGCGTAAGTGAACAAGAGAAATGTATATATATCAGCAGGCTGTATTCTTGCCTGTACCGCACTGACGATATGCAGTGTTTCGTCTGCGTCTGAGGGTAAGCTGGATGCTCTTATCCACCTCAGGAATGCACTGCTCCGTGAAGGTGAAATGACTCCGGAAGATGATTTCGACGGAGACGGAATAGTAGATTCTTTCGATATGGTTCAGCTGAGACGTCATATACAGCGTTCAGCTCAGTATACAGACAGTGATACTGCTGCAATTGCCGGTAATGTGAAGGTTATCGGACGAACTGTCAGAAGCGACGACATTACATGGCTTGTTCAAAGCGGTTCGGCAGTGAAATTTACTGTTTCGGCAAGCGAAGCCTCTGTTATCCTTGCCGGAGACAGCTCGATAAGCAACAATCCCGATCACCGTGCAAGATATGCCATTCTTGTTGACGGCGAAATTATTGCAGATGACGTTATGAGCGAAAAGGAAAAGGAAGTTACTCTTTTCAGCGGTGACAGGATGAAAATTGCTGAAATCACTGTAATCCATCTGTCAGAGGCAAATAACGGAGCTGTTGGTGTGAAGGGGATTCGTGTGAAATCCACTGCGGCAAATCCGGTGAATCCTGTTCCGGAAAAGGATCTGAAAATAGAATTCATAGGCGATTCCATTACCTGTGCCTACGGTGTTGAGGGACTTTCCTCCGGAGAATCGTTCAAGACAACAACCGAGAACTTTATGAAATCGTATGCGTACCTTACAGCGGAGCTTCTTGATGCAGATTACAGTGCTGTTTCGTACAGCGGTCACGGTATAATTTCCGGCTATACATCCGGGGAAAAGAATACAGATCAGCTGGTTCCGGATTTCTATGAGAACGTTGGAAAGTGGCAGTATGCCAAGCCGTGGGACTTCTCATCAGCTCAGAACGATGTTGTTGTAATAAATCTCGGAACAAACGATAACAGTTACCTCCAGAACAAGCCGGAGGGCGGCGATGCTGAATTTATCGCCGGATATGTTGAGTTCCTCGGAATGGTACGCAGATGCAATCCCGACGCTTATATTATATGCACAATGGGAACTATGGGCGGAAATGACGTTGTATATCCCCTTATCGAGGAAGCTGTGAAGCAGTTCGGCGATGAAAAGGTGACGTGCTACGAATCAGTTACGCAGAATATCCAGCAGGACGGAGTAGGTTCTGACTGGCATCCGTCGGCTGTAACACAGCAGAACAGTGCGTATGTGCTTGCGGATAAGATATGTCAGGTACTCGGAATCGAGTCATCACAGATAGGTCTTGATGTTGCTGTGGACGCCGAATATACACTTGTGGTGAATCCTGATATGGGCGGAAACTGCTATGCTTATCTCAACGATTACGATAAATCCTTCTGGCTGACAAATTATGCAGGCGGAAGTGCTCCGGAGGCTCTGGAGGGAGTTATATCTCCTGTGGGACTTAAAAAGGACGGAGTATATCAGCTCAGATTTGACTGGACAGCCGGTGCGGAATCTGAGGTTCCCCTTATTGTGAGAAGCGGCGGAAAGGTAATCTTTGAAGATACGATAAGCTGTGGTGCAGAGACTATACATTACGAAAAAGAATTCACCTGCCCTGAGGCTTGTGATGCTGAAATTGTTTTCCAGATAGGCGGATACGACAACGGAAGATTCACAATACAGAATTTCAAGCTTGTAAAAACGCAATGATTGTCTGACATGGAATCAAGCTATCAGTAGGGACGACCCTTGCGGTCGTCCTTTTATTTTTTAGATATTATGCGGAAAAAGGAGGAAAAAATCATGACTGATATTATACTTATCTGCGGAAGGATATGCAGTGGAAAATCGTTCTATGCCGGAGGTCTTGCGGAGAAAATGAGTGCGGTGATACTTTCGTGCGATGAAATATCTGCCGATATTCTTCATCACAGCGAGGGAGAAAATTTTGATGCAATAGCCGCCGATATCAAGCGGTATCTTCACAAGATAGCCGCAAGAATCGTCAAGGCAGGAGGAAGGGTTATCCTTGACTGGGGCTTCTGGACGAAAGATGAACGCTGTGAGGTTTCGGAGTATTATGACGGTCTGGGGATTTCTTACGAATGGCATTATATAAGTATACCGGACGACGAGTGGCAGAGGAACATAGAGCTTCGCAATAAAGCTGTTCTTGCCGGAGAAACAACGGATTTCTATGTGGATGAAGGACTTATGAACAAGCTTCTGTCGAGGTTTGAAGTTCCTGAGCGTTATGAAATTGATGTGTGGCATGAATTTGAAAGATTATAACTTTTAATCATTTAATAAAATATAGCTTTTTACCGCAAGATCTGGTATATTCTATAAGCATATTAACCAAAAATTGCGATAAAAATTGTACAGCTGAAAATCGGTAATAATAGACAGAATCTATTGACAAATTTTGTGGGTTCTGCTAAAATTAAATTATGAGAACAGTTACGGATCTCCTGCACTGGGTCACGGACTGGGAAAATGTGAAAAATTACAAAATGAACAAACGAATTGTAAATGGAGGGTGAAACAATGTTTGACACATCTAAGGGCATTAAGCGTATTGTCAGCATATCTGCTGCTGCACTCTGTATGCTCTCATCAATCAGAATTGCTCCCATGACTGCTCCGGAGGCTGACGCTGCCGACGATATCATGACAGTATGGGAAATCACCGAGAATATGCAGCTCGGTTGGAACCTCGGTAACAGTCTTGACGCTTATATGTCCGCGAAGGACGTTCCGCTTGAAAGCTACGGTGTTGAGTCTGAAACTTGCTGGGGTAACCCCAAGACAACTCAGGAACTCATCGATGCTGTAAAGGCTAAGGGCTTCAACACAATCCGTGTACCTGTAACCTGGTTCCAGCACGTTGATAAGGCAAACGGCTATAAGATCGACGAAGCATGGCTTGCCCGTGTCAAGGAAGTAGTAGATATGTGCTACAACAGTGGTCTTTACGTTATCCTTAATATGCACCACGAGGAAGGCTGGGCTAACCGTTCTGACCTCGGAACAGCATATGAGGAGATCAAGCCTTTCTTTACATCAGTATGGACACAGATTGCAGATACATTCTCTGACTATGACCAGCACCTTATTTTCGAGGCAATGAATGAGCCGAGAGCTAAAGGTACTCCTCATGAGTGGTGGGCTGCATCAGCTCCTCAGGCTGAGTGTGATGTTATCAATCAGCTCAATGCTGATATCGTAGAGATTATCAGAAACACAGAGTCTCCCTATCAGGAAACCCGTGCAATCATGCTTCCCAGCTACTGTGCATCAAGTGATCCTACTTTCATGAATGCAAACGTAATGCCTGAGGGAGATGATTACCTTATCGCTTCAGTACACGCTTATTCTCCATATAACTTCACAATGAACAGCGCGATTGAAGATCACAGTACTTTCACACCTGCATATAAGTCAGAATTGAAAAATATCCTCGACGGCGTAAGAAAGACATTCCTTGATAACGACATTCCTGTTGTTATCGGCGAATTCAGTGCTTCAAACTTCGGCAACATCGAAGCAAGATGTGAATGGGCTACAACATACCTTGAGACTACAAAGGCATACGGTATTCCCTGCGTTCTCTGGGATAACAACGTTGAAATAAGCACAGACGGTGAAGCTCACGGCTACATCAGAAGAAGCGACTGCACATGGTATGAAGAGTCTGTTAAGGTTGTTGACGTAATGCTCGACATCCTTGCTGACGATTCAATCGTATGGGGCAGCGAGACAAAGAGCCCTGTTTTCGAGCACGATGATATAAGCACAGGTACAGTTATCATCGAAGGACCGTTTGAAATTGATGCTTCCCAGGCTGCTACATATAACGACAGTAAGGGTATTGATTATACTTGGGATCTTGATGGTAAGGATCTTGCTATCAAGTACACAGGTGATGACCTCAGCGTTGCTGTTTCAGATGCTTCATGGGGTGGCTGGACAGAAATAAAGGCATACGAAATCAACAAGGAAGCAGGTATTGCATACTTCTCAATGGATGATCTCCTTGCAGCATGGGGTGATGATGCAGCAAATATCGCTCACCTTTCAGTTAAAACATTCGGTGTTTCAACTGTTGAAACAGTAGTAGCTATCGCTGGTGTTGAACATGAGCCGGTAGATAAGACAAAGAAGTATAAGATCAAGCTTACTGACAGAGCTGACGATATTGAGCAGAAACTCGTTATTAAGTTTGAAGGCAAAGCTGGTTCTGCAATCGAAGGTTGCGTAGGCTTCATGGCTGAAGAATGGACAAATATCGAATACAAGGGAAATATCGGCGATGACGGAACATTCATTGTTGAAATTCCTATGAGCAAGTTCCCTGACAGCGTAACATCCGCAGAAGCACAGATCTGGTGGTGCGACGACGAAAACGGCGAAATGACAAGCTATGAGATCGTTGATGTTGTTGCAACTCCTGGTCCTGCACCTGACGTAAACTACGGTGACGCTAACTGTGATGGAAGCCTTTCACTCGCAGACGCTATTCTTATCATGCAGTATATCGGCAATCCCGACGCTTATGGTGTTGGTGGAACAGAAGCTTCTGCTATGACAGAGCAGGGTGCGGCAAATGCTGACTGCTGTGATGCTGGCGATGGTATTACAAATAAGGATGCTCTCGCAGTACAGAGCGTACTCCTTAAGCTTATTCCTTCACTTCCTATGGTATCTCAGTAATAAATCATAACATAGCGGCAGACTGAAAGGTCTGCCGTTTTTCTGATCAAAACTGTCCGCCAGTGACGTACAAGCGTATTCACCAAAAATACACGGAATTAATCTTGTTTTTTCTACTTTCTATCAATTGATTTTATTCGTAAAATGGAATATAATAGTTATTACAATAAATATGTGATAAAGGAATGAGAATCATGGCAAATAAGGTCGTTAAATTCGGCGGAAGCAGTCTTGCTGACGCAAATCAGTTCAGAAAGGTTGCCGCTATTATCAAGGGCGACGAAAAAAGAAAGTATGTTGTTCCCTCTGCACCGGGAAAAAGATTTTCCGATGATATTAAAGTTACAGATATGCTCTACAAGTGCTGTGAGCTTGCCGGCAGCGGAATTGATTTCTCCGAGCCGTTTGATATCATAAAAGAACGCTATAATGGAATTATTTCAGAGCTTGGTATTGATATGTCACTCGATGAGGACTTCGACCTTATCGCTCAGGAGCTGAAAAGCCGTCCTGCAAAGGATTTTGCCGCAAGCCGTGGTGAATACCTCAATGGTAAGGTGCTGGCAAAGTTCCTCGGCTTCAATTTCGTTGATGCTGCTGATGTAATTATTTTCGATACAAAGGGAATTCTTCTCCTTGACGAGACAGTAAAGGCTGTCCGTGAAAAACTCAATGGTCTCGATAACGCTGTTATCCCCGGATTCTACGGCAGAACTACTGAGGGTATCATCAAGACATTCTCAAGAGGCGGCTCCGATGTTACAGGCTCCATTATCGCAAATGCTGTCAAGGCTGAAATCTACGAGAACTGGACTGACGTTTCCGGCTTCCTTATCGCTGATCCGAGAATCGTTGAAAATCCCGATGTTATCGAGGTTATCACATACAGAGAACTCCGTGAGCTTGCATATATGGGTGCATCCGTTCTTCACGAGGACGCTATTTTCCCTGTAAGATCAGCAGGAATCCCGATCAACATCAGAAATACAAACAGCCCTGAGGATCCCGGTACAATGATCGTTTCAGACGATTATGACTTCAGCGGCGAGAGCCTCAGATATACTATCACCGGAATTGCCGGCAAGAAGGGCTTCAGCACAATCAACATCGAAAAGGCAATGATGAACAACGAGACAGGCTTCGGAATGAAGATTCTCAAGGCTCTTTACGATAACGGACTTTCATTCGAGCATATGCCTTCCGGTATTGATACAATGAGTATTACTCTCAGTACAGAATCACTTGCACCTGTTCGTGATAAGGTTATTGCAGATATCCGCAAGGCTGTAAATCCCGACCATATCGAAATCGAGGACGGAATCTCAATTCTTGCTGTTGTAGGTAGAAGAATGAAGAACACAAGAGGCACAGTTGCCCGTATTTTCGCGGCTCTTGCCCATGCAAGAATAAATGTAAAGCTGATAGATCAGGGCTCCAGCGAGCTGAATGTTATCGTTGGCGTAACTGAGCATGAGCTTCCTGAGGCTATCAGAAAAATATACGATATGTTTATTAAATCAGAACAGTAACTAATACAGCTGTTAGCAGGGGCGGACACACGAGTTCGCCCTTTATCATTTGCACAAGGCAGAGGTTTATGAAAAAAATGAAAAATAGTTGCATTTTTCTTTGGTATATGGTATGATATAAAATATATCCGGATATAGAAACGAGGTTTGATATGCTGTATTTTGAAAAAATCATGCCTGTACTTATGAGTGCGGCAGCTGAAGCAGATGATTATGAAGATGGCCCACCCTCATGGGGAGCATTGATATTTACTCTGGCTTTCATCTCATTTATTCTGTGGCTTCTTATTGATGAAGATAAAAGTTTGCGTCGGAGATTCAGCGTTCCCGTAGAGGCGGTATGTGTAGATTATTTTCCATACGGTTTTTCCCATGAGCTTGTCTGGGAATACGAATATGAAGGACGCATCATTACTTCAGCCGAAGTAGTTAAAGGTATTTTTAAGAAGAAAGAGCTTGGACAAGTAAAAGTGCTTTATATTAATCCGGATGATCCGGAGAATTTCTGTCGATTTAGGAAAAATTCTATAACTATGGTCTGTACTGTCATATTTTTCGTGGCACTTACCGTCGGATTAATAATTTTTAAATTATCGGATAGTATTGGCTGAAAGCTGAATCCCCCCGAACCTGATTTATATCAGGCTGGGGGGATTATTTCATATTATCTTTTGAATCTGAGAGCGAAGAACAGACCGCCTGCAAGAGTCAGAACTGATACACCCAGAAGGATATACAGTGTAGTATTGTCCTGAGAATCGGAATTTTCTGTCGGCGATTTCATACCGCCGAAATCAGGCATTCTGCCGCCTTCGTTGAAAGGATTCTGCTGAGCGTTGCCGCTGTTTTCTCTGTCGGGATTCTGTGCAGCCGCACTTGTTGTAGCTTCTTCTGGATTATCGGAATTTCCGGAATCCGGTGCAGCACTGCTTGTTCCTTCCGGGGGAGTCATACCGCCGAAGTCAGGCATTTCGCCGTTTCCGAAGCCTTCCGGGGGAGTCATACCGCCGAAGTCGGGCATTTCGCCGTTTCCGAAGCCTTCCGGGGGAGTCATGCCGCCGAAATCAGGCATTTCACCGTTTCCGAAGCCTTCCTGCGGCATTCTGTCGGTATTGTTTGCAAGAAGCGTGATATTCGTGGTTGGTGCGAAGGAAAATGAAAGCTCGGTTGCGTTTTCAGTGGAGAATATAGAATTTTCACGCTGACCTTTGCTGCCTGTACTGCCTTTGTTCATTCCGCCACCGAAGCCGTTCTGGGGCATTTCTTCAAAGCCTTCCGGTGGAGTCATACCGCCGAAGCCGCCTTTACCGCCGCCCATACCCATTGTTCCCATGTCGGAAAGAGTAATCGAGGAGGCGTCAATAAGTGCGGAGTTGTCCTCGTTCTGTCCTTCTGTCGTGGAGGGAATTGTACCGTCAAGCTGTCCCTGCACACTCTCGCTGCGGAGCTGACAGAATTTGCGGAGCGTTGAAACACCCTTTTCAAATTCTTCGTAGGTACAGAATTTTGTGGGATCCTTTTCAACGTATTCAGCAATCAGATCATAAGCATTATCAATGATTCCGGATATATCGACATCTGCAAGGAATTCTGCAAAATACTCATGATACATTTCTGTATAATCTTCATCGCTGAAAATCCAGCCCACCATAGGACGGTCGCTCATATCGCCCGAAACAGGGGTATCAATGGGAGAGTTGACCTGTTCTGTTGAGTTTCTGCCCTGAAATGTTCCGTATGCAAGGTTGTAATCCCACGGAAGCATTGAAAGTTTGCCGTTTTCCTCGTAAAGATAGTAGTTGTGGATCATTGAGCCTGTGTAGCTGTCGCCGTTGCAGACGAAGTTATGCACAACGAAATAGCGGATAACGTTTTCGATATCTACAACCTCGTCAAGATTATCGTATTCACTCAGTTCCTTGAGAGAAGCGATAAGTCTGTCCTTGTCGGTGTCAGTTATATCTGTCTTGGCACTATTGAAAATATTGGAATAGCTGTCGTAGCTGTCGTCGGAATATTTCAGTTTAACATCATTGCTGCCCATACCTCCGCCGAAGCCGCCGTCTATATCAGGCTTTCTGAGGTCACCGTTTTCCATAGCGGAGAAGTCGAAATCCTCAGGCATTTTCATTCCCTCAGGTATCTGCGGCATTCCTCCCTGCATATCTGGAGGAGCAAACTGACCGAAACCGTCCTGCTTATTACCCTTTCCGGAATTTTCATCGGAGCCGGAATCATCTGTGAAATCCTTCATATCGAAATCTTTTCCGTTTCCTCTGCCGCCGCCGAAGCTCATGCTGTCAGGCTTGTAAAGCTCACCGTAATTATTTCCGAAATTACGCTGTAAGAAGGAATTCTCAACGCCTTCGACTGCAAGATAAAGTCCCCAGTCCTCGCCGTTTACGGTGATATACGCAAAACTGGAAAGAGGAGCTTTAGCACCGAATTCGTTCATCATCTGATATGTGAGGTAATCCTTCATATAGGTGTTATCCTGAATAACGTTATTCAGGCTCAGTTTGTCCAGACCGTGATAGCTTTTGTTTTTGTCGTACTGGTCGAATTCGACCTTGAAGCTGTATCTGTCGCTGTCCATAGAAGCAACTGTGCTGAGGGAGGTATTTCCCTTTCCTCTGATACCAACATTCTTGTAGGCTTCGCCGTCTATAACAACGGTGCAATTGGAGTATTCCTCGCTCTGTGCTGTTTCAAGGAACTCATCCCAGTCATCCATTACGATATCTATCGTATGTACCCTGTCCGTATCAAAAAGACGTTTTTCGTAGCCCATTGCGGTGCCTTTTTTAATGATGCCAAGTGAAGCACCGTTCATAAGGAGTGCTGTCAGCATCACACACAGTGCAATTGCAATGATACAGATGCGGTCAATGTTCTTATGTGTAGACATAATATCACCTTATCCCATGTAATCGCCGTTGTAGCTTACAAGTACGGCACTGTGTACACCGTTCATATCAGCGATGGTATTAATGAAATCAGTGTTGTCATCCTTAAGACGGATTTCCATATTAAGTTCAATTTCGCCTTTTCTTGCGGATTTGCTCTTTATAACAGAGCGTTCTGTTTTTTCGCTGAGGAAGCCGGTTACCTGAGTTTCAGTGTTATGGTTTTCACAGCGTACCACAACGATATAAGGGTGAGTGTGGGATTTCTTGTTTACGAATACGAGAAGAATTACGCCGATAATAACGCTTCCGATAACTGCAAGCGGAATCATGCCGGCAGCAAGAACAATACCAACTCCGATTGACCAGAAAAGGAAGGCGATATCAAGAGGCTCTTTTATTGCTGTACGGAAACGGACGATTGACAATGCACCGACCATACCGAGTGAAAGAACAACATTGCTTGTAACAGCAAGGATAACTATGGTTGTAATCATTGTGAGTGCAATAAGTGTAACGCCGAAGCTTGACGAATACATTACGCCGTTAAAGGTCTTTTTGTAGACGAGGAAGATGAAAAGTCCCAGTCCGAAGGCAAGTACAAGAGCAATTGCCATATCGAGGAGACTTACGCTTGTCATTGTTTCAAGAAAGCTTGATTTAAAAATGTCATTGAAATTCATTGGTTTAACTCCTTTTTGATGATTTAGCCGTAGATACGGCATACTGCATATTTTGAGAAAGCGGATGTACGTCTGCTTTCAAGCTGAACGATGTCGCGGATGACAGATGGCAGGAATTCATCCCATTTTACTTCGAGGATAACCGGTGCGTTTCCTGCGGGAATTGTAATACAGTCTGTATTGAGAAAATCGGTACAGTAAAGTCCCGTGCGTATATCGTAATCGAGCGTCACACGGATATTTCCTGCTGAGAATACAAAAGGCTCACGGGTATAATCCACGATTGTTTTCGGGCGGAGTCCCTGAGATATCATTTTGGAGTAAAGCTCCTGAACGAGAGGTCTGCCGCAGCTGAGCATCCAGTCGTAATCGCCGTCAACAATTTTCTGTGCTTCTTCTGACGAAAGATTGGCATTCTGCTTGCTGCCGAGACCGTTTATTTTCGATTTCTTTTCAAGATGAATCAGAGAAGTATCGCCGTTGTAATAACGGATACGGAACTTTTCACGGCAGTTTACACCGTCAATTTTTTCTCTCAGAGCCTTGTCCGAAGGATTGTCAAAATAAAGACTGCGGATGAAATATTTTCCGTCAACTGCGTTTTCATCGGGCTTCATTACTGCTCTGAGTCGCTGACGGAGGATAATCATATCTGAGTAGTTGATTTCGTGCTTCCATTCGTGTCGGAAAACCATAGCTATCACCTCTTTTCGTCTGATTATAGGCAATACCGCGCAAAGCACGCTTGCAGCTTTGCACAAAATCTGCTGCGCCCGAAGGAAGTGCCCTTGGGGTACTTATTTTCCGTCATTCCGCACAGAAATCTCTTGACATACGTCAGTATGCCTGCGAGCTTTCTGTACAATCTGACGAAAAATCCGACTTCGCATCTTTTGCACAAGCTTTGTGTGGTGTTGCCTATATTTTATCATTTTTTGCTGAAACAAAACTGAAAATACTTTTCAGCAATATGGAAGAAGTGTGAAAATATAATGAAATCTCAGACCAAGAACTTTTTCAGCTTGATTTCAGCAAAATGCAGTATTATAATATTAGGGGTGATACTTATGAAAATACTTATTATAGAGGATGAAAAGCTGCTTGCAGAATCTCTGTGTGATCTGCTTGAATCCAAGGGCTTTGAAACAGAAGCCGTATACGATGGAAAAACCGGCAGAGAATATGCAGAGCTTGGCATTTACGATCTGCTGATACTTGACGTTATGATGCCGGAAATGGACGGCTATGAGGTTGCAAGACGTATCCGTGCCCAACGCTGTGCAGTTCCTATTCTTATGCTGACGGCAAAATCAGGTCTTGAGGACAGAATAGAGGGACTTAATGCAGGTGCGGATTATTATCTTACAAAGCCTTTTGATTCAAGAGAGCTTCTTGCCTGCGTCAATGCACTTCTCCGCCGTCAGGGAGCACAGGTGAACGAAATGAAATTCGGAAATACATCTCTTGATCTTGAATCGGGAAAGCTTGTGTGCGGCAGTAAGAGCATACGTCTTTCAGCAAGAGAGTTTGATGTTATGCGATTCCTGATGCAGACAAAAGAAAAAAACGTTTCAAAGGAAACTCTGCTGACAAAGGTATGGGGATACGATTCAAATGCTGTGGAAAATCATGTTGAGGTCTATGTGGGATTCCTGCGTAAAAAGCTCCTGAGTATCGGCTCGGATATACGAATCGAAGCAATCCGCAGACTCGGCTATCATCTGGAGGCGGGAAACAATGATTAAGCGTTTAAGGCGGAAATTTGTCATTGTAAATATGGCTATTGTAACGGTGATGCTTGCAGTAATCTTCGGACTTATACTGTTCTTTACAAAATCGAATATGGAAAACGATAACGTTCAGATGCTCCGTTCTGTTTCCATGATGCCGATGCAGCATGATAAGCCTGACAATGCTCCGCGGAAAACAATGCCGTCTCTGTTTGAGATATACAGAACCCATGACAACAAGTATGCTGCAGCCGGAAGCGAGGTAGTGGATTTCTCAGATAAGGAACTGCTTTCCGAAATATACAATGAGGCTCTTAGTACAAATGCCGAAACGGGAGTTCTGAAAAAATACAATCTGCGGTTTCATGTGAGCCGTAATCCTATGAGAAAAACAGTGTTTTTTGCAGATATTTCAGGAGAAATCAAAACGCTCCGGCAGCTTGCCTGTACCTGTATATTTATTGCAGTGCTGAGTCTTGTGCTGTTCTTTGCAGTGAGCGTTCTTCTTGCCCGATGGATGGTAAAGCCAGTGGAATCTGCATGGACTCAGCAGAAGCAATTTGTCGCCGACGCCTCCCATGAGCTGAAAACTCCGCTGACAGTTATAATGACAAATGCAGAAATGCTTCTTGACGAGAATAATCCGGCAGAAAAGAGAATTCAGTTTTCAGAGAGTATCCTCACAATGTCGAAGCAGATGAGAGGACTTACGGAAAGTCTTTTGGAGCTTGCAAGAAGCGATAATGAATCAAAGAAGATCTCATTTGTGGATGTGGATTTCAGTAATCTTGTTTCAGAAGCCGTGCTTCCCTTTGAACCTCTTTATTACGAAAGGGAGCTTACACTCAATTGTGATATACAGGATGATATTATCGTAAGCGGTGACAGCATTAAGCTTTGCAGACTTGCGGATATACTTCTTGACAATGCGATGAAGTATTCCCGTCCGCAGACGGGAGTTAAGGTGAGTCTGAAAAATCACAGGGACTACTGTATATTTTCCGTTGCGAGCCATGGTGATGCCCTATCGAAATCCGATCTTAAAAACATATTCAGGCGTTTTTATCGGGTGGACAAGGCAAGAAATGATAATCACAGCTACGGATTGGGACTCTCCATAGCCGAGAGCATAGTACAGCAGCATAACGGAAAAATATGGGCGGAAAGTGCTGACGGAGTAAATGTATTCAGAGTGAAATTACAGACGGAATCGCTGTCCTGAGACTGATGAGAAGAAGCTGAGGACAGGTGAGATTAAATCACATATATTATGTCGGATTTTTGATAAAAAAACAAAAAATCTGATATAAAAACCGTTTCAATTGAAGTACAATAATTGCAGCGGAGGTGATGCTTTATGGCACAGACTTATGATCTTACAAATGGAAAGGTAAGCAGACTTGTACTGACATTTTACTTTCCCATGTTATTTACCAATCTGCTTCAGCAGGTATATACAATGGCAGATACTGCTATCATAGCAAAAGGTCTCGGAGACGACGCAACAGCGGCGGTAGGCAATATGGCGTCGCTGACGTTTCTTATAATTGGTTTTTCATTGGGACTTACAGCCGGATTTTCAGTAACAATCGCACAGAATTACGGTGCAAAGGATTATGCCGGACTCCGGAGAGCTATTGCGTCATCAATCAAGCTGGCAGTCGGGATTACTGTTCTGCTCACTCTTTTCAGCGTTGTGTTCCTGAAGGATATCCTATTGCTTCTTAAAACAGACAGCAAAATACTGAATGACAGTCTTCTTTATGGGTATATTATTTTCGGCGGACTTGTCTCTACAATCGCTTATAATATGTGTGCCTCAGTACTCAGAGCACTTGGAGACAGCAAAACCCCGCTTATTGCAATAGTGGTATCATCAATTATAAACGTAGTACTGAACAGCGTGACGATTTTTGTTATGAATACAGGTGTGGAAGGTCCTGCCGCAGCAACGATTATTGCACAGGTGGTTTCTGCGTTGATATGCTATAACAAGCTTCGCAGAATAGAAATAATCAGGCTTACCATGAAGGATTTTGCAAGAGATGTGAAAATGTATGTAAGCCTTATGAAGAACGGTATTTCCATGGCGTTGATGAATTCCATAACCGCAGTGGGAAGCATGGTAGTCCAGTACTTTGTAAATGGTCTCGGACTTGCATATACATCGGCATACTCAATCTGTATGAAGTATCTCAATCTGTTTATGGATCCTGCCTGCACAGCCGGATTTACCATGTCGTCCTTTGCAAGTCAGAATTACGGTGCAAAGAAATACAGCAGAATCAACGAGGGTATGAAGGTGTGTCTTTCAATTGCCTTCATAACTTATCTTGTCTTTGGCTCTGTAATGGTATTCATGCCGGAAACAATAGCAAAAATAATGCTGAACGAAAGTGAAAGAATCGCAATAGCAGTAAGATATCTGCCTATATGCGGTGTGATGATGTTTGCGGTTGATTTTCTTTTCGTGTTCAGAAGTGCAGTGCAGGGAATGGGATTTCCGTTTATTCCGATGTGCTCAGGAATCCTTGAAATGATTATGCGTATTGTGGTTGTTATGCTGTTTATAAAGCCCTTCGGTTTTGAAGCGACAGCATACGCAGGAGTATCTGCATGGGTAGCGGCACTTCTTCTCAATGCGGGAGCATATATAATGATTATCAGACGTAAGCTGAAAGAAAAAGAACCGATAAAAACAGGTGCAGTACTGATACCGCAAAAATAATTGACAAACATATACACTTATGATATAATTTAAAGCAACACCGTACAAAACCGTCAGACGGTCTTTGTGCGGTGTTGTTTTAACCAATATTATCAGGAGAAAACAAAATGTCAAAAATCAGAAAGTACCTGTTGGTTACATTTATTACCTCATGGTTGCTTGGGGGAATCGCTTTACATGATCTTAATACGGGCAGTGCTGCGGGAATGATGGGGTTCAGTTATTCAGTATCCCTGTGTATGTTTACTCCGACACTCGGAGCAATCCTTGCAGGAGCGAAATTCCGTGAAATGGGTTGGAAACCTGATATTGAAAAAAATTACAAACCGATACTTTTTGCATGGCTCATGCCTGCTGTTTTAAGTATTGCAGGAGCGGCACTTTATTTTCTTGTTTTTCCGGAGGATTTCGACGCTTCCGGAGCGGCACTCAATGAAATGAATCCCAGACTCTTTAAGGAATTTAAAGAAAGCGGCAGTTCCTACGGCGGCTATATTGCAAAGGAAATTTTCTACTCTATTGTGTCCTTCCAGACGTGCATTGCCGTATTCTGGGGATTGTGCGAGGAAATCGGCTGGAGAGGCTTCCTTTATCCTGAACTTAAGGAGAAGCTCGGCAGAATGAAGGGTGTTCTTCTTGGTGGTGTGATACACGGAGCATGGCACTTTCCTCTGATGATTTTTGCAGGATACGAATACGGAAAGGAATATATCGGAGCACCGGTACTCGGACTTTTTGCATTCTGCATATTTACTACGTCAACGGGTATAATCTCAGATCATCTTTACGAAAAAACGCAGAGTATATGGCTTCCTGCACTGTTTCACGGTGCGGTGAATTCAGGTGTTAATCCGTGTTTGCTGAGAACCAATAATCACTATGAGCGTGCAATATTCGGACCGGCTGATGTAGGGCTGATATCTGTAATACCAATCGTGGCAGTCGCCGCCTTTATATTTTACAGGGAGTATCGGGAATATCAGTACGCTGAATAAAAGTTCCGGAATAAAACGCATTTATACGGAAAAGCTTACCATAATAATATTATTACAGGAGTTGTTGATATGAATATAAATGAAATTCTTACTGCCGATTACGGCAGAACAGCAGTCGAATGTACAAATGAGGAAATATACATTTCACTGCTTAAGGCAGCAGACGAAATGGCGTCAAAGAAGTGTTGTTCCACCGGAAAGAAGAAGCTTTATTACATTTCTGCGGAATTTCTTATCGGAAAGCTTCTTTCAAATAATCTTATAAATCTCGGTGTTTACGATGACGTGAAGCGTCAGCTCGCAGAAGCCGGAAAGGATATCTGCGAAATTGAGGAAATCGAAAATGAGCCTTCTCTCGGAAACGGTGGTCTCGGCAGACTTGCCGCCTGCTTTATGGATTCCGCCGCAACTCTCGGACTCAATGCTGACGGTATCGGTCTGAATTACCATTTCGGACTTTTCAGACAGGTCTTTGAAAACAACGCACAGACAACTATACCCGACAGCTGGCTTGGCGAAAACAGCCAGATCAGCAGAACTGATAAGGTATACTCCGTGAAGTTCGGAGGTGCTGAGGTCACTGCGAGAATGTACGATATAAACGTCACAGGCTACGACAGCACAACAAACAAGCTTCACCTTTTTGATCTTGAGGGAATCGACGAGAGTCTTGTTACAGACGGAATCGACTTCGACAAGACGGAAATTGAAAAGAATCTTACGCTTTTCCTCTATCCCGACGACAGCGACGAAAACGGCAGACTTCTCCGTATCTATCAGCAGTATTTCATGGTTTCCGCCGGAGCCCAGCTTATTCTTGATGAAGCAGCTGAGAGGGGAAGCAGTCTTCGTGATCTTTACGATTATGCTGTTATCCAGATCAATGATACCCATCCGACCATGGTTATTCCGGAGCTTATCCGTCTGCTTGTACAGCGTGGAATTGAAATGGATGAAGCAATTGAAATTGTAAGCCGTACCTGTGCATATACGAATCATACAATACTTGCAGAGGCTCTTGAAAAGTGGAACATCTCACAGCTTAAGAAGGTTGTTCCGCAGCTTATGCCGATTATTGAGATTCTTGACAATAAGGTACGCCGTAAATATGATGATCCGTCCGTGTATATAATTGACAAGGAAGATCGTGTACACATGGCACATATTGATATTCACTACTGCTTCAGCGTAAACGGTGTTGCGGCACTTCATACTGAAATACTCAAAAATGAGGAGCTTAAAAACTTCTATAAACTTTATCCTGAAAAGTTCAACAACAAGACAAACGGCGTGACATTCCGCCGCTGGCTGATGCACTGTAATCCGGAGCTTTCCGCATTTATCACGGAGCTTATCGGCAATGGCTGGAAGAAAAATGCAGATGAGCTTGAAAAGCTTCTGGAATTCCGTGCTGACAGTGCTGTTCTTGAAAGACTTCTGGAAATCAAGGATGAAAAGAAGCGTCAGCTGAAAGAGTATCTTTACGATAAGCAGGGCATAGAAATTAACGAAAATTCGATTTTTGACATCCAGATAAAGAGACTGCATGAATACAAGCGTCAGCAGCTCAATGCACTGTACGTTATTCATAAGTATCTTGAAATAAAGTCCGGAAAGAAGCCGGAAAAACCGGTAACAGTGATTTTCGGAGCAAAGGCTGCTCCGGCATATATCATAGCTCAGGATATAATCCATCTCATACTCTGCTTGCAGGAGCTTATCGGAAATGATCCTGATGTGAAGCCCTATCTCAATGTGGTAATGGTTGAAAACTACAACGTAACACTTGCAGAAAAGCTCATTCCTGCCTGCGATATCTCAGAGCAGATATCCCTTGCCTCAAAGGAAGCAAGCGGAACGGGCAACATGAAATTCATGCTCAACGGTGCATTGACTCTCGGTACCGAGGACGGTGCAAATGTTGAGATACACGAGCTTGTCGGGGATGATAATATATATATATTCGGCGATGACAGCGATACTGTTGTGGAGCGTTACAAGAAGGCAAGCTACAAGGCAAAGGAATACTACACAAAGGATAAGAACATCAGAGCTGCTGTTGATTTCATCACGGGCGGCAGGCTTATGAAAATCGGAGACAAGGAGCGTCTTGAACGCCTTTTCAAGGAGCTTACAGGCAAAGACTGGTTCATGACCTTCCCTGATTTTGCAGAATATGTAAAGACAAGGGAGCAGGCTTATTCCGATTACGAAAACCGTATGGAATGGGCAGAAAAAATGCTTGTCAATATCGCAAAGGCAGGATATTTCTCATCCGACAGAACTATCGCCCAGTATAACGAGGATATCTGGAAGCTTTGATACAAAGAGGATAATGTCAATTGCGACAGCTTGACAGAAATATAAAAACATGATACCATTAATCTATCATTTACGCTTTATTGCGAAAGGAGTATTTATTATGCGATTAAACAGTATAAAAAAAGTTGTTGCAGCTATTGCGGCTATGACTATGCTTTGCTCTGTCGGATGCGGCGAATCAAAGAGCAGTTCTTCTGACGATAAAAGCACATCAGCAACAGATAGCTCCGGCATTTCCGAGACCTCAGATGATGAACAGGAAGATACTACCGTTGAAGTAACAGAAGCTGTTACAGAGCCTGCAACTGAGGCGGTTCAAAAACTTAGTGCTAAGGATTGCCAAGAACTCGCAGTAAAAATATTATCCTATATGAATAACAAGATAACTTTTGAAGAATTTTCTGATGAAAGGCTAAAGGATGTTACGCAACTGAAGTTTGATGGTAAATATTCATGCTATGTAAATGATGTTTGGAAAAATATATCGAGTACGGATTGTGAATTTTCATCAGAAAATTTCGATAAGCTTTTGGCTGAGCTTAACACATTGGAAAAACTTGATTTGCCTAAAATGGATTTCCAAAATTTAAATTTCCTTTCTTCGGTTCCAAATCTGATATCGTTGTCTCTAAGCAGTGATGAGTTAATTGATATAGATGCTCTTTCATCTTTAACAAATCTGGAAACTTTATTTTTGAGTGGTGAAAAGCTATCTGATTTAAGTGCTATTTCCTCGTTACCAAACATTAAAAAATTAGTACTTAATGGTGATAATATAGCTGATTTAAATGCTATCTCATCTTCAATAAAACTTGAAGTTTTAAGAATTAATAGTGATAATGCAACTGATTTAAGTCCTCTTTCATCTTTAACAAATCTTGAAACATTAGAGTTAATTGGTGATATATCTGATATAAGCCCTCTTTCTTCTTTGAAAAATATAAAAAGTTTAGAAATTCAAAGTGAATATTATTTGTGTGATATTACAGCGATTTCATCACTTACAAATCTTGAATCATTAACATTATACGGTGACAAAATAACTGATATAAATCCGCTTTCTTCTCTGAAAAATCTTACCACTGCAGATTTAGTTGGTATTGATACATCTGATTTAAATGCGATGTCACATTTAAAAAATCTCACTAATTTATCCATAAAATATAGTAATGTATCTGATATAAGTGCCCTTTCATCCATGAACAATCTTACAAGTTTAAAACTAATGGTTAATTTGACAGATGTAAATGCACTTTCCTCTATGACAAATTTGGAAAAATTAGACTTATTCAGCAATGATATTGTCGATATTACTCCATTAGCATCACTTACTAATTTGAAAAGTCTCGATTTGGCATCCAATATGATAACTGATGCTTCCCCTGTTTCATCACTTATAAATCTAACAAACTTAAGTTTGTATAGCAATCAAATAAGCGATATTAGTTTTCTTTCAGCCCTTGTCAATCTAAAGGAAATAGACTTACAAAATAATGATAATATAACTCAGGCTGATATTGACAACCTTAAACAAGCACTGCCTGATTGTAGAATTGAATCAAACTAATATACTCAATTTCCCCGTCCGCTTTTGCGGGCGGATTTTTTTAGGCACCCTCGATTCCGAAAGTGCCTTAGTTTGCAGAAAAAACCGTATCAGTCATATATGGCTGATACGGTTTAATTATATTAGAATTTAAGCTCTGCACAGAAATCCTTATCGGTGCAGGAGATATTAAGCCTGAATCCGTTTGCTGATGCGGCACGTTCTGCGATTGATAATCCGAGACCGCATCCGTCTGTATTGCTTCGTGATTTTTCTTCACGTACGAATGGCTTAGTAAGATTTTTTGTATCAATTTTCTTTCTGACGGTATTGGTTATCGTCAGTTTTTTATTTTCAGCAGTAATTTTAACCGTTCCGTTTTCCGGAGTATATTTCACGGCATTAGAAACAAGATTTTCGATAATCTTTTCAAAGGATGTGCGGTCTGCCTTTATTTCTGCACTGCCTTCTGTCGTGATCTTGATATTCTTTTCCTCAAACATCGGTTCATACTTGCTTATTGCATCACTGACAGTCTTTTCAACGCTTATTTTTTCAGATTTTATTTCAGAATTATTGTCAAGGCGATTGAGGAACAATGTACGGTTTATTATCGAATCTGTAAATTCAACATTTTTAAGAATAGCACTGAGATATTCTTTCTGCTCCTTCTCTGAAAGCTGTCCCTCCATGATGTTTTCCGTATATCCTCCGATTGCCATAAGCGGAGTTTTTATATCATGTGCAAGGTGATTTGTCAGATCACGCTGATAATCCTCCATAGCGTATTTTGTCTTGTTGATGATATTCTTTCTCCAGCAGTAAAGAGATGTTATTCCGAGCACCAGAAGGCTGAACAAGGCGATACGGCTCAGATAATACCTGATAAATGCGTCTGTTCTGTAATTTACCATGTATATAAGATATACGGTATGCGGCTGTTTGTCGATATATACAGTGAAGATTCGTTCTGCCCAATAATATTCCTTGCCAATATCATTGTCACTGTAATGACCTGTAAGAGAGTTTGCATTCTTGAATACATAATTATTCTTGAAGCTGTCGATTACTTGCTGTTCCTCTCCACGGAATCCACTCAATCTGCATACCGGAAAATTATCGGAAGAATCGTTTGTTACCTCGATAAGCTCGAATTTATCATCATCTATGGTTATATCAATTTCTTTTGTTTCCAACACCTTTTCCATATCTACTTTCATAAGCTTGATTTTTCCCTTGTGAGGAATGAAGGTGTTGTCGTTCTTGTTTACATATACGCTTTCAAATTCAACTCTGATATATTTTTCATCAGAATCATCCTTTTTGTTGAGCTTTCTGTAATCGCTGTAAAGCTGTTTTATTTCCGGATAATCAAATGTATTTTCATCGCATACATATATTCCGTTGTCTGGATTTTCTTTGCCGAATTTAATATGAGTCACAAGCTTAAGCCGGTTGGTGGAAGTTATATTGCCGTTCTTATCAACTATTACAGATATTGCATGGCAGTCCGGAGAATTATCCGAAGATATGATAAAAGGAGAGCTGCTGAGAATATTCTTGAATTCTATATCGTAATATGTGTTCGTTGGCAGCTTAGCGTTAAGCTCTGCTGATTTATCCTTTGTGTCCTCTGTTGCTTCAAGCTTATCTATGACATCCTTGATAACATAAGCGTTGCTTTCTATGCTGCTTTCAATCTGATCTTCTGCTTCAAGTGTGAGCATCAGCCAGAAGTAGAATGAAAAGATCAGACACAGCACAATTGCAACGGAAAACGATCTTATCAGCAGTCTCGGAAGTGTATCTCGTTTGATTTTTTTGAATTTCTTTTTCATGACATTATCTCCTTTATGTTTCGGTGAGCTTGTACCCCCGACCTATGACAGTGTGTATCTGACTCCCCGCACTTCCGAGCTTTTTTCTCAGACGCTTTATGGTATTGTCAACAACACGGTCTATGCCGAAGAAGTCGTCTCCCCAGACATTGTTCAGAAGCGTATCACGATCGACTATCCAGCCCTGATGCTTCATCAGATAGCTGAGTATTGAAAATTCCTTTGGTGTGAGATCGGCTTCGCTGCCGTCAACAACGCAGGTGAGCTTTCGGGTATCAAGCTTTATTGCTCCGCACGAAATAATGCTGTCGGAAGCTCCTTCCGCACGCTTTACCATTGCAGAGCATTTTGCAAACAGAGCAGACAGGAGAAAAGGCTTTACGATATAATCATCACAGCCGAGCTCGTAGCCGTGAAGTATATCCTCCTCGTGACCTCTTGCAGTAATGAAAATAACAGGTATGCTGCTGTGACGTCTTATGTGCCGGCATATGGTGAATCCGTCTGCGTCCGGAAGCATGATATCAAGCAGTACGAGGGAATATCCCTCAAGTTCGTTTCCGGTGATATCAAGAGCTTCACCGCCGTTGTTGACGGTTGTCACTCCGGCTCCCTTGACCGTGAAATATTTTTTTATCACCTCGCATATCTGAATATCATCCTCAATAAGAAGTATTTTCATTATACCGTCACTCCTTTGCTCTTTGACTATATTATATCAGAGCGATGTGTCATTTCTATATCATTTGTGGTTTGTTTCTGTATTATTTATTTTACTATACAAAAGTGATGATGTCAATTGCGACATTGCTTTTCATACCTCATATAATTTTTTATTAGTCGGTCTGGAGAACAATGGTTTTCTTGAACGAAAGAACCCAAAAGGTACCCTCGATTTCTCGAAAGTGCATGAGATTGTGAATAAACCCTGTTTTTAATCAAAAACAAAACGGACGACCAATGGTCGTCCCTACATTTATACACGAAAAAAGCTGAATTGTTGGTATGCCTATTGGGCATCCGCATATACATTGTACCGACAATACGGCTTTTTTGACTGTTTAAGGCACCTTCTTACGAAAGTGCCTTTTTGTTTATTATTTAATCAGCCTGATCAGCTCACGCCGCAGAAGTACGTTATCAAAAACATCGAGGATATTATCGCTGTCCATGTCGCCGTTGTATGCCTGCTCAGCGGTAAGCGTACCGGTGCGGAGAAGATATTTCTGGAGCAGTACAAGGTCAGCGATATTTACAGCTCCGTCAAGATTGACATCACCCTTGATTCCTGCTGAAAGTACATCACTGATTTCGCATATATCAACAGTTTTTTCCGTACCTCCCTGCGAGGTTATCACAACCGAATAAGTACCGCCTGCCATATCCGGTGAAGCACTTATTTCAAGACAGGAATCCTGTGCGTTTTCAATGGGAGTTCCGTTGAAAAGCCACTGGTATGAAAGTCCCTCGCCGGAAGTCTTTACGTCAAATGTAAGTTCCTCGCCGACAGCCGGATATATCGTTTTCTTTGCTGAATATACGTTGAAATTATCAGAAACTACATATTCGCCGGAATTCAGCTCACCGACATTTTTCCATGAATCAGCCTCGTCCTGAATGAAAACACGGACATTTGAGATTACTGTTTCCGGTTCAAGCTCCATGAGACTTCCGAGAGGCAGTCTGAATTCTACTGTATTTCCGTTGCCGCTGTGTTTCTGAACGCATCCGTAGGGCTTTCCGGTATTGAAGTAAATGAAGCCGTTTCCCTGATAGTACAGCCAGTAACCCTTTCCGTTTGTTGCGTTTTCAACTCTCACATTGTACACGGGAGATGCCGCGTTATGCTTGATTTCTGCCATTACATACAGATATTTGTCGTCATTTGTAATATAGAGACTGTTTCCGTCCTTTTCAGCGTATTTTATTTCCTCTGCACGTTCCGAAGCTGTTCCGGCATATCCGTCGGCGGCGTAAATATTGTTTATGGTGAACATTTCGCCGTCAGATGTTCCGACAGGATTTTCTGCATTCACCTGATAGAAGCTTCCGTCCGACAGCTGTTTATTATTATCAGAAGCCGTTACGGTAAAGCTTCCCATATAATTTGCACCGAGAGCTGAATTCCATGTGCCGTTGTTTGCGAATTTCACTGAACGCATGTGCATCTGCTCATAAGTATTGTTTCCCACAGACAGCTTGAAATAGACATTCCACTCACCGGTTTCAAGTCCGCCGGGAATCTTCATTTCAAATTCCGGCGATGAAGTAGTGCATGAATACCATTCTTTTGTATTCACATCGACTTCTGTTTTTACATAGTTGCCGTCTTTTTCGAGGATTATTTCTGCTTTCTGCTTCATAATAGGATTTGCAAAGCCGGTATTTTCGATATCTGCTTCAAGCCTGAGAATTCCGCCCTGCTGTACCTCGCCGCTCAGGTCGGAATCCCTTATAACAAATCGGTAACCTAAGTGATCACGCATGAATTTATATACAGTTTCGCCGTAATATGCACTGTTATCGACATTTTCAACGTCGTACTGCTCGCCGAAGGTATAATTCTTGTAGAGCTGATAGATGTTGGAATTTATATAGCTGAGATGAGTATAATACATTTCCGGAATGGAATTCTCAGGGAGATATGTTTCATACTGCTGTGCAAATTCAAGATTTCCGGAGAATTCGCCGCCGTAGTAAGAATTCAGCGACTGACGGTTTACCCAGACAAGATCTCTTTCACGATTATGGTATGTACCTAAATCTGAATCAGAGCCCATATATCCGTCATTGTAAAGGCATACACGGGCAGCGTCACTTCCCGGCTCAGAGATATATTCGTCGATATCGTCTTCAGCTATTCCAGCCCATGTTGTGAATGTCAGGGGAGTTCTTACTGTTACAGGGATTTCCTCCGGAACGACATCAAGAAGCACATCAAGAAGCTTTGCCTTGTCCTCAAAGGAACAGTACTTTCCGCCCCAGTGTTCGCCCCATGAGCCTACGAATCCGCTTTCCACAAAGGCAAGAATATCCTTGTAATCTTCAAGAAATCCGTCTTTGCGGATCTGTTCGATATGCTCGAATACTTTTTCGTAAGTAGCGGGTTCGGGATTGAGTTTTCCAACATCATCATAGCGGAAACGCAATGCCGTGATACAGCCGTTCTTCCGACAGTTTTCGAGCGTCTGCCTGAGATTTGTGAAAAAAGTTTCGTCAAGATCGTAATCTGTTCCCTCGGTATAATTTCCCTCCTCATCGGTAGTACCATTTGAACCGCATGAAAATCCACCGATATCAACAAATATAAGTACAAGGCTTCCGTCGGGATTGAACACAGGAGTTTTTCCGGGTTCACAGCTCATCCAGACCGTACTTGTGTAGCCTGCACCGGGATTGTTTATGGTTTCGGTAGATTCGGTATAATCAATTCCCGAATCCAAAAGTATATTTTCAGATTTTGCAGCGGTCGGAGTGAGATTAAGTGCAGAAACAGAAATGACCGCTGAAAGAAGTTTACTCAGTAATTTTGAAGCTTTCATTATTTGCCTCCTGTCCATGATTTATATTTATAATTATTATATCACAAAAAAATCTGTTTTTACAGGCGTAAATCAGAAATTTCTCTTTTTTGCACAATAAAGTATATAGTTTTTATTCTTTTTGGCAAGGTACAATTGCTGGAACAATAACAAAAATCGGATTATTCCAAAAATAATCCGATTTTATATTTTTCGTTATCTTCGGTTGTTTTATAACTACTTCAAAATAATTACTATATGCTGTACGCGGTTCCATCACTCCGTATGGTGTTTCAGAGTAGTTATTGTACATGCAAAATATGTCCTCAGATTTTGTGCAAAGCCGCAAGGCATGCTTGGTGCGGTGTTGTTTTAATATTCCCACTGAAAGATTTTATCTTTGGAAACTTCACCGATAATACTTATACGAAAGATTTTGTCGTATCGTCATACAGACCGCTGCCGGATTTCCTGAGAATATCTTGTCTGTAAATGTGTCAACTGTGTATTGTTTCATTTAATCCTCCTGATTTTTCATACCGGCGATCATGCGTTTTATCAACAGACCGCCGTTGTCTCTGAGCCATTTATTCCATTTGTCATAATCGGGAAATACACGATATATACAATCATAAAATTCCTTGGAGTGATTCATATGTAAACGATGACAAAGCTCGTGTACGATAACTGAATCAAGAACCTCCGTCGGTGCAGCCATAAGCAGACAATTGAAGTTGAGATTGCCTTTTGAAGAACAACTTCCCCATTTCGTTCTCTGATTACGGATAGTTATTTTGCCGTATTTTACGCCAAGCTTCTCAGCATAGAACTTTACACGTTCAGGAATTACTGCGAGAGCCATATCAGCCATATTGTCTATATCCTGCTCTGTGAAAGCCTGTAATTGTTCAAGCTCACAGTTGAGCTGCTGAACTTTATCAATATGAGTTTTTATCCATTTTTCCTTCTTTTCGATAAAAGATACAATATCTTTAACAGGATATTTCAAAGGTGCTTTGATGATGAGCTGTCCGTCGTCAGTAATATGTAGTGCAATTGTTTTACGCTTACTGCGGATTATTCCGGCAGTTTTTATTATGTTATCTAAATCAGTCATGTATTCACTCCGGTAATTTTTTTGAAGCCGGCATAAGCGGTGTTTCTTAGTCTTTAATATTATTATATCAATTCGCCACAACTCAGTCAAGGGAGTATATGTTAATAAAATACAGTACTTCCATGAATGACGAAGTGATGCAGACTGTTCAATACATTTGCTGTAATGAAAAAAACTTTAATAACGATGCGGCACAAATCGCAAAACATATACAGGATATTGTCAGAACATTGTTTATAGCAGCTTCGCAGTTTACTTTAATGTTTTCGGTATATACATCTTTTTTACCGGTGTCAAAAGCCGGTTGTGATAATGAAAATGATATTTTTCCGTCATCTCCAGGTGGTACACTGGATGAAACGGAGCTGTCATAGCTGTCGGATTCCTTAAGCACATGGGGCTTTGTGCAAATACATTCTGCCGCAGGCTCAAAAATATGAATAAGGAATAAAACAACCGGAAGCCGATACAGAAAATCACTGTTCCAACATAATTGTTTAAATAGAATGTCTATTATCGTTTTATCATTTAGCACAAATCGTATATAAAATTAGTGCTTAGATATATATTATATAACAAAAAAATAAATAAACTATTGACAAATGATGGTAAATGAATTATGATGTAAATATATTGCAATATATGAAGAATGTTTTAAAATAATTTAAGAATTGAGGGATTAATTATTATGAAAAAAATTAACGTAAAAAAGGCTCTGAGTGTTTCTCTCGCAGCTCTTGCAATCTGCCCCACTATCGCTTCCGTTAAGCCCAACGTAAATACTTACGCTGCTGCTGCTTTTATCGCTGACACAGACGGAAATGGTGCCTACAACATAGATGAAAGCCAGATCAAAATTGGTTCTAAAAGATATGTTCCCGCCGGAACTGGAATAGATGTAACAACCAGCGGCGGAGTTATCTCCACAACCGGTTCCACCAACAAATGCAACATTCTCGCAAGAAGAGTTTTCAGCGTTAAAGTTGCAAGTGACAAAAACTTAACTACTGATAACGTTAACGCTTTAAAAAACATGAAGCTCACTGTTACATACAAAGTACAGGGTAAGACAAATACTGCGACCTACACAAATCCCAGATTAGATAAGGTCGACAGTAAAACCTACAATGTCAGCTTTGACGTTGTAACCCGTGGCGATACCTATTCTTTCAAGACCAGTGCTGTTAGCGGTATATCAGGCTTCAAGTGCACTTACGCATCTGATGCTCCTGCCTCAGGAAGCGGAGACTACTATATGGTTACTGCCAATGTTGCCAACGGCGAGAGTGTGTTTATAAGCGTAAAGAACACTGGCGGTATCAAGTACGAATATCTTTTAAACTGGGCTAACAGAATCTGTATGTACGCTAATTCTCTCAGCAAGACTACCGGCGTTAAGCTCGGCACTCTTTATATCTGCCTCGATTATCCTACTGACTACTATGCTTACAGCTTCAACATAGAGGCAAACAAAGCCTGTGATCTTCTCGGCTTTGTCGCTTTTAGTCCTGCAGCTACCACTGAAGAGATGAATCGTTTGGCTAAGGGTAATAATGAGATTACATGGTGCATGATGCACGAGATTGCTCACTCCTATGGCATTTATGTAACACCTCAGACTTTCAACAACAATTATAGCCCTGGAGACGATGATTTCTACTGCAACGCAAGAGGAATCACAGCTATCCAGAACTGCGACAATTTACGCAACACTAAGATCTATCACAGCGATTCCGCTAATGCTACTTACGATCAGATTTTAGACAAGATAAATATGTCCGGCTTTGGTTTCTCCGATAAGGTATACTATACATACGCTAAGAAGCTTGTTGACATTGGAAAAAAATACGGCTGGGATAAGCTTGAGAACTTCTTCGCTGCTACCTCAGATTATTCCTACAACTCTACTGAGAACAAGGAAGCTGCAAAAGCCGTAAACGAGCTCACTGGTAAAAGCTACTCTAATAGCAATTACCTTAGATTAGTCAATGCTTTCCGCAAGCTTTATAAGACCAGCTGGTATCAGAATTTCAATTACTACGCTTTCAAGGAATTCGTAAAAAATGAAATCGGAACAGATCTCGTAAAGGATATAGCAACTTTAAAGAAATTCTATTAATCCATCGCAAATAAAAGGATACGCTTCGTCGTATCCTTTTTTGACGTATGGGCTATTTGTTCCGTTATCAATAAAGCAGAAAATAAAAAGAGGAGAGCTAAGCAACAGGAGATTTGGCAACAATTGTGGAAGTCCATTGTTATGAAAGTGTGGACGAATTGGATTATAGTAACCATGGATGTATCGGAATAAATCGTCATGCAGTTTTGGTGATGAACTATAAGAATGTCTATCCGTTGTTATGTATATCAAGGATATCGGAAAAATATCAGGAAATCAACGAAAAAGCACTTCCTCAATTGAGAAAGTGCCGTATCAAATATTTGACTGCTGTTTTGGTGAAACCTTTGGTACGCGAAAAAAACACGGTCCAGTAATACTGAACCGCGATTCGGCTGCACGGACTCCGTGCTGGGGTGGGAGATGGGATTCGAACCCACGATCTTCGGGACCACAATCCTATCAATACGAATATCCCACGGTTCAGGTCACTTTGTTAAACTCCTGATTTTCTGCGATTTTTAGAGGTTTTTTATCTAAGCGACAGCGAAGGCTTTTGCATGAAATTTTTTTGAAGTGTAGGAGAAGTGTAGGAAAATAAAAGCTCATACTTTTAATCTGCACTATATTTTTCATCAATTGCAATACAGTCTGCAATCAGCGAGGGAAAGTAATAAATTATACATTATAAAGCTCAAGAAGTCTGTTTATTCTATAGCTGATAAAACCGTTCAGAGCATTCAGACGTTCCTCAGATACAGGGTAATCCTTGTGATTGACAAATCTGAAATCCTTTATATCATTTAGTCTATTATACATATCTTCACTCATCAGCTGAGGGATATAATCGTCAAAACTATAGTAGGCAAACGGAACATGATCTGTGCCATACTCTATAAATGCTTCTGCGGTATCTGTCTTGCAATGACTGCAAAGTCCCATACCGTTATCAAATACAGGAGCAAGGTCAAGAATCTCAAAGGTATCTGAGTCCACAAGAAATTGTATATTGTTCAGATGACGGTCATAATTACAAGTAAGTGCGTCAAGGATAAGCATATCACGAAGCTTACCGCCTGTTCCAAGTCTATCAGCAAGGGTAAGGTACTCGGGCAATTCCGAACAATTCCTAAAGAAATATACAGACGGAAACATACTGATATTTTTTGTTGTCATAAGCTTACAGGTACTTACAAGTCTGTCATGATATATGTCAAGGTCATAATCTACATGATCTACACATAAAGCATTTTCAAGCTGTGAGACAAAGTATTCGGAATAAGGTTCGTAGCCTGCTCCGCTGAATCCCTTTGTGCCACCTTTAAAAAGGTAAATGCCGTCAGAACGTCTTACCCAGCATTTTGGAAGCATACCGTCTGTACCATATTCGGGAGAAGTTGTCTTAAAGCTGAAATCTGATATTCCGCCCATGAAAGCTGTCTGAGAAATAATTTCGCTGAATTCGTTGTCATAGAGATTGACGCTATCCCAGTCAGCATTGGAATGTTCTTTCTTTACCCACAGCGTATCTGTAAGGGTGAGTCCCAATGAAACGTCAATAAAGCTTTTGAGATCGGTCATACCGAGATTTCTGAGCATTTTTGCTATCTCCGCTCTATGCTTCGCACTGCGGCGCGTTTCAAGCCAGCTTTTCAGCTTCATATCGCCGAACAACTCAGGCAGACTTCCCGATACAAGCTGAGGAACAGCCGTGCCTAATTCGTTTTTTATATATTCAAATTCCGCAATAACTTCGTTCTTATTCATTATATAGTTCATCGCACAGCCTCCCTTATTCTAGTTTAATTATAACATATTTCTATTTCAAAGTAAAGTGAATAATCGGTACAGACTTATTTCGTTACAGTACCATATTTCCAGTCGATAATACCGCCAAATTCCTTGATGTTGGTATAACCCATTTTTGCAAGCTCAGCAGATGCATTTTTACTTCGTCTGCCGCTTCTGCAATAAATGAGTATCAGTTGTTCCTTATCTGCAAGAATTTCTTCAGCTTTTTCTCCGATTTCATAATCAGGTATCAGAATTGCACATTCAATATGAGCTTCGCAGAACTCCTCAGCAGTCCGCACATCAAGAATAATATAGTTCTTTTCAGTATCCATTAAGGCTTTGGCTTCTTTTTGCGAGATTTGCTCATAGCTGTTTTCAACGGTGCTTGTTTCAGAGGTCGTGCCTGATTTCGATGTTTCCTTGCAGCCTGTCAAATTGATAATCCCAATCATTACCATACTTATGATTATTAAGCGTTTAATCATATCGGTATATCCTCCTTAATGTTCTATGATCAAATTTTAACATAGTATCGAGATAAAAGCAATAATTTTGCAAAAAGAAAATATGAAAAATAAAAAGGCACAGAGAGCCTTCTGAATCGAACCAATAAAAACGCTGAATACAGACTTTTTGATATCTATGCACAAGCAGTTGAAACTGCGTGTGTAACACCGAAAGTGCATAGAATCATACAAAAATTCAAGGTCAGTTACACGAAAAATCACACGGATAAATCTTGAAAAGGCTGTTCCAAAAAATTTTAACCGGTATTCATGATACGGTTTTGTTTTTATTATAAACAAAATAATTCTTTCATGGAATAGATTTTTATTTTGTATTTTAAAATATGATTATATTATATCAATCTATTGTGTTTTTTGTTGAAATCTGCTATAATAAATTAAATATAGTATCTCCCGAAAGGTGGTATAGTTATGCTCCCAGAAGAAAAAGCTCGTGTTAAAATTGATGAAAAACTCAGTAAAGCTGGCTGGTATGTTGTTGACAGAGATGAGTATGTTCCACAAACTACATCTGCTATCAGAGAAGCTCTTACGCAAGGCAATAAGGAGAGCGACTATCTGCTTTTCATAGACAATAAGGCAATAGCTGTTCTGGAGGCAAAGAGAGTAGATAATCCGCTTGGAAAAGATGTTGAATCACAGGCAGAGAACTATGCCAGGACGCCTCTTTCATGGTACGGATTATGGGAGAAGGGCTTTATTCCTCTTGTCTATATGTCCAACGGCGAGAAGATACTGTTCAAGAATCTTCTTTCAGCAGAAAATGAATATACAGAAATTGATACTTTCCACACACCAAAGGAGATGCTGCGCCTGATAAAGCAATCTTCTGAGTACGGTGCGCTGCCTAAACTGGAGAAACAGACTCTCAGAGATTGTCAATACAACGCAGAACTCAACTTTGAAAAGTCTGTAAAGAATGGACAGAAAAAGAATCTTGCTGTTCTTGCTACGGGCAGTGGCAAAACCTACCTTGCCTGTCTTGCAAGCTATCGTCTGCTTAACTATACATCTACCAAGCGAATACTTTTCCTTGTTGACAGAAATAATCTTGCAAGGCAAACTGAGAGCGAGTTCAGCCAGTTTAATATGACTGAAAACAAAAAGGAAATGAATGCTCTTTATGATATAAAAAGACTCAGACGTGAGGATGATCTGAAGGGCGATATTGTTATTTCCACAATTCAGAAGTTATTTGCTATCATGACAGGACAAGCAGTAAGTGATGATACCGAAGATGCCGAGGATGAACGCTTCACCGAATCTGAAGAAAAAAATGATGACACTGTTATTCAGCTTGGCAATGACGTTAAAATCCCTCCTGATTATTTCCAACTTATAATTGTGGATGAGTGTCATCGCTCAATATACGGCAAATGGAGAGCTGTTCTTGACTATTTCAAGGGTGCTAATATCCTTGGACTTACAGCAACTCCTACTCCTGAGGCGTACGCATATTTTGATAATAATATTGTAGAGAACTATACATACGAACACTCAGTTGTTGACGGCGTTAATGTACCTGCCCGTGTATACCGCATCATGACTGAAGTTACAGAGCATGGCGGTTCTCTTGAAGAAGGCACATCTGTTACTGAGACAGCACGAAGAACGGGTGCAGATACGACATATACCGTTGAAAATAATAAGGAATATGAAAATAATCTGCTGGATAGGTCTATAGTTAACCGTCAGCAGATCAGAGAAGTTCTTGAAACCTTTAAGAATGCTACCTATACCGACCTCTATCCTGAACGTGAAAAGTCCTGGGAATATGTGCCCAAGACGCTTATCTTCGCTAAGAACGATAACCACGCAACCGAGATAGTAGAGGCTGTAAAGGACGTATTCAAGAGCGAATTTCCAAACGAAGAAGTTCCTGAGCATTTCGTTCAGAAGATAACCTACTCCTCTGACGACTCCAATGCTCTTATCCGCGATCTGCGTAATGAGAAAGATTTCCGCATTGCTGTTACCGTAACTCTTGTGGCTACCGGTACGGACGTTAAACCTCTTGAAGTAGTCCTGTTCATGAAGGATGTTATGTCTGAGGTACTCTATACACAGATGAAGGGACGTGGCTGTCGTGTCATTACAGATGACAAACTTCGTGAGGTCACTCCCAACGCAGATACAAAGGAATGCTACTACATCGTTGATGCTATCGGTGTTACTGAACATGATAAGAATATTCCGGGTCCAGGACCCGATCCCAGTCCCACTGTACATCTCTTGACGCTGGAACAACTGTTAGAGCGTCTTTCTCATAACGAGCTCAGCGACGAGAATCTGCTCCTGCTCCGTGATTTCTGTGCAATGATAAACAGACGATATGAGAATAACCGATTCTTCGGACATCATCTGGAATACTTCATCAATACATTCGGGTATTCTCCGAAAGACCTTGCAACTTCGATACAGACGGCTTTTGAAAGCGGACAGCTTCCACCGTTTATCAGTTCGTCTGAAAGCAATACAGCAAGAATGACACTCATTGACAGACTTATCAGCAATATTCCCGCAAGGAAGAAGCTGCTTGAACTTCGTCAGGGCTATATTCTTACAACTGATGAAGATCCCGATACTCTCATAAGTGCAGGATTTTCTAAAGAGACTGCCAAGACATACACCGAGAACTTCGAAAAATATATCAATGACAACAAGGACAGTATTGAGGCTCTGCGTATTATCTACAACTCGGAAGATACGCTGATAACACAGTCAATGCTTATTGAACTGCGTGACAGGTTACTGTCTGAATGCAGTCATTTCACAGCTTCTCAGATGTGGAAATATTATAAGACACTCAATCCCGCAAACGTTGATGAGCTTGATGTAAAGGCTAACACAAAGGCTCTCACGAATCTGATACAGCTTGTCCGTTACGCATACAAGAAGAATCCCAAACTGACCAGTCTTATGAACGGCTTTGTGCAGCGTTTCAACCTGTACTGCGGTCAGATGCAGCGTGATCTCTCTGAGGAGCAGGTTGATGTAATGCGACAGATAGCTGAATTCATTATAAATGATGGTGCTATCACTGCGGCAGAGCTCAATGACATAGACGCCGACCTCTGGAGGCAGGGTATCCGTGTATTCGGAAAGCCTCAGCTGTTCGGCGAGGAAATAACTGCATTATCAAGAATATTACTAAAGGCGGCTTAATATATGGCAAACCAGAAAACAGAATCCGCACTTCTGAAAAAAGTGTGGGACATCGCAAATGTTATGTCCTCGGCTGGTGTTGGATTCACAGACTATATCACACAGCTTACATATATCCTGTTCCTGAAAATGGACGATGAAAAGGAAGAATTCGGTCTCGGCAGTTCTATTCCCGAGGACTGCAAGTGGAAGACTCTTATCAAGGAGAACGGCGACGACCTCATTAAAAAATATGAAGAAATATTAGAAACGCTTTCCAAAGCTGATGGTATTATCGGAACAATCTTCACTAAGGCTACAAACAAAATAGACCGTCCAGTTATGCTCAAAAAAGTCCTTGATATGGTATCAGGGGAAAACTGGTATCTTAAAGATAGTGATTTCAAAGGAGCTTTATATGAAGGAATCCTTGAGAAAAATGGTCAGGATAAAAAAAGTGCTGCCGGTCAGTACTTCACACCGAGAGCGCTTATAAAGGCTATCGTGGACGTTGTTGATCCTAAAATCACTGAAACTGTTGCTGATCCCTGTTGTGGTACGGGTGGATTTTTACTTGCCGCATACGACCACATGAAGAAACAGAGCAACGATATTGAAAAGCAGAAGTTCCTCAAAAATGACGCTCTTTTCGGTGCGGATAATACCTCTCTCGTTGTGACGCTGGCTTCAATGAATCTTTATCTGCACGATATAGGCACAAAGAAAAGTCCTATTGTTTATCAGGATTCTTTGCTTGATAAATCGGATAAAATGTATAATGTAATCATCACAATTATCTGGAGCTTAAAAAGTAAGTACTTTAAGTTCTTATCGATATTCTTCTGCTATGATCGCTTAATTGCAAAAATCATGAATTGCTTTTACTGTCAAGGTCGCATCAGCGTGCATTTCAGCCTTGACAGTAAAAGGAAT
>JAZNBR010000031.1:0-24087 GCA_045587105.1 Ruminococcus sp.
AAACCCACAATTGTCTTTTATATAGTTTATCTGCAATTTCGACAGGCTGGATATTTTCAGCCGCTTTTGTTATATGCTGGAATTTTTTTGAAAAAACTGGTTGAATTTCCGCTGAAAGTATGCTATAATAATAAAGTATTGTTAAAATCAGAAAAAATATGCTGTTCCGGAAGAATCCATTGAGGAACGGCAGAACGGAGCTATTATGAATTACTTGGATATTTTCGCATTGACACAGCAGGCAGAAGTTGAAAACCCATCACTTTTTCCATTTCCATTCAAAATGCACCTGATATTCGCCTGTATTGGTGCGATTTTCTTTGCATATCGTTTTTTCACACAGAAGCGTCCGTGCCAGCTTATAATGGCGATAGCAATTCCGGCTTCACTGCTTATCTGGCTTTCAGAAAGCAGAACGCTCTTTTACGGACTCGGAATAGCCGAAGCAGTGCTGATTCTTGCGGCGGCTGTAACATCAGTGATCTTCAAGGCACCTGTTGAAAGTGAAGAAGATGAAGAATCAGAAGAAGCAGAGGAATCTGATGATAAGGAAGAATCCGACGCAGACAGCAATGAATCTGAAACGGAGGAAGAAGCTTGAAAATCGTAATTACCGACTGGTCAACAGTGAATTTCAGCGGTGATATTCCTGAGGATAAGCTAAGAGCGTCGGGCGAAGCTGAATTCTTTCCTCTTACAAAGCCGGAGGAAACAGCTTCACGCATAGGAGATGCTGAGATAGTACTCTGCAATAAAACTCCAATTACCAGTGAGGTAATGGATTCCTGCCCGAATCTTAAATATATCGGACTTTTCGCAACAGGCTACAATAACGTTGATATTGAAGCTGCAACAGAAAAGGGAATTACGGTCTGCAATGCCGGACAGTATTCCACAAATGCCGTTTCACAGCAGGTTTTTGCGTATATACTTGATTATTTCAACCGTATAAGAGATTACGACGATCTTGTAAAATCAGGTGAATGGGAACGCTCAGCTACATTTTCATTTTTCCCTCTGCCTATCGGAGAGCTTGCCGGAAAGACGCTTTCAGTTGTCGGATACGGTTCAATCGGAAAGCGTGTTGCTGAAATTGGCAGTGCCTTCGGAATGAACGTTATCGTCTCCACGAGAACAGCACCGGAAAATTGTCCCTACGAGGTTACGGATGTATATACAGCTGCTGAAAAAGCAGATATCCTGACGTTCCATTGTCCGCTTACGGAGAAAACAAAGGGTATTATAAATAAAGAACTCCTTAGCAGAATGAAAAAGACTGCCGTGCTTATAAACACCGCAAGAGGAGGAATCGCAGATGAAAATGCTCTTGCAGAGGCACTCAATGCCGGAGATATTTCTGCTGCATACGTCGATGTTCTGGAACAGGAGCCGATGTCGCCGGATACTCCGCTTAAAAATGCTGTAAACTGCTGTATTACTCCGCATACTGCATGGGCTGCCCTTGAAACAAGAGAACGTCTTGTTGATATAGTATGCGAAAATCTGAGAGCATGGCAGAACGGAACTCCGATAAACAAAGTAAACTGAAAGAAGCTTTTTATGAGAAATATTTCTGAAAAAAAACGAATAGTTATAAAGCTGGGTACATCAACACTTGCCCATGCTACGGGAAAACTTAATATAAGAAGAATGACGAACCTTGTCAGGGTAATCTCTGATCTTCACAACTCAGGACGCGAGATAATCATGGTATCGTCCGGAGCTGTGGGACTTGGTGCCGGTAAGCTGGGACTTCCCGAAAAGCCGAAGGAAACAAAGGCAAAGCAGGCGGTTGCGGCTATTGGTCAGTGCGAGCTGATGCACGTCTATGACGATATGTTTGCAAAATACAGCGTCACGGTTGCACAGATACTTCTGACAAAGACGATAATCAATAACCCCAATCACTGCGAGAACTTCAAGAATACAATCGAAACGCTTGTCGGAATGGATGTTATCCCGATCGTGAACGAAAACGATACAATAGCGATTGACGAGCTGGAGCTTGAAATCGGTGAAAACGATTCGCTTTCAGCACTCGTTGCGGAGCTGTCTCATGCAGATCTGCTGCTGATCCTTTCAGACATCGACTGTCTTTATGACGATGATCCGAGGAAGAATCCCGATGCAAAGCCGATTACTGTGGTAGAAGAAATTACACCGAAGATCGAGCAGATGGCAGGCGGTGCAGGCTCCGGACTGGGTACAGGCGGTATGTCCACAAAGATCAATGCCGCCAAGATCGCAACAGAAGCGGGAATCGACATGGTTATCATGAACGGCAGAGATCCCGAACTTCTTTACGATCTTTTTGAAAATAAGGAAATAGGAACAATATTCAAATCTAAGAGGTGACTATAATGAGCTATACAGAGGAACTCGGAAAAAGAGCAAAGGCAGCTGAGGCGGCAGCAGCAGGTGCTTCAAGTCAGATGAAGGACAAGGCACTTGCGGCAATATCAAAGGCACTTATTGAGAACAAGGAGCTTATAATTGCTGAAAATGCCAAGGATATCGCTAATGCAAAGGCAAACGGCATGACTGAAGCAAAGCAGGACAGACTCAGGCTCGATGAAAAGCGTATTGAGGATATCGCAAAGGGAGTCAACGAGATTATTGCACTTGCTGATCCTATCGGTGAGGTTGTAGGCGGCGGAAATCGTCCGAATGGCTTGCAGATAATCAAAACGCGTGTACCGCTGGGAGTTATCGGCATAATCTTTGAGTCACGTCCGAATGTTACAGTTGACGCGGCGGCTCTCTGCCTGAAAACAGGAAATGTTGTCATCCTCAAGGGCGGCAAGGAGGCTATAAACTCCAATATCTGCCTTGGAAATATAATGCGCAGAGCTATTGAAGAAGCCGGACTTCCTGCTGATATGGTACAGGTTGTGGAGAATACCGACCGTGAGACTACCACGGAGCTTATGCGTCTCAACGGATACGTTGACGTTATTATTCCGCGAGGCGGAGCAAATCTCATTCAGGCAGTAGTAAAGAACGCTACTGTTCCCGTAATTGAGACGGGGGCCGGTAACTGCCATGTTTACGTTGACGCTTCCGCAGACCTTGACATGGCTGTGGATATAACAGATAACGCAAAAACTCAGCGTCCTTCTGTATGCAATGCAATCGAGACACTGCTTGTTCATAAGGATATTGCTGAAAAGTTCCTGCCGATGATTGCAGAACGCTTTGAGAATCATAACGTGAAGATATACGGCTGTGATACAACAATTGCTGTTCTCGGCGATTCTGTTGAAAAGGCTACGGAAACAGAGTATGCCACAGAATTCAATGATTTCGTAATTGCGGTAAGGGTTGTGGAGGATATCGACGAAGCTATTGCTCATATCAGAAAATATACCACACGTCATTCCGAGTGTATCGTTACAAGCTCTCTTGAGAGTGCAGAAAAGTTCCGCAGATGTGTTGACGCTGCCGCTGTTTATGTAAACGCTTCAACAAGATTTACTGTCGGCGGAGAATTCGGATTCGGTGCAGAGATCGGAATTTCAACTCAGAAGCTCCATGCGAGAGGTCCTATGGGACTCAAGGAGCTTACAACAGTAAAATATCTCATTAACGGAAACGGACAGATAAGATAAAAATATTTTTCTTAATTTTAATTTATTTTGGAGGTCGTAATGGCTATCAGAAAAGATCTTGACGATATGCTCAATAGTCTCAGAGGAAGCATCCCTGAAAAAGCAGCACCGTCAAAGGTAAAACCTGTAAAAAATAAAAGCGTTTACGATAATATGTCAGTTGAAGACCTTTTGAATGCACTGACAGTTGAAAAAAAGCCGTCCCTTGCGGAAAATATCCTTAACGAGCTTGACGGAAAGGAGGGCAAGGCGTCGGCAGAAGCGGCAGTTAAGCCTGTTCCTCAGCCGAAGCCGGTTGCAGCTCCACCTCAGAAGAAAAAGGTTGTGATTACCGGAGAGCTTCCTGATTACGAGGAGCTTCTGCGTCAGGAGGAGGAAAAGAAAAGGCAGGAACGTCTCAGAGCTGAAAACTTCAGAATGAACCTTACAGGAACATTTCCGGAGCCTGAAAAAATTCCCGAACCCGAAGTGATTCCTGAATCTGAAGTAATCCATGAACCCGAAGTGATTCCTGAGCCTGAGGTAATCCATGAACCCGAAATGATTCCTGAGCCTGAGTTAATCTCTGAGCCTGAACAGGAATCAGAAGCTGAGCCGATTTCCGTACAGGAGGAGATCGCTGAGGAAATTGCTCCTGAGCTTCCTGAGACTGAGGATGTTCCGGAAACAGAACAGATTTCTGACAGCACACCGGAAAACCAGACCTCAAAAAAGAAGAAAAAAGGACTTTTCTCAAAGAAAAGTAAGAAGAATTATTCCGAGGAAAAATCAGATAATGACGATATCCCCGAGGCTGACGCCGAATCAGGAGAGCTTTTCAATGATGATTTCGCCGGCAACGATGAGGGCGATAAGGAAGAATCGGCAACTGATCTAATAGAAGCCGCACTTGCCGCTATAAACGGCATATCTGATGCAGTTGAGCCGGCAGCAGACGAAGAAAATACAACTGACGTACAGCCGGAGAACGACGATGAAGAAGCTCCGGAGCAAAATGACGCAGTTTCCGGTCTTATAGAGGATATCCGTGAAAATGCCGCCAATGCAATTGCAGAGCTTGATGAAATCAGCAGTTCAGATGATGAAGAAGCTGCTGAAATCAGTGAATCTGATGAATCATCGGAAGACGCTCAGAATCCGGAGGAAGAAAATACGGCTGAGCAGTCTGAACAGAAGGAGCCAGCCAGAAAAGGAAAGATAACCTCTGCACTTTCAAAGATACTTGATGAGGATCCTGAAACCCTCATCGACGTCAAGAAAGAAAAAACGGAGGAGGATGAAGAAAAATCTCCGAAGAAAAAGAAGCTCAAAAGAAATATATATGCAGTTTTAGGTGTGATTTTCACAGTTTTTGCTGTTATCGGAATTGTGACAACTGCTGTAAAGGGCATAGAGAAAATCAGAGGCTTTGCAACCGGAGAAGAAAAAAAAGACGGCTTTACGGAGCTTGTTTATCCTGTTGTGATAATGGATATCGAGTCGTTTGACAAGCCTTCAGATCTCACATCTGAGCAGATAATCACTGCGTCGATCTGGTCGATTATCATGAACGATGAAAAGCTTGAAAAATATCCTGTCAACGTCGCCGGAGGAGATGTCATACTGATTTCTGCGTACGATATTGAGGCAGAAGCTGTGGCACTCTTTGGACCGGAACACGCTGAATTTGTTCATACAACAGTAGGTCCCATGACATCACGCTTCTACTATGATCCTGAAAAGGGCGTGTATAATGTGCCTGTTCATCCGATTGTTTTCACATACAAGCCAGAAATAAAATCAATTGAAAAAAGTGGAAACGATTATACTATCACGGTGGATTATATAGACGAAAGACCTTCATGGATGGAGGACAGCGTATCAAAGTCGGTTGAATTCCATGTAACGGAAAAAGGCGACGGAACATATCAGTTCAACTCAATGAAAATTCTCTTTGTAAAGAATAATCTGTAATAAAAATCCCGTCAGAGCCATGAGCGTTATGGTTCTGACGGGATTTTGTTTTATTATTCAATTTTACTGTAATCTTTGAAGCATATATTCAAATCAACATCGCCGTTTATACCCGGAACCTTTCCGGTCGAGGTATACTGCCACATCTGATAATCGTAGTAATATGTAGGTTTGTCGTTGTATTCAGCCAGCCAGAAATCGTAATCCTGAAGGCGTGGGAGATCAAGCTTGAACATCGAAGTATTCTTGTTCTGGTAGATCATGGGCGTATATCCTGCTGATTTTACACGTTCACAGAAGGATATGCAGCATTCAGTGAGAGTATCAACAGAAACCTTGTCAGTTCTTGCCGAGTCGTTGTATATCAACTCCCAGTCAAAGACAACTGGATAAGAGATATTGAACGGTTCAATGGCATCGATAACGACATCAGCCTCCGCGATAGCTTCTTCCGGAGTCACAGCCTGAGAGTAGAAGTATACGCCAAGCTTTATTCCGGCTTTATCGGCATTTCTGAGATTTTCCTCAAATGCGGTATCAAGAGTAATATCTCCGCCGCCGTAGGTACGGTATCCGACTCGTATTATGGCAAATTCGATTCCGGCATTCTTTACCTTCTGCCAGTCAATAGTTCCCTGATGCTCTGAAACGTCAACGCCGGCGATAGAGGTGATTTCTCCGTTCTGAGTGTAGAAGGAGTAGCCGTTCCTTGTAACAAGCTGTTCCATATCGAGCTGACACGCCGGAACATCGGCGAAAACGGGGAAGAATATCTCCCCGTAGACGCTGTCCTTCATGAGGATTTTTTTACCGTCAAGCTGATATATGGTTTCTTCCTTTTCTATAACAGGACGTGTTCTGACCTGAGGTTCAAGGGAATTTGAATCTGTGCTTGCCGGAACAGCTTTATTATCTGTAAAACGCTCACGAAGGAATACGTTCCATGCAAGCTCACCGGAAAGCACGATAATCAGCAGCATTTCAACGAACGCTATGAATCTGAATTTGTTTTTCGGCTTTTTTTCCTTGTGCTTCCGTGAGGATTTACGGGATTTTTCATTTTCCTGTAATTCCTGTCCGGTTATCTGCTGATTCCCGATATTTTCAGTCATTTTTTCCTCCGTTATTGATTATGTTCAATCAGCCGCGAAGCTCAGCTCCGAGAGCAGAGAGTGCCTTAAGAACACGCTTCATAGCTCCGTCAGCCTGCTCGTCAGTGAGAGTTCCCTCGTGAGAACGCATAGAAACTGAGTATGATACGCTCTTTTTACCTTCCTCAATCTGCTTTCCCTTGTATACGTCAAAGAGAGTAACCTTTTCAAGGATTTTTCCGACAGCACCCTTGATAGCCTTTTCAAGCTCAGCAACAGGGATTTCATCATCACAGATAAGGCTGAGGTCTCTTGTGGTAGCCGGGAATTTAGGAAGCGGCTGATAAGTGATCTTTCCGGCAGCTGCGGACATAAGCTCAGCAATGTTAAGCTTTGCAACGTATGTCTTTGTGCCGAGTTTGTAGGTATCCTGCACCTCAGGATGAACCTCGCCCATAATGCCGAGGCATACACTATCCTTGACGATAACTGCACTTCTTCCGGGATGGAGAGCATATCTTTCATCGGACGCATTGCTGTCGCCTGCACGGAAGTAGTCAATATCTGTGATACCGATTTCATCAAGAAGCTGCTCGATCATACCCTTTAAGGTGTAGAAGTCAGCGTCACCGCCGTACATACCGATAGTAAGCTTCTGAGGCTCATCGGGAAGTGAATACTGATAGCGGTGCTTCTTATTGCCGTTGCTTGCGAGTGTATCGCCGTTGATGAAGGGCTTATCTTCCTTGGCTGGGATGTATTCCTTTGAGATTTCAAAGAGACAAGCCTTTTCGTTTCTGTTGTTGTAGTTGAACGAGAGTACATCAAGCATTGAAGGAATAGTAGTAGTTCTCATAACGCTTGTGTCCTCGCCGAGAGGATTTACAATTCTTACAACATTGCGGAGCTCGCTGTTCTCAGGAAGTCTGATTTTATCAAAGTATTTGGGAGATACGAAAGAATATGTTGCGATCTCGTAGCCGCCGAGAGAAACAGCAGCATTTCTGAGTGTGCGGACAAACTTCTGTTCCTCAGTGAATTCAGCTTTTGCAACGCCTCTGAAATCGCTGGAGGGGATGTTGTTGTAGCCGTAGATTCTTGCAACTTCCTCAGCAATATCTGCCTTGCAGCCGATATCAATTCTGAATGAGGGAGCAACTGTCTTTCCTTCTGCAAATGTGAATCCGAGACGTCCGAGGTAGTCCTTCATATCAGCTTCGGAAATATCTGTTCCGAGGAAATTGTTGATCCATTCAGGATTGAATTCTACCTCGGAGGGAACATAGTCGGAGTGATCGCAGTCGATGACGGTGCTGAGAACTTCACCGGCACCAAGCTCCTCTACGAGCTGGAATGCTCTTTTAAGGCAAACCATGCTGATAAGCGGATCAACGCCCTTTTCGTATCTTGAAGAAGCGTCAGATTTGAGCTTCAGAGCCTTTGATGTACGGCGAACCTGTGAGGGTTCAAAGTAAGCTGACTCAAATACAACAGTTGTAGTATCATCCATGATACCGCTGTATTCACCGCCCATAACGCCGGCAACAGCAACAGGCTTCTTTTCGTCAGCGATAACGAGCATATCATCGGAAAGCTCTCTCTCAACGCCGTCAAGAGTCATGATTTTTTCGCCGTTTACAGCGTTTCTTACGTTGATGTGTGAGCCTTCAACGTAGCGGAGATCGAATGCGTGCATAGGCTGACCGTATTCAAGCATAACGTAGTTTGTGATATCAACGAAGTTGTTGATAGGACGAACGCCGCTTGCACGGAGACGCTCTCTCATCCATCTGGGAGAAGGTTCGATTTTTACATTCTTTACGATACCGGCACAGTAGCGCTTGCACTTTTCTGTGTTATTGATATCAACTTTGAGGAGTTCATTTATATCTCCGTCAACGCCCTTGAATGTGGGTTCAGGAATATTCAGTGCAAGATCGAAAGTTGCAGCAGTTTCTCTTGCAAGACCTGTAACGCTGAGACAGTCAGGGCGGTTGGAAGTGATTTCAAACTCAACCGATGTGTCATCAAGACCGATTGCCGAATGAATGTCCTGACCGATAGTGCATTCCTCTTCGATTACGAAAACGCCCTCGGGATCAGCATACGGGAAATCGTGTGAAGTAAGACCGAGTGTGTCGAGTCCGCAGAACATACCGAAGCTTTCAACACCACGGAGCTTGCCCTTCTTTATTTTGAATCCGCCGGGGAGGACTGCTCCGTCAAGAGCAACGGGAACGATATCGCCTTCCTTGACATTCTTTGCATTTGTTACAATCTGTATTGGAGCATCCTTGCCGACTTCAACCTGACATACGAAAAGAGCGTCAGCATTTTCGTGAGGTCCCTTTGAGAGAATTTTTCCCACAACAACGTTGGAAATTTCTTTTCCCTCGATTTCATAGCCCTCAACCTTAGAACCGCTCATTGTAAGAGCGTGGCAGTAATCTTTTATCGGCATATCGGCTTTAACGTAGTCGTTAAGCCATTTCATTGATAAATTCATAACTTTTTCCTTTCTGTTTTATGGTGCGTTATAAACGTTGATATTTTCATTCTTTTTCGTAAAACGCTTGATTATGCTCCGGCACAGCCTTTCGCTGTCACCGGCGGTTATTGAAGTACTTTTAAGTCCATAGCTTACTTTGATAATGTAGCAGCCGGCTATCGGAAACAACGAACGGTGCATAATTCCGAAATGTATGCTTCCTAAACCTACAGAAGCGGTTTCTACAGAAATTGATCTAATTTTTTCATACGGAACTTTTCTGAGTTTTCTGAGATCAAAGAAGTGATCTGAAAACCAGTAAAATCTATCTTTCATTTGGTATGAACTTTTACGAAAGTAATGTTCCGGCTTTTCATGAAGTCCGTTAAGAAATTTTTTCAGACGGCAGATATATATGCTCTGCCATAAAATCGCAAATGCAAAAGGTACAGCGACGATAGTACATACAAAAAGAGAAAATATTGCTGCTGATTTTCCAATATCAGAAAAACAGACGGTCAATACAGCTAAAGCGTCAAGAATAAGAAAAATAATTGAAACTGCAATAATATTCCTGCTTCGCTGAAACATCAGAACTGCTCTAAGAATCTCACATCGTTCTCATAGAGGAGACGGAGATCGTTGATGTCATAGCGTCCCATAACCATACGCTCAAGACCAAGACCGAAAGCAAATCCGGAGTAAACCTCAGGGTCGATACCGCAGTTTTCAAGAACCTTGGGGTGAACCATACCAGCGCCGAGAAGCTCGATATATCCTTCGTCCTTGCACATGGAGCATCCCTCGCCGCCGCAGTTGAAGCAGCTTATATCAACCTCGCATGAAGGCTCAGTGAACGGGAAGTGATGCGGGCGGAAGCGGAGCTTGCAGTCTGCACCGTAGAGCTTCTTCATGAGCATATCGAGAGTTCCCTTGAGGTCGGACATTGTAATGCCCTTGTCGATAACAAGTCCCTCAATCTGATGGAAAAGGGGAGAATGTGTTGCGTCAACGGCGTCCGAACGGAATACACGTCCGGGAGAGATGATACGGATCGGAGGCTTCTGATTTTCCATTACATGAACCTGTACGGATGAGGTCTGTGTACGGAGAAGGATAGTCTCGTCAGTTCCCTCAATGTAGAATGTATCCTGAGTATCACGGGCAGGGTGATCGGGAGGAAGATTAAGTGCCTCGAAAACGTGGTAATCGTCATCAACTTCGGGACCGTCAGCGATATCAAAGCCCATTCCCATGAAGATTTCACGGATCTCGTTTTCAACCTTTGTAAGCGGATGAAGCTTACCGAAAGGAGCGTGCTTTCCGGGGAGAGTAATGTCGATGGATTCTTCCTTAATTTTAGCTGCCTGAGCCTCTGATTTAAGGGCTTCAAGCTTGTTTTTGAGAGCTTCCTCGATATCTGCTCTCACCTGATTTGCAACCTGACCGATAACAGGTCTTTCCTCTGCGGAGAGCTTGCCCATCTGTTTAAGGATAGCAGTAAGCTCGCCTTTTTTACCGAGGAATCTTATTCTCAGCTCATCAAGAGCCTTGATTTCGGTGCAGGCTTCGAGCTCCTGTTTAGCCTGTGCTTCAATTTTTTCAAGCTGTTCTTTCAAAAAAATCAACTCCTAATAAATTTATTGTATCGGAAAATAAAAAATTCCTGTCCAACAGGACAAGAATACTCTTGCTTATGACCACCCATTGTCAGGAGAGCCGACACTCTCTTGCCCTTAACGCAGGCATACGTCAGCTCCTACCGTATCCGGATTCAGAAATTTCAGAGCTGCCCCTCGGAAGTGAACTTCAGTATGCTATCAGCCGGAGCCTTCCACCAAGCGGCACCTCTCTGGGGACATCATCACAGACCTACTCTCTTCGTCATAAGGTTCTTTACAATTATATAATGAAAATAAAAAAAAATCAAGTATTTATATTGAAATTCTGCTAATTTTGTGATATTATATTATTAGACGGCATTTTGTAACGGATTCTTTTATAAAATTGCTGAATAGTAATCGTCAGGAGATAAAATATGGATAATTTTTCTGAACAGCTTGTAACAAGGAAGGAAACAAAATCTGATAAGGTAAGCAGGATAGGAACGCTGATAACAGGTTCTCTTTTTACGTTATGCCTTGTACTTTTAGGACTGCTCCAGCTTTCCCAGCCGGTAATAACACTGATGTTTCTTTTTCTTGCCGCCGCCGGAGGATATATGACGTATCTTCTTGTTCAGGGCAGATATGTCGAGTATGAATACACATTCACCAACGGCGAGCTTGATATCGATAAGATAATCGCACAGAAAAAGAGAAAAGAGCTTCTCACCGTTGAGGTAAGAAACTTTTCTGATTTCGGAAAATACAGCGACGATATGGAGGAAACCGAAGATATGACTGTTGTCTATGCAACGGATAATATCATTTCCAATGAATATTACGCTGACTTTGAGCATAAAGAATATGGCAGGACAAGACTTATCTTCGTACCTGATGAAAGAATGCTTGAGAATATAAAGAAATTCCTTCCGGCAAAGCTGAGGAATTCGTTATAATAAAAGCACCGTACATATATACAGTACGGACGAAAAGGAGTGGTTTGAATGAAAATCGTTACGCCGAAGCAGATGCAGATGATCGAGGAACGCTCTGAAAAACTTGGTGTTTCAAGAAAACAACTGATGGAAAACGCAGGAAAGGCACTGGCGGAAATCATCGACGGCTATTGTCGTCGTGTAAGCGATGCACCGCCGGAGGAAAAATCAATCGTTTTCCTTGCAGGCAAGGGGAATAACGGCGGAGACTGCTTTGCTGCTGCCGGCAATCTTGTTTACAGAGGTTATCGTATTACGATAATCAATATCGGCGGCAAGCCATCTACCCCTCTTTCAAAGGAGATGTACCTGCGTCTGCCGAAGGAACGCATTGAATTCGTGGACGGCTACCGCACTCAGGGCGTTGAAGCGGCTATTGAAGCCGCTGAGTTGGATTATATGTCAGTTCCGAAGGTAAACGAGCTGGACAGAATCTCAGGCAAAAAGGAGCTTAATCCTCTGGAAAAGATTCTGCTTCAGGAAAAACGCAGAATGAGCCAGATTAAAAGTGCTATTCTTGAAGCAACCGTTATCGTTGACGGAGTTTACGGAACAGGCTTCCGTGATCAGCTTGACAGGAATGCCGCTGGTATTTTTGCCATAGGCTCCAGTGCGTACAGAATAGCAGTTGACGTTCCGAGCGGCGGAAACAGCGTTACCGGAACAGTTGCATTCGGAGCATTTGAAGCTGATGAAACAGTAACCTTTGGGTATGTAAAATCAGGCATGACGCAGTTCCCTCTGAGAAAATATTCCGGAAAAATTACTGTTGCCGATATCGGCATCCCAAGAGAGGCTCTTGATGTTCTTGACGGTGAAAGAGCGTACTACCGCATTGAGAGAAATCATCTTGCAAGCTTTCCTCCCCGCCGTGAGAGGGACTCATACAAAGGAACCTTTGGTACGCTCCTTGTGATTGCCGGAAGCTCATCCATGAGAGGTGCTGCTTATTTCGCTGCTATGGGAGCTCTCAGAACAGGTGTAGGTCATGTGAAGATTGCTTCGGTTGACAAATGTATAGATACAATGTCCGTACTTGTGCCGGAAGCTACATATATTGAGCTTGAATGCGATGATTACGGCTATATGCTCTTTGACAGCGGTAAGGACGCTCTGCTTGACGCTATGAACAATGCGTCGGCAATAGTTATAGGATGCGGAATGGGTGTTACTCCCGATACAATGGAAATCACAAGATTTGTGGTTCAGAATGCAAAATGTCCTATAATTATTGATGCAGATGGAATAAATTGCATAGCCTCGGACATAGATATTTTACTGGGGAAGAAAACGGACATAGTTATTACTCCTCATGTCGGCGAAATGGCGAGACTCCTCAACTGCGATAATGCTATGATTTCAAATAACCGTATAGTTGTTGCGGAAAAATATGCTGAAAAATATGGCATTACGGTAGTTCTCAAGGGAGCCGGAACTCTTATCGCAAACAGCAGAGTTACTGCTGCCAATCATACGGGAAATCCCGGTATGAGCGTGGGCGGCAGCGGAGATATTCTTGCCGGAATTATAGGATCAATAATAGCTCAGGGAAGCTCCGTCTACGACAGCACCTGTGCCGGAGTCTATATTCATGGTCTTGCCGGAGATATCGCCGCTGGAAAGCTCGGAATGGAATCAATGCTGCCAAGAGATATTATTGATAATCTGTCCGAAGCCTTCTGCCTGCTTAAGGAAAAGAAACTTCAAAACAACTGATTTCAATGCAAAGCATGTATAGGTAATACCGCACAAAGATTGTGCAAAAGATGCGAAGACAGATTTTTTGTCAGGTTATACAGAAATCTCGCAGGCATACTGACGTATGTCAAGAGATTTCTGTGCAGAATGACGGAAAATAAACGAGCAGATTTTGTACAAAGCCATCAGGCGTGCTTTGTGCGGTATTGCCTATAAGTTTTATGCAGTGCTGATTGTGCTGCTGAAAAAATACGGATGCTTCAGAACGGAGAAGGTATTATGAAAAAACTTATTACATTCACATTGGCACTTCTTATGGTATTATGCGTGGTGAGCTGCGATGTGCCTCTGAAATCGACTACATCCCGAAAAAACGGTCTTGACAGTGCGTTTCAGGCTGACGCAGTAATTATGCTCGACCGCCTTCAGGCAGAGGGAGTTGTAAGACGATTCGGTACAGGTGTGTGGGAGATAGAATTCTCCTCACCCAATACGCTCAGCGGCGTAAAGCTTGAATTCAGCGAGGGAAATACAGAAGCCTCATATAAGGGACTGAGCTTTTCAGTTCCGCAGTCTGCTCTTCCGGTAAAATCCATGATGCTGAATCTTATAAAGGCAGTGGAAGATAATGCCAGACTTGATGAACTCAAAGGCGAAGAAAAGGATAATATCCTTGAAGTCAGCGGTAAGCTTGAGGGCGGCGAGTACGTCCTGAAAATTGATAAGGACGGCAGACTTTCCGGCTTTGATATGGATAACAATAAGCTTAAGATGACATTTACAAATCTCACTCCCATTGATGCAGGAGAATCCGGAACAGAAGCAGCAACGACTCCGGCAGAAACTACGGTAACTGCGGAAGAAACTATGGCGGATGTAACTACAACCGCCGAAGTTATCGAAGATGCTGTGGAAACAACAGGTAATCAATAAACAGAAAGACCGCCGTAAAAAGGCGGTCTTGATTTATTCAGCAGGGAAATAGTAATCGAGGAGGAGATCGACCATATACGAGTAAGTATCAATACCTTCTTCACGGCCGTTGAGTTTAATATTTGTATCAATAGCGGATTCTGAGAAAGTGCTGACGGTATCTGTCGGAAGGATTTCCTTTTTTTTATTTTCTTCCCAGTAGTTGTCCGGCATGAAGCGGAACCAGTCACGTCTTACTTTTTCAGAGATATTATCGGTGAGGTAATATGCCTCGGTAATCTCGGTATCATATATCTGATTGTGAACGTATTCCAGAGCTTCGAGGTAGCCGCAGTAGCGGAATTCGGTGTTATCGCTGCCGGTTGTGGCGATAAAGGCTATAAAATTAGCTTCATCCTCCTGAATAATGCCTTTAAGGTGGGAGTATTCATGGCAGATTGTAGCCGGAAGGTTATTTTTTACCATATCGTCGTTGTAATTTGCTTCAAGTGAGAAGGGGAAATAGATACCGGAAAGATTCGACTGACTCATGAAGTAGGAGAACAGAACAGGCTTTGCATCGGGATAATAACCCTTCAGCTGCGGATATTTTTCCGCGGCTTTTTTCATAGCTTTTTTTGCTTCGGAATCAACATCTGCTGTAATGCAGAAGCGGTCGTCCTTATCTCTGGGAACTTCCAGTGCGAGTTCATTTGTCTTATCAATCAGAGCCGAATAAAGAGCAATAAGCTCACTGCGTGGGTGTTCCTTGGAGCTGAGATATCTCTGCGAGAACGGCGTACACTGATACATAATAAAGCAGTTCATATTTTCAGTGACAGTGATATAGGCGAGAATCCAGAGTGTTACGGTGAAGAATATTCCTGATATTTTTCTTCGTGAATTCTTTTTTACGATCAGCAGGATAATCGTAAGAGGAATACCGATAATCAGCAGAATCAGTGCGGCGATAATCATGATTTCACCGAGCGAGAAGGGGAATATTCCGCTGATAAAGGAGAATATATTTGTTATCACCGGAAAAATCTTCATGACGTAAAAATCAGCAAAAGCTGTGCTGAGACGTGCGATGATATGTATTATGATCATTGCGGTTATAAGCAATATCGGGATAATATAGCGTTTTCTCAGCTTTGGCAATTAAATCACCGCCTTATTGAAGATTTGATAAAAAAACCAGCCGCCTGACCAGCTGGTTTCAGCCTGTTGATAAACTATGCAAGTAGATAATTGTGGGTTTCCAAAGGGTTAATAACCCTTTGGCGGAGTCCAGAGGCAGAGCCTCTGGCAGGGTGGGGGACAGAGTCCCACATTATGCCTCAGAAGCGCTTCGCAAAGGGTGAATTGAAAAACAGTCCGGTGGACTGTTTTTCAAGAGGGAACGCCTTGCAAGTGAAGGCGTTCCCTTAAAAAATATCTTATTTGTATCTTTTTCGACAATCTGAAGCCAGCTGCCTGAACGGCTGTTTTTTGGATTTTCAGATCAGAGGAGTCCCATTTCTGCTTTCTGAGCAAGAATACGCGTTACACTTTCGTTGATTCTGTCTTCCTTGATCTCGCCTGATTCAACAGCTTCACATACAGCGTCAACTGCTTCTGCGAGGTCGGCAGGCTGCATAATGATATCAGCTCCGGCATTGATTGCCATAACAGCTGCTTCGCCTGCGGAATATTTTTTCGTAATAGCCTTATCCTTATGGGAATCCGTGATAACGATACCGTCGAAATCAAGCTCATTTCTGAGTATTCCTGTAACAGCGGTATAGGAAAGGTCGCAGGGGAGATTATCACCGATGCCGGAAACAATATGATGACTTACCAGAACAAAGCCTGCTCCGGCTTCAATACCGCTTTTGAAGGGGATGAATTCTTCTTTTCTGAGCTGACTGAGACTGCGTTTGATAAGAGCAGATTTTCCGTCATAGGCTCCCACACCGGGGAAGTGTGAGAGTACAGATTCTACACCGGAATCAGAAAGACCTTCAACGAGCTTCGAGATCATATCGGCAGCGATTTTTGTAGTACTGCTGATAACTCTGTCGCCGAGACCATTTTTGCTGTTTGTTCCGAGATCGGCAACAGGAGCGAGATTGACATTGAAGCCGAGCTTTTTAAGGTCAGTGCCAAGCTTATTTCCGGCTTCGTATGCGATATCTGTATCGTTTGCTTTGCCGATAGAAGCCATTGAGCCGGGATTGTACGTTCCGAGCTTGTCGGAAACAGGAGAATGCGAGCCGCCTTCTTCCTGAATAACCGTAAAGATTCCGGAACCGGAGTATTCTGCGGCGGCTGTCTGGAGATTACGCAGCATAGCTGTTATCTGATTCCTTGATTTGATATTGTCTTCTGAGAAGATAAGTCCTCCGACGGGATATGCTTCAAGAGCGTTTTTCAGATTTTTGTCGGCTTCTGTGAAGTATTCCTCACTGCCGGTAAGCTGTTCGGGGGATACTATGAACATCTGATATACTTTTTCCTCAAGAGTCATATCCTCAAGAAGGACAAGCTCAGGAGCCTTTGTTGTCGTTACGGTGGTAGTAGTCCTTGTTGTAGTGAGAGCAGTTGTTGCTGCTGTTGTTGTTGTGATTATTGTCGCCGTACCGGTTCCCTGAACGATTTTTGAAGTTGTAAGATTTATGGAAGTACCGCTTACCGGACGTCTTGTCGTGGTCCTTGAGTAAATGGGAATACGTTTTCCCGTTGTAGTTGTTTTTGAAGGCTTTGAGGAGGAAGACGTTGTAGTACGCTGAGGAACATAGTTGTTGTCAGCTGATGCGTGATACGGTCTGCCTTTTCTTATAGTTGTGGTGGTCCAGACGTATTCCGGAACAAATACAGGTGCAGTTGTGGTAACGATGATTTCCTCGTCATCGTCGGATTCATCGTTCATGTTTTCTGTAAGTGGTTCAGTGACGACCTCGATGTTTACAACACCATCGGGAGCGTCAGATTCATTTTCCGTTTTACCACAGCCTGAAAAAATGAGACAACTGCCTGCAAGTACAAGTATCATTTTCTTGAAAAAAGTCATAATAAACACCTTCCTCAGATTCCGGAGCATATTCCGGAGAGATAATTAACTGTTAATGGACTTCCTTTATAGCACTTTTAGCCTTTGCGACAATAGTTTTATCGTTTTCGTATGAAAGAATATTTGAAGCGTGAGAGATATCGACCCAGCGTATTTCTGCTATTTCATCCTCCTGAGGAATAAAGTCAACATTTTTAGCCCTTGCCAGAAAATAGACGACAACCTTGACTGTATCCTTCTTAGGAGAATATGTAACAGTTTCCCTGAAGGTCGGATCAATTATAACGTCGATTGAAGTTTCCTCCATAATTTCACGCTGTGCGGTTTCGGTTTCAGTTTCGCCCTTTTCGACGTGTCCCTTCGGAAAGGACCAGTGACCGCTGTTGATATGCTTTATCAGCAGGATTTCGGTGTTTCCGTGGAATTTACGGTATACAATAGCACCGCAGGATTTTTCATGCTGCATAGCTTTTCCTTTCTTGCATCCGGATTCAAGGTATAATAACTCCTTTACGATGCAGTAATAAATTAGATTCACAATTATTATATCATGTTTTGTTAAATTTGTCTATACCTTAAAAAAGAAAATTATGTGATAATTTGTGGGAATTCCTGACTGTCGGAGTTTTTTCAGAGTAAGCGAAAAAATAATCTTGACAAGTCTTCTGAAATATATTATAATAAGAGTTACTGTAATTTATGTAAGGAGTGCATTGAAATGGCTTTGAAAAAAATGTCCAGAGACAGCTATGAAAAGCTTCTGGCTGAGCTTGATGACCTTAAAATCAATAAACGTAAGGAAGTAGCCGAAAGACTGAAGGTTGCCCGTTCATATGGAGATCTTTCCGAAAACGCTGAGTACGATGAGGCAAAGAACGAACAGGCTATCCTTGAAGCACAGATCGCAGAGCTTCAGTATACTATCGACAATGCTGAAATTGTTGATGAATCCAGCATCTCCGTAGACGAAATCGGAATGAGCTCAAAGATTACAATCAAGCGTCTTGATAACGGAAAGATCGAGACCTTTACTATCGTGGGAACAAACCACGCTAACGTAAGAGAAGGAAAAATTTCTGATGAATCACCGATTGGTAAAGCTGCAATGAAGAAGAAGGTCGGAGATATCTTCATGGTTGAGGCTCCTGCCGGAGAGCTGAAATTCGAGGTACTGGAAATCTCCAAGTAAACGAAGAATCACGGCATATCTGTACCGTGCAGAAAGGAAAGTAAAAATGAGTGAAAACATCGAAAATCAGGTTCAGGAAGAGCCTGTTGTTGATATAAATATTCTTAAGAAGGATCGTCTTGACAAGCTTGCTTCTCTCAGGGAAGCAGGAAAGGATCCCTATCAGATCACAAAGTTTGATGTGACAGGTCTTGCGGCTGACTATAAGGCTGAATATGAAGCAAAGGAAGCTGCTGTTCTTGCTGAGGCAGGCGACGACGAGGAAAAGGCAAAGGCTGGTCTTGAGGCTCTTAATGAGAATATTGTACGTCTTGCAGGACGTATCATGAGCTGGCGTGATATGGGTAAAGCAAACTTTATTGATATCCGTGACGGCTCTGACAGAATTCAGGTCTATATCCGTTCCAACGAGGTCGGTGCAGATCTGTTCAAGGAATTCAAGAAAAAATGGGATATCGGCGATATCATCGGCGTAGAGGGCTTTGTATTCAGAACAAAGAAGGGCGAAATCTCAGTTCATGCAAAGAGCATCGTGCTTCTTTCAAAGTCACTTCTTCCCCTTCCGGAAAAGTGGCACGGACTCAAGGATCAGGACATGAGATACCGTCAGCGTTACGTTGACCTTATCGTAAATCCCGACGTCAAGGATACATTCGTAAAGAGAAGCCGCATCATTACTGAGATAAGAAATTATCTTGACAATCTCGGATATATTGAGGTTGAAACACCTGTGCTTCTTCCTATCCAGATTGCAGCTGCTGCAAGACCGTTCAAGACTCACCACAATACACTTGATATGGATATGTTCATGCGTATTGAAACAGAGCTTAACCTCAAAAAGCTTATCGTAGGCGGATTCAACCGCGTTTACGAGGTGGGAAGAATCTTCCGCAACGAGGGCATGGATACCTCACACAATCCGGAATTCACTACAATTGAGATGTATCAGGCATATACCGACTATATCGGCATGATGGATATAATCGAAAATATGTACAGAACTATTGCAAGAAATGTCTGCGGAACTGCAAAGATCACATATCAGGGCGTTGAGATTGACATGGAAAGTCCATGGGAGCGTCTCACTATGGCTGAGTCAGTAAAGAAATACGCTGGAGTTGACTATAATGACTGGGCTACTGATGAGGACGCAAGAGAGTGTGCAAAGGCTCACGGCGTAGAGGTTGAAGAAGGCAAGAACGCTACAAAGGGACATGTTCTTATTGCATTCTTCGACGCTTTCGTTGAAGATAAACTCATTCAGCCTACTATTATATATGATTATCCCGTAGAAAATTCTCCTCTTGCAAAGAGAAAGCCGACTGATCCGGCATTTACAGAGCGTTTTGAATACTTCATCTACTGCCGTGAAATGGGTAATGCCTTCTCTGAGCTTAATGATCCTATCGACCAGAAGGAGCGTTTTGTACAGCAGGTTGAAGCAAGACGAGCTCTCGGCGATAATACAGGCGAGGTTGATGAAGATTTCGTAACAGCTCTTGAATACGGACTTCCTCCTACGGGCGGTCTTGGCTTCGGTCTTGACAGACTTGTAATGCTTCTGACTGACAGTCCGTCTATCAGGGACGTTCTTCTCTTCCCGACAATGCGTCCTTTGGCATGATTGAACTGAAATGAAGGATAAGGATACAGAAAAGATAACAGCGGCTTCTGGAGATGACGACAGGCTTGATATAAAAAAGAATGTCTTTGAGGTCAATAAAGAACTGAAAATTCAGCGGCAGAAGGAAGAAGAGGCTCAGCAGGAATTAATCCGGCAGCGTATTGCTGAACGTGAAAAAAAGCGTCAGGAGGAATACGACAGACGTATCCTTGAAGAAAAAAAGGAGCTTATGCGTCTGAAGCAGGGACTTATAGAGGAATCGGAGGAAATTCACGAGGAATCCGAAGAACCGGTGAAGCTTTCATTCTGGAAGAAAATCGTAAATTTCTTCTACCATAATAAATGGTGGCTCGGAATAGGTACGGTATTTGCAATTATCGTCGTTGTTCTGGCACATAGTCTGCTCACGAGAACAAATCCTGATGTGATAGTTCTTGTGATAAGCGGAGACGGTACCATAGGCAATTCCACGGCACTGCAGGATTACATCAGCGATATGTCTGAGGATTTCAACGATAACGGAAAAACAGAGGCTTCTGTTTATTTCATTCACAGACCTGACAATGCTGCCGGCGGATATGCAAATGGCTCTGATACGAGTCTTACAACTCAGCTGAACAGTGCGGAAAGCGTTATTGTCATCGGCGACAGTAAATTTCTGGAGTCTGTCAATCCGGAAATGGAACTGCTTGATCTGAGCGAACTGTTCCCCGATAATAACAACATCAGAAGCGGCAGATTCTATCTGAAAAACACAAATTTTGCAGATCGTGCCGGCGTTGAGGAGAGCGATGTTCCATACGATCTCTTTATTGCCGTAAGAAAACCACAGGATCTTCTCTATACCAGCAAGGAAGAAATGGAAAAGACTCTTGAAAAAGATCTTCCTGTACTTGAAAAAATAATCAACGATCTGTCGGAATGATATTAATACGCTGGAAAAGGTGATACATGAAGATGTATCGCCTTTTTTATTAATGATTTCTTAAAATATTGTAGATTTTATCTTGACAAACTTAGAAATATGTGGCATAATTGACATAATAAGATTTATACTGCTCTGTCAGCACAAAGAGCAGTAAAATGGGGAGGAAAACTATGTTTAAAAAACTGACATGCGCTGTGGTATCAGCAGCAATGATGGCTTCCATTGTCGGAACTGTCAACATCTCTGCTCCGGCGTCAGATGCGTTTCAGACGACCGTGACAGCAGCTTCCGGAAATCCTGATTATGCAGAGGCACTTCAGAAATCACTGTATTTCTATGAATGTCAGCAGGCAGGACCGCTTCCGGAATGGAACCGTGTTGAGTGGCGTTCCGATTCAACAATGACTGACGAGATTCTTGGCGGCTGGTATGACGCCGGAGATCACGTTAAATTCAATATGCCTATGGCATATACTGCTTCAATGCTTGCATGGGGACTCTATCAGTATCCTGACGGCGTTGAGAAAGCCGGAGAAATGCAGAATTATGTTAATAATCTTGAATTCGTTCTTGATTATTTTGCTGACTGCGATCTTGGTGATGAAGTTGTATTCCAGGTCGGAAACGGTACAATTGACCATACATGGTGGGGACCAGTAGAGCTTATTCAGTATGGTATGGAAGACAGTGGTACTGAATATGCTGAAGCTCGTCAGATATACAAGGCTTCATCAGGATGTTCAGCTGTATTCGGCGGAATGGCAGCAGCTCTTGCGTCCGGATACTGTGCTCTTGACGGAAAGATTGACGATTCCAAGCGTGCTGAGTACCTTGCTCATGCTGAAAATATCTTCAAGCTCGCTTCCACTGATCCCGGAAACGAAGCTTATGCTGATAGTAACGCACCAAATTTCTATCGTTCATCACACTTCTATGACGAACTTTTCTATGCTGCAAACTGGCTCTATATCGCAACAGGCGATAAGGCTTATCTTGATAAGGCTGAAAGCTACATTCCAAATCTTGACAAGGAGCTTGGTCAGGATTGTCTGAAGTATACATGGTGTATGTGCTGGGATGACGTAATGCAGGGTGCAATGCTCCTTTATGCTATCAACACAAAGGATGCTACATATATCAATCATGTAAAGAAGCATGTTGATTATCTTACTCATGACTCAAAGAAGGTTGAGGGTAAGCTTGCATATATCGACAGCTGGGGATGTGCAAGATATGCTCAGGCAGCCGCTTTTATTACTGCTGTTGCTTCTGATACTGTTCTTGCTGATACAGATACTTCTGATTATGTTGCTTTTTATGAAGATCAGATCAATTTTGTTCTCGGAGAAAACTCTACCGGTCAGAGCTATGTCGTAGGCTACGGCGACAAGCCCGCACACAATGCTCACCACAGAACTGCTCATACATCATGGAAAAATGATATCTATATGCCTGTTGATAACAGACACATTCTTTACGGTGCACTTGTAGGCGGACCTGCTGAGGATGGCAGTTATGTTGACGACAGAAATAACTACATCAATAACGAGGTTGCAACTGACTATAACGCTGGATTTACAGCTATTCTCTGCAAGATGCTTGATAAGTATGGCGGAAAATCTGATCCTTCATTCCCGCCCAAGGAAGTTCATGACGGTCCTGAGTTCTTTGTAGAGACTCTCAATAAGGGAAGCACGGACAGCGGAATTACTCTCAGCTTCAAGATCACAAACCACTCCGCATGGCCGGCAAGAGTACAGGATAACATTTCCTTCCGCTATTATATGGATCTCAGCGAATTCGCAAATGCCGGAATTGATCCCGAAAGTATCGTTATCCGCTGCGACCGTGATCAGTCTGCAATGTATGCTTCAAAGGGCGTAAAACAGGCAGAAATTTCAAAGCCTATCAAGTACGACGGAAATATTTACTACGTTGAGGTTAACCTTCCTGACGGACGTGCTGTTCTTCCTATTTCTGAGGGAATGCAGCAGTGCGAGATACTGCTTGCATTTGTCTGCCCGAATTACGGCAGCGGCTGGGATGCTTCAAATGACTTCTCAAACAAGGAAATCCTTGATGCTAAGCCTACAACCGACGCAACCGGAAGCACTCATGGTGTAATGTCACCTTATGTTCCTGTTTATGTAAACGGCGAGCTGTATTACGGCTATGAGCCTGACGGCACATACAAGGACGGTCTTGGTGATACAGGAACAGATAATCCCGTTCCTCCTGTGACAGAGCCTGCAACTGATCCCACAACGCTTCCGCCCACAGAGCCGGAAGATAAGGCTGATTACGGTGATGCAAACTGTGACGGAAATCTTGCTCTTTCAGACGCTATACTTATCATGCAGTCTCTCGGAAATCCCGATGTATATGCAGTAGGCGGTTCTGATAAGAGTGCAATGACAAAGCAGGGAGCAATAAATTCCGACTGCTCGAATGTCGGTGACGGAATCACTAACAGAGACGCTCTTGCGGTACAGAAAAAGCTGCTCAAGCTTATTGACGTACTGCCGGAATAATGGTTTAAAAATTGAATTAAAATTAAGCGGCTCCGGAAATTTCTCCGGAGTTGTTTTTTTTGTGATTTCAGGGAAACAGGTTTTAGGCAACACCGCACAGAGCTTGTGCGAAAGATACGCAGTCAGATTTTTCGTCAGATTGTATAAAAATTCCGCAGGCATACTGACGTGTGTTAAGGTGACTCCCCACAGTGTGGGGAAATGTCCCGTAGGGACAGAGGGGACGGTTCCCAGTTAGGGATTTTTGTGCAAGATGGCGGAAAATATGCAAGTAGATTTCGTACAAAGTCGCAGGACGGGCTTTGTGCAGTGTTGATTTTAAAGAAGAAAGGGTAAAAATATTGGTTAATTTACCGGTTTTTAGTGTTTAGCGTAGGTGAAAGTGACGAAAAAATCGGAATAGCCGACTTGTAT
>JAZNBR010000032.1:0-3964 GCA_045587105.1 Ruminococcus sp.
CAGTAAGAATAAAGAAAATAACGAAATCAGAGGAGGTTAAGAGTGATGTTTAAAAGATTTATTTCAATGGCGAGTGCAGCGGTTATGATGTCTGCTTATGTGATTCCGGCAGAAGCGGCTCAGAGCTCAATAATTCTGTATGAAGGAGAAATTTCAGCTGAGGCGTGGACTTGTCCGTGGACAATTCCGGTGCACGATCGAAGTATGTACGCTGAAGGCAACAGAATTGCTATTCAGTGCGATGCAGAATCAGCTCCGTATTTTGCCTTGACTTCAATCAGCGGCGGAAAAGAATGGGCACAGGTTGCTCCGGATTCCTCAGAAGGCAACTGGTATTATTATTCATACGAAGCAATGGCAGAGGCGTTCGGTACGGATTTTTCACTGCTTGACTATATAAACGTTATGGCAGGAAATTCCACGATGACACTATATAAGATTGAAATGCAGCTTGAAAATCCTATTGAAATTCCCGAACCGGAATACGAAAAGGTTTATCATAATTCTCGTGTAGTCGGATATCTGCCAGACTGGGCGTATTATACTTATTCAAGTATGGATTTAAGTGCGCTGACTCATATCAATATTGCGTTCTGCATTCCCGATTCAGACGGAAATCTTAAATGTAATATTCCGTCGTATGATATGAATAATATCGTAAGCAGAGCACATGAATACGATGTAAAGGTAATGGCGGGTCTTGGCGGAGGAGGAGGTTGTGAAAACTATCTTCCCCTTATTGATACACCAGAGGAAATGGCTGCCTTTAACGAAGAAATTATGGATTATTGCGAGACATACGATCTTGACGGAATTGATCTCGATATTGAACTTGGTTCCAGTCATCAGATATGGACTTATTATGAAGATTGGGTAGCCTCTCTCAGGACTCTCTGTGATGAGCGTGGATATGAGCTTTCAACGGCAACGGCACAGTGGGTGGCAGTAAATGTTTCTCCTGAAACTTTCGGACTTTTCGATTTCGTCAATGTTATGGCTTACGATAACGATGCTGATGAATCATCCCACGCTGATATGGAGTTTGCAGAATCATCACTTGAATACTTCAATATTCAGAAGAAAATCCCGAAAGAAAAACTCGTGCTTGGCGTTCCGTTCTATGGCAGAGGATATACTGATGACGGTAAACTCGACTGGAATTCTTACGTTCCTTTTGCAAAGCTGATCGAATACGACAAGTCAAATTATGATGCTGATCTGTATGATGGAATAGCATATAATGGTGCCTCTACCATGCGGAAAAAATGTGAAATGGCAAAGGAATATGGCGGTATTATGATATGGGAGCTTACACAAGATGCTTCCGGTGAATACTCGCTTCTTTCGCTTATAAAGAACGAGCTGACAACTTCTTATGATGAAGTACTTCCTGACTGGGTTCCGAGAACATTTGCGGAAGCTCTGAATTTCGGTAATAAATACGGCAAGAACCACGTTGCTGATGGTTTGATATGCTGTGTACGCAAGGAACAGCTTGACAAGGATAATTATGAGATCAGAACGGATGGAAGCACTGCCGAATTTGAGCTTCTCTATCATGAGGTATTTGATCCTTTGAGTACGGAAGTACCGGATGAGTCTGATACAGAAGCCTATGAGAAATATCTTGAGGAGCTTGACCTTCTTGGAATATCCATAGATTATGTTGAGCTCATGCAGGCAGATTTCAGATATGAGGTTTTTGTGTATAAGCCTTTATCGGAAGGAACTATCAGTCTTGACTGGGCTGCCGGATTCGGTATTTCAAATCCGTATGCAGTAATGAATTTTGATATTTCTGCTGACGGAACTATCACACAGACCGATCTTATGGGAATTCTTCCTGATTCAATTACTGAACATTCAGCTTTCCGCAGAGAAAACGAAGAAGTTACTATTCAGGATAATCACATTGTTTACTGTGATGTAGTAGCTAAGGGTGCGGGATATGAGCTTGAAGTAGAACAGTACGGTACAGGACGTGTCGCACAGGTAATGGAGTATGAAATATTTGAGGATGCTGTATTGCCGCCTCCTCCCGGAACAACCGGAGAAACAGTCATGGTATATGAGCCTTGTGCTCCGGGAATAGTCAGAATGACTTTCACACAGCGTCGTCCATGGGAAGAAGATGATGTTTTATCTGAGATAGTGAGGTATTATCTTATCAGTGAGGACGGAAGCATTACAGAGCTTTCTGAGGATGATTTCAGGCTTGGTGACTGCAACCTTGACGGCGATTTTAACATGGCAGATCTTGTTATGCTTCAGAAGTGGATTCTTGGTTCCGGCGATATCACCTGCTGGCAGAATGCAGATTTTGATGCTGACAATATTGTAGATGTATTTGATCTCTGTCTCATGAGAAAAGCGTTAACTAAAACTACATAAAAAATGCCGGAGAGAAATCTCCGGCTTTTATGTTATAATGTAAAACACATCACCGGCAATCAGAGCTGATGATGTGTTTTCTGTCAATATGTGACGAAATTGATCACCTTGATTTCTACTGTTTTTATACACTATCTTTAGGTTCAAAAAGCTTGCTTTGAAAATTTCAGAGCAAGCTTTTATCATGAAATCACTTAATTTCAATCCGCTTTACTTCCGACTGCTGTTTCTCCTTCTTCGGCAGTATCAAAGTCAGAATGCCGTTTGTATAGGCAGCATTAATCGCATTTTCATCAATGCCCGAAATATCAAAGCTTCTGCAATAGGAACCGTAGCTTCTTTCTCTGCGGATATATTCGCCGCTGCTGTTCTTCTCGCTGTTATCGGCTTTATGTGTCGCACAAAATGTCAGCGTACTGCCATTGATGTCGATCTGAATATCCTCCTTATTGAAACCGGGCATTTCGCATTCCAGTACGAATTTGTCACCCTCATCTTTGATATCTGTACGGCAGTGGCTGACACTCCCAAAGCCCTTGAAAAACTCGTTTTCAAATTCACGGAACGGGTTCCAGAGTTCATTTCTTTCAAATGGTGTAAGTCTAAACATAATAAAACCTCCTGATTCTTTGATGTGTATAGTATTCCCTCAAATCGTTATGAAATACACATCAGGAATTGACAATCGTACCGCCGTTCGGGTGGAGTACCTGCCCCGTCATGTAGCTTGAGTCATCGGATGCAAGGAACACAAAGCTCGGCGAGATCTCGCACGGCTGACCTGCACGCATCATCGGCACTTTCGGAGTTTTCGTTCCGAATGTTCTGACCTCCTCAGCTGAGAATGACGAAACTGTCAGCGGTGTCCAGATTGGACCGGGAGCAACTGCATTTACCCTGATTCCCTTATCTGCCAATGATAATGCAAGTGACCTCGTCAGAGTGACAATTGCACCTTTCGTTGAGCTGTAGTCGATCAGATCTTTATGTCCCTGATATGCTGTAACGGAGGTGGTGTTAATGATACTGCCTCCCTTTTTCATGTACGACAAAGCATACTGGATCAGGTAGAAAAATGAGAATACATTGTTACGGAACGTGAATTCCAGCTGCTCGTGGGAAATATCCAGAATGCTCCGTTCCACGAACTGTACTGCATGATTGTTGACCAGAACGTCAAGCTTACCAAAGCGTTCCACTGTTTTCTCTACGCATAATTTCGCAAATGCAGGATTTTTCAGATCACCCTGCATCAGCATATATTTGCCGCCGAGCTGCTTGATGCGTTCGGCAGTTTCCTTTGCGTCCCGATCTTCATCGTAATAAACGATTGCAACGGACGCTCCCTCTTTTACAAAATCATATGCCACTGCTCTGCCGATACCGCTGTCACCTCCTGTGATAATGGCAACCTTGTTTTCCAGCTTACGGCAGTTACAATTACATTCGGCCATAGGTCTTGGATTCATAACATACTCAAATCCGGGATGACGATTCTGATGCTGTGGCGGAAAAATTGTCGGAAACTCTCTGCATTTCCCATTGTTATCATTATTTCTATTCATAGGCTGAT
>JAZNBR010000033.1:0-15583 GCA_045587105.1 Ruminococcus sp.
CCTGCCAGAGGCTCTGCCTCTGGACTCCGCCAAAGGGTTATCAACCCTTTGGAAACCCATTATTGGCTATTCATATAGTAATTTAGCCGATTGCAAGTACCTTTACGGCGTCCGGAGTAATCTTGCGGAATCCGCAGGTAATGGAAACGCTGATCTGGTCAAGCTGCTGACCAATGAGCTTGTCTGTCTCCATTACAAGATCGGTGCTGGTGATGAATTCAAGAGCAAAGTTTCTGTCAAGACCGATAATCTTGTCAGAAGGAGCCGCAGATGTTTTCACAACCTCTGAGCCGAAGGGAAGAATAAGCTTTCCGTCCTTGTCGGCAGTACAGTCTGAGAGCTGCTCCATAGCCGCAATGAGTGAAGCGTTTTCGGGCGATACAAGGAGAGTCGTCATGTCGAAGCAGCCGAACTTTCCGTAAAGCGACGCAAGATCACTGTAAGTAAGACTTTCCGCTGTAATCTGCTCTGCATTTTCAGCAAGAACCTCGGCAGCCTTTGCGGCAACGTTAAGAGCAAGTCTCACGCCGATGCTTCTGAGCATGACACCGAAAACATCAAGTCTCTGCGGACGTATAGCCTCGTAGGAAGCATTGATAAGTCTGCCGTATTTCACGAGAGTAACAGCCTTGTCGCTTTCTCTGACAATCGCCGCAGGAAGCTGAGCTGCCTGAGCTGTTGTGGTATAATCGGCTGTATCGTCGAGGTCGCAGCCAAGATACTGACCAGAATTGCTGATTGTCTTGACAGCACACACGGCTGAAAGAACTGTCTCGTCAAAGCCCTTTCTGATTGAACGTGTAACAAATTCGGGGAAAAGAACAGCCGTCTCGGTGGACGAGAAGAACTTCTCCACGCAGTCGCATTCAGGACCGCTTACCCTGATGTTGAATCGCTTGAGCTGTCTTTCGTAGGCGTCGAGCTTTTCAAGGGGAGTTCCGGCATAAGCCGAAGTGGGGTCGAGCTCCTCAAGAGCCGCTGTAAAGGATTTTCCGCTGAGGTTGTAAAGTCCCTTTTCAAGTCTGATTTCGTTATACATAATATACCTCCAAAAATATATCCGGATAATCATTTTTCTGGTCACAAAAACGCTGACGTTCGCAATTGCTGATTATATATCACGCCTTTCGACCGCTGAAATGTTCATTACCCTTTATTTTTCCGACTCTCCTGCGAGTCTCTTTTCTATTTCAAGTGCCTGTGCATTTTTCAGGCGGCTTTCTGCAAGAACTGCTTCGTCCTGAAGATTTATGTTGTCCCATTCCACATGACATACAGCGTCCGAACCGACTGAACAGAGATAAGCGTTGCCGATCTCTGTGATTACCGGCGTCAGGAGACGTCTGTAATATTCCAGCTCAGATGTGAGGATATCTGCCTGCTGCGAGGACATCCTCTCCGTGCTGCTCCATGTGAGTCCGAGAAGAAACGGCGGTATGGAGAGCTTCGAGATAAGCTGCTCCAGAAGCTGACGGACAGGAATATTCGTATCAAAAAGCTGATTTTCAGCCCCGATTACCTTTATATCCACATCGCCGACCGCCACAAAATCCTTCACCTGACCATAGCGTGCTGAGTTCATGCCGTCCGCCCACTCCTTGGCGATCTGCTGTGCACGCTCACGGGAATGGATAATATCGCCCGATTCGCCTGAAGGCTTGTAGGTTATGGCATAGCGGATATTTCCGGCACGGTCGAAATTCTGACCTATGCAGTCGTATATCCTGAGCAGAATACTGCTGAGAGCCGGAAGTCCGCGAAGAAGCGAATGACCTCCTACCAGCGAGGAATAGAGGATTCTTTCCGGACACTCAATCTTTTTTTCCGTCCCTGTGGAATCCCTTATCATATATTCCCTTGAAAAGGGATCTGCTCCGGAGGTTATTCTCAGCCTTGTGACATCGCCGTTCCATAATCCGGCAATGCGTTTTTCACCGGAATCAACAGCAATTTCTCCCACAGCACTGCCGTAGGTAAGCAAACTGTCAAGGAAGTTATCGGCAAACGTTCCGACAGACTGTCCTGTAAGTCCGACGGGAACCTTTTCCAGAAAGGAGTCAAGCTGTTCCTGACAGCTCCCGTCCGAGCAGACAACACGGAAGCCTCCGGTAAGACGTATGATCTTCATGATAGCCGCGTCAAGAACGGGAACAGCATATCTCAGTCTGTCGTAAAGCTCTGCTTCAAGCGGATCTATCATAGCCGGAACTGCGTTTCCTGCCGGAATATAACGGCTTGCACAGGCTATCTCCGGCGATTTCTGACGGGATGCAGGTTTCTGTTTTGTTCTGAAGAGTTTCATTTTTCCTCCTTCTGCGTGTGATTGTGAACAGTGCTTCATGTGCATTATTATTATCGTGATACGGATACCGCAAAGAAATCGTCGTTTCTTTCCGAAGCAAGCATATCTGCCACAAAGTATCTCATATCGTCCATAGCGTGGTCATTCTCCTTTATCGGAGCGTCCATACCGGCTTTTTCGCTCCAGCGGTAGAGCTGGAATTCCCTGAAAATATCGGTACACGATTCATGAAATTTCAGTCTGTTCTGTTTAAGGGCGGCACTTACCTGCCTTATTCCGGTGATAACATCGTTGTCAGCCTTTACGACTCTGAATTTTCCGTGTCTGCGGATACACTCGATAAAGCTTGCAGCAGAGGGGTCAACGATTACCCGTGAGATTTTTCTTTCACCTGCAAGCTCCTCCAGAGCCGAATAATGTTCCTCGTCCGTGCGGGAAGCTCCTTCCTTTTTCGAGGAGTAGTAGTACTCCTTCAGGCGATGCCATACGCCGCCGCTGAGTCCCCACAGACCAAAGGATGACGGATTTACCGTGCCGTAATCACAGGAAATGACATAGCTTTCGCACCGGACCTCTCCGCTGAAAACGTGATTTTCCCTGCTGAACATCGGATAGACGGCCCCTTCCGAGGCAGTCCATTTTCCGAGTACGAAGCGGTCATAGAACGTGCCGGAATAAAGTCTCTTGTAGCGTTTTTTCATGCTTTCGGAGAGCGAAGGGTTGTCGTCCATGGTAAAATGGAGATAGAGAGCCTTTTTTTCCTCCGCCTTTTTGATCCACTCATTGTAGAACCAGTGTGCGGGATTGTCCGGATTGCAGTTGAACCACATCTTTGAGCCGCTGACTGAGCATCTCGCAAGAGCCTGTTCCACGAAGGACCTCGGCATAAGTGCGGCTTCATCGAAGAAAACACCAGAGAGAGTCATACCCTGAATCAGCGAAGCAGAGCCTTCATCCTTGCCTCCGAACAGATAGAAACGGTTTGTTTTCCCCAGAAATGTGATATCAATGTAGTTCCTGCTGACCTTTTCAAGACAGGTACAGCCGTATTCCCTGAGAATCGGAATAAGCGGAACCACGACATTACGTCTGAGCGAGGTAACTGTCTTTCCGCACAGAGCGAAGGAAGCTCCGTCGAATACCGAGGACGCCCAGAATACAAAGCCGATTGACATAGAAAGAGTCTTTCCGCTTCTTACTGCACCGTCACAGATAAGAGCGTCATAGTCTCTGTATTCAGGATTCTTCCACCAGTTCATGGTGATTTTCTGTTTTCGGGAGAGCCTTTCAATCATCCGGACTGTCATCCTCCTCCGCCGACGCCGTAAGAGCCGCTATAAGACCTGCCGCCTTGTTTCTGTCGGAGCATGAGTTTTCCAGTTCAGCGAGCTTTTCCATAGCCTTTATACGGTCGAAAAGCCTGACCTCAACTCCCCCGCCCTTGACTCTCTTTATTTCCGAGACGTTGAAAAGATCAAGTCTCTCGATGACGTCCTGCGGCGGAAGCTCATCGGCAAATACAAGGTATACTGCGTCAGTACAGCTTCCGAATGCAAGCCGCCTGAGTCCGGCAGAAACGCTGTTGGTATCGCTGAGGATATCCCTCAGACCTGCAATAATACGTCTGCATTCTGCGGATTTAAGGCATTTCACACCCTCGGTCAGAGCATTTCCCCTGCCAAAGCCTGCCTTTACTGCCGCCTCAGAGACATTTCCGAGCATAACGTAATAGCAGCAGAAGGCATATCTTTTTGCTTTAAGCTCCTTTTTTTCCTGCAAATAAACGACCTCCTTCCGGTAATTTCTGAACAGAAGCACCGTTCATAAGACAGCCGGAAGAAGGTTTCATTCAACTAAAAACAGTTGTACGGAGAGAAAAATAAAAAAGACTTTGTAGATTTTCACATCCACAAAGCCTTTTAATATCCCGATATTGTGTAACATCAACAAAACAATCCCGTAAGAAATGCCGTTCCCGATGCCGCAAGTGCTACGACAATCAGTGGAAGGTCAAGATATGCAAGCACAACAGCCACGACTGTTCCCGCAACGGAAGTAATTATGCTTCCCGTACTGTAAAAAATCGCCGGAATCGTCATTGCACTGAGGACTGCATACGGAATGTAATACAGAAAGCTCCGGAAGAATTTTGATTTAATCTTCTTCCTGAAAAACGTGAACGGAATCATCCTGATAAGATACGTCACGCCAGCCATAACAAAAATATAGACAGCAATACTCATTCATCCGCCTCCCCGTCATCCTTTACCGGAAAGATAACAGCCGCCAGAGCCGAAGCCGCAACGGCACTGATTATCACTGCAAATCCACCGCTTATCATGGTGAATATATACCGCATGAGAATACTTACTCCTGCCGCAAGAAGTACGGCAAACAGTACGTTTTTCTGCTTTTTTGCCGGAGGAATTATAATCGCAAGGAACATTCCGTACAGAACGATTCCCATAGCACTGCTAACAGACGCTGGAAGAAGCTGTCCTGCACTTACGCCCATTGCCGTTCCCGACACCCAGCCGAGAAATGCAACAAGTATCATACCGTACATATACGCAGGAGTAAGGGGATTTTTCTGGGCGGAGCAGACTGCAAATATTTCGTCTGTTATGCCGAACGAAGCCGCAAATCTGTGCGGAGCAGTGAAGCTTCTGTCAAGCTTCTGGGAAAGAGATATCGCCATGAGCGAATACCTGATATTTATTGTAAGCTGAACAAGAATCATTTCGATAATTGCTCCGCCTGCGGCGATTATGTCGATTCCTGCCGCCTGTCCTGCCGACGTAAGATTAGTCGCAGATATCAGGGAGGCTGTAAATACCGACAGTCCGCACTTTGCCGCCGCAATTCCGAACCCGAACGATACCGAGAGATATCCCAATGCAATGGGAATGCCGTGAGACATTCCCCGTAAAAATCCTGATTTCATATATTTTCTTAGTCCTTGAAGCAGTCGAGATAGTCGTCAAACGAGCCTGATGAAAGTCCGGAGGAATATGTGATAACTACCATATATCCGTCCTTTTCAGTAACGTAATAATCCTGATTTACAGTTATGCCGTAATTTTCAAGCTCTACCTCCATGCTGAATACATCGAATTCAACACCGCAGAGAGTATCTTTTTCGCCGTCAACGTGCCAGTCGATGTTCATATCCGGCATTGAATAGGCAGTTGTCAGCTTTGCGGCATTGATATAATCGTCAATGGTCATACTGCCGGAATATCTTGAAACATCCTCAAAAATGAACGTAAAGCTCTCGCCGGTTGACATATCGCTTGCAATGCAGTCATAGGTAGTCGTGTTAAGGATTGTATCGGCGTCCATACTGCTTCCGCCTGCCGCAAGACCTGCACTCATGGTGTTGGCGATTTCCTCATCAGAAAGAGTTGTCCAGCCGTCAGGAATCTCAAAAGTCAGACCGCTGAATTCATTTGAATAAACGTTGTCCTCGACCTTGCCCCTTGTAAAGCTGCCGGATTTTTCGTCCTCGTCCTTATCATCGGATTTCTGCTCGTCGTTGCTGTCGTCCTCGTCATCATCGTCATCATCATCCTTTATAATGCGTGAGGATGAATCAGAAGCACTGTTGCCCTCCTCACTGGAATCGTTGTTGTCTCCGCAGGCGGAAACGGAACACACAGCAAGCAGAAGTGTAAGTAATAATGATATTTTTTTCATATTAACCCTCGTTATTTTTGAATTTACTCTGAAATTATACCACACAGCCGGAATTTAGTCAAGGCTGACGCACACCGAAACGACAAACTCACCACGAATAATATATTGCCGGAACTTATAGCCGTCAATTGATGTTGTGAAGCCGTCCTCTGTGAGGATGAACTCCGCCTGTTCAAGCGGAAAGGAGAGTCCTGTGCCTACCGCCTTTATGTAGGCTTCCTTGAGCGTCCACAGCCGGAAGAAAAGATTGTTTTTCTGTTCATCGGGAGCTTCCTCTATGAGCTTCCGTTCCCTTTCGGAGAAGGCTCTCCGCATGACATTACTGCGAAGCGGACGGATTCTTTCGCAGTCGATGCCGCATTCCCTTCCGGAGACAATGCAGGCAGCGATTCCGTCTGCATGGGAGATGTTGTAGTGTATATCGGGACGCTCCGCCAGTGAGGGCTTGCCGTATTTTCCCTTTGTTACGGGAGAATCCTCAGTATAGTCAACGCCGTATGGTCTGAGGCATTCCCTGAGAAGCCTGTGTGCGTGGGAATGCTGATTTTTCTTGTCAATGTCAATCAATGAAACTGCAATCATAATATCACCTGATAAATTATAGCATAATCCGCCGGAAACATCAAGTATGGGGCGCACCCATGTGTGCGCCCATTAATTTTTCGGATATTTTACGTTATGCGGACACCCAACGGACATCCATGCAAAACAAAAAATCCCCCCGATAAGTTAATATCGGGGAGATTCTTTATAATCGTTCGAACATTAAAGACTTAAATCAGTCCTGACCATAGAGTGCTGTGAGCTTAGTAAGATAATCATATCTGTCCTTAGCATTTTCAACAGCAGCGTCAAACAGAGCTTCTGCTCTCTCAGGATTCTGACGAACGAGAGAGTTGTAACGAACCTCACCCATGAGGAAGTTCTTGAACTCATCTGTGTTAGGAGCCTTGGAGTCAAGAGAGAACGGATTCTTTCCTTCTTCCTTAAGAGCGGGATTGTATCTGTAAAGGTGCCAGTAACCAGCCTCAACAGCCTTCTTCTCTTCAGCCTGAGCAGTAGCCATACCTGTCTTGATACCGTGGTTGATACAAGGAGCGTAAGCGATGATGATGGAAGGTCCATCATAAGCCTCAGCCTCAGCGAATGCCTTGATACACTGATTCATGTTAGCGCCCATAGCAACGTGAGCAACGTAAACGTAGCCGTAGCTCATTGCGATGCCAGCGAGATCCTTCTTCTTTACAACCTTACCAGCAGCAGCGAACTGTGCGATAGCACCAGTAGGTGTAGACTTGGAAGCCTGTCCGCCTGTATTTGAGTAAACCTCAGTATCGAATACGAGGATATTAACGTTCTTGCCGGAAGCGATTACATGGTCGAGACCGCCGAAGCCGATATCGTAAGCCCAGCCGTCGCCGCCGAAGATCCACTGAGACTTCTTGCTGAGGTAATCCTTTTCAGCGAGAATAGCCTTAGCGTCGTCACAGCCGCAAGCCTCGAGAGCAGCAACGAGGTTATCAGTAGCTGCTGAGTTAGCAGCACCGTCGTTGTATGTTGCGAGGTACTCGTCGATAGCAGCCTTAACGTCAGCGTTTTCAGCCTTTTCCTTAAGAGCGAGAACCTTTTCAGTTACTCTGTTGCGGAGTGTTTCCTGAGCGAGGTACATACCGTAACCGAACTCAGCGTTATCCTCGAAGAGTGAGTTAGACCAAGCAGGACCTCTGCCCTTCTTGTTAACTGTGTAAGGAGTTGAAGGTGCGGAGCCGCCCCAGATTGAAGAACAGCCAGTTGCGTTAGCGATCATCATTCTGTCGCCGAAGAGCTGAGTTACGAGCTTAGCGTAAGGAGTTTCGCCACAGCCTGCACAAGCGCCTGAGAATTCGAGGAGGGGCTGTCTGAACTGTGAGCCCTTAACTGTGTCAGCCTTGAACTTAGCAGCAACCTCTGCCTTTTCGTCGATAGTTACGCCGTATTTGAATACTTCCTGCTGATCCATCTGAGAAGCGATAGGCTTCATAACGAGAGCCTTCTCCTTAGCAGGACAGATGTTAGCGCAGACGCCGCATCCTGTACAGTCAAGGGTTGAAACAGTCATCATGTACTTGAGACCGTTCATAGCGGGCTTGAAGTCAACGATCTTAGCAGCAGCAGGAGCAGCCTCAGCCTCAGCCTCTGTAAGAGCAACAGGTCTGATTACAGCGTGAGGACATACATAAGCACACTGGTTACACTGGATACAGTTCTCAGGGATCCACTCAGGAACGTCAACAGCGATACCACGCTTTTCAAATGCAGCAGAGCCCTGCGGGAATGTACCGTCAGCCATGTCTACGAATGTAGAAACAGGGAGAGTATCACCCTTCTGAGCGTTGCAGGGGATCTGAATGTTGTTTACATAATCCTGGAGGTTCTTGTCATCGCAGGAAACAGCAGCCATACCCATCTGAGTATCAGCAGCGTCAGCCCATGAAGCAGGAACGTCGATCTTTACGATGTTCTGGTGACCAGCATCGATAGCGTTCCAGTTCTTTTCAACGATATCCTGTCCCTTCTTGCCGTAGGAAGCCTCAGCAGCAGCCTTCATGTAGCCAACAGCTTCCTCGAAGTCGATGATGTTAGCAAGCTTGAAGAAAGCAGACTGGAGGATAGTGTTGATTCTTGTACCCATGCCAGTTTCCTTACCGAGCTTAACACCGTCGATTGTGTAGAAGTTGATGTTATTCTGAGCGATGTATCTCTTAACCTGTCCGGGAAGGTTAGCGTCGAGTTCCTCAGGAGTCCAGATTGTGTTGAGGAGGAATGTTCCGCCGGGCTTGATGTCAGAAACCATATCGTACTTGTCGATGTAGCTCTGGTTGTGGCAAGCTACGAAGTCAGCCTTGTTGATAAGGTATGTTGACTTGATAGGAGTCTTACCGAAACGGAGGTGAGAGATAGTTACACCGCCTGACTTCTTTGAGTCATATGCAAAGTAAGCCTGAGCGTAGAGGTCTGTGTGGTCGCCGATGATCTTGATAGAGTTCTTGTTAGCGCCAACAGTACCGTCTGAACCGAGACCCCAGAACTTACAAGCTGTTGTGCCTGCGGGAGCTGAGTCAGGGTTAGCTTCGAGAGGAAGTGAAAGATTTGTAACGTCATCCTCGATACCGATTGTGAATCTCTTCTTGGAGTCATTCTTGAATACAGCAACGATCTGAGCGGGAACTGTATCCTTGGAGCCGAGACCGTATCTGCCTGTAAATACAGGGATATCGTTGAACTTAGTATCCTTGAGAGCAGCAACTACGTCGAGGTAGAGAGGCTCGCCAAGTGAACCGGGTTCCTTAGTTCTGTCGAGAACAGAGATTCTCTTTACGCTGTCCGGAATAGCTTCAACGAGCTTTTCAGCAACGAAAGGTCTGTAAAGACGAACCTTAACGAGACCGTACTTACCGCCGGCAGCGTTGAGGTAGTCGATTGTTTCTTCGATAGTGTCGTTAACTGAACCCATAGCAACGATAACGTGCTCAGCGTCAGCAGCACCGTAGTAGTTGAAGAGCTTGTAGTCAGTACCGATAAGCTCGTTAACCTTGTTCATGTAGTCTTCAACGATTGCAGGGAGAGCGTCATAGTACTTGTTGCAAGCCTCACGAGCCTGGAAGAAGATGTCAGGGTTCTGAGCTGTACCGCGGAGAACAGGTCTCTCAGGGTGGAGAGCGTTGTCACGGAATGTCTGAGCAGCTTCCTTGTCGAGGAGAGAGAGGAGAGTCTCGTCATCCCATGTCTCGATCTTCTGGATTTCGTGTGATGTACGGAAACCGTCGAAGAAGTGGAGGAAAGGAACTCTGCCCTTGATTGTTGAAAGATGAGCTACTGCACCGAGATCCATAACCTCCTGAGGGTTGGATGAGCAGAGCATAGCATAACCTGTCTGACGGCAAGCATAAACGTCAGAGTGGTCACCGAAGATATTGAGAGCGTGAGAAGATACGCATCTTGCTGAAACGTGGATTACGTTAGGGAGAAGCTCACCAGCGATCTTGTACATATTGGGGATCATAAGGAGAAGTCCCTGTGAAGCTGTATATGTAGTTGTAAGAGCGCCTGCGGAGAGAGAACCGTGAACTGTACCAGCAGCACCAGCCTCAGACTGCATTTCTGCAACTGTTACGGGCTGACCGAAAAGGTTCTTCTTGTCCTTAGCAGACCAGCTGTCTGTTACCTCAGCCATAACTGAGGAAGGTGTGATGGGGTAAATAGCAGCAACGTCAGTAAAGGGATATGATACCCAAGCAGCTGCATTGTTACCATCCATGGTTTTCATTTTTCTTTTGATTGCCATAGGAAATGACCTCCTGAAAAAAGTTTTTGTGAGGTTACACAAGGCATTGCCGGAATAACACCGGTTATTGCCTGTATGTAACGGCTTCTTACATTATAACACAAAATAGCGGACTTGTAAACACTTTTTTTATTTTTTCTCAGTGCTTTTTTATGTGTTGTTGTTCTTATGTCACAGCGGATGTTCACATCCGCCGTTATATCAGTACCGATAGGGGCGAACCCATGGGTTCGCTGTTCTGACATATATCATTAACAATAACAATATCACTGTCAGTTTCAGTATTATTTTCAGTAACAGTTGCATTATCATTATCAGCTTAATTTGCTTTTCAAAATAACCATTTGCTTTTTTTGCTTTTGGAAATAACCTTTTGCTTAATTTGCTTGAATCAACGTTTTTCCGTTTAATGGCACGAGTGAACATCACAGCTTATTTTGCGGATGATTAAACTGTTGTTTATACAGTTATTTCCACAGCGAACATTTTAGACATTCTTTTTAAATTATATTGACTTTCAAATATAAATATAGTATAATATGTATAATCAATACGTTTTCCACTTCAATCTTAAAAATAATATTTCAAAAATCAGGAGGAATCAAAAATGATTGATTTTCAAAACAAACTTATTTTCAAGCTCAAACAGACCGACAACTCAAAATACGCCTCTATCATAGCTCCGCTTCTCGTCGAAGGAGAAAGTATTATTTCTACATATAGTTCTATGAGAGATGGTGTTGTATTCACCAACAAGCGTATCATGCCTATAAACGTTCAAGGAATAACAGGAACAAAAAAAGATATATCAAGCCTTCCATACAACAAAATACAAGCATTTTCCGTTGAAACAGCCGGCACTTTCGACCTCGACAGCGAACTTGAAGTTTACTTCAGTTCAATCGGAAAAGTTAAATTTGAATTTTCCGGAAACTGTAATATAACAGAAATCGGCAGCATAATTTCAAATTTCCTTTTAAAATAAAAATTCAGAAGTACGGGCGAACCTATGTGTTCGCCCTTTTCGTTTTACCGGACATCATGCGGACGATTAATGGTAGTGCCTACATTTACCTCCGAAACCGCGTGTAGGGTACGGGCACCCGTTAGGTGCGCCGTACCCTACACAATAACGTTTATCAACAAAAAAGAGGACTCAACCGAGTCCTCTTAATTTTATATATTAGCCCATTACAACTTCAACAGTGTGAACACCGCCGTCAAATGCAGGGATAACATTTCCCTCAACAGCCTGACCGTCAACAGTCATTGACTTAACACCCTTGCAAACGTGGTCGGGGTTCTTAACAGTGATGTTATATGTAGCACCACGGAACTGTCTTGTAGCTGTGAAGCCGTCCCACTCGTGAGGAATGGAAGGATCAACCTTAAGACCGTCGAAATCAGCAGCAATACCGAGGATATACTGTGAAATAGCAACCATGTTCCAAGCAGCAGTACCAGTCAGCCATGAGTTCTTACCCTCACCGAAGCGGCTTGCATCCTTACCAGCAACCATCTGACCGTAAACATAAGGCTCTGTCTTGTGGAGATCAGAGATTTCCTCGTTGAATGCGGGAGCAATCTTGCTGTAATACTCGAATGCCTTGTCACCTCTGCCGGCATAAGCCTCAGCACAGATAATCCATGCGTTGTTGTGAGTGAAGATACCAGCGTTCTCCTTGTATCCGCCGGGATATGTAGAGATTTCGCCGTACTGGATGTAGTACTTGCTGAATGCAGGGTTATTGAGAACAAGACCGTACTGAGTATTGAGGTACTTGTCGATAGATTCAAGAGTCTTGATATCTGCACCAACGTCCTTACCGATTTCTGACATAACAGCGAAGCCCTGAGGCTCGATGAAGATTTTACCTTCCTCACACTCCTTGGAGCCCATCTTAGCACCTGTTGCGTCATAAGCACGGAGGAACCAGTCGCCGTCGAAAGCGTGTTCCATAACGTTCTTCTTCATCTTGTCGATCTCTGCCTGAGCAGCGTCAGCCTCGTCGTTCTTGCCGAGGTGTCTGAGAATAGCAACGTAGTTAGGACCTGCATATGTAAAGAGAGTAGCAACCATTACAGACTCAGCAACCTTGGAGTAGCCGCCCTCAGCAGCAAACTTAGGATTGGTGTATGTCTGGAAGCTCTCGCCGGGAGTATCGGAGTAGCATGAAAGGTTAACGCAGTCGTTCCAGTCAGCTCTCATAGCGAGAGGAAGGTCATGAGGACCGAGGTTGTTTACGATCTTGTAGAATGAAACCTTGAGGTGATCGAGCATAGGCTGAGCGATGCTCATATCGTTGTCATAAGGAACCATTTCATCGAGGATAGACCAGTCGCCTGTTTCCTTGATATAAGCGGAAACAGAGAGAATCATCCACAGCGGATCATCAGAGAAGTCGCCGCCGATATCGGAGTTGCCCTTCTTTGTGAGGGGCTGATACTGGTGGTAGCATCCGCCGTCAGGGAGCTGAGTTGAAGCGATATCGATAATACGCTCTCTTGCTCTGTCGGGAATCTGGTGAACGAAGCCGAGGATATCCTGATTGGAGTCACGGAAGCCCATTCCACGGCCGATACCGCTCTCGAAGTAGGAAGCAGAACGTGAAAGGTTGAAAGTAACCATACACTGATACTGATTCCAGATATTAACCATACGGTCAACCTTGTCATCAGGAGTATTTACGCTGAGAATGCCGAGGAGCTTGTCCCATGTTGCTCTGAGTTCAGCAAGACCTTCAGCAACCTTTTCAGGAGTATTGTACTTCTCGATCATAGCGAGAGCCTTTTCCTTGTTGATTGTCACGCCGTCTGCCTCGAACTTCTTGTCAACGGGCATTTCAACGTAGCCGAGGATGAAAATAAGTGTCTTTGACTCGCCGGGAGCGAGAGTAATCTTCTTGTAGTGAGAAGCAACAGGTGACCAGCCGTCAGCAACGGAATTGCCGGGCTTGTCTGCGATAACAGCCTGAGGATCGCCGAAGCCGTTGTAGAGACCGATGAATGTATCTCTGTCAGTATCGAAGCCGTCGATGCTGTCGTTGAGAGAGTAGAATGCGAAGTGGTCGCGTCTGTCTCTGTATTCAGTCTTGTGGTAGATTGTTGAATCTACGATTTCAACACGTCCTGTGGAGAAGTTTCTCTGGAAGTTTGTGCAGTCATCCTGAGCGTCCCATAAGCACCACTCAGCGAAGGAGAAGAGTGAGAATTCCTTAGCCTCAGAGCCTTCGTTTGTAAGAACAACCTGCTGAACTTCACCGTCGTAATTCTGGGGAACGAAGAATGTAACCTCTGCCTTAAGGCCGTTCTTCTTACCTGTGATTACTGTGTAGCCCATACCGTGACGGCACTCGTAGGAGTCAAGCTCTGTCTTTACAGGTGACCAGCCGGGATTCCAAACAGTACCGTTATCGTTGATGTAGAAATAACGGCCGCCCATGTCGATAGGCACATTGTTGTAGCGATAACGTGTAATTCTTCTGAGACGAGCGTCCTTGTAGAATGAATATCCTCCGGCTGTGTTAGAAATCAGCGAGAAGAAGCCCTGAGTTCCGAGGTAGTTGATCCACGGATAGGGTGTTCTGGGGGAATTTATAACGTATTCCCTGTTGGCGTCGTCAAAAAATCCGAACTTCATAGTGATTATTCTCCTTTGTTTTAAACTGTGAATGTAGTCTGCAAGCCGGAAAAACCGAAGCCTCGCAGACTGCATAACGTGCATTTTCAGTTGATCCCGCGACATTATACACGGTGATTCAATACCATTATAACATATTTATCAATATATTACAAGTGATTGAAGCAAATTACAATGTAGTTATTTTATATGGAAATTTGTGCATTTTAGACAAACTTCGCTTATTTTGAGAAGAAACGCTGATATGCTGTAAAGGTTTCGGAGGGCTTTACCTCACGGTAACCGCTGATTTCAGCCGGAGTACTGAGATTCGGAGCGTCAATCATAGCTGTCATCGGCTCAGGGCAGAAATAGTGGTTGAAACCTCTGTCGTTCCAGATAATCCAGAAGCCGTATTCCTCGGAAACCTCGTAGCAGAGCTTCTTTCCGCTCGCGATATCCTCAGCGATAACGCCGTGGAACTTCTCTCCGTCAAGTTCAAGATCCTCAGCGAAATACATATCGTTGTCTACTATCTGAAGAACAGGACACTTTGTACCGTTCTTGTATTCAAGATCCCAGTCAGTGAGTTCGAGATATTTTTCAGTCGGGAGACAGCGGCTGTTCAGCTCGCACTTCTTTCCGACAGGCACCTGAAGGCGGATATCCTCCTCCTTGCCTCCGTCCACGAAAGGAGCATTGATAGCTGTATGGGAAGCAAGAGACATCGGAAGTACCTTTGTATCGTTGTTTGTGAAGCTGATTTTCTGCTCCATTCCCTTGTCGGAGAGAGTGAAAACATACTCCGCAGTAAACTTCACCGGAAGTGACGCAAAGAATTCATCCTTTTCGTCGTAGACATAGCGAGTCTTTACCCATGCAGAATTCTCGTCTGCTCCCTTTTCAACAACCTCATGGATTCTCTTGTGGATAAATCCATGGATGTGATTGTTGTAAGGAGCCTTTTCATTCACGGGAAGCTGATATACAGCGTCGGAAGTTTTCAGAACACCGTCAGCGAAGCGGTTGGGAAGATAGAGAGTCGGAAGTCCCCATACCTCTGCGGACTGTCTGATTACATCGGCAGGATTCTCCGGATTGAAGCGGAAGAACTCGATTCCGTCCTTATCGTTATGGAGTCTGATTACATTTGAGCCGATTTCATACGCAACAAGTGCGGTATATCCGCCTGCCTGAAGCTTCACGCATGAGGTTCCGTTGAAATCAACTATCTGTGCTGAATTAGTCATAATTATACATCCTTTCTGTTATGGCAGTAACGCATATAGCTTGTGCGGTTAAGTCTGTCGAAAAAGATACAAAAAAGATACAAATAAGAAGATTTTAAAGGGAACGCCTTCACTTGCAAGGCCCCCTAATCGGGGTCTGTCACCCTCTGTCACTTCGTGACATCTCCCTACACAGTAGGGAGTCATCCCTCTTGAAAAACAGTCCACTGGACTGTTTTTCAATTCACCCTTTGCGAAGCGCTTCTAAGGCATAATGTGGGACTCTGTCCCACACCCTGCCAGAGGCTCTGCCTCTGAACCCCGCCAAAGGGTTATCAACCCTTTGCAAACCCATTATTGGCTATTCATATAGTAATTTAGCCGATTGCAAGTACCTTTACGGCGTCCGGAGT
>JAZNBR010000034.1:0-15028 GCA_045587105.1 Ruminococcus sp.
TTCCTTCATAAACGCCGTGTGCTCATGGCAAAGAAGATTAAGGATTACTATTACGGATTATAATCGTTATGAAAGCATATTTAATGAAATAATATTAAATCTTCACCAACCCTCCCCTCCATTCTTTATTGCATTTGCATATGGACTTGTGATAGCTCTTGTGGTATAGTGTTGTACTGACAGGAGGTGATCGTATGGCGAAGATCACGATTGAAGAATTATATCACGGCGAGCAGTACAACATTATGGGCAACGCTTTAGCGGAGCTTATGACAGAAGGAAAAGAAACAACCGATGCACGGACAGCATTGGAACTGATGCTCGTTAAGCACACAGTTCTGGCGGTGCAGAAAGTACAAGCAAACGGTGACACAATCGAAATATGATTTTCCCTCCACAAGTTTTATCTTGTGGACGTTTTTTGCCGCTTTTATTGAATGCTAAACTCACATATGATATAATAAAATAGGTTTTGTATATCACAAGTAGCGAAACTGCAACCTGAGGGTTATTGTGGTCTGTGCTTTTATGTGTTACTATTTATGCAGAGGTGATTTTAGATGATTTTTCCTGAGAAATTACAGCTTTTAAGAAAAAGCAAAGGCTTTACTCAAGAGGAATTCGCAGAGAGACTTCACGTTTCAAGGCAAGCTGTTGCCAAGTGGGAAGCGGGACAGACCTACCCTGACATTGCGAATTTAATTCAAATCAGCAATCTGCTGAATGTGACTGTTGATTATCTTGTCAAGGAACAGGAATGCACAGTAAGACCCATATCAACCGACAACAACACAGATGAGATTATCGCATTTCGTCTTGAAGCAAATGTCAACACCTACGCTTCATTTATGAATGAGGTTGATTCCACAATGCTTGACTCACACGATTTCAGATATGAAAAGGGCAACTATGTTTATCTTGATACATATGTTGGTGGTGAGCAGTTTGCAGGCGAAGAAGCTATCTGGAAAGACGGCAAGGCTGTGTATGCTATGAATTATATGGGCAGGGTTCTCGGTGAAAGCTTCAGCGGACATTTTCTGAAAGAGGCTCTCAAAAAGGCAGACTTCAATATGCCATATCGTGGCCCTGAATACTATCAATCGGGCGAGTACACATACAAGTCCAAGGTATCTGGCGACTTCACCTGGTTCCAAGGCTTTGAAGAAATCTACTGCAATGACACCAAGGTATACGAATGTTATTTCCACGGTGGATTATTGAGATAACTCGTGCTTTGAACAAACCCTCCACAAGATAAAACTTGTGGAGGGTTTTGTACACTCTGATAATAATCGAACAAACATTCTTTTAAATTTGTGCAAGTGACTGAAATTTATTAAAATCGAAACTTCGTTCTTGACATTGAACGTGCACTGTGTTAGAATAAAGCCACAGGAGAAATCCTGCTGAAAACTGAATATAACGATTTCTAATCGAGCAAGCGGAGACAGTCATTATGACTGAGCTACCAAGCGCCGTACGAAACCAGACTTGACGTGAACACTTCTGTGTTCTATCCTGCGGGATAATTACGTCTGTTTGATTCGTCGGCTTTTTTATTTGCCCGATTGTTTCGTACGATGACTTAGAGCTTCTTCTTCGCTTGACGAGGAAAGGAGCTCTTTTTGTTTTTACAGTGTGATTGGCTTGAAATGATTGCAAGGTTTCCGTAGAAGCCTTCAACAGTATTTTGAAAATTGAATATGAGAGTTTGAAGAAGATCTGCGGTGCTGTCAGAATTGTATAAAACGATGCGTAAACGAAAGTATGTTCTGATTTCTTTGTGCAAGTAACTGAAATCGATTGTGAAGTCAGTTTTTTTCTTGACATACAGGCTTTGATGTGTTAGAATAAAGCCACAGGAGAAATCCTGCTGAAAACTGAATACAACGATTTCTAATCGTGCAAGCGGAGACAGTCTTTATGACTGAGCTGCCAAGCGCCGTACGAAACCAAACTTATGACGTGAACATTTTTATGTTCAATCCTTTGTTCAATCCTTACAGGATAATTGCGTCTGTTTGATTCGGCGGTTTTTTTGTTTGCCGATTGTTTTGTACCATGACTTAGAGCTTCTTCTTCGCCCGGCGAGGAAAGGAGCTCTTTTTGTTTTTACAAATCAAATTCTCAGAAATCACAATGAAGTACCCGTAGATGCTTCAACACCAAAACTTGAAAGGAGGAAAAAGATGAAAGGCTTTGTGAAAATCCCAAACAGCGCATTCAACTTGGAACTGTCACCGATTGAGTTCTATGTGCTCTGTTATCTGTGCAAGTGCAGAAACTCTGTGACAGGAAAATGCTTTCCCAGTTACAACAGAATTGTAAGTGACTGTCACATCTCACGGAGTTCTGTTGCAAGAGCCATTAAATCTTTGAAAGAGAAAGGAATCATTCGTGTCAGATATAATTATGAAAATCACATTCAGCGCTGCAACTCTTATGAATTGATACTGTGACTGTTTCATGTTGTGATGAGGTTGTGTTCACAGAGAGATACAAATAAGAGTAATAGAAGGATACACAAGAATATGATTTTATTTATTATCAGAGAAAGAAATGATATAGATATGTGCGGTCTTTTCTTCTCTGCGGATAATGAAAGGAGTTTCTATGCTGACAAATTATGAAAGAGAAACGATTATCACATTCAATGAAGCTGAAACTGATTGTGAAGTGTACACCTACAATCAGAAGCTTATTAATAAGCTGAGTAAGCTTTGTGCTACACACAGTGATATCTATAAACTTGTTAATGATGACAATTATGGTGGTCTGACATTCCGATTTCCAAAAAAGAATCTTCGATTGAATTTCAGAATTCCGATGTCAGAAAGCCGCAAAAAAGCTGTCGCAGAGCATCTGGAATATGCAAGGTCAAAAATCGGTGCAAAAAGTACTGCAAATTGCAGTGAATCCACAGTGGGAGATGTGACAGAGGACGGCTGATACCTTGAAACGTACAGAGCCTCACGAACCTCTGCAGTTTGCAGTGGTTGAAGGGGTAAAAATCGAAAGAACGGGTAGTTGTCTCGATTGAGAATATAAGCAGTCCCACGAAAGCGGTCTGAATCTGAGCAGTTACGATGTTGCAGGTTAAAGCGTCGGGGTTGTAACCCTCGACGCAATCACCTCGGACGAGCAAAGCTCGCCGAAGATGCGGAGAATGCGGGAAGTTCGCAAACAGGGTCGTGAAAATGATTGGTGTTACGATTATGGTGTTGCAATCTCCCATAAGCACGAAAACTACGGAAAAACAAGCAAGTCGTGAGGTGTTACGACGGAAAGAGAGGGAATATGGAGAACAAGGAAAAATACGCATTCTGGCTGTATCCAGAGACCAAAAAGCTTGTGGAATCTCACATTAAGGATACAGCGTGCCGTTCACAAAGCGAATTTGTGGAGGATGCAATCCGCTTTTACTGTGGGCATCTTGACGTAAACACAGGCGAGGCAATCGGTTATCTTGTGCCAGTTCTGAACGGAATGATCAAGGCTGAGATTGCAGGAACAGAGCAAAGACTTGCCCGATTACTCTTCAAGGTTGCTGTGGAGCTTGGAGCAATTACTCACCTAACAGCTGCGTCAAATGATGTTGATGACGAAGTAATTGACAAGCTTCGGGCGATGTGTGTGGATGAAGTCCGCAGAATCAATGGCACAATCAGTTTTGAAAAAGCGATAGCCTATCAGAAAGGGTGATGTAGTTGGATAAAAAAATCAGAACAGGAATCTGTATTTCAGATTCATTGTTACAGGAATGCGATGCTTATATCAAAGCCGGAAACGCTGATAACAGGTCTGCTCTGATAGAAGATGCCCTCAGACTTTTTCTTGCAAGCCGTGAGCTTAAGGATAAACAGAATCTTCTTGTGCCTGAGCTTGCAGAGTGCATTGCCGAAGCATCGGATAAGGGCTTCACCAAAATATCAAAAGGTCTGTTCCGATATGCTGTGGAGGTTGAAATGATTATCATGATACTTTCAAATCTGTCGGATATTCCTGAAAAGGTTCTGAAAGAGTACAGAAAAGAGGCTGTTCGGAACGTTCGCCGTACCAAAGGTAAGCTGAATCTGGAGGAACTGATACAGCGTGATAACTTTGGGATTGCAGAGAAAAATCTCGAAAGACCTGAACCTCAGGAGACTCCATTGCCCGACGACAGCTGGATGTATGAAGCCTAATATATGCATGGTATGCGTGTTTCACGCACCCCTTTGCAAAGGACGGAACGAAGCGTTTATTCCCTGCGTAGGAGATGGGGTAACGAAACGTGACTCCGTCACATGGAACAGCTGACTCGGCGAATTACCGACTCAGCTACCGCTTCGGTAGTCGAGGTATCATGCAGGTGGAGGTGATTCACCGCCCCCTTATTCAAGTTGACGGAACGAATCGTTCGGTCAGGAGACTACCTCGTGAAACGCGAGGTGGTCTGTCGCAAGCAACCATCCACCCGCACTGTTTCGGTGCTGGTGGTATGACGGTGAACAATCCGTTCATCGTGACGGGACGAAGCATCCCGTCATAAAAGAGACTACGTCGTGAAACACGACGTAGTCTGCCAAAAGCAAACGGTGGGGGCGTAAACAGAGGACGCCCTGATTCAGGGCTACCTTTACAGAGAACACACAACGTAGTCAACTCAACAAAAGCGATGGGGTCGTGAAACACGACCCCATCGAAAGCAAAACCACCGCCCTTATTCGGGGCAGTGGTTGCAGAGAATATAATCAACTTGAATCAAACGGTCGGGCGTGAAACACGCCCCACCCCCAAACAAAAGCTACCGTCAGTCAGGCTGACATCAGCGACAACTAAAGCAGATTTATCAGTCTTCCACAAACTCAGCGACAAATTGTCGTTCAGTCTGATGATTCCATTTTCATGAAAAAGAGAGTAAAATTGAGGTGAGCAGATGACAATTATTGAAATCGAAAAGAAGGAACTGCGTAAATCCTTTGAGAAAAAGCCGTACAAGGTAAAATCAAAATCCAAGGACAGCACAGGCGAAACAATCACCAATCACGTTTTCTTTGAAATGCTCTGCAGTACAATGAAGGAGGAATGCAAATGACAGCAATAGAACGAATTAAAAGCAGAGGACGAGTTCCTCGTGCCGCACTTTACGCAAGATTTTCTTCCGATAATCAGCGTGAGGAATCCATAGAAGCACAGCTTCGTGCCATGCGTGAATTCTGTGCCCGTAACGGCGTTGCGATCGTGGAGGAATTCTGCGATCGTGCACGCTCGGCGACAACCGATGACCGTCCCGAATTTCTCAATATGATCAGCACATCAAAGGAGGGACACTTTGATATTGTCCTTGTGCACAAGCTGGACCGATTCTCCAGAAACCGCTACGACTCCGCTTATTATAAGCGTGAGCTTCGTAAAAATAATGTCACTCTCATGAGCGTACTTGAAAATCTGGACGACTCACCCGAAAGCATTATTCTGGAATCGGTGCTTGAGGGTATGAGCGAGTACTACTCCAAAAACCTTGGTCGTGAGGTTATGAAAGGTATGAAAGAGAGTGCCCGTCAATGCCGCTACACAGGAGGTCATGTGCCGTATGGCTTCAAGGTCAACAAGGAAACCTATCGCTTTGAAATTGAAGAAAAGGAAGCCGAAGCGGTTAGAATGATTTTTCAGGGAGTATGTGACGGCCTTGGCTATGCGGAAATCATTGACAAGCTGAACTACTTAGGGTATCGCAACAAAGCAGGCAAACCCTTTGTGAAGAACAGCATCACCGAGATGCTCCGCAACGAAAAATATCGTGGAGTCTTTATCTTCAACAGAGCTGCCGCCAAAACGCCCATGGGCACACGCAATCACCACAAGAGCAAGCCTGACGGTGAGATGATACGCATTGAGGGCGGTATGCCAAGAATCGTCGACGACGATGTATTCTTCAAGGTCAGCGGTATCATCAAGAGCCGCAGTCAGAGAGCGACCAGCCGCAGAGCAAAGGAAACTTATCTGCTGACAGGCAAGGTGGTATGCGGATACTGCGGCAGTGCATTCACAGGAAACTGTATGCACTCAGGCAGGAATAAGCGTAAGCACGTCACCTATAAGTGCGGCGGTAAAAGTAAGCGTGGAGAGCTTCATTGCAATGCAAAGGATGTGAACCGCAACTATCTGGAGCAATTCGTGGTACAGCAGATCAGTGAAATTATCTTCTCAGAGGATAGAATCCCTCTGATTCTTGCAGGGTATGAGGATTCACTCGCCATGCTGAATCAGCAGTCCGATTCGGTGCTGAACACACTGAAGGAACAGCGTCAAGGCATTCAGACGAAGATTGACAATATTATCTCGGTAATCACCCAGTCGGGCAGTCCATCGCTTCTGGCAACCCTTGACAGGCTTGAACAGGAGCTTGCACAGGTCAATGAGAAAATCGAAGCTCACGAGCAGTCAAGCGGCTGTAAGAGCGTAGATCCTGCCAAGGTCATCGCTGCCTACCGCAGAGCACAGCAGATGTTTCTTGATGGTACACTGCCACAGCGCAGACAGCTCATCAATCTCTATGTAAAGCGAGTGGTTGTCTATGATGACTACGTCCGCATAGTGCTCCATAACGTTCCCGGCAGTCTCAAGGGGAACGACGCAAGACTCACTGACGACAGTGAGCCTTGCGATGTACATATGATTCTGGCACGTTTTTCACGCAAAAAAATTCACGCTTTCATCCCAAGGGACAAAAACGTGAGTAAAATTGGTGGAGGCGACGAGAATTGAACTCGTGTCCGAAAATCCATTCACACAACTTTCTACGAGCGTATTTTACCTATTATTATTCCCATGACAGACCGCCGGTAAACGGGCTGAAAGTCAAGGTAGTCCGGGTACAATCAAAGGGTACGGACACACCCAGAGATCGTTCACCGCTAATCGACGCCCAAGCGGCAGCCGCGGTACTCTGCCGGAGGACGGAAGCAGACTTAAGCTGCTACCAGTGCACTATTTCTAGTAACTGTAATGTTGTTTTTAGCGTTTATATTTAAACGTGGTGCAGTTTAAGGAGATTACACCGTGCTCCGCTCGCTTATCATGTTTCAGAATCCCCGTCGAAACCTTTACGCCCCCACATAGAGTATCTGACAGAAATAATTATACACCATATAAGTTAAAATGTCAATAAAAAAATAAGAGAATAAAATACAATTTCTGATAAGAAAAGGGGGAAAGGGATAATAACTTGTAATAAAAGTGGTTATTAAATAGATGAGATGGGGGATAATAGTGATATTAGTATGCCAGATATTAATTTAAATGCGGAGAAACGAAGGTTTGATTTGTTTAAATTGCACAATTTTGGGGTATGAAAAAATAAAGAATAAACAATTTTGTACTTTATACAAAAAACATCTTTGACATTATCGATGATTTGTGCTATAATATAGAATATATAAGAATGATTATTGAAGAATCCGATGCCGTTCAGCAGCTATACTGCTCTGGCGTGTGGATATCGGAAAGGAAAAGATAATGTCAAAAGTTATTGCTGTTACATCCGGAAAAGGCGGAACAGGAAAGTCAACAGTCTGTGCTGGTCTCGGATATACCTTATCCAAGCAGGGACACAGAACACTCATCATTGAGCTTGATTTCGGTCTCAGATGTCTTGATATCATGTTTGGTATGCAGGATGAAATCAAATACGATCTCGGAGATGTTCTCAGTGGAGAGAAGCAGGTTCTCGAGGCTGTTTCGCAAGTTCCGATGTCATCAAACCTGAGTATTCTCTGTGCTCCTAAGACTCTTACTACTGTTACCGCAAAACAGATAGTAGATATCTGCCGATCCATAAAGAAGTATTATGAATACATAATTATAGATACAGGTGCCGGAATCAATTCCCATGTATTTGATATTGTAGAGCAGGCGAATCTTATTCTTGTTGTATCGACTCCTGATCAGGTCTGTATCAGAGATGCAAGCCTCATGTCAGACGAGTTCTATAAGAGAGGAAATAAGAGCCAGCGACTCCTTATTAATAAAATGAGTAAAAGGGTAATCGGAAATTCACTTATTGAAAACCTTGATGAGATAATTGACAAGGTCGGAGTTCAGCTTATAGGTGTAGTTCCGGATGATTTCCAGATGACTGTGGCAACAGGAAGAGGAAATCCCATTCCTACTGACTCTGAAGCACTGAGAGCTTTTGATGCTATATCAAAGAGACTCGGCGGCGAATTTGTTCCGCTTACAATAAAAACTTCTTAAACCAGAATATGTACCGCACATTTCCGAAAAGTGCGGAGAAAGGAACGATAAATGAAGATAGCTATTATTGCACATGACTCAAAAAAAGAACTTATGGTTCAGTTCTGCAGTGCTTACTGTGGAATCTTGTCAAAGCATAGTCTTCTCGCAACGAACACAACAGGAAAACAGGTTGGAGAAGCAACCGGACTGCCGATAAAGAAATATCTTAGCGGACAGGGCGGAGCAGAGCAGATCATGGCACTTCTTTCCTGTAACGAAGTGGATGTGCTGCTTTTCTTCAGAGATCCTATCAATCCCAAATCCTCTGATGTTCAGGGAATGAACCTCTTAAGACTGTGTGATGTACACAATGTTCCGGTAGCAACAAATATCGCTACTGCTGAGGCACTTATCCTTGCCCTTGAAAGAGGCGATCTTGACTGGCGTGAGGTCGGAACACCGGGTATCTGATGATTATTGTCCCTCAAAAGGGACAATTTTCATGTAACGGTTTTTCGTGTGATGTAAAGAAAGATCCAATAAATAACAAGAAAGGCTGAAAAAACATGGCTTTAAATATCAAGCGTCCGAATGGTACAGAGGATATTCTTCCAAAGAACGTACACAAATGGCATACCGTTGAGAAAATAGCACGGGAAACTGCTGAGGGCTTCGGATTTTCAGAAATAAGGGTTCCTACCTTTGAAAGTACAGATCTGTTTATGCGTTCGGTAGGCGAAACTACGGATGTGGTGCAGAAGGAAATGTATACTGTAATGGCAAAGGAGACAAAGTTCACTCTCCGTCCTGAAGGAACAGCCGGAACTATCCGTGCAATGCTCCAGAATGGTCTGCTGAACGAAGCACTTCCGCAGAGAGTTTACTATATACTTTCGTGCTTCCGTCATGAAAGACCTCAGGCAGGCAGACTCCGTGAGTTCCACCAGTTCGGTCTTGAAATGGCAGGAAGCTCATCTCCGGCGGCAGACGCGGAGGTTATTTCTCTTGCAAAGACAATTCTTGACAGACTTGAAATAAAGAATATAGAGCTTTATATCAATTCTATCGGATGTCCTGAATGCCGTGCGAAGTATCATCAGGCACTTAGGAGCTACTTTGATGAAAGAAAGGACGAGCTCTGCGATACTTGCCGTGACAGACTTGAAAAGAATCCGATGAGAATTCTGGACTGCAAAAGTCCGGTATGTCAGGAAATAGGCAAGGACGCTCCTATGATTCTCGATTATCTCTGCGACGAATGCAGCGATCATTTTGAAAAGCTGAAAAAGTATCTTACAAATCTGGGAATAGAATACAAGGTTAATCCGAAGATTGTAAGAGGTCTTGACTACTATACAAAGACGGTTTTTGAATTTGTAACAACTGAAATCGGTGCTCAGGGAACAGTATGCGGCGGAGGACGCTATGACGGACTTATCGAACAGCTTGGCGGGCAGCATATTCCGGCACTCGGCTTCGCAATGGGTATTGAAAGACTTCTGCTTGTGATGGATAAGCAGAACTGCCGATTCCTTACACCTAAAAAGTGCGATATTTATTTTGCAACAATGGGAGAAGCTGCTGTTGAAAAGGCAATGGAGCTTTCAAAGCAGCTCCGTGAATACGGATTCTTTGCAGAGTATGATCTCATGAACAGGGGAATCAAGGCTCAGATGAAGTATGCAAACAAAACGGGAGCTATATTTACAGTAGTTCTTGGTGACAATGAGCTTGCCGAAGGAAAAGCAAAGCTTAAGGATATGGAAACAGGCGAAGAAAAGGAAATCCTTCTTAACGATAAGTTTACAGGTAATTTTGACGCCGTTTATTTTGATAAGATGATGGACAGTATTGAGGACGCTGAAACTGTAAATGCTTTCCAAAATTTAGTTGAGGAGAAAAAGTGATATGGCTGATACAATGAAAGGCTTGAAACGCACAGATTACTGCGGCGACGTAACAGAAATCGGAAAAGAAGTCGTTGTCGGCGGTTTTGTAGACAGAATCAGAAACAAGGGCGGAGTTATATTTATCGTTCTCAGAGACAGAACAGGTGTAGTTCAGCTTCTTTTCAATGATGAGACAGATAAGGAAATTTTTGATAAGGCTGCGTCATGTCATAGTGAATATGTTCTTATGGCGAAAGGTGTTGTCCGTGAGCGTGAAAGCAAGAATGACAAGCTTAAAACCGGTCATGCAGAGATTTTTGTTACTGATCTCAGAATTCTTTCAAAGGCACAGACAACTCCCTTTGAGATTACAAGCGAGACAAAGGTAAACGAGGAGCTTCGTCTGAAATACCGTTATCTTGACCTCAGAAGAAGTCCGCTTCAGCAGAATATCATCATGCGTCACGAGCTTGCAAAGGTGACAAGAGAGTACTTCTACGAGAACGGATTCCTTGAAATAGAGACTCCCATGATGATGAAATCAACTCCGGAGGGAGCAAGAGACTACCTTATTCCTTCAAGAGTTCATCAGGGAAAGTTCTATGCACTTCCGCAGTCACCGCAGATCTATAAGCAGCTTCTTATGATTGCCGGATATGACAGATATATCCAGCTTGCAAGATGCTTCCGTGACGAGGATCTCCGTGCAGACAGACAGCCGGAGTTCACACAGATTGACCTTGAAATGTCCTTTGTTGACGCTGAGGATATCCAGCAGTGTGTTGAAGGTTTTGTTCAGCGTGTGTTCAAGGAGCTTATGAATGTTGATATTCCGACTCCGCTGCCACGTTTTACATTTGCTGATGTAATGAACCGCTACGGTACTGATAAGCCGGATACACGTTTCGGATTTGAGATTCAGGATATTACTGATACCGTAAAGGATATAGATTTTGTAGTATTCAGAAATGCAATTGAAGAGGGAGGAACTGTCCGTGCGATTAACGTAAAGAATGGTGCTTCCACATACACAAGAAAAGAAATTGATAAGCTTATCGAACATGCAAAGGGCATCGGTGCAAAGGGACTTGCCTATATCCGTTGGGCAGATGAACCTAATTGCTCCTTCAAGAAGTTCCTGAAGGATGGCGAGCTTGAAGCTGTATGCAGTGCAGTTGGTGCTGAAAACGGCGACCTTGTTCTTATCTGTGCTGACAAGACAAAGACAGTTCTGTCAACTCTTGGAGCAATTCGTCTTATCTGCGGAAAGCGTCTTGAGGTCATTCCTGAGGATAAGTATAACTTCCTGTGGATAACAGAAATGCCGTTCTTTGAGTACGATGAAGAAAATGATACATGGGTTGCAGCACATCATCCGTTTACAATGCCGATGGATGAATGTATTGAATATCTTGATACAGATCCCGGAAATGTCCGTGCTAAAGCATGGGATCTCGTTCTCAACGGCGTCGAGCTGTCAAGTGGATCAATCCGAATCACCGATTTTGAGCTTCAGCAGAGGATGTTCGAGGCTCTGGGCATGACAGAAGAAGAAATACAGGCTAAATTCGGATTCCTTGTAGACGCTTACCGCTATGCTTCACCGCCTCACGGAGGAATGGGTATCGGACTTGATCGTCTTGCCATGATTCTGTGCAAGGCAGACAGCCTTAAGGATGTTACAGCGTTCCCGAAGGTGCAGAATGCAAGTGAGCTTATGTCAGAGTGTCCGTCACCAGTTGACGATGAGAATCTTGAAGTTCTCGGAATAAGAGTTGTAAAACCGGAGAACGATACGGAATAATATCACGATTTGATTATCTGACCAGAAGTATTCAGGGGAACTGTCAGCATGATGGTTCCCTTTTTGATTTATCTGTAAAAATCGGGAAATATTTGCTGTGAAATTATGCTGTATCGCTATTGACATAATTATATATTTATGGTAAAATATTAATAATTGATATAAAAACGGAGGTCTGCTTAAATGGCAAAAAATAAAAACAGCGGAAATAAAAAGGATGCAGTTAACGTTAATACGGCTGCCGATAATAAATCAGTATCAACTGAGGCAGTGGAAGCTTCGGGAGTGAAGAAGGTTCTGAAAAGTGACAGTTTTATAGAATGGCTTGCTGTGATTCTGCTTATACTCATTCTTGCACTGATTACAGTTTTAGCTATTGGTTCACCAAAGCGCAGTGTAAAAAAGTTTGCCAAGGCTCTTACAAAGGAAAGTGGAGCAAAGTCATATTTTGCAATGGTTTATCCGGATGAGTTTATTGATAATATCAAGAGCAAGGAATATACTGATAAGCACGCGAGCGTTACAAGCTGGGATGAAGAACTGTCCAATTACAAGGCTGCGAAGAAGGAAGAATTCAGCAGCGGTAAGCTTAAAGTTGAAAAGATCGAAAAGGTCTCACGACTCAGCACTGACGGGGTAAATGCAGCTTCAAATTATTTTAAAACAAAATTCACTGTAAATAATTATCATTGTACAAGAGGCTATGAGTATAAAATTACCTTTGATAAAGAGGGAAGCGATTCTCCACAGGCTTATAATGTGTGTGTTGTAAAGCTGAAAACTGATGGCTGGAAGATCATTGAAATGGACGAAGAACGTCTCATTGATGAGTATTGATTTTGTAGAAATCCGGAGAAAATTTCTCCGGATTTTTCATTATATACAAAGAGTTTATTTTGTTTGAAATATAAATAAGAATGTACGGAAATTTTAACAAACAAGATGCCGCTTGTTTGTTAAAAACGCTGATTTTTAACAAATGTATCTATAAATGTTTGAAATTTAATAAATATGTGTTATAATATATTTGTAAGAAATCTAATAGATTTAAAATTGAATACGGGGATATTATTAAGGATTTACTACGCGGGGATTGTTTGGAAAACGTGAATTAATGATAAGGGATTTGTGTGGTGCCGCCTTAAATATAAAAAGGAGTTGTATAAAAATGGAAAAAAGAGGTATCAGCAAGCTTGACCTGAAAAGAAGAAACAGAATGCAGATTCTTCGCGTAATAAGAGAATCAGGTCCCATTTCAAGAGTGGATGTGGCAAGTGCTCTTGAAATTACGAGAGCTGCGGTAACAATCATTACCAATGAGATGATTGAGGAAGGTGTTCTCGTGGAGATCGGTGAGGCTCCGGTAAATACTGAGAAGCTTCAGAAGGGCAGAAGAAAGATTCTTATTGACATCAACGTAAACAGCCGCTTTGCACTGGGCGCAACAGTTGATGAAAAGGAAGTAAGCGTCGGACTTACAAATCTTAATTCCGAGATACTTGACAAGTCAAGCATGATAATTGACGAAAGAACTACCAGTAAGGATATTATAAATTACATAATCAAGACAAGCAATGAAATGGTTGAAAACAGCTGTCTTACCAAAGAGAATGTTCTTGGTCTGGGCGTCGGAGTTGTTCCTTCAATGTGGGGCAAGCTCAAAATTTTCTACAAGGACGGCGTTCTTGATTTTACCAACTTCATCGATAAGCTTTCAGGCGGTCTTGATTTTGATATCCATTGCGGAAATGCAATCGGACTTATGGCACTGGCAAGCAACGATTACCGTATCCATAACGGCTATCAGACCAATACAGCCTTTGTTCATAACGGAAATCAGGTGAATCTCGCTATTGTCAATAAAAACGAGCTTTCAAGCGATTATTATTCATATACATCAATGATTGAAAAATATATCGTATGTCCGAACGGAAGACAGTATGAGGGTTATCCTAATGGTTCGGTAAAGGCAGAGCTTTCAAGAACAGCGATGCTCAATGCAATTTACGAGGTTTATTCAAAGGATAAGACACCTGTTCTTTATGAGCTTACCGAAGGCGACAGATGCAATATCACAACAGATAATGTTTTCATGTCTGTCATGAGAGGCGAGGAGCCTATTAAATCTCTTGTTGACGATATTATTGCAAAGTATACTGTTCTGCTGAATAACCTTGCAATCAGCCACTTTGCAAAGAAAATTGTTCTCCACAATTTCAAGCTCAACGAAAAGCAGTTTGATTATATCAAGAGAGAAATGATCAGACTGGTGAGCGAGGATATTGCAGACAGAATAGTACTCAGCAAGCTGGATGGAAAGAATAATTTCCTTGGCGGATGTTCTCTTATTATTCAGGATAATTTCTTCACCAAGGGCGGAATGCACTAAACTCTGTTTATATATTGCTCCCTCAACTAAGCCTTGCCGTCAAATACTCGGCACAAAGAAAAATTATCTGTGTCATAAAAAGATTGAAATGCGGCAGCATTCCTGCGTTTTCATTCCCTGATAAATTTCCTTTCTGCTTTTTGTCAAAGTATAATTAGTGGAGTAATATTAAAATCTGATATGCTTATTTCTGAATAGAATACGCAAAACGTCCCCGAACCTCAGGATCGGGGACGTTGATTTTTCAGCAAAGCTTTATAGGTGACTTGGGTTCGAAATTTGTTGCCATGGTCCATGTTACAGCGGAGCAGTTTTTCATCACAAATACCTGTAAAAGTCCGTCGATTCCATGCTCCTTCCATGCCTGAAGAAACTTTCTTGTCGGATGTGCAAATATTTCCTCACGGAGCGAAGGATCATCATTAAGCTCAAGTATACCGGTTATTCTGATCTGTATCTCACCGCAGGAGAAACACATTTCTGCTTTGGGATTAGCCATAATCTGACGATATAAATCCTTTGTTGAGGCAGTATGGAAAACAATACCATTTTCGTCGGCACGGAATAGCAGCATACCTCTTACACGGGGCTGATCGCCGTCCGTAGTTGCAAGGTGGAAAGCAGGATTCTGGCTGATAAGTTCAAAAATTTCATTGGCTGTCATTATTATCATCCTTTCTGATATGATAATAATATTATAATCTTCTTATGATAAAAATAATA
>JAZNBR010000035.1:0-14012 GCA_045587105.1 Ruminococcus sp.
GGGAAAACAAAAATGCCGAACCAATCGAGAATTTACTTCCCAATCAATTCGGCATAACGAACAAGAAACCGTCTGAAACTTTGTGAAAGTTTTTCGCAATAAAAAAGAGCAGACTTTGGAATTTTTCTTCCAAATCTGCTCCGAGTTCTCTTGAAAATAAAAAAACGCCCGTTCAAATCCTCTTTTGAGGCTGAAAAGGCAAAATGTCATCTACGGTTTCAGTATAAAAAATTTCGGCGTCAGAGCATAAAAAAACCACGCAACTGCGTGGTTTTTCGCCCTGTCATCTATTTTGGGCATAAGAAATGGTCGAGGTGACAGGATTTGAACCTGCGGCCCCTACGTCCCGAACGTAGTACTCTACCAAACTGAGCCACACCTCGAACATTAAATATTATACTACAAAACAATTGGATTGTCAATACCTGAGAAGAAAAAAACATAAATTAATATCTTTTAACATTATCGCCAACTGAATAAATATAACGTAAGCTGCTGGAGGAGAAATCGTTCCGAAGAAACCAGAGCCGAAATACTCCCACAGCAGTTTTCTCAGTTTCATGTTTTAATCTCCTGATAAAATATAGTATATATTCCCGTACCATTCCCTCACCCAATATGTGGGAAGAAGATACAGACGTGTCGATGCAGGAATATTTCTTGCGTCAACACCGTTTTTTCCGGCAATAAGCTCTGCACGAAGCTGATGGAATCCATCAGTAACGATAGTTATTTCCTCGCAAAGACCGTTTTCTTCTATTATTTCAAGTGAGAATCTTATATTTTCTTCCGTATTTTTCGATTTGTCCTCCATGAAAATTCTTTCAGGAGCTATTCCTCTTTCAACAAGATATTCCTTCATGCACTGTGCTTCGCTTATCATTTCATCATCGCCTTGCCCGCCTGATACCACGACATTTACTGTTTCATTTTCAGAAAGATAATCATAAGCAGCATCAAGACGACTTTTCAGCATACGGCTTGGTTTTCCGTTTTTTACCTGGCATCCCAGCACAACAAGAGTTGTTCTATAATTTTTGGGGCAATCATTCATTGCTCTTATCATAAATATACTTGTTATAACTGCCGCAAGCACACATACAATAACAGCTGATGAAACAACCGATATAAATATTTTTCCTGCCGGATATCCCCATATTTTCCTCATCAGATCTGTGAAAGGTCTGATAAAAATAAAAACAAGCATAAGCGTTCCGGAAAAAGCGGCACCAGACAGATTTCCGATATTTACAATTCCTCGTGTGAAAGGAATAAGAAACCATATCAGCATACAAAGAGAAATGAGAGTCGGAAAAACTCTCATCCCTGTATTTTCGATGAAATTATTCATGCTGCTTACGGCTCATTTTTGCTGAGAGTTTCAGGATACGGTCAAGATCCTCCTTCGAGGTAGAGCCGCTTCCAAGATGCGTCGGAACACTGTTATAAAGTCCATGGAAGTCCGAGCCGCCTGTCCGTATAAGCTCATATCTGTCGGCAATAGCAGAAAGTTCCTTCCTGTAATTCTCGTCAGCGGAATAATGATCTATTTCTACACCGTCTATTCTGCCGCTTTTTGCAAGCTCCTCAAGAAGCTCGATATTGTCATACTGTGCCGGATGAGCCATTACAGCCACACCCTTAGCCGTATGTATAAGATCAATAACAAAGTTCACATCAGGATATTCACGCTCAACATAGCATGAACCTGTCTGTGGATTAAAGAGTTCCTTGTCAAGCTCGCCATACATTTCGAGAGCATAGCCGTAATCCACGAGTGCACGCATGATATGCTGCTTGAAAATACTCTTTGACGAAGTAGTATGTTTAAGTATACTTTCGATCGGGATAGGAAACTTTTCCATCACCTTTTCGATCATTTCTTTTGAACAAGCTTTTCTGATCTCGCAGGATTTAAGGCACAGACCTTCAAGACGATCCGGCTTGGTCGGAGCATAACAAAGAATATGCACCTTGCTGTTTCTTACCTTATCCCACGCTGAGAGCTCAACACCCTGAAGAATCTTTACTCCGGCACGTTCTCCGATAATTGCCGCGCGTGAAAATGATGACATTGTATCGTGATCTGTAATAGAGAGCCAGTCAATATTTGTCCGTTTTGCCTGTTCTATTACATCTTCTATTCCAAGCGAGCCATCTGAAAGCTTGGTATGGCAATGAAGATCGCAAATCATTATAGAATCCCCTTTTATCAAAATTATTATATTAAAGTGACTACAAAATATAAAATCAGATAGTCACCTTAATATTATATCATAATCGTTTACAGAATTCAAGGGATTTACAACATTTTTCATCTGTTTTTCACATTTATTCTGTACAGAATGCCGAATACAACTCACTTTTTCTGAATCCTGTATCTTTCGCTACCGCTTTGCAGGCATCAACAGGACGTTCACCCATTTCTACCAGACATCTTACCTGTTCAAGAGCCTGTTCTATGGTATAGCTCTGCTGTCCGGATTTACTTCCGCCATGAACAACGAGTACAAACTCCCCTTTGGGTTCATGCTCTGTATAATAATCCTGAGCCTCATCAAGCGTCATTCGCAGGATTTCCTCATATACCTTTGTAAGCTCACGGCAGACCGCAATTTTCCTGTCACCGCCAAATACTCCGGCGAGATCGGAAAGGGTAGCTTTTAACTTATGCGGAGCTTCATAAAACACCATTACAGCCGTTTCATTTCTGAGATCTTCAAGACGCTCAGAACGTTCCTTTTTCTGAACTGGAAGAAATCCCTCAAATGTAAAGCGTCTTGCCGGAAACCCCGAAAGAGCAACAGCGGAAACAACAGCACTTGGTCCCGGAACTACCCTGACCTCTATACCGTTTTCTGCACACATCTGAACAAGTACTTCTCCCGGATCTGAAATACACGGCATACCTGCATCAGTAACAATACCGCAGTTCTCGCCGCCGAGAATCCTATCTATAATTCTCTGTGCATCAGCCTGAGAACTATGCTCGTGAAAGCTGACAAGATGATTCTTTATATCATATCGGTTAAGCAGTTTAAGCGTAACTCTTGTGTCCTCAGCACATATAAAATCTACTGATTCGAGCGTTTCCAGCTGACGGAGAGTTATATCGCCGAGATTACCAATCGGAGTACCGATTATATAGAATATTCCACTCATACGCTTTCCTTTCCTGTTTCGTAGATTCTTCTGAGTTCATCAGAGAAGCCGTCACCGCTGCGGATATACAGCTGTTTTTCAACCTTCATAAATGATTTTGAACCTTTTTTTCCTTCAATAAGAAACAGCCATGGAGCTTCGTCAGGATTCTTTGAAACAAATCTGAGACGTTTCGGCTCGATGTTATGATTCTTCATAGCAGAAATAACATCTGCAAGACGTTCAGGACGATTACACAGACAAAGTCTCCCGCCGAATTTCAGCAGCCTTTCTGCCGCACAGCATACATCATCTATGTTGCACATAATCTCATGGCGTGCGATTTTCTGAGCGTCTATAACACTTTCAAATCCAGCATTCACAGCTTTATAAGGCGGATTGCACGTTACAAGATCGCATCTGTCAAGAGGAGCGTCCTTCCAGAGTTCCCTGAGATCAGCACACACCGGAACAATTCCGTTCGTTTCGCTTCTTTCAAGTCCGAGACGAAGCTGTTCAATCGCTCCCTCCTGTATATCAACTGCATACGTTACGGCAGGAGGCATTTTTTTCTGCATGATAAGCGGAATAATTCCACATCCTGTTCCGAGATCGCATACCGTATCCTTCTGACGGTATCCGGAAAAATCTGCCAGAAGAAAAGCGTCTGTACCAAATCGGTGATCTGTACTTGCACAAACCGTTATTTTATCTGTGAGTTTTTCAAATTTGTATTCCATATCTTATTTTATAATTCCTCCGCCAACTACGATGTCTCCGTCATAGAAAACAACAGCCTGACCACTTGTAACTGCTCTCTGAGGAGATTCAAACTGAACATGATACTTACCGTTTCCGAGTGACGACAGAATTGCTGTCTGCTCCTTCTGGCTGTACCGTGTTTTTGCTGTAACTCTTACCGGCTGTATTATTTCCGGCAGAGAAATCAGATTTACGTCATACGCAATAAGCGAATCAGTATAAAGATTCCTTTCATCACCAAGAGTAACTGTATTGTCCACGACATCCTTTTTCACAACATAAAGAGGTCTGCCGGATGATATTCCAAGCCCCTTGCGCTGACCTATCGTATAATTGATGATGCCCTTATGCTCACCGAGAATATTTCCGTCAATGTCAAGAAAGCTTCCGGACTGTGACTCAATCCCTGTGAATTTTCTGATAAATCCAGAATAATCACCATCCGGTACAAAGCATATATCCTGACTGTCGGATTTATGGGGATTTGTCAGTCCGGCAGATTCAGCCGCTTCTCTTGCTTCGCTTTTCTCCATATCTCCAAGCGGAAATATTATATGCGAAAGCTGTTCCTGTGTCAGCGAATAAAGAACATAGGTCTGATCCTTACTCCTGTCCTTCGGACGCTTAAGAAGCCACCTTCCGCTTGCTTCATCAAATTCGCATACAGCATAGTGTCCTGTTGCGATATAGTCATATCCGGCTTTAAGTGCATAATCAAGCATTGCTCCGAATTTTATATATCTGTTGCACTGAATACAGGGATTCGGAGTCTGACCGCAGAAATAGCTGTCGCAGAAGTATTTCATAACATATTTTCTGAAATCATCAGAAAGATCAAGCACTTCATGCTCAAAACCTATTTTTTCAGAGGCACTTCGGGCATCCGAAATATCAGAAAGAGAGCCGCATGTTTTTGTTCCTGAAACATCCTCCTGCGAAAAGAGCTTCAATGTTACTCCTGCGACTTCATATCCTTTATTTTTCAATAGCAATGCCGCAGCAGAGCTGTCAACTCCGCCGCTCATTCCCACCATGACTTTTTTCATATATTTTCGTTCCTTATTATATTTATCATTTCTTCAAGAGAATTTATGTAATAATCTGCCATATCGGCGATTTTCTCACTGTCGCAGGCAGATACCTCATCGTATATGCCTACCGTTACGAAGCCTGCTCCGACAGATGTTCTCACGCAATGAAGCGAATCCTCTATGACAAGTGTCTCTTCCGGAGAAGTGCCAAGCCTTTCAGCTGCATTAAGGTATATATCGGGAAATTTCTTTCCGAGAGGAAATTCCTGATCTGTCAGAACAAATTTCATTCTGTTATATATTCCGCACCGACGCAGAACAGTCTCCGCAAGAGTTTTATAAGTTGCCGTTGCTACTCCGTAAAGAATCCCCTGTTCATCAAGGAAATCAAGTATTTCAGCTGCATATGGCTTAAGCAGAATATTTTCTTCATATTCAATTTTCACAAGCTCCTCAATCCGGTCGATGACGTATTCCTTTGTGCAGGAAAGTCCGAACTCATCTATGAAATACTGTGAGGATTCCTCCAGCGTCATTTTCTTTACCCTGTCGGAAATATCAGCCGGTGGATTATCAATTCCATTTTCAGAAAGAAACTGTCTGTCTATCCTCGACCATATCTTCATAGAATCAATAAGGGTTCCGTCAAGATCAAATATTACTCCCCTTATCATTCTGCCCCCTCCGCAGCTGAAGCTTCCTCAAGCTGTTTTTTACGGCTCCATACGTCGTTTCCTTCTATATCCGGATCCCGTACAAAGCTTCCTTCTGTTTCAGCATCGCCGCATATAACTACCGCCTGCTTATACATGGTATCATATATTCTTTCAAATCGGCTTATCTCATAGGTAGTATTTCCGACAAGCGGATCTGCAGCATATACAATTCCCTGATCAAGATCATAACCGTATATGGCAAGGCAATGCTGATAGTCGTTGAAAATCATATCTTCACCGTTTCCGGCAGTCCATTTGTAATTCGGGATACTCTCTACCTGACTGATCGTTGACCACACAATCACCGGTCTTCCGTTACATATCTGATAGAACAGATCCCGAAGCTCGGTTCCGGTAAGATCAACAGCATAAGCTGGAGAATCTATTGATTCAAAATACTCATACGCTGTCTTTACGATAACAGGTGCATAGCAACCGAAGCCGTTATTTGATTTCGGATCGCCGACATAAGCATAATACATATTGACGGCACCGTTATAGTCAATCGGCATGAAGCCGTCACACAGCTCAACCTTGTCGATATCAAATCCATGGTAATTAAGCACTTCAGCAAGAGCTGTAACCTCGCATCCGGTAGGAAGCTCAGGATTCTGCATGACAGTCTCAAAGCCCTCCAGAATATAAGATGACGGCGGCTCATAATTTTCAGGCAGGCTTACATCAACAGAAAACGGTTCTGTTGTCGGTGGAACTGTTGTCGGAGGAACCGTTGATTCCTGAATTTCAGTTACAGATTCGGTCGTTGCAGCAACAGTTGTTGTCTGTGCACCTTCTTCTGCATGATTCACTTCTTCTACTATTGTTCCGCATGATGACAATAATACTGTTATCATCAGAACTGAGGCTATAAATGAAGATTTTTTCAGCATTGATTTTACTCCATATCTATCATAATTTTCGCACGATAATCCTTTTCGGCAGATGTTATTTTTTCCATAGCAAGACCATATACATCCGACGCTTTAATCTCAAGTTCTGCGAATCTCTGTGCAGATTCATTAATCTGCGACAGTTTGGCAATTGATGTTGAAAAAGGAATTCTTGTACTATTCTTCGCCTTTGCAAGAATTTCCTTTCCTCTTTCGTTGAAGGCAAGAATCCTTCCATAAGCAGGATGATTTTTCATATCCTCCTTTGTTATACCGAGAAGCAAACAAAGCATGATGCGTCTGATTCGAGACATTGTATATCTCTTTGTCTTGACAGTGAACAGCAGTTCATCAAGCGAGCCTGCCATTCTTGCCCCGAATATTCTGTTTTCAAGTCCTTGTCCGACGTCGCTGATGCCGGCGATTTCCTCGGCAGATGTTATTCTCAGCTTATAGAGAAGTATTCTTTCAAGCCGCTGAATAGAAGCTGTTGAGCCATTTCTTATAGCACTGTCTATTGCTTCAGTCCAGATCGAAGTAGTATATTCGCTTATAACGGAAGCATCATTATATTTAGCAAGCTTTTCACGCATAAACGAGGCACTTGCATATCCGTTTTCCGGCATCATTCCATCATGGGAAGCGTGTACTCTGCAGATTGTGAACGGTTTTACAGATGAACTGAGCTTTTTCAATGCACGAAGGTATTCAATGGCAAGCATATTATTCGGCGAAGTTATTATTTCTGCAATTTCAGGAGATTTACCGTTTATCACGGAACTTAATGCTCTCGGATAGGTATATCCCTTCTCCATTATCTGCCGGATATCCTTTTCATAAAGTGAAGCTGCAATTTCAACAGTCTCCATTGCCTTTAGAAGCTTTTCTATATTTCCGCATTCACTGCCAAAGGAAATTTCATCAACTGCTCCGAGACTATCAAGCAGATAAACGGCTCCCTCCGCAAACTTTTCCGCAGAAGAAAGGCAGTATTGCACAGGCAGTTCTATAACAAGATCTGCACCCGATCTTACAGCAAGACGAGCACGCTCCAGCTTATCCATATAGGCAGTATCGCCCCTCTGGACGAAATTTCCGCTCATTACCGCCACAATATGTGTGGCACCGTTCTTTCTTGTCTCGCGTATATGATGAAGATGTCCGTTATGGAACGGATTATACTCACAGATTATACCGCTGATTTTCATTTTACTACCTCCCTTTTGAAAATACAATGATTTTATATTATTTTTTACTTCTTATACAGAATACTTATAAAATAATCTACATTTTTGTGGACATTTCGCTGTTTTTTAAAATTTACAAAAAAAGACTTGCATTTCCCGAAAAATGGTATATAATAGTATATGCAAAATTAATTTCAGAAAGGAATTTTCATACATGATTATTTTAGTTGTTAATGCAGGAAGCTCGTCACTTAAGTATCAGCTCATCAATATGGACGATGAGAGCGTTATCGCTAAGGGTAACTGCGACAGAATCGGTATTGACGGACACATTGCTCACAAGACAAGCGACGGCAGAGAGCTTAATGCTGATTGTGCTTTTCCTACTCACACCGAAGCTTTTATGAAGCTCGTTGAAACTCTTACAACAGGCGACGCAAAGGTTATCGACAGCATGGACGAAATCTCAGCTGTTGGTCACAGAATCGTACAGGGTGCTGATATCTTCGATAAGTCTGTTATCGTTACAGACGAGATTATCGACAAAATTGACGAACTCCGCGAGCTTGCTCCTGTTCACAACCACGCTCACGCTCTCGCTCTCAGAGCCTGCAAGAGCGTTATCCCAGCAAATGTTCCTCAGGTAGTTGTATTTGATACAGCATTCCATCAGACAATGCCTCCCAAGGCTTATATGTTCGGTCTTCCTTATGAGGACTATGAAAAGCTTCATGTAAGAAAGTACGGCTTCCACGGTACATCACACAGATTCGTTTCTGCTGCTCTTGCTGAGGCTATTGGCAAGGATATCAAGGATCTCAAGATCGTTTCATGTCACCTCGGAAATGGTTCTTCCATCACAGCTGTTGACGGTGGTAAGTCTGTTGACACTTCCATGGGCTTCACTCCCCTTGACGGCGTCGTTATGGGAACACGTTCAGGTGCAGTAGATCCCTCCGCTGTTACATTTGTAGCAGACAAGCACCATTTTACTCCTTCTGAAATGAGCGATTACATGAACAAGAAGTCAGGCTTCCTTGGTGTTTCCGGTGTAGGTTCTGATAACCGTGATATCACTGAAGCTGCTGCTAACGGAAACGAAAGAGCTCAGCTTGTATCAGAAATGCTTGTTTACGAGATCAAGAAGTACATCGGTTCATACGCAGCTGCTATGAACGGTCTTGATGCTGTCCTCTTCACAGGCGGTATCGGCGAAAACGCTTTCGATGTAAGAGCACAGGTCTGCAATGACATGGAATTCTTCGGAATCAAACTCGACAACGCTGTAAACGACGGTCTCAGAGGAAAGCTTGCTAAGATCTCTGCTGCTGACTCCAAGGTAGAAGTATGGGTTGTTCCTACAAACGAAGAACTTCTCATCGCAAGAGATACACTCGCACTCATCTCTGAATAATCATAAATAAATATATCTGATCCCTTCCTTCGTGGAAGGGATCTTTTATTATATATGTATTTTCTGCGGTTTACTGGAAATAATATACACGGGAGTGATATTATATGAAAAAGCTGATAAAGCTTATCGGAATAGCCGTAATACTTGGATACGCAGTTTTTTTAAGCCGAAAATACGGACTCGTTCTGCCCACTGTATCTGATTTTGCAGACTGTGCCGGAGAAATCAAAGATTCACTTTCTGAGCTTGGAAAAAAATTCAGCTTTAAAGCGTCAGAACAAGCTTCTTTCCGGTCTGTTCATACGCTTCTGTAACAACTCCGCATCGCTCAAAAAGCATACGAGAAGCAGCTACACTTTCAGTATCTGCATATTTATTGCTGTAATAAACCACTTTCTTTATCCCTGACTGGATAATAGCCTTCGCACACTCATTGCATGGAAAAAGCGTCACATATACTGTACATCCGCTGAGATTACCGATATTACTGTTCAGGATAGCATTAAGCTCAGCGTGACACACAAAGGGATATTTTGTATCAAGCGATGTTGTTCCTTCTCTTTCCCATGGCATATCGTCGTCACAGCATCCCGTCGGCATACCGTTATATCCCACAGAAACAATCTTATTGTCCTGATTGACAATACATGCTCCCACCTGAGTGGAATTATCCTTGCTTCTCTCTGCGGAAAGCATGGCGATTCCCATGAAATATTCATCCCAGCCTATGTAGCCGTTTCTTTTCATAAAAATTACCTCTTTTCGTTCCGTTTTTTATACATTGATTATAACACACATATACAGACATTGTCAAGAAGAAGCATTATTTGTGCATTGACATCCCTTCTTATTGTGTGATATACTTATATTGCATAATATACTTAAAATGCAAAAAAAGAAAGAAGGATGTCATAATATGAGTAAACGTGCTGACAAGGCAAAAGCTCTGTTCTTTGAAGGATATAACTGTTCTCAATCTGTTCTCGGAGCTTTCGCTGATCTTTACGGTCTTGATACAGATACAGCCATGCGTCTCAGCGACGGATTCGGCGGCGGAATGGGAAGAATGCGTCTTACTTGCGGTGCTGTCTCGGCTATGGCTATGATTGCCGGACTTGAACTCAGCTCCGGAAAAACTAAAGATCCTGACAACCGAACAGACGTATACGCAAAAGTACGGGAAATGGCAGAGGCTTTTGAACAAAAAAACGGCTCAATTATCTGCCGTGAGCTTCTTGGTAACGCACTCCCATCTGATAACAGTTCCCGTCCGGAAGACCGTACTGAGAAATATTACAAAAATCGTCCGTGCCATGAATGTGTCTATGACTGTGCCTGCATTATCGAAAGTTTACTGCTTCAGGAAAAAACAGATTTATAACATACAAATATCGTGTATTATTCATGCTCATTGATGAAATTTTTAAAAAACACTTGATTTTTATATTGATATGTAGTATAATATAAAATATATGCTAAGGTGAATACTCACCTTAAATATGAAAGGAGTACTTTTATGATTTATTCTCACGAAGTTGAAAAAATGTGCCCCATCGCTCAGGGCGTTGCACACGGCGCCGCTCCTATCCCGGAGGAAGCAAAGTGGGTTAAGGCTAAGGAAATCAAGGACATTTCCGGTTTCACTCACGGTATCGGCTGGTGTGCACCTCAGCAGGGTACATGTAAGCTCACTCTTAACGTTAAGGAAGGCATCATTCAGGAATGTCTCGTTGAAACAATCGGATGTTCAGGTATGACTCATTCTGCTGCTATGGCATCAGAAATTCTTCCCGGCAGAACAATCCTTGAGGCTCTTAACACAGACCTCGTTTGCGATGCTATCAACACTGCTATGAGAGAGCTTTTCCTTCAGATCGTTTATGGTCGTTCACAGAGTGCATTCTCAGAGGATGGTCTCGTGATCGGTGCAGGTCTTGAGGATCTCGGAAAGGGACTTCGTTCACAGGTTGGTACAATGTACGGAACTCTCGCTAAGGGTCCCCGCTACCTCGAAATGACAGACGGCTACGTTACAGGTATTGCTCTTAACGAGGACGATGAGATCATCGGTTATCAGTTCGTTAACTTCGGCAAGATGATGGACTTCATCAAGGCAGGCGATGACGCTAACACCGCAATCGAAAAGGCAAAGGGTCAGTACGGCAGAGTTGCTGACGCTGTTAAAATCGTTGATCCCAGAAAAGAATAAGGAGGACCTTAAAAATGGCTTTATTTGAATCATATGAAAGACGCGAAAAGCAGATTCTCGCTGTTATAAAGGAATACGGCATCAACTCTATTGAAGAGTGTGCTGACGTTTGCAAGGAAAAGGGACTTGACATCTACAAACTCGTTGAAGGTATCCAGCCTATCTGCTTCGAGAACGCTAAGTGGGCTTACACAGTAGGCTGTGCTATCGCTATCAAGAAGGGCTGCACAAGAGCTGCTGACGCTGCTGCTGCTATCGGTGAAGGTCTTCAGGCTTTCTGTATCCCTGGCTCCGTTGCTGATCAGCGTAAGGTTGGTCTCGGTCACGGTAACCTCGGCAAGATGCTCCTCGAAGAAGAAACAGAATGCTTCGCATTCCTCGCAGGTCACGAGTCATTCGCTGCTGCTGAAGGTGCTATCGGTATCGCTGAAAAGGCAAACAAGGTTCGTCAGAAGCCCCTCCGTGTTATCCTCAACGGTCTTGGCAAGGACGCTGCTCAGATCATTGCAAGAATCAACGGATTCACATACGTTGAAACTGAAATGGATTACCACACAGGCGAAGTTAAGGAAATCTTCCGCAAGGCTTACTCTGATGGTCTTCGTTCTAAGGTTAACTGCTACGGTGCTAACGACGTAACAGAAGGTGTTGCTATCATGTGGAAGGAAAATGTTGACGTTTCTATTACTGGTAACTCAACTAACCCCACTCGTTTCCAGCACCCCGTTGCAGGAACATACAAGAAGGAATGTACAGACGCTGGAAAGAAGTATTTCTCAGTTGCTTCAGGCGGCGGTACAGGACGTACTCTCCACCCCGATAACATGGCTGCTGGTCCTGCTTCCTATGGTATGACAGATACTATGGGCCGTATGCACTCTGACGCTCAGTTTGCTGGTTCTTCTTCAGTTCCCGCACACGTTGAGATGATGGGTCTTATCGGTATGGGTAACAACCCCATGGTTGGTGCTACTGTTGCTTGTGCAGTTGCAGTTGAAGAGGCTATGAAGTAATCTCTATACAAAGAATTATCCCCTGAATCACGGATTCAGGGGATTTTGACTTTTATGAATATGCTGAACATCCAAAGCTTTACAAAAACTGACGTATCTCCGCAGCAAGACGATCTTCCTCACGGATGAGCTTCTTTGAAATATTCTTTGATTTTTCATCAGCTGCTTTATACTGATTCAGGTAACGGGACAATGATTTTATTCCCATATTACAGCCATCAGTTATAAAATCCGCTACTGCGTCGTCCGAGGGATCTGCGGCAAGTGTTACTTTTGTTTTGAACCATTCCATTCCTTTCGCCATTACAGCAGGCTCCTTTCCGTCATCATGGTAATAATCCAGAAGCTGCTGCATTTCTTCCTTGATTTGCCTGTGTTCGTCAAGGCTATGTTCAAGAATATTCTTAAACTCCATATTCTTTACATATTTTGTAGAATCGTTAATGGAAGTTATTCCCATTTTGACGCCGGCGTCACATTCCCTCAGAAGTCTTACAGTGTCCTTTTCTATCATAATAATCTCCCTTTCTGAAAAAACTATAAATACCCTATGATTATTATTCTGTCCTTTTATACGGAAAATATACAACAGTAGCTCACATATTATATCAATAATATGATAAAAACATAAAAATCATGATATTTTTACTTGAAGAAACATGATAATATATTTATACAATCTAAAGACCAAAGGATGGCGATCACTATGTTAAAAAATAAAGGCTTCTACAAAGGAATAAATTTAGGCGGCTGGCTTTCACAATGCGATTACAGCGAAGACAGAATTTACCATTTCATTAAAGAGTCCGACTTTGAAAAAATCGCCTCATGGGGACTCGATCATGTGAGAATTCCTGTGGATTACAATGTACTTGAAGACGAAAACGGTGGTTATTCCGGAGTTGGTTTTTCCAGAATTGACTGGGCTCTGGAGATGTGCCGCAAATATAGCCTGAATCTCGTTATTGATCTTCACAAAACAGCCGGATTTTCATTCGACTATTACGCAGAAAGTGAATCAGGTTTCTTTGAAAGTAAAGAATTACAGGAACGATTCTACCGTTTGTGGGAAGAAATTGCCCGCCACTACGGACAGCATCACGAAACAGTAGCATTTGAGCTTCTCAACGAAATAACTGATAAATCCTTCATTGATGAATGGAATAGAATCTCAAATGAATGTATCAGAAGAATCCGTGCAATTACCAGAGATACTATTATTCTTGTCGGAAGCTATAATAACAACAGTGCTCCGGCTGTACCAGCTCTTGCACCGCCTTATGATGATAAAATTATTTATAATTTTCATTGCTATGAAGCACTGAAATTCACTCATCAGGGAGCATACTGGACAAACGATATCAAGCCTGATGAACGTATGTCGTTTGAAGAAAGCGGTATTACAGAGGAATTCTTTGAGGAATTATTCGCTCCGGCACTCAATGCGGCAAAGCAGTACAACACTCATCTTTACTGCGGCGAGTACGGAGTAATTGATGTGGTTTCTCCTGAAGATACGTTAAAGTGGTACAAGACCATAAACAACGTCTTTGAAAAGCATGGAATTGCAAGATGTGCATGGAGCTTAAAGGAAATGGATTTCGGAATCTCAGAGCCACGTCTTGATTCAGTAAGAAATGAACTTCTCA
>JAZNBR010000036.1:0-50617 GCA_045587105.1 Ruminococcus sp.
CTTTGGTGCTTTATCCACCCGCAAGCCCTTGAACACAGGTTGTCGCAAGACGACGCTTTCCGTTTTCATCATATACTTTACCGTGCAGACAAGCTTAGGTACACCCCATACAGCATCAGGACATTCCTTTTGTTTTTGAGAATCGTCCTATCCTTATCAAGATAGGCAATGCAGCGTTCTGCATTCCATGTAGTTCCTTCGTTAGTTGGAACTTTCATTGACTGTGCGATTGCTGTCAGACTATCTCCGTTCAGATAACTGCGGAAGATTGTTACTATCGCCAGCACTTCCTTGGGGGTGGTTGTGATTTCTCCGTTCTGCATCATGTATCCAAATGGAATCTTTCGGTTCTTTGCCATTTCAATTTACCTCCTTAGCTTACAAGCATATTACACTTTTGCAGTGATTTCCAGTCATCAATAGCAACAAAAATGCTCTGCAACTTATGGTCACAGAGCATATTTCATATTGGCGTTCAGCTCAAAAAACAGAACGATTCAGCTTTTTTTCTCAAAAAATAGATTTACCTTGTTATATCCCCCCCTTGCTTCCGCTTACGAAGTACAATTGCAAAGAAAGCAACACAAAGCACGATCTGCACAATTGTGGATATTGGAGTGGCAAGTCCGATACGGAACAAGGAAACGGGGGTGATTCCGCTGAATATCCAGGAAAGCGGCAGACGAACGCAGATACCGCCAACAATACCCTGAATCATAACGAATGTCGTATTGCCGCAGCCGTTGAAATATCCGATGAAGCAGAAGAGGAACGAAGTCAGGATACAGTCAAAGGCGTAGGCTTTCAGATAATCAGCAGCAGGCAGAATGATTTCTGCATCCTTTGCAAAAATATTTGCAAGCATATCACCATGGAAGAAGGTTATGTATCCCATCACGACACCTGCAACCAAAGATGCGCCAATACCGCACCATAAAGCCTTTTTTGCACGATCCAATTTTCCTGCACCGATATTCTGCGCCACGAACGCAGACATGGACTGCATAAATGCAGACGGGACAAGCATAATAAAGACTACTACTTTTTCCGCAACACCAACGCCCGCCGATTCGATCAATCCGATGTTATTCACGAATGCAATAATCACAAGAAATGAAAAGGTGACCAGTAGATCCTGAAATGCAATCGGAGCACCAAGCTTCAGAATTTTTTTTATATAATTACCATTCAGTCTGATACTCTTCAAAGAAAAATCAAAGGGCAGTTCTCTTTTGCGGATGATCATGAGCGAGAGAAATACACTGATCGCCTGTGCAGCTATTGTTGCCACAGCAGCACCGGCCGCACCCATATGAAAAACAGCAACAAGCAGCAAGTCGCCCAGAATGTTGCATATGCACGCTATTGCTACTGTAATAAGCGGCATTTTGGAGTCACCAATGCCTCTGAAAATGCTTCCCAGCAGATTATAGGTAACGATGAATACTGTTCCTGCAGAGCAGATGACAACATACAATACCGTATCGTCAAAAGCTTCTGGAGGGGCATGCATCAATCGGGTGAATGTGGAAGCCAAAAGCAGCATAGCAACCGTAACCAGAAGAGCAAAAATACCGAATAAACAAATACCGCTGCCGATAATTTTTCCTGCCTCAGCTCTCATTTTTGCACCGATTTTTTCGCCAACGAAAACAGTAAGTCCCATCGCAAGTCCTGTGATGACTACTGTAAGCGTCTGCATAATATGACTTCCAGTGGATACAGCTGATACATAGACATCTGCAAGTTCGCCGCCGAACTGTCCCACAATAAGCAGGTCAACGGCACCGTACATCGCTTGCAAAAACAATGCCAGCAGAACGGGTAGTGCAAAACGTATCAGCGGTGAGAAAATACGTCCCTCTGTAAAGCTTTGTGAATTGTTCATTATGATATACCTCCTGAATAAAAATGGCAGTAAAAACGCCGAATAAGACAGCACGCAAAAGCAGTTGTCTTATCCGGCATCACCACATACGCTGTGCTTGCCCTCCGACAAAAGTCTTGTGCGACATCTTATCCGGCGTTGTACATACGACTTACAACATCCTCCGACGAACTTTAATAGTATATCATATTTCAAGCAAAAAGTCAATATTTTATTGATCGATTACCTCGATAAGCATGAATGGAACTTTGCAATCTCCTTACGGATATCCATTACTCGGATGTTACCGCCGTATTTCTTCCATTTCAGTTCCTGAAGCATTTGCTGTATAGGAAGAAGTATGCTGCGGTAGTGGTGCAGGAGCTTATTGTGTAATCGGATGAACGCCTGATAAAATGTTTCCTCAGCGATGGATTTACACAAACACTTTGTCGAGTCACCATCATGCTTTCTGCACACCCACATTGGACAGAATATATCTGACCGCTTTCTTTTTCTATCTGCCACTGGATTTGCACATGATGATGCTTTCATTATCCTGTGTAGTTGCTGTGGTAAGAATTATCGCAGAAAAACAACTGCGACCGGCATCGTTTGGATATGCAGAACTTACAACACTAACTGAAATTCAAAAAATCATCGTTCCTGCTCTGAATCAGCTGAAGTTCATTTTCCACAATGGCACTATGAAAACTGTGAAATGGCAGGATCATTCACGTTCGGAAAGCTGGACGGATGAGATGCGGAAACAGGCAGGTCAGATAACAAAAGAAAGGAGATGGCATCAATGCCCGTAGTAAAAAAATCCCTGCAAGGTTGTACCCTGCGACCTTTGTTCCCTTGGAAAGCACTGCAAAACGCAGAGTTGCGGGATATGCAAGAGTTTCGACTGATTCCGAGGAACAGCAGACTTCCTACGCTGTACAGGTTAGCTATTACACGGACTATATTCAGAAATGACCCGACTGGGAGTTTGTCGGTGTGTATACGGACGAGGGTATTTCTGCGACAAATACTCAGCATCGTGACGGATTCAACCGAATGATTGCGGATGCTCTAGATGGAAAAATCGACCTTATTGTCACAAAGTCAGTCAGCCGATTCGCCCGAAATACTGTTGATTTTCTGACAACTGTTCGTAAGCTTATAGAAAAGGGCGTGGAGGTATATTTTAAAAAGGAGAATATTTACACCTTAGATTCTAAGGGTGAGCTGCTCATTACGATCATGTCCTCCCTCGCACAGGAAGAAAGCCGTTCCATTTCGGAGAATGTCACCTGGAGACAGCGTAAGAGAATGGCTGATGGTAAGGTTTCACTGCCGTACAGCCGTTTTCTCGGATACCGCAAGGGTGAAGATGGACTTCCCGAAATTGTACCGGAAGAAGCGGAAATCGTTCGTTTCATCTACCGCAGTTTTATGCACGGTAGTACACCGCATCACATTGCGGAAACGCTGACGTTCAAAAATATACCGACACCAGGCGGCAAGGAAGTATGGACGACCTCAACCATTGAAAGTATTCTCACCAATGAAAAATACAAGGGTTCGGCACTGCTGCAAAAGAAGTTTACCGTGGATTTTCTAACGAAAAAAGACAAAGGTCAACGAAGGTGAAGTGACGCATTATTATGTGGAATAGTTCCATCCTGTCATTATTTCGTCGGAGGAGTTTGAACTGGTGCAGGCGGAGTATCCCCGCAGAAAGTGGTTCGGCAGGAAGTACAACAGCAAGAGTATTTTCACAGCAAGGCTGATTTGTGAGTGCTACGGCGGATGCTACGGTTCAAAGGTCTGGCACTCCACCAGCAAATATTGTCGTGTGATATGGCAATGTAATCATAAATTTCAGAACGGTGAGAAATGTACGACTTCACATTTGTATGAGGAGCATATCAAGGACAAGTTCATTCTGGCGATGAATCGTGTTCTTGAAAATAAGCATGAGATCATCGGAAATTGCCTGCTTTTAAGCGGGAATTTCACGTTTTCCGATGATGCTGCAATTGAAAAAGTGACACAGGAAATGGATGCTGTCGCAGAGCTGACACGGAATCTGATACAGCAAAATTCTGTGAAGCAAATGAAGCAGGAGCTTTACAAGTCGGAATATGAAAAGCTGGTGCAGCGTTATGAGACGCTGAAAGCAAAGCGTGATGTACTGGTTTCCAAAAAGGATGCCATGGAAAGCAAGCTGAAATTTATCCTGCATTATGCCGAAACGCTGCGTGGGTAGGAAGTGATTACTGAGTTTTCAGAAAAACTTATGGTTGAAAGCAATTGATCATGTGATGATATGCAGGGATGGAAATATGGTTTTCCTGTTTAAGGACGGAACAGAAATCGAAGTGTAAAAAGCATTCAGGGGCGTGAAAACGCCCCTAATTACAGTAAAAACGCAACGATTTTATATCAATCGTTGCGTTTAGATGTGGTTGGGGCAGCGGGATTTGAACCCACGCAATGACAGAGTCAAAGTCTGTTGCCTTACCGCTTGGCTATGCCCCAGCTTTTTAATTATACCAAAAAAATCTGATTTAATCAATAGTAGAAAAATATATTTATCATTTAACTATTAGAAATCTTTTGTACAGTGAACAGTAATTTCAGTTGAACGTACGAATATTAATGCTGATATTGACATTACAAAAAATCGGGAGTATAATAAAAACATAATTTTATATCTAAGGAGAAATTGTTGTGAACAAGAATAAACTGAGAAAAATTACAATGACATCTGTTTTTGCGGCACTTATATCTGTTCTGACGATGCTTATTCAGATTCCTACGCCTACAAAGGGGTATGTTAATCTTGGCGACTGCATGGTAAACGTTTCTGCATGGCTTCTGGGGTCTGCTTACGGTGCAGCGGCGGCAGGTATTGGTTCAGCAGCAGCAGATATTCTTTCAGGTTATGTGATATATACTCCGGCAACGCTTGTTATAAAGTCTCTTATGGCAGTTTTCTGCTTTGCAGTATATAATGCTCTTGCAAGAAAGTTCAGTTCATTTCCATCAAGGATAGTATCAGCTGTCGTATCAGAGCTTATGATGCTCGCTGGATATTTTGTATTTGATATTATTCTTTATGGTTCTCTTGCAACTGCTGTTGCAGGCATGACTGCAAGTGTTTTTCAGGGAATAATGGGAGCTGCAAGCTCAGTTATGCTTTATGAGGCTGTAATAAAAAGAATCCCAGTAAAAAAATTCCAACTAAAGTAAATTGGTTCAAAAAGGAATGATAATAAATGACTGATCGTTTTTCAAGAACAGAGCTGATTTTCGGCAAAGATGCGATGAAGCGTCTTTCGGAAACAAGAGTTGCTGTGTTTGGAATCGGCGGAGTCGGCGGATATGCCGTTGAAGCACTGGCACGTTCAGGAATAGGCGAGCTTGACCTGATTGATAACGATACAGTGGCAATTTCCAATATAAATCGTCAGATCATAGCACTTGAATCCACTGTCGGAATGTACAAAACCGATGCGGCAAAAGCAAGAATAGCTGATATAAATCCTGACTGCAGAGTAAACGTATACCGGACATTTTTTATGCCTGATACATCATCACAGTTTGATTTTTCTGTTTATGATTATGTTATCGACGCTATTGATACAGTTACCGGAAAAATAGAAATAATCATGAAGTCTCAGGCAGCTGGAGTTCCGGTAATAAGCTCAATGGGTGCAGGAAATAAAACGGATCCTACATCTTTCAGGGTTGCAGATATATATAGTACATCTGTATGTCCGCTTGCACGGGTAATGCGTCAGCAGCTCAAAAAAAGAGGTGTAAAAAAGCTTAAGGTTGTATACTCTACGGAACAGGCGATTATCCCGGAGATTGATTCGATTTCCAAAGAGGAGATTCCTTCGGGACGCCGTTCAGTTCCGGGCTCCAACGCTTTTGTTCCGTCTGTTGTGGGACTTATAATCGCCGGAGAGGTTATAAAGGATATTGCAGGAAAATAATGCAAAGAAACGGGGATTTCTTATGAAATACAAATATATCTATTTGTTTCCGATCTTTATTCTTGTATCAGTTCTTTGCTGTGGATGCTCTTCTGACAGTGAAGTAGCAATAAAGATTGCATCTGTAATTGTTTTCATTGTATTGTTTCTTGGAACGTCATTATTTTCCGCAATGCTTACATACAGAATGAGACGGAAAAATTATAAATCCGATAAAGATTTTAATCGGGAAAAGGAGTAAAATATGATAAAATCAGTTATATCAGTAATGACGGCAGCTGTAATAGGCTCCGGTACAATTCAATTGACGGCTTCATCACTGTCTGCAACTGCGAATGCTTTGTATACAGTCAGATTTCTTGATTTTGACGGGAATACCTATTATACATTGTCAGTTCCTGCTGGTCAGAGGATTGATTCAAAAATACTCAGCAGTATTGACACATCAGGAATGAGCAGACAGCTGGATACACATACGCAGCAGCGTTTTTCATCATGGTGGGGAGTTCCTGACTATGTTGATTCTGACGTTTATGTAAAACCCCTTTCTATTATCGGAACTATATCACTGGAGAAGCTTCCTGATAAAAAACAGTATTTTTCACTGGAATCAGATATTTCCAAAACCGGTCTTATCGTCAATATCACACTTGAAACCCAGACCGGAATTAATGCAGATGGCAGCTATATTACAACAAAGGAATTTGTTGATATTTCAAGTACCTGTACATTGAATTATTCTACTGCCAAAGATGCTTTTAAGTCCGATAACAAGGCAACAGTGAAAATTTATCCTATCAACTCTGATTATCCCATAGGAACCTATGAAATCTCATACATAGAAGGTATCGCCGATGTTGATAATGACAATATCATAACCGGCTCTGACGCTACGCTGGTACTGCGTGAATATACGCTTCTATCATCAGATCCTGATAATTACAAGGTAGATGAATCGGTATTGAAATACGGAGATATGGATTTTGATGGTGTAATAACAGGTTCAGACGCTACGGTGCTTCTGAGATATTATACATTAAAATCATCTGATCCTGAATACACTCTTGATATGTTCTTCGATGAAAATTAAAAAATAGTGTGAAAAAATAACTATAAAAAAGTTTTTTCTGTTTTGCTATTGAAATTACTGTAAAAATGTAGTATAATATATACATCGTGTCTGTACGGAACATCCGGCAGAAAATATTATTAAAGGAGTTCGATCAACAATGTACAGTGATCTTATGGATTCAATCGGTTTCGTTAAGGGATATGATCCCGCTGTGGGCGAGGCAATGGAAAAGGAACTTGCACGTCAGCAGAGAAATCTTGAGCTTATTGCAAGCGAAAATATCGTTTCACCTGCTGTAATGGCAGCAATGGGCTCCGTTCTTACAAATAAATATGCTGAGGGTTATTCCGGAAAGCGTTACTACGGCGGCTGTCAGTGCGTTGATATTGCAGAGGATTTAGCTGTTCAGCGTGCCTGCGAGCTTTTTGGTGCTAAATATGCAAACGTACAGCCTCATTCAGGAGCTCAGGCAAATACAGCTGTTTACTTTGCAGTTCTTCAGCCTGGTGATACAGTTCTTGGTATGAGCCTTGCTGACGGCGGACACCTTACACACGGTTCACCTGTAAATCTCTCAGGTAAATACTTCAACTTCGTATCCTACGGTCTTGACGACGAAACAGAAACTATCAACTATGATACAGTATATAAGCTTGCTGTAAAGCACAAGCCCCGTCTTATCGTAGCTGGTGCTTCTGCATATCCGAGAGCAATTGATTTCAAGAAGCTTTCTGAAATTGCAAGAGCAGTCGGTGCGATGCTGATGGTTGATATGGCTCATATCGCAGGTCTTGTAGCAGCTGGCTGCCACGAATCACCTGTTCCTTATGCTGATATCGTTACAACGACAACTCATAAGACTCTCAGAGGACCAAGAGGCGGTCTTATCCTTACAAACAACGAATATCTCGCTAAGAAGATTAATTCTGCAATTTTCCCTGGAACACAGGGGGGGCCTCTTATGCACACAATCGCTGCTAAGGCTGTATGCTTCGGCGAAGCTCTTAAGCCTGAGTTCAAGGACTACCAGAAGCGTGTTGTTGAGAACGCTAAGGCTCTTGCTGACGGACTTCTCAAGAGAGGCTTCAACCTCGTTTCCGGCGGTACAGATAATCACCTTATGCTCGTTGATCTCCGTCCTTTCAACATCACAGGTAAGGAGCTTGAGCATCGTCTTGACGAGGTTTATATCACAGTAAACAAGAACGCTATCCACAATGATCCCGAAAAGCCTTTCGTAACAAGCGGTATCAGAATTGGTACTCCAGCTGTTACAACAAGAGGTCTCGGCGTTGAGGAAATGGAAAAGATCGCTGAATACATCTACCTCTGTGCAACAGATTTCGAGAACAAGGCTGACGAAATCCGTGCTGGCGTAAATGCTATCTGCGAGAAGTTCCCGCTTTATAAGTAAGATTTACCGAAAGGGACGGACAAGCTGTCCGTCCTTTTTTGATTTGATATTATAAATCGGAATTTATGGGGGACTGTTATGAAAAAACAAATAACATGTAAAAGTAAAATCATATCTGTCATTTCATTTTTATTTCCTTTGATCTATTTCCTGATGTATCTGCCAATTTGGAACGGAAAGCATTTAGAAATATATAGTAATTTTACATTAATTTTATTTATATTTCAAGTTATCTCTTTTGCTTTGGCAGGAATAAACTCCTACAACATCATTTTTAAAAGAAGATTATTACATCAGTCTATTTTTATTGCATTTATGATTATTTCAGTATTATTAACTTGCTTTTTTAGTTTTTATTTCGTTGAAAATCTAATGGGAATACCGCCTATTCCGCCGCAGAAATAAATTCTGTTTTATATTATCAAAAGATTAAAAAATATGTTCGCATTGTAAACAAGCAAATTAAAAAGATCTTTGGAGAAATAAAGATGTCAGTGATAGGCGATACAAAACAGATTCATACAACTATCAATAAAACGTATGATATTCGCGTATATTTCACTGATTTTTTATTCGTTTTAAGAAATGATTATAAAGGAGAAAAAACAGTATGGCTCCATTTATTATAGCCTTGGTTATACTTATTATTGCAGGAATAATCTGCTCATTTGCACCACATCTTTTCGTAAGAGCTGACCAGCGTGATGATCCGGAAGCAGTAGCGCAGGCAAAAAAGCTCGGACCAATGATGATTGCATTCGCTTCCGTTGCTATATTACTTATGCTGAAATATAAATTGACCTGATATACCATTGGAGATTACTATGGCAGATTTTAACTGTATTCTTGCCGGAGTGATAAGACTTACAACTCCGCTGATACTGCTTATTCTGTGGCATAAAAAGACTGGTACACGTCTTCTTCCTGCACTTGCCGCCTTGCTGATATGTTTTCCGGCCTTTATTATTGCTGGAGCTATACGCTCCGGATTCGACCGATGCGATTTCATTGCTTTCTATATCCAGCAGGGAATTTTATATGGAATATTTGAAGAGGGAGTGAAATTTCTTGCATTCAGATATCTGCTCAAATCCTACGATAACCGAAAGGACGCAGTGACTTATGGTATCGGACATAGTGCTTTCGAGAGTATTGGCAGCGGAATGGCTTGTCTGAATCTTATCGGAACAGGAAGAGCAGCTCCTGAAATTTTTATAGTGAATGTGTGGTATGCTGTTGAAGGAGCAATATTTGTAATCGGCTTGACGATTCTTGTATTCTACGGCGTATATTCTAATAAATCAATAGTAATGATGCCGGCTGCAATGTTTTTACATGCTTTGGGAAATGCAGCACACGGAATTTTTATTAAGCCCGTTTCGTTTGTTATCAATTTTATTCTGCTTGCTGGAATAAGTTATTCCGCATTTCGGTGCTGGAAAGCAATGCAGAATCCGTATGAGGATGAATTATAAAAAGGAGGAACAATATGTCTGCACCATTAGCCGATAAGATACGTCCGTTGACGCTCGATGACGTAGTTGGACAGGAACATATTCTGGCGGAAGGAAAGCCGCTTCGCAGAATAATTGAAAGCGGCACAGTACCGAATATGATATTTTATGGTCCGTCCGGAGTGGGCAAGACTACCGTTGCACGCATTATAGCTGAAAACTGCGGAATGACGCTCTATAAACTCAACGGAACGAGTGCATCGACTGCGGATATAAAACAGGTAGTAGGGGAGATTGGTACATTCGGTACTGAAAACGGAATACTGCTTTATCTTGACGAGATACAATATCTCAATAAAAAGCAGCAACAGAGCCTTCTTGAATATATCGAAAACGGTGATATTACTCTTATTGCTTCGACTACGGAAAATCCGTATTTTTCAATATATAATGCTGTTATAAGCCGGAGTACGGTATTCGAATTCAAGCCGGTTTCAGCGGAACAGATAATTCCGGCTGTACGACGTGCATTCAGAATTATTTCCGAGGAAAACGGAACTGTGATAGAAGCAGATGAGGAAATTTACAAAACCATAGCATATAACTGCGGCGGAGATGTCCGCAAAGCCATGAACACTGCTGAACTTGCAGTGATATGCGGCGAGCCAGATTCCGGAAAAGTAAGAGTTACAGCAGAATCCATGAAAATAATTGCTCAGAGAAGCAATATGCGATATGATCGTGATGGTGATCAGCATTATGATATTCTGTCGGCACTTCATAAGTCTATACGAGGTTCGGATGAGAATGCAGCACTGCACTATGCAGCACGTCTGATAGCGGCAGGGGATATAATTTCGCTTTGCAGACGCCTTTTGTGCATAGCTTCTGAGGATATCGGACTTGCATATCCTATGGCTGCAGTGATAACAAAGGCGTGCGTAGATTCGGCATTGCAGTTGGGACTTCCGGAGGCAAGACTTCCGATTGCTGAAGCGATAATTCTTCTTGCAACGTCTCCGAAATCGAACAGTGCCGAAGCGGCTATTGATGCTGCAATTGCTGATTTACAGGACTGTGACGCACTTGATTTTCCGCGTCATCTTCAGAATAAGCATTATGACGGTAAAGGTGCTGAGGTTGTCGGACAGCATTATCTTTATCCGCACGATTTCCCGAACCATTATGTCAGACAGCAGTATATGCCGGATGCACTTAACGGACATATATATTATAAATTCGGCGATAATAAGCAGGAACAGTCTGCGTATCAGTATCGTCAAAAGCTTCTTGATGAGATAAAATGACATAAAAAACCCCCGAGAGACCTTCGGGGGTTTTTAAGTATTCAATTGTAAATTTAAGATTTAAAACGACTTTCATCGTTTTGCCAAATTAACCTTTGGACTCACCCTTTCGTAGTGATATTTGAAGAATATCTAATCATTTTCATTTTAATCATTCTTTCAAATAAAGATATCGGGTCAAAATCAAATTACTGCATCGGGACCACCTTTTACATTTATTTTCCGTTCCATGTTCGGAAGGAATAGGTACTTTTCCCATAATTAACTTCTCATCGGACTCAACCTTTACTTTGGATTTTATGTATCTAAAGACTCATTGTCGAAATTTCAGATAATCCTGTATCCAAACTGAGTTTAGACATGAAGCCATTTTGTTCAGCAATACGTCAGCCTTATAATCAGATGTTATTTGTAATTTCAATTCAATGGAACAAGCATTTTGCCTATATTCCCTGTATATTTATCCGATTACTCAGCAAGCCCGCTGGCTTCACGCTGTTGTTTTGAAAATTCTTCCACCGGACTCACACACCTTTCCGCATAAAATAATTTACATTGAGCATCAGCTCAGTCCAAGTAAATTCAGCTTTTGGAAGATTTAGTTTCTTCCCTTTCCTTGATTATATATTACCACATCCTTTAGTAAATGTCAATAGATATCTTTAAAAAAGTTTGAGGTTTTAGTATAAATCAGCATAATATACAATGTGGCTTGCTGTACTTAGGGTATTATACACAAATCAATATATGCTTTACTGAAAATTCCTCTTGATTTTTCTGCTGCATCAGTGTATAATAAGATTATCAAAAGCGGATAACCGCAGAATGGAGCAATATTATGTCTGATATGAACGAATATGCACCTGATCTTATTGAACTGGTGGACAATGAAGGTAATAAAAAGAATTTTGAGATAGTAGATATCGCTGAATTTGAAGGCGAAGTCTATTATGCTATGATTCCCGAATTTGACGGCGAGGATATTCTTTCTGCCGACTGTGAGCTTGTTATTCTCAAGACAGTCGAGGACAACGGAGAGGAAATTCTTGCGTCAATCGAGGATGATGATGAATTCGACAGAGTATCGGAATTCTTTATGAAGCGTATGGATGAACTTTTTGATGAAGAGGACGATGAAGAATAATACATATCGCAGAAAAGCAGCTCAGGAACATTCCTGAGCTGCTTGTTTTACAAAATAAAACCGCCTTGCCGGGACATATAGTGAATAAAACCCGCACGAAGCAGGTGGGTAAACGCCCGATTGCTTCACGCTCCCTTCGTCCGCCGAAGCGGGAGGTCTGCAATCCACAGCCGGAGCTGAATTCCCTGGTTAGAAGTGTTGGATCATACGAACTATAAGAAATCGAACAAGGCAGTAATATTTATTTGTTGTATATATTATAACACATATGAATTAAAAAATCAATACCTTTTTTATACAAAATGTGAAAGTTAACAAATTTTTTATAATTTTTCTTGTGTGTTACAGTTTTTTATCATAAGCATTATATTATTGACAAAAATTGTGTGTTATGTTATAATATTGTTATATAAAATATATGGAATGGAGAGCTGTTTTATGAAAAAAAGAATAACTGCTTTGATTTCTTCCGCTTTTCTCGGAGCGTTGTCAGTCGTGAATGTTTCTGCTGTTTCTTCTGGAATAAAGGGCGATATAAATAATGACGGAGTTTTCAATATTGCTGATATGGTATCTCTTCAGAAATGGATTTTAAACGATGTTGATGAACTTCAGAACTGGAGTGCTGCTGATTTATGCAGTGATAATATCCTTGACGCTTTTGATATGTCGATGATGAGAAAGCTTCTGCTTGCTCCGAAAACAAATATTGTCCGTGTTACTACTTCGGAAGAACTCATGGCTGCGCTTGCGGACGCAAAACCTGGTGATGAAATAGTCTGTGCTTCCGGTGAGTATATCTGCACTACTTCGACAAATGTAAAGGGATATCAGTACCATGGAGCAGCTGATGGAACAGAGGAAGCACCGATTATATTAAGGTCTGAGGATCCTGAATCACCTGCGATACTTTCTGGATCCACGATTCAGAAACAGTACGCTCTTGCCATAACAGGAGACTGGTGGGTTCTTGAAAATATAAAGGTTACAGGTTCTTCTATCGGTATAGTTCTTGATAACTCAAATAATACAAAAATTCTTAACTGCGAAGTCTATAATACCGGTCAGGAAGCAATTCATATCCGTGACGGCAGCTCTTACTGTCTTGTTGAGAATACATATATTCATGATACAGGACTGAAAACTCCTGCGTACGGTGAAGGAATATATATAGGAAGTTCATACAAGGCAACGGATTATGAACACGCCTGCGATTACAACAGAATCAGTAACTGTAAAATAGGTCCCAATGTAACCGCAGAACACGTTGATGTAAAGGAATACACTACGGGAACAATTATAGAAAGCTGTACCTTTGACGGAAAAGGAATAAGCGGTGAAAACTATGCTGACAGCTTTGTAGATCTTAAAGGAAATGACTGTATTCTGAGATATTGTACAGGATACAGAAACGGAGAAACAAGAGTAAACCGTGCCTTCGAGATGAACAAGCTTGTTGACGGATGGGGACAGAATGGATATATCTACGGTAACAAGGTGTATATGGATACTTCTGTTAATTCCGAAGGAAAGAAAATGGTTATACTTAATTCGTGGAACTGCACCGAAACTGTATGGGATAATTACATGGCATATGAAGACGGAGTTCTCTTTTATACTGACGATGAGAAGGATATGTGGAATTATTATAACTGCAACGGTCTCACATACGGGGATTCTTCAATTGAGAAAGAACTTCCGTAGTAATTGCTGATTTTTATATGAAAAAATTTTCAAAAACCCCTTTAAATTACCTGAAATATGTGATATAATATATATGTATGGAAATTACACGCTAAACCGTGATTGAATAAGGAGTTAATATGAAAAGAATTATATCAGTATTATCGGCAGTTATTTTTCTTCTGCCTTTTATCTGCGTAAATACACCTGATGTCAGAGCAGTAAGTTTTCCGCTTAAGTCGTCAATAAACAGTGAATCAGCTGTTCTGATCAATCTTGACGCTGATACGGTTATCCACGAAAAAAATGTGGATACAAAGCAGATGCCGGGACCTCTTGTAAATATCATGACTGCTGTTATCGTTCTTGAGGAATGTACTGATCTCAGTGAGGAGCTTACTCTCGATCCTGCTGTATATAGCGGTATCTATGATGTCCTCAGTGCTGATCAGAGACTGGATGATCTTCCGTCATGCGATATAAGCGATGGTGATGTGCTTACGGTAGAGGACCTTCTGTACTGCATGATGCTTACCTCGTCTATTGAAGCTTCAAATACTCTTGCTTACCGTTTTGGCGGAAACAATGTATATGCGTTTGTTGAAAAAATGAATGACAAAGCAAAGGAACTTGGTATGACATCCACAAATTTCACCAATCCGGACGGAATGTTTGATGTCAATCAGTATACGACAGCAAGAGATATGGCAGTGCTTACACAGTATGCTCTTGATGTGCCGAGATTTGAAGAAATATCTGTAACTTACAGCTATACCCCGACTGTTCCTAATCCGGAACGTCACAGGCATATTGATGAATGGATCTGGAAGCATACAAACTTTATGATGGATCCCGGAAATGATACCTATTACTATATGGGTGCAAAGGGAATAAAAACCGGAAATCTTATGGATGCAGGCAGAAACCTTGTGACGCTTGCAAGCAGAGACGGAAATAATTATCTTGTTATTCTTATGAAGGCTCCGTTCAACGATGCTGATGGAAATCTCAAATACTATCATATCGATGACGCAATTGCTCTTTTCAAATGGGCTTTCAATAATTTTTCATATCAGGTGATTCTTGCTGATACAGCGGAAGTAGGCGAGCTTCCTGTTAAGCTTGCAGAGGGCAATGATTATGTTCTTGCAAAACCAAAGGAAGAATTTTCAATGCTCTGGTATGATGAGGTTGATGTTTCGCTTATTAAAAAAGATAAAATAACGTGGTATAAAAGCTCGCTGAGTGCTCCTGTCAAAAAGGGGGATGTACTCGGAGAGGTTACACTTGAATATTCTGGTGAGGAACTCGGAACGATAGAGCTTATAGCCGTATCTGACGTTGAAAGATCAAAATCAAAGTATAATATTGAAGTTATAAAAAGGTTTCCGAAGTCGACATGGTTCAGAAATGCTTTTATAATATCCATGATTCTTTGTCTGCTTTATATTGTAATCTGCATTTACGCATGGTTTGTCTATAAGAGCAAAGCTAAACCGATGAAGCCGATTTATGCTGTGCCGAAAATGGATAAGAAGAAAAAGAAGAATTCTGAAAAAAGTTCAGGACAATAATCAATAATATGTAGGGCGAACTCCAGTTCGCCCTTTATATTTTTCATACATCAATAAAATCTGCACTGGAATAGCCGATAATTCCGTTGTAGCTGACTACATACCATCCATCTGTTTTTCCGTTTACGAGTATACTTGCACCATTAGAAGCAGAACCGAGAATTTTTCCGGAAAGCGACGGATAACTTCTGATATTCAGACCTGATCCGTCAGTAACAACAGTTCCCCAGCGGACTGCTCCGGCAGGAACGAATGGGATTCCGAAGTAATCGCAGAGTGAGCGTACTATGTTTTTGGCTATTGTTTCAAGATTATTTTTCAGCCATGCTTCGTCGGCGTAGTTATCGTGATATCCGAGTTCACATAGAACTGCAACAGCTCGTGTACGGAGAACCTCGCTGAGATACGTTGTCGGAACAGCTCTCACCTTGTCGGGAAGAGGATAAATAGGCTTCATGTTATTAGCGATTATATTGGCAAGTTTTTCGCTGTACTGGCTTTTGGGGGCGAAATATATATCAACGCCTCTCAGCTTTCCGGAAAGATTTTCCGGAGCAGCGTTTGAATGAAGTGCAAGATGAACATCGTAGTTGCCGGCATTTGAATCGGCAATCGCCCCGTTGACATTTCTGTCAGGATCATTGCGCGTATATTGTATACCCGAAGAACGGAGGTAGGGTTCCATCCTGTCAGCAAGAAGATTCATGTAGAGTTCCTCGTTGCCGCTGGTGGCATATTCATTCCATTCCTGAGTTGAAGGACTTAAAAATACCTTTGGCATAATAATGTTTCCTTTCGTTGGATTAAGGAAATATTCCTTATAGTATTTTATGCTTATTAATTGTATAACGTTAATTTACTCTTGACTTTTCTTGTTTAAAGCGGTATAATAATATTGCTGCCCCAACTAACTCTTGAATTTTCTATTTTGCCTGGAAAGCAAAATTCTGCGTCAGAAAGCTTTGCAATACGACAGAATTTCTTCATCTATCTTCCTTGGCTTTTGCTCTCCAAGCTTTATATAATTCTTAAAGAGCTAATTGGTGGAGCAATATAAAAGAACTTAAAGGGGTATTAATATGAATATACTTGTTGTAGGTCTTGGGCTTATAGGAGGCTCTCTATGTAAAGCTTTAAAGAAATATACATATCATACTGTTTTCGGCAGTGATATTAACCACGATATCGAATACGCTGCATTGCGTGATGTTGCAATTGATAAGCCATTTGACAATGATTTTGAAGTGATTGATGTTGCAGTTATAGCTCTTTTTCCGGATGCAGCAGAAAAATGGCTGTGTGATCATGCGTCTGAAATGAAGAAGGGAACTCTGATTACAGATGTCTGCGGAATCAAGGGAGATTTTTCCGGAAGAATGAAGAAGATTGCAGAGGATAACGGTCTGAGATATCTTGGAGTTCATCCGATGGCAGGAAAGGAATTCGGCGGATATCATAACAGCAGCGGTGATTTGTTTGTGAAAGCAAATTTCATTGTTGTTCCGTTTGAGGATAGCAGACAGGAGGATATCAGCCTGTTGAGCAATCTTGCCCATGAAATCGGAGCTGGAAAAATTGTTGTGACATCTCCGGAAAATCATGATAAAATGATTGCGTATACTTCTCAGCTTGCTCATGTTGTATCGAGTGCGTATGTCAAAAGTCCGGAGCTTGGTCTTGAATGTGGATTCAGCGGAGGAAGCTTTCAGGATATGACGAGAATTGCGACAATGAACGAAAAAATGTGGACAGAGCTTTTTATGCAGAATCGTGAATATCTTGTATACGAGCTTGATCTTCTGATCGGAAACCTTAGTAAATACAGCGAAGCTCTCAAGGCAGAGGATTATGAAATGATGAGAGGTCTTATTGCAGAGGGAAGAGAGCTTAAGGAAAATAATATCCGTAACCGTATAGGTCAGCCTAACTGATAAAAAAAGGGCATCTGATGGATGTCCTTTTATGTATTGTATTTATGAGAAGAATTGTTTCTCAAAATCGGGCGTACCGGCTGAGATTTTAATTTTATTGAGATAGCAAAGCGGGGATGCTTCCGGAAATCGGAATTCAAGTGCAGAAGCACAGAGCTGCTGAGAAAATATCCCGAATTGTCTGTTTAAAGATGAATTACCGTATTTTCCGTCGCCGAGCAGGGGAGAACCGATATGTGAGAGATGTGCTCTTATCTGATGTGTTCTGCCGGTAAATAAGGTTACTTCCAGAAGCGAAAGTCCGTTTTTTACGTCAAGGATACTGTAACCAGTTTTTATAGGTTTATAGCCATTTTTGTGAGTGTCAGAGATAAGAACGATATTTTTATCATCATCTTTTTTGTGATAAGCAGAAATTATATCACTCTTTTTTGGCGGTCGGGAAATGGTTATACATCTGTATATTTTCCTGATATGTCCGTTTTTGATAGCTGAATTGATTTCGCGCAGAGCAGCAGCGTTTTTTGCGGCTGTAACGATTCCGGAGGTATTCCTGTCAAGACGGCTGCATAATGCAGGAGCAAATGAACTTTCCTTTTCAGGCAGATATTCTTTTTTATTAAAAAGATAGTGCTTGATTCTGTTTATAAGTGTATCACTACTGCCGCTTCCCGAATGGGAATCAATGCCGGCAGGTTTGAAAACAACGATGATATTCTCATCCTCGTAGATTATATCAAGTGATGATGAAGCCTTTATGAAGCTGTTATCGTGGGATTTTACAGCGGCGAGTTCATCTTTAACGTATACCGTGACAGTATCACCTTCATGTAGGATAGTTGAGATTTCACATCGTTTTCCGTTGATTTTTATATCCTTCTTGCGGATGAGCTTGTACATCATGCTTTTCGGAAGCTGTGGCATGGCTTTTGTAATGAATTTATCTACTCTTTGTCCGCTGTCATTGCTGTTTATTAAAAAAGTCTTCATTTTTTCACCCTCTTGTGTTAAAATTTGTATGTGTGCAAAATATACAGAAATTTTGTTTGGTATATAGTTACTTTCTATGAATTTTATACTCTGCAAAAAAAGTTTATTAAAAACTATTGAAAAATTGTGAATTATGGTGTATAATGCATATATGTTGGCGATATCCGGAAATTATTTAAATAATTTATTCTGGAAATATAACATTAATATTGAAGAACTGGAGCTGAATATTATGATAAAGTATAATCAGGTTCTTTCAGCAATGCTTTCAATAGTGCTTACTGGGTCTGTAATGAGTACGCCCGCTTATGCTGAGAGTACCTCTTCAAATAATTATAACACGATTTCATCTGAAAGTAAAGACCGTGAGCATAATTCTGTTGAATTATCCGGAGAAGTGTTCAATGTCTTTGATATATATCAGGCTCATATTGAAGCTGGAAATCCAACGTACAATATATATCGTGAATCATGGGGCATTGATGTTTCTGAGGCTCAGGGTTATGTTGACTGGCGTGGGGTTAAGAACAGTGGAGTTGATTTCGCAATAATTCGTGCAGGATACGGCAGAGAAGTATCACAGATTGATGATTACTTTGTTCAGAATATGGCTGGAGCACAGTCGGTCGGTCTTGATATTGGAACCTACTGGTACAGCTATGCTGTTGATGTTGAAGATGCATATAAAGAGGCAGATGCCTGCTACGAGATCATTAAGGATTATGATTTCCAGTATCCGGTTTATTTTGATATAGAGGAAGAAATGTACCTTAATTACAGCGAAGCGGAGGTTACTGCTATTATTGATGCTTTCTGTTCACGTTTACAGGAAAGAGGCTACTATGTAGGAATTTACAGCTATCGTTCATTCCTCAATACAAAGGTATATGACTTTATTTTTGATAAATATGATGTATGGGTAGCTGAGTATGGTGTTTCATCACCTGCTTTCGAGCATGAATACCAGATGTGGCAGTATGACAGTGATGGCTGTGGTTCGCAGGTTGAAGGTATTTTCACAGAAAATCTTGATCTTGACCGCTGTTATGTTGATTATCCCTACATAATCACAGGAAGAAAGAATGATGTTTCAACACAGACTCCTGTTGAACCGCCCGTAGAAACGCCCGTTGATCCTCCATCATACATTGAGCAGATTATTGAAACAAGAGGTATTGATGTTTCTGCGTGGAACGGTGAAATTGACTGGGTTAAAGTTGCAGCACAAAATATTGATTTTGCTATTATCCGTGCAGGTTACGGAAAATATGAAACACAGAAAGATTATTACTTTGAACAGAATTACACTAATGCAAAGGCAGCAGGTCTTGATGTAGGAGCCTACTGGTACAGTTACGCCCAGTCTCCTGAAGAGGCTGTTCAGGAAGCACAGCTTTTCTGTAAGTTTGTTGACGGACACAAGTTTGAATACCCTCTTTATGTAGAGCTTGATGAATCCGTATGCAGAGGTCTGAGTAATTCGGAAACAACAGCAGTTTTGGATGCGTTCTGTTCATACGTTCAGTCAAAGGGATACTTTATCGGTATTATGGGCAGTGAAAGTTTTCTGAAGTATCGTTTAGATAGTTCCATATTTGAAAAATACGCAGTATGGATTTTTAACTATTCAGAAACTGCACCGGTATTTTCAAAATTCTATGGAATGTGGCAGTATTCTAATGAAGGAAATATAGACGGAATACAGGGTAATGTACTGTGTAATTACTGCTACGATACATATCCTCAGATAATGAAAGATGTTCATTTGAATGGTTATTAATTAAAATTATATGCAGATCCGTACAGCCGGCAGTGCCAGATGTACGGTTTTGCTATGTTTGGAGGTTCTATGGTAGAATTTATAACAGGCGAAGCTGGAAGCGGAAAAACTACTAAGATGTTTGAAAAAATCAAGTCAGACAACGGGGATATCTGTATAATAGTTCCGGAACAGTTTTCACATGAATTTGATAAGACATTGTATTTTTATCTTGGAGCTGACAGATTCAACGAGCTTCTTTCTACTACATTTACAGGTCTTTCAAGACAGCTTTTCCAGTTTTATGGCGAACTGAATCGTACTGGTGAATACGCTGATGATCTTGCTCAGATGATAATGATATATCAGGCAGTAAATTCAGTGAGAAATATGCCTGAGGCATTGACATACTTCCGTACAAGAAGCTCTCAGAGTGGTTTTGCAGAAGAAATCCTGAATCTGATAAGTGATATGAAGCGTTCCGGAATTCCGCCTGAAAAGCTGTCTGTTTCAGCGGTTACAGACGATAAACGACTGACAGATAAGATTTCAGATATCTCTATGATTTATCTCGAATATGAGCGTCTGATGAAGGAATATGGTTTCAAGAATAATCTTGACAACATTAAGGAAGCTTCTGCAGTGGCAGCTGCAAATGACTGGTTTAAGGGTAAAAACGTATACATTGACGAATTTGAAAGCTTCACCGGAGATCAGCTTACAATGCTGAGAGTAATTCTGGAACACGCAGAAAATGTCACGATAGTTCTTCGTACTGACGACGTAAGTGCCGGAGAATTTACACTTTTTGAAACAGTAAATAGTACATTCAGACGTATTTCGGGAATATGTTCTGATCTTAACAGAGAATACCATGTTACGGTATGTCCGGAAAGTTACAGATTCAGAAATCCAGAGCTTAAATTTCTGAGCAAAAATATATTGAGAAATCTTCCGAATAACGCCGAAAATGTTCCTGAGCCGGATAATATCCGTATTTTTGAAGCAAGGGATATGTATGATGAAGCAGAGTATATATGTGCCGTAATCAGGCATCTTATTCATGATGACAGTACACTGCATTATCGTGATATTGCTGTTATTTCAAATGATATTACAGCCTACGCCGGCATTTTGAAGGGAGCCTTCCGAAGATATGATATCCCATATTTTCTGAGTGCAGAACAGCCTGTTAATCATACGGCGATAATGGTGTTTTTTACATCGCTGCTCAGTCTGCTGACGTCAGTTAAAATGAAAACCGAACACATTTTCAGAATGATGAAAAGCGGAATACTTGATCTTTCGCTCACAGATGTTTCTCTGCTTGAAAATTACTGCTATAAATGGAGTATTGACGGCGACGTCTGGTGTTCTCCGTTCATGGCTGAGGATCCTGATCTTGAAAAGCTTGAAGAAATAAGGCGTACCTTTATTGTTCCGGTGTTAAAGCTTAAAAAAAGGATCGGAAGAAATCTTACAGCAAAAAAGGCTTCGCATCTGCTGTATGAATACATATTGGATTGTGGTGCTGAACGAAATACCGGAAAACTTATGGGAAATCTTATAAAGCAGAATCTTGATTTTGAAGCTTCCGAACTTAAGCGTCTCTGGGGATGTCTTATTGATATTCTCGACAGTATAAGCAGTACTCTTGGAGATAAGGAAATATCGTTCAGTGAGCTTGCTAAGATAATAAGATCAATGATAAGCAGGATCAAATATTCAGTACCGCCTCAGACGCTTGACGCTGTAATCGCGGCATCAGCACGGACAGCACGACTTAATGCTCCGAGGGTTGTATTTGTTATCGGAGCGAATGACGGAAGCTTCCCGAATTTTGTCAATGTTCACGGCTTGTTTTCCGAATCTGACAAACTTAAGCTTTCTAAAAACGGAATTGAGATTTCCAGACCTCTTTCAGATCTTATTGCTTCTGAAAGACTGGTGGTGTATAAGTCGTTGTCAGCGGCATCCGAGAAGCTTTATATCACATATCCGCTTTCAGATCTCTCAGGTCAGGCGAAATATCCGGCTCAGGTGGTTGGTAATATCATTTCGATGTTTAATGATAAAAAAATACTTCTCAGAGCAGATGATCTGCCGCCTCATTTCTATGCGGTAACGATGCACTCAGCTTTTTATCATTATATGCAGAACAGAGCCGCAGACAGTACTGAAGCTGCCTCTCTGAATCATGTTCTTTGTACTGACGATACATATAAGAGCAGAATATCGTATGTACTCAGCAGAAGCTCATATAAGCAGAATTTTACAATTGACAGGACGATAATGGAGAAGCTGAAAAGCTTTACTCCTCTTATGATTTCACCATCAAGCTTTGAGGAATTTAATAATTGTCATTTTCAATTTTTCTGTAATAAATGTCTTCGTCTTTTCAAGAATGAAAAAATTGAGCTGGATGCAATAACTGCCGGTGATCTTTTTCATGCGTGCTTCAATAATATACTTGCTTCTCGTTCAAAGGAAAAATTCATAAGTATGACTTATGACGATCTTGATAAAGCAATAAGTGAGTGTGCCGATAAATTCAGATGTGAAAGACTTGCCGGAGATTTTCTAAGAGATCCGAAATCAGATCTGAAATTCAAAAAAATAACAGAGCGTCTGACAAATGTTTTTATACATACACAGCAATCACTTATGGCGTCTGATTTTGTTCCGCACGCATACGAGCTTGATCTGAGGAATCATCGTTCAATATCACTTGATTTCGGCGGAAAATACCGGCTTAAATTCGGCGGACAGGTTGACAGAGCCGATGTATGTACAATAGGAGATGAAAAGTATCTCAGGATTGTTGATTATAAGAGCAGTCAGAAGGATATTACAGCTGAAACACTTGCCGGCGGAATTAATCTCCAGATGCTGCTATATCTCTTTTCTGCTACGGATGAAGGCGGTGTATATGAAGATTATCAGCCTGCCGGAGTATTGTATTCGCCTGTTCAGATACAGGATTTTTCGCCGGAAAACAGGAAAATTGACAGTTTTAACAGTGAGAAACTCGAATCTTCACTTAAGACAAGCGGACTTGTACTAAGCGATACATCAGTGCTTGATGCAATGGAAAAAGGTATAGCCGGTAATTATATTCCCGTAAAGCTAAAAAAATCAGGCGATCCGACTGCGAATTCGTCGTGTATTTCAAGAGAAGGTATTATGGAGCTTCGGGACTTTACATACGATAAGCTGCGAGAAATGGCAGAGGAGCTTCTTGATGGAAATGCAGAGGCAGTACCGCTTGTGCTTGGTAAAAACAGTCCGTGCAGATTCTGCGATTACATGAATATCTGTGATAATTCAAAGGGAGAAAGGTTCAGGGAGCCTGATCCGGATACTCTCGCACAGGCACAGGAAATTCTGAATAAAAAATAAACAGGAGGTAAATCAATGAAATTTATATGCTATCCGAAATGTACAACCTGCAAAAAAGCAGAAAAGTGGCTTGAATCAAAGGGTGTTGAGTATTCTCTGAGAAACATAAAGGAAGAAAATCCATCTTACGATGAGCTTAAGGAATGGTACGAGAAATCCGGACTTCCACTGAAAAGATTTTTCAATACAAGCGGTCTCCTTTATCGTTCTATGAATCTTAAGGATAAGCTTGACGATATGACGGATGAAGAAAAGCTGAGACTTCTTGCAGGGGACGGTATGCTGGTAAAAAGACCTCTTCTGATAATCGGAGAAAGTGTTCTTGTAGGATTCAGGGAGTCAGAGTGGGAAAAACTGCTCTGATACAGATTTATAATCAAATAGAAGAAAAAGAGCAGTCATGAACTGCTCTTTTAAATGAAAAGATTTTATTTTATCTTAAAGGTCGATATACTCTTGACACTTATTTTACAATATGTTATAATACAAAAAAGACAAAAAATATAGCGTATTTAAGATATTTGAGTACAAAGTATACAAATAGGCTGATGATATGCTTAACGAAAAGAGTTGTCTGACTTATGAATAAGAATAAGCTGACTGTTGCTATTATATGTCTTGTTCTTATCGGATTTATTGCTTTCGCTTCTATTTGTCAGCGAAATAAGCAAACGCAGACTGAATATATTACTATTACACGTTCTGTAAACACTACAACAATTGTTATTGGTGCAGAGTATACTACAATATCTGTGACAAATCCCAAAAAGAATACGGCTTTCCGAACGACAACGGTAAGTGAAACTGTTATTGTTACAGAAATGATATCTGAAATAGCGGAGCCTCTTTACATAAATATCAATACTGCCGATCATGATGAACTTGTAAAACTGCCTGATATTGGCGATATTCTTGCTGAAAATATAATTATATATCGTGAGAATTACGGTGGTTTCCATAATATTGAAGAAATTATGCTTGTAAGTGGAATCGGCGACGGAATCTTTTCAAAAATATGTGATAAAATTTACGTTGATAATCCGGTATATGATGAGGAAATAATTATTGAAACAGAAGAAAACACTGAAATTCCGTATGAAGTTGAGGGTACGTCGTCTCATGAAATAATTGAGGATGAAGAAGTCAGCCTTGAAGATGTAATACCAATAGATCTTAATACGGCAGATAAAGAACTTCTTATGCTTCTTCCTTATATTTCTGAGGAGTATGCTGTAAAAATAATTGAATTGCGTGAAACTATCGGAAAATATTCGCACCCGTACGAAATATATTACGCTGAAATACTTGAGCCATATCAGATAGAAGAAATCTGTGAATACGTCACGGTTGATTCTTCAACTGATGAAGAACTCAGTTCAGGATAAGAAAACCGATATTAAGGTATAAAGCAAATAATATCCAGATCAGATAGGGAATATTTATGTATCCGGCAAGAGGTTCTATTTTTTTGAATCTCAGTATCATAATTATCACGAGAATTATAAGAAGAATAAGAACTACTGCTGCCGCTGCGATATTTTCGAGCCCGAAAAATACAATGCTCCACATGAAATTGACAAACAGCTGTACCGAATAAAGAATAAGAGCGTTCTTTTTTTCTCCGATATCGGTATCGGAGTCAGAAACGAATATCAGATAAGCTGATATTCCCATAAGAGCATAAAGAATAGTCCACACAATCGGGAAAATAAAACCCGGAGGGGAAAGCGGAGGTCTTACAAGCTCATTGTAAAAAGCGGAGAAATCCCCTGAAAACAGGCTTGACAGTACACCGACAAGCTCAGTTCCGATAATAAAAATCAATAATTCTGTCCATTTGATATTCTTCATTTCACACCACCTGAAAGTATTTTATATCTACAATATATTCGTTATATTGCAGATTATTCCATAATCTGATATTTGCATAAACAGGAGTGATCTACATGAAAAAACAAATTATATCAGTATTGCTTGCTGTATCGTCTTTTTCTTCAACAGTTACAGACCATGTATCTGCAAGAGATGATGTTTCACTGTTTTCTGATACAAATGAAACTGGTTCAGAAAAATCTGTAAAGAAAGGCGATCTTAATTCTGACGGTTATTTTAATATCGCAGATCTGGTTATATTGCAGGACTGGATATTGCAGAATACAGGTACAGTTCCTGAATACTGGCAGGCTTCCGATTTCCTTAAGGATGATATTCTTGATTCTTTTGATTTGTGTCTGATGAGACGTGAGCTTCTTTCCGCATCAACGAAGAATTATGTGGACGTTTCAACGGTAGAGGAGCTTTTCATTGCAATGCGTGGTGCAAAGCCGGGTGATGTTATTCGTGTTGCAGGCGGAACGTATGACTACACGATATATCAGGGAGCACAGAAAATTGATACTTCCGCTGAGGGGACAGAAGAAGCTCCCATAACGCTGACAGCTGCAGATCCGGATGATCCGCCCGTTATTACAGGAAAAGATACAGCTAATGGTTATGTAATACAGATCAAAGGCGATTACTGGATTCTTGAAAATCTGAAGATAACTACATCACAGAAGGGCATTGTTCTTGATAATTCAAACCATTCAATTATACGAAATTGCGAAGTGTATAATACAGGCTCAGAAGCAATTGCACTTCGTGACGGAAGCTCCGATTGTCTGGTGAAGGATACATATATACACGATACAGGACTGGTAACTCCCGGATATGGTGAAGGAGTATATATAGGCAGTGCCAAATCCACAACAGGCTTTGATTATAAATGCGACAATAATACCGTTGACGGGTGTATTTTCAGGAATGTTGCGGCAGAACACGTTGATGTCAAGGAATATACAACCGGAACAGAAATCATGAATTGTACCTTTTACGGAGATGGCATGACAGGTGCTAATTATGCAGGAAGCTTTATTGATATAGCCGGCAACGACGTCTATGTTCATGATAACACAGGTTTTCGTAATGGAAATAAGAATATAGTTGCAGCATTTGAACTGCACCTTCAGGTTGAGGAATGGGGATATCACTGTAAATTTACTGATAATACCCTTTATATGGATCAGCCTTATGGTGCGGTAGATACAAGTCGTCGTATGTATGTGGTAGACGGCTGGTACAGTGATTTTTCAGTAAGAAACAATTTTGTTGATTACGGAGAAGGACTTGTTCCCGCTGACAGCTGGGAATACTATAATTCCGATTATGTCACCTATCTTGAGGAATGATATTGTGGAATACAGAATATATCAAGGATGTGAAATCAATGCGTTCATCTGAAACAATTATCAGACGGATTATGCGAATGGAGTTATATTTTGATATGATACGCAGGGCATTAAAAGAAGGATTAAATGTATGCAGTGATTTTCCTTTAAATGCGGTGCTTGATGAACTTGTTACATATTACGAAAGCGGTCAGTGGCTCTCAGATTATGAGGCTGATGAACGGGGAGAAATTCCATCCGACCTGAAACGAGGAGTGCTTTCAGAGGATGGAATGTATAATTTACTGTCAGAACTGAATGACGAAGCATATTAATTAAACAATGTATAAAGAAACAAATAGAGCAGTATCGCATTAATTGCGGTACTGCTCTCACTTTGTCTCCAAAAAACGATTCTGGTTAGAGTTTTTCTTCTAAGCTGAACCTGAGAGTAATACTTTCAGGTTATTTTTTGTATAAATACATAATTCTGCACAAAATACGAATATTCTACATAGACAATTTTGTGCTGGTATGTTAAACTTGATATTAAATGTGTAATATTTAACAGGTGTTTTTTGTCTTAATATAAAGAGAAATATATAAATTCAAAAAGGAGGCGGATAAATGGAAGACAGTGAAATCATAGAATTATTGAATATGCGGGATGAACGTGCAATTTCAGAAATGAAAAAGAAATATGAAAAGATCTGTTTACATATTGCAGGCAGAATCCTTTCACAGCATGAGGATATTGAAGAATGTGTCAGTGAAGCATACTTTAGTGTATGGGATTCTGTACCGCCAAAGGTTATTACCGATCTCCGATTATATCTTTGCAGACTTGTGAAAAATACTGCTGTGAACCGATTCGGATATAATACTGCACAGAAACGCAGACCTGAATTTTCGGTGTCTCTTGATGAGCTTGCAGACTGTATACCGAGTAACGTCAACACAGAGGAAAGTGTTGATTATTCAATGCTTGGCACGGTGATCAGCAGATTTCTTCGTTCAGAAAAAGAAAAAAGCCGCCTGATGTTTGTCAGACGATACTGGTATTGTGATTCAATTGCGGAAATTGCGGAGAGATTCGGTATAAGCGAAAAAAATGCAGCAGTACATCTTTTCAGGACAAGAAATAAATTAAAGGAGTTTCTGAGAAAGGAGGGATATATAAATGAAATCCGATGATATTCTATGCGGAATAAATGAAATTGATGATGATCTTATTAACGAAGCGGAAGCCTTTCAAACATATAAGGGAGCAAATGTCAGAAGAATATGTGCCGCTGCGGCAATGCTAATTCTTGCAGCAGGACTTACTATTCTGGTGCATGATTCGGGACCTGAGAATATGTGTGAAATTGGAAAAAATTCTGATATTATTTTGGCAGATGATACAGAATGTGTTACATCAAATATAGAAGTTTCACGGAATGAAATAACAGAGGAAAGCGTTTCATCGACAATCTCAGTAACTGATTCCATACTACCAACTGCTTCTGATACAGAAGAACTTTCATTTTCATATGAGATTACAAAAACATCTACATCCGCAGAAGAAAATACAAATATATGTGACGAGCTGCAATTGCCTTCTCTGAGTTCTGATATTCCGGATTGCGATAAATATGATGGGATAGAAAATAATTATGATAAGATGGATTTATCTTCTGTACAGTTTGAATGCTGGCTTGAAAATGAAGATGTTGTATGGGGAGAAAACAATCTTAAAGGTATACAATTTTCTGAGACAGTTCCGCTTGGAACTGTAAAAATAAATCCTGCATTACAGCATATCATGGATGAAAATACGAATCAGCAGGCGATTTTTGCGGTCTGTGTTGATTTTTCATGTTCAATAGATGAAAACGAAATGAATCACTGGGAATATAATGGTAACACTCTGGCTGAAATAATAGCTGAGCTTGAAGAAATAACAAGTAATAAGAATGATAACTATTCATCTGAGGAGAAGGAAAGAATCAAGGAACTTAAAACTATCATTGCAGAAATAAAATCAGCTTATTATTCCGAAAAAACTGAGAGTTTCCGCATGACCTTTGAGCGTAATGGTCTTGGTATATATCCGGATAGTTTTAATGGAGAATTTTTCTGTACCTTCGGAACAGCAGAACATTTTTTTGAATTTGTCTGCGGCGAAAATGAAGCGTTTATATTCCATCCGGCAGGTCATTTCAAATGAAATACAGAATTACCCGACGCGGAAAAGTAGTTATTATCGCATTTGTCATCGGAATCATTATTTCAGTATCTATTTCCATTACAAAGAAAAGTATGGAGTCAGTTCATGTTCAGCACGTTCCAATTGAAATAACAACAGAAGCTACGACGATATCAACAGCAGCAACAACTGCTCCTTCTGTAAAGGTATCTGTTATTCCTCGTGAGAGGATATCGGGATGTTCAGCTGCTATGTTATATTGTCCTGAAAGAGATGAAATCCTTTACAGTCAGGATATCGGTAAATTAATAGCACCTGCAAGTCTGACAAAGCTTCTTACTGCGTGTACAGTGCTGAAATATATATCTCCGGATACTATTTTTACAGTTGGCTCAGAACAGCTTCTTGTACAGCCGGATTCAAGCCTGTGTTATATCAATCAGGGACAACAGTTTACTGCCGAACAGCTTATAACCGGTATGATAATGGCTTCCGGAAATGATGCCGCCTATACTCTTGCTGTGAATACTGCAAGAAAATGTTTTCCCGAAACATATATGACTGATTATCAGGCTTCGGAGCGATTCTGTGAGCTTATGAACGATTTGGCGTCAGAGCTTGGAATGAAAAACAGTTATTTTGTAAATCCGGATGGCTGGGATAATAGTGAACAGTATACTACCGCTTATGATCTGTGTATTCTTGCACGATATGCGATGACTCTGCCTGAGATTCGTGAAGCGGCGTCGTGCTGTGAAAAAAAGGTCACAATTATCTCGGGAGAAGTTTTTACATGGCATAATTCAAATAAGCTTCTTGATCCGTACAGTGAGTTTTACAGTAAAAATGTAACCGGATTAAAAACCGGCTCCACTGTAAATGCCGGAAATTGCCTGATCTCTGTTTTTGAAACAAACGGACTTACATATATATCAGTAATTACCGGCTGCGAAACGGACTACGAACGATATGAGAAAACGTTCCGTTTAATTAATGAATATACATGAAAAGCCTGCTCCGGACAAACATCTCAGAACAGGCTTTTATGTTAAATAAAGATTATTATCATACCTGTAAGAACGCCTACCAGCATTCCGAAAGCTGGAACCTTTGAACGCCACATGAGTATAGCTTCCGGAAGAAGCTCTCCGAATACCACATACAGCATTGCTCCACTTGCGAAGCTGAGGGATATCGCCAGACTTACAGGACCTAAAGAGCCAATTGAATATCCTATTATAGCTCCGATTATTGTGGGTGCACCGGTTACAGCTGTAAGTAAAACAGCCTTGACTTTATTCATTCCTCCTGATATAAGCGGAACAGCAACCGACATTCCCTCAGGAATATTGTGTAATCCGATTACAATTGCAAGAATCATACTTCCTGAAAAAACAGAAGAACCTTCAGCTGAATTATCGACATGAGATGCTCCTATAACCATTCCTTCCGGCATATTGTGGAGGGCGATTGCACACGCCATGACGATTCCGGCAATAAGGAGATGACTTTTCTGCTCCTTATGCACCTCATAATGATCACTGTGTATGAGTTCTGAAAGCTGATCAGCTGTTTTGGGATGATTCTTGTCTATGTGACTTACTTCTTTGTTAGTTGATCTGTCAATCCAGTAGTTCAGGAGGTATATTACTGCGAATCCGGCAAGAAGTGTTCCGGCAACAAGCATGACGTGCGATTTTGAAGAAGGATTCTGTTCAATGGCTTCGGTCAGAAGGTCAAGACAAACAACACTGAGCATAACACCGGCTGCAAAGCTGAGAAGCAGACTCACAGAATGTTCGGAATCACGCCTGAATAAAATTCCTATAAGTCCGCCGATTCCGGTTCCACCGACACCGGCAATGGCAGTTATCATTATAACAGTTTCTAATGCGTTCATTTTTTTATTCCTTTTCTACTTATATTGACATTATTATATCATAGATTTCTTAATTCGTCAAGAAATGATTGATTGATTATTGCAGCAATCAGCTGACAGGCGTTAGTTAATCGGTAGAGCTGGATGCAAAAGTTCGCCTGTCAATAATCTCAGACAGGCTGTCAGTCTAATGATTAAAAGTTATCGCTGATAGGTAACAATTTATATATAATTGGTTAACATAAAAAAATAATCATTATTCTCTTGACATGAAAAGAATTTTAATGTATAATATTATCTGTTGATTGCTGATGTGGCACAGTCGGTAGCGCAACGCCTTGGTAAGGCGTAGGTCGTCGGTTCAAGTCCGATCATCAGCTCCATGCAAACAGCGTAAAATAGGCACATTCTCGATAAGGGAATGTGTTTATTTTTTTATTCAAATACCTTTAGGGCATTATGAGGGCACTATCTTAAAAAAATGCTGAAAATCAGGTCAAAAAATTGCTTTCAAGAGAAAGCAAGCATAGCAAACGGCATTCCGCTTTTGCTTCTGCGGAAAGCCGAACCAACAGTTGCTTTATAGTCGATGTTATTGAAATCCACTTTTCTATCTTTTCTCTTTTAAATGTTTTTAATCATTTTTATTACGCTCTCCTCGAATATTTGTTTTTTGTTGTATTGTAAAAAATATTCAATTTTTTTGATTTTCTTATTGATTTTTTTATTGTTTTGGTTGTTATCCGTTGACAAATATCATAATAAGTGATATAATTATATATAGTTTTAAAGTATGTGTGTATATCAATTAAATAGGGCTATGTCCGATTTTGCATAATAATTTATGCGTATGTCTCTTTTTGTAAAACATTGAATTTTGTAACACAAATAAAAGGTGACATTGCTATGCCGTTATGTCTTGCGAAGATGTGAGGTATGAATAAAAAGAGTTTCATTTTTAAGGGATGTGTCTTATGTTGATAATAATGTTAATTCTTGGAGCAGGGCAATGAAGTGAATATCAGAGCAGGTCGCATTATTTCTGCTGGTACTATTACTATTATTAACTATATCTCAATTAATGATGATAGATACCATCTGAACAGTGGGACAATTAACATAGACTCTGATACAAAATCTGATTGCGGTCAGATTATGGAATAATATATAGATATCAATGAGGGAGAAAAATTGATTAAAAATTGGAAAAAAACAGCTGCTTTTACAAGTATTGCAGTTGGAACAACGTTTATAGTGACGCGATATATTGCTAAAAAGCTACATCCAAAGTCCGTGTATGCAGATAAACCAGAAGAACAGAACAAGATGGAGGGTAAAAGGGTTGTGCTTGTAGAAGATGATAATGATCCGATTAACGCAGATGGTATTCATGGTCATCTTGAAGCAATAGGCAAAACAGAATATATTCCTACTGTTTACGAAAAGTATTTAAAACGTGTGATTGATATTATTTTGTCATTCAGTGGACTTATTGCTTTAAGTCCTGTTTTTGCTGTAACAGCTCTTTCGATAAAAGTTGAAGATCCGGGACCAGTTTTTTTTACTCAGAAAAGAGTGGGGCAGAACAAAGAATATTTCATGTTACATAAATTCAGATCTATGAAAATGTGTACACCTCACGATGTGCCTACACATATGCTTGATAATCCTGATCAATATATCACGAAAACAGGTCGATTTATCAGAAAATACAGTCTCGACGAACTTCCGCAGATATGGGATATATATGTGGGAAATATGTCTGTTATCGGTCCGCGTCCCAGTCTTTGGAATCAGGATTTGCTAACATCAGAAAGAGAAAAGTACGGTGCAAATAATGTGAAACCTGGACTTACCGGTCTTGCTCAGATCAGTGGCAGAGATGAGCTTGAGATTCCTGTCAAAGCTAAACTTGACGGCGAATATGCAAATGCCTTAAAAAAATCGAGTTTAGCAGGAATGCTTATGGATGTTAAGGTGTTTGTAGCTTCAGTGTCAGCAGTACTTAAAAGTAAAGGCGTCGTTGAGGGCGGTACAGGTCAGGTAGCTAAGGAACTTGAAAAGGCAAAATATTTATGAAAAGAATACTGATAACAGGTGCTGATAGTTATATAGGCAATTCATTTGAAAAGTATCTTGAGAAATGGCCTCATAGATATCAGATAGATATTGTAGATATGATTGGCGACAGCTGGAAAAAATATAACTTTACTGGATATGATTCAGTATATCATGTTGCAGGCATTGCTCACTCTGACAATGGAAAAATCAGTAGCGAAAAGGCTAAACTTTACTATGACGTCAATACCAAACTAACAATTCAGGCGGCGATAAAAGCGAAGAAATCAGGTGTAAAACAGTTCATTTTTATGAGCAGTGCTATTGTTTATGGCGATAGTGCTCCAATAGGCAAGATGAAAATGATTACTAAAGATACCCCTGTTAATCCTGTTAATTGTTATGGTGATAGTAAGGTTAAAGCAGAAAATGGTCTGCGTAAGCTTGAAGATAAGAATTTTAAGGTGGTTATACTTCGTCCGCCAATGATTTATGGTAAAGGAAGTAAAGGAAATTACCCTCTCATGTCAAAGCTTGCTCAAAAAATGCCTATATTTCCCTATGTAAAGAATTGTCGTTCAATGCTTTACATAGATAATTTATGCGAATTTGTTAGGCTGATGATTGAAAATGAGGAGAGAGGAACATTCTGGCCTCAGAATGCTGAATATTCAAATACAAGTGAACTTGTGAAAATGATTGCAGCTCAACATGGAAAGCGTATTGTTTTTATAAAGGGATGTACATTGCCTTTGCGTATTATAGGTTTGGCTACTGGTATTGTTGATAAGGCTTTTGGTAATTTGGCGTATGATATGGGCTTTAGTGAATATAAAGAAGAATATAGAAATGTTTCTTTGAATCATAGTATTATTGAAACAGAAAAATAGAAAATGGAGAAAAACTATGGAGGATGTAACATTTATAATCTTAACAAAGAATGAGGAGATAAATCTCCCGAATTGTCTGAAGTCGATAAAAGGTTTTGCTAAAAGAGTTGTTGTAATTGATAGCGGAAGTACAGATAAAACTTGTGATATAGCCAAGAAAATGGGAGCTGAAGTTTATATACACAGATTTGAAAATTATGCGAAACAATTTAATTGGGGAATTGATAATGTAAATATTAATACAAAATGGACATTCAGACTTGATGCAGATGAGAGACTGACTCCTGAATTATGTAATGAATTATCTTTAATTATGAAAAAACATGATAAGGATAACGTAAATGGTGTTACAATGGAAGCATGGTTATATTTCATGGGACGAAAAATCAAGCATGGTGCCCACAATAAAAGAAAATTGATGCTTTTTAAAACTGGTATAGGCAGGATTGAGGACAGAAAAATGGATGAACATACGATACTGTCTAAAGGAAGGTCAATTTCAGCAAAAGAACGTTTTATTCATTACGATTTTAAAGATATGACGCATTGGATAAATAAAATGAACTGGTATGCAACAAGGGAAATGCAGGATTATGTCGAATTTGTCAGAAATAAAAAAAATGTCGGAATTAACGTGGATAATGATAAAAACATTTCATCAGTGCGAATGAAAAAATACGGGATTTATTACAAGTTTCCGTTGTTTGTTAGAAGCTGGATGCTTTTTGTATACTATTATGTCTTTAAACTTGGATTTCTTGATGGGAAAGAGGGATTTGTATTTCATTGGATGTACCATCGGTGGTACAGATCGTTAGTTGATGCCAAGATATTGGAACAAATGAAGTTCGACAGACCGTTTGAGGAAACAGGCGATTTGAAGTAAAAATTTACACACATATATGAAAGCTGTGAAAATAATGAAAATTCTGGTTATAAAAACAACACCATACGATAAAGAAGGCATGACATCTGTTGTTTTGAATATATATGAAAATATTGATCACCCGAATGTTCAGATGGATTTTATTTCTATTGGAAAACTTGGACAACTATATATCGGGATATTTAAAAATAATGAAAGTAAATATTTTATTGTTCAGCGTTCTTTTAAAAAGATAATACGCTATATTACTTCGGTGATGAAAATTGTGCGGGATGGAAAATATGACATCGTTCATATTCACGGAAACAGTCATACAACGGTATTGGATTTGTTGGCATCAAAATTAGGCGGATGCAAAGTAAGAATTGTGCACGCTCATAATACAAAAACAAAGTATCCGTTTATTCATTCTGTACTTACTCCTGTTTTCAATATGTTGTGTACGGGACGATTGGCTTGTGGTGCAGATGCAGGTAAATTCATGTATGGAAAGAAAAAATTCAATGTTATAAATAATGGAGTGAATACGGAAAGATTCAGATTCAACCCGGAACCACGTCAGTTAATGCGTAAAAAATATAACATAGAAAACAAAAGAGTGCTGTGTCATGTAGGTTCATTTCTACCTGTAAAAAATCATACTTTTTTACTTGATATTATGAAAGAACTGATTAAAGATAATGATAATTATTCCCTTGTATTGATAGGGGATGGTATATTGTATGATGAAATTAAGGATAAGGCAAGAAAGATGGGCATAGACAGAAATATTATTTTTGTCGGTTCTACAAATAAAGTAGAAGAATATTTGTCGGCAGCAGATTTATTATTAATGCCATCTTTATACGAAGGTCTACCGTTATCATTAATTGAAGCTCAGACAAACGGACTTCACTGCATAGTTTCAGATAAAATTACAACAGAAGTAGATAAAACCGGAAATCTGACATTCCTGCCAATTGATAAAGGAATAGAATGCTGGATAAAAAATATTAAAGAGTATGATTTTAATCCGGACAGAGAAGCAAAAGGGAAAATTGCTGTCTCAAAAATTATAAAAAGTGGTTATAGTATTCCTGATGAAGTAGGGAATCTGATTAATTATTACAAAAATCTTTTGTATCAGACGAAATATGGCGGAGGCATATAAATGCATATTGTAATTGTTACAAGAAATATGTCATCAGGCGGTGCTGAACGTGTAATAGCACAGTTGCTTACGGAATGGAGTAATTTGAAAATTAGATGCGATCTTATATTGCTTGAAAAGGAGCCGTGTTTTTACAGCATAGCTGAAGGTGTTGCAATACATGAGATAGGAAAACTTTCAGAATATAGTGCGGTTAATAAGCTTAAGCAATATAAGCGTATACGGAAGTTGATAAGAAAACTCAGTCCTGATGTAGTTCTTTCAATGCCGGAAGAAATAGGGATCTATGTTATCGGTGCACTGCTTGGTACAGGAATTCCGGTTGTAGTATCTGAGCGTAATGATCCTTGGGTGATGCCGTATAAAAAAATAACCAGATTATTGCGGAGATTGACCTATCCTTTTGCAAAGGGTATTATTTTTCAGACTGAGCAGGCGTCAGATTTTTTTTCAGACAGAATAAAAAGAAAAGGTATAATTCTTCCTAATCCTCTGGATATAAGCAGAATTCCGAAGCCATATACAGGGAAGCGTTCCGAAACAGTTGTCGGTGTAGGAAGGCTGGTTGCACAAAAAAATTTTCGACTTCTCATAGATGCGTTTTATGATTTTTATCAGAAGCATAAAGAATACAAATTGATTATTTACGGAGAAGGTAATCTGCGTCGTGAATTGGAAGAATATAGCCGTAGGCTCCCTTACGGTGTAGTTGAACTGCCGGGAGTGTCAGATAACTTGCTGGAGGAAATAAAAAGTGCATCAATGTTTGTGCTTTCATCAGATTATGAAGGTGTGCCGAATGCTTTGATTGAAGCGATGGCTATGGGAATGCCCGTAGTTGCCGCTGATTGCAGTCCCGGCGGTGCCTCTGCATTGATAGATAACGGGAATAACGGGGTGATTGTTCCTGTGGGCGACAAAGCAGCAATGAGTGCTGCAATGAACAGAATTGCAGATGATCATGATTTTGCAGTAAGTATAGCTTATGAGGCTGTTAAAATCAAGGAGAAATTAGATTCGGTTATAGTTGCCGGAGAATGGATAGATTACCTGAAAAAATGTGGAGCAGTGGTGGAATAATGATATCAAAAGAAAAAGCATTGTTAAATTTTACATTTGTAATGTGGCTGCTCAGCGAGCTATTTCTTCAACATACTCTGATATCGCAGATGATGTTGATGTTGTTTTGCATAACGATTTTTATCGTTACTTCTGCACAGGAACTGAAATTGAATACCTTTATAGTAAGTATGCTTCTTGTTACATGCTGGTCAGTAATCAATATTGTTACAGGACATTCAATTGATGTGACGGTGGCACGATCTATGACCGTCACGCTGTTTATTAATCTGTTATTTTTTTTCCTGTTTTCACAATATTACAGATTTATTGGCGATATAAATGAAATAATGAAAATTTTCAGTGTTGTGGTTTTATTCTTTAGTATATTTTGTATGTTAACGGGAATAAGTTCGGTATTATCTTCTGGTCGGATGAATATCGACGGAATCAATGCCAATACGGCAGCATATTATGCTATTTTCGCAAATTTATGGTCTTTTTATCTGTTGATTTTTGAGAAGAAGAAAACTATATTTTTTATACCGGTTTATATATTTTTTATTATGATGACTGGTTCGAGAGGTGCGTTTATTTCAGTTTTTATCGGAATGTTTCTGTTGTTTATCATCCATAATAGAAGATATATTCATATAAAGGTAATTGCAGCGGTTTTAGGTGTAATTATAGTTCTTGTAATGGTTATGAAAACGGATGTGTTGTATTCGTTTATCGGATACAGGCTGGAGCCGTTATTTGATTATATCCGTAACGGAACGTACGAAGAAAGTTCAATGGATTCACGGATTAAATATAGTGAACTGGCATTTTCCAGAGTTGATGAGGCGTTAATATTTGGACATGGTCTGGATTGTTTTCGTTGTATAAATGGTTCCTATGGTTCCTATTCGCATAATAATTATGCCGAAATGCTTTTTTCTTTGGGTGTTGTTGGTAGTGTTCTGTATTATTTCCCATATATATGGAATCTGAAATATTATTTTATGAGTATATTAAAAGAAAAAAACAAGACTGTTGCAGTGTGTATATTTATTGTGATATACTTAATATCTGAACCTTTCAGAGTAACATATTTCAATAGGGCTTTTATGATTATTCCCCTTATGTGCTATTTATATATGTCAGAGCAGAAAACAAAGTCGAGACGCATAAAGAATAATAAAATAAATATGTAAATGCAATAAGACAATGGTATCAGAAATAGATATGGAGAATGTTTATTGATGAAGATTAAGAATTTAATTAAGTTTGTTATTAGTCGGGATTATCGCTTTCTGTTTTTTTCGGCGAAGGGCATGAAAGCAGATGTTCCCTCAAAGGACTTTATAACAAGAATGTATAAAATTAAAATCAGAAAAAAATTAGATCTTGAAAAGCCTGTTCTTTATACCGAAAAGCTTCAATGGCTGAAGCTTTATGATCAACGTCCTGAATATACAATTATGGTTGACAAATGTGCAGCGAAGGATTATGTGGCTTCAAAAATAGGTGAAGAATATGTTATTCCTACAATAGGTATATGGAATAATCCTGATGAGATCAACTTTGATTCATTGCCTGAAAAATTTGTAATCAAATGCAATCATAATTCCGGACTGGGAATGTACATCTGTCGTGATAAGAGTAAAATGGATATTTCAAAAGTAAAGAAAAATCTCGAGAAAGGTCTGGCTCAGAATTATTACATTACAGGACGTGAATGGCCGTATAAAAATGTAAAGCCCCGTATTATCGCAGAAAAATATATGGAGGACAGTAAATATAAGGAACTCAGGGATTATAAGTTCTTTACGTTTGGCGGTGTTCCAAAGGTGCTTTATATAACACAGGGACGTGGAACGGCTGGCGATACTGTGGCAGATTTCTTTGATATGGATTTTAATCATCTTCCTTTTACCATAGACCATAAAATGGCGGAAATACCTCCGGAAAAGCCGGAATGTTTTGAGGAAATGAAGCGGTTAGCCGCTGTTCTTAGTGAAGGAACTCCTCAGCTTCGTGTGGATTTTTACGAAGTTGACGGACAAGTTTATTTCGGAGAAATGACATTCTTCCATTGCAGTGGCATGGAAAGATTTCATCCCGATGAATGGGATAGGATTTTCGGTGACTGGGTAACACTTCCTCCGAAGCAAATGGAAAAATAGTCGGATTTTGCCGCTGTAACAATAGTATTTAAGGTGGATGACGCCTTTAATATACCTCTCAATCATTAAAAGTATATAAACGCCGGCGGCGCTTGTATAAATATTAAAAAAGGAGTAGAGAAAATGGCACGAAATTTCAAAAAACGTGTGGTAACCGGAATTGTGTCACTTGCTATGCTTGCGAGCGTAGTACCTTCGTCGTCATTCGCAGCAATTGCGAACTGGGAAGATACGAATATCGTATATGACAGCGAAACATTCGGCACAAACGGTTATTACAATGTAATCTCCAAGAAGGATTACGTTCTTGTTCCAGGTGCAGCAGTGGAATCAGAAATGGTTATCAATAACGCAACCGGAACACGCAGACAGGTACTTCACATTATTGAAGTTGACCCGTCGAACCCTGATGTATCCATCGTTCCGGGATACTACCAGATTGACAAAGATCTGGAAAATGAGGCTAACTGGTCTCATAAGGAGCTTACCGAAATGGCAAAGTATTATGAAGACAATCTTGGATACAACATTGTCGGTGGTATGAATACTGACTTGTATTACAGCTCATATTCACCCCGTGTTCTGGTTTATAACGGTGAGTGGATCGGTAATGCAGGTGAAAACGTAGCAACTGGCGGTGCTGCTTTGGGTTACACCTCCTCAATCCTGTATGTATTCAAGGATGCGGAAGGAAACATCAGCTGTGATGTAAAGGCATTCAACAAAGCAGAAGTAGATGCCTATCTTGCAGACGGAACACTTCTTCATGCAGTAGGTGTATCATTCGGTATGGTTGTTAAGGACGGTGCACTTGTTAACACCACAGAAAAACGTGGAAATGATGATGCTGCCCGTTCAATGGTAGGCGTTAAGGAAGATGGTACACTTGTTCTTTGTATGAATGACGGACGTGGAGCAAACAATTCTGTTGGATTTAGTTCATACGAAGAAGGCGAAGCAATGCTCGCTCTCGGATGTAAGTGGGCTGCTAACTGTGACGGAGGCGGATCATCCACATTCCTTACAAAGCGTGTAGGTGAAGAATCATTCACCATGCGTTCTGTTCCCTGTGATGGTGCACAGCGTCCGACAGCTCATGGTATTTTTGTAGCATCAAACGTTGCCCCTACCGGAGAGCTTGATGTTATCAATATCGAAGCAGATTACGATTATTTTGCTCCCAATACTTCATATGAGTTTGGTGCAGAAGCAATTGATACACACGGTTACTCTATGGAAATGCCTGCTGATGTCACATGGACATTATCAGACGATTCCTTCGGTACAATCGAAAACGGAGTGTTCACATCAAATGGTACAACAGGAATTGTTGATGTTAAGGTTATCTTAAATGATACTGTTGTTGGAACAAGAACTATAACTATTGCTGATCCCGAAGTATTTAAGCTTTCAGCAATTTCAACAGTTGTTCCTTATTCAACAGCAGATAAGATCAGAACTATCACTCTTCCGATAGTTGCTATGATCGGTGAAAGTAATGTGTATTATGATACAAATGCTGTTTCAGTAACACTTTCTGATTCAAACGCAGGTATACTTGACGGATTCAGATTTACTGCTACTGATAATACCGACATTTCAGGCGTTGATGTAACAATTACTTACGGCGAAACAGCTCTGACTTACGCAATTGAATTCGGTAAGGGTTCAGAGGTTATCTTTGACTTTGAAGACGGCGATAAGGCTGGATTCATGGGCTTTGAAGAAGCAAAGAAGTGGAGTCAGGATAACGGCGTAAACAATACTCTTGTTGGTTCTGATCCTCTTGCTGGCCAGTTTAACGAGTATCTCAGCAGTGATACATTTACAGTTACTTCTGAGGACGGCGGACAGGTAAGAAACGGCGAATACTCTCTTGCATGGAAGCTTGATAATACTGACGCTTCATTTGCGAACTGGTCATATAATGTACTTTTCAATACAGGTGATACGATCGTTCTTCGTGACGTTGCAAACGGTATGAAGGCTACAACTCTTGGTATGTGGCTCTATATCCCCGAAGAAGCGTTCCAGACCGGTAGTGCAGGTGTTTCATTCCAGTCTCAGCTTTACGCTAAGAATGTAAATACAGAAACAGGTGCGATTTCCTATTCCTGCAAACAGGATCATTTTATGTTTACTTCTGCAGCAACTGGAAAGCTGACAAATCTTAACTCTGCAACCAATGCAGATATTCCTGAGTCTCGCTGGGTTTATGCAACCATAGATATATCAAAGTATGATTATCTCTGCACACCTGTTGCAACAGATACAGGTAACTCTCGTTCACCTTCCTTCATCCGTACTTATGTAAAGCCTACTTTCCCGGCAGATATTACATTCTACATTGATGACATTACTCTCGATTACAGCTCTGCTGTTGACGACAGAGTGCTTCCTACAATTGCTGCACCTACATATTCAACATCAGACACAGCTGTTTCACTTGAAAACGACACAGTTATTAACGGAAACAAGATAGCATTCTCTGCTGCTGTTTCTGATAATACCGCACTTGATCTTACATCAGGTAAGATTATTGTTGACGGCGTTGAGATCAAGTCTGCAATTGCAGGCGGAGTTCTTTCCTCCAAGGAAGACGCTTCTCTTGCTGCTGGTACACATACGGTTGCATTTGAAGTAAAGGACGAGCTTGGCAATCCCATGAAGATCACAAGAACATTTACAGTTGCCGGTGATGCAGTGGTTGAGATTTCTGGCCATAATGAATCAGGCGAAACACCTAAGGCACAGTCTGTATATTATGTTGACATCAACGTTGCAGATCTTGCAAATGTAAATAAGCTTACAGTTGATCTTAAGCTTAACAACGCAAACGTATGGGAAACAGAAGGTGCAATCGTTGCAGACGGCTTCAAAGCTGATTTTGAATACAACGAAATTTCAGAGCTCCTCACAGTTACAGTTGAGGCAGTTGACGCTTCTAAGGTAAAATCTATTGATAATACACTCGTAAGTATTCCTGTTCGTGTATGGACATTCGATCGTTATAACTATGTAAATAACACATATTATGATCCTGCAACTATGGGTAACAAGCCTGTTGTAAATATCGAATGTGATGTTGTATACGGTGAAATTTCACTTGCCGACAAGACAACATTACCTTTCGGTGGTTCAATCAACGTTGCAACTGAGCTTACAACAATTTCTTCACCTTATCACGTTCATGACGCAGAGCTTACTGTTCTTGAAGATAAGGCTTCTACCTGCAGCGAAAACGGCTACACTGGCAGAACTTACTGCGAGAGCTGTAAGTCAGTCGTTGACTGGGGCACAGTTCTTGAGCCTGCTGGTCATGACTATGAACTCGTTGACGGACAGTTTGTATGCTCTGACGAAAACTGCGGACATATTTATGATTCCAGTACAGGCATCTTTGAGATGAATGGCAAGCTTTATTATTCCATCGCAGGCAAATTAGTTTCCGGATGGCAGAATGTTGATGGCAAGTATATTTATGTAGATGCTTCCACTAAGGAAGTTCAGACAGGAACAGTTACTGTTTCAGGTATTACATACAACACTGATGAAATGGGATTTGTGTCACCTGTATGGGTTACTGACGCTAACGGAACTAAGCTCAGCTATGGTCCGAAGTTCCACACTCGTGAATGGGTTGAACTTGATGGCGAAAAGTACTATTTTGGAACAGACAGCTATGTATACACTGGTATCCGTTTCATAGTTGTTAATCGTAATAACATAAAAGAAGGTTATAAGCTTTATAATTTTGCTGATGATGGCAAGCTTATCAAGGAAATGACAGATGCAAACGGCATAATAACCTCTGAAGTAGACGGAACATTTTATGTGGTGAATGGTAAATCAGTTTATGGTGGTCTGATGCTTATTGATGGTTATTATTACTATGCAAGAACATCTGGTGAAATCGTATGTGGCAAAACATATGGAATCACAAAGACAAATGATCTTCTTCCTGCAAGAGCGTATACTTTTGGAGAAGATGGTAAGATGCTGAATCCTCCTGAAGCACCTAAAAACGGGATTGTTTCAGAAGACGGCAAGCTCTTCTACTATGTAGATGGAGTAAAGACCTATGGCGGCCTTATACTTATCGACGGTGCATACTATTATGCAAGAACATCAGGTGAGATCGTTGTTAACAGGGGTTATGGAATTACCAAGACAAACGATCTTCTTCCGGCTGGTTACTACAAGTTTGATGCTGACGGCAAGATGCTGAATGTACCTGTTGTAAATCCTGATCCTGATCCTGATCCTGATCCAGAGCCAGAGGTAAAGAACGGTGTTTGTGCAGATGAAACTGGTAAGTTGTTCTACTATGTAGATGGCGTAAAAACTTATGGCGGACTTATGCTTATCGACGGCGCATACTACTATGCAAGAACATCAGGTGAGATCATTGTTAACAGGGGTTATGGAATTACCAAGACAAACGATCTTCTTCCGGCTGGTTACTACAAGTTTGATGCTGACGGCAAAATGCTGAATGCACCTGTTGTAAATCCTGATCCTGATCCTGATCCGGAGCCAGAGATAAAGAACGGTGTTTGTGCAGATGAAACTGGTAAGCTGTTCTACTATGTAGATGCCGTAAAAACTTATGGTGGACTTATGCTTATCGACGGTGCATACTACTATGCAAGAACATCAGGTGAGATTGTTGTAAACAGAGGTTATGGAATTACCAAGACAAACGATCTTCTTCCGGCTGGTTACTACAAATTTGATGCTGACGGTAAGATGCTGAATGTACCTGCATAATCTTTTAAAAAAAAGCCTGGACTTCGGTCCGGGCAGCTGTACAGAATCAGAGCCTCCACGCGGCGTACAGCGGAAACGGCTTATTGCCGGCTGATCTGATAAACATGGAGAAAAAAATGTATAGTAAAATATCAGGATTGATAAATAAGTGTATTTATAAAATAAAATATGGTAAAAATATCTCATTTATCGGAATACCTTCTTTTATATCCCGTATGCGAATAAGTGCAAAGTCGGGAATGGTTCAGATAGGCAGAAACTTCAGTATGAAACAGTATGCGTATATAGCAGCTGTTAATGGAGGGAAAATCGAAATAGGAAATAATGTTTCAATCAATAGAAATTGTATTTTGGTATGTCATGATAGTATAGTGATCGGAGATAATTGTGCTGTCGGACCTAATTCGGTGTTCTATGATCACGATCATAATTTTGGGATTAACGGAATAGAAGATGGATTTAAAAAGTCTCCGATTATTATAGGGAATAATTGCTGGATAGGTGCAGGAGTTACTATTCTTCGGGGAACGCGTATCGGAGAAGGATCGGTGATTGGTGCCGGTACTGTTGTACATGGAGAAATTCCGCCGCATTCACTGGTTACTGCTAATAGGGAAGTCAATATTGTTCCAATTAAAGAAAAAAGGAGAAATCCGGATGAAGGATAAGCTTTATACAATTCTTTCTTTTATTATATTTTTTGTTAAATTGATATGTGCGTGGATTGTTCTTCATACAATTCAGCGTAAACTTTTAAAACAGAATATATGGCTGATTCGTGAAAAAAGAGATGAAGCACGGGATAATGGTTATCATTTCTTCAAGTATATCAAAGAAAACCATAAAAATATAAATGTATTTTATGTTATTACACCTGATTCATCTGATAGATACAAAATTGAAAATTACAGGGGTTTAATAAACGCTGACAGCTTCAAACACTGTATTTATTTTTTGGCGTCAGACTTCAGTATAAATTCACAGCCATTTGGTGCATATCCGTTTCATTTCAGCGTGAGAGAATTGAATTTGGTGCAAAAACTGTGCAACAAAAAACAAAAGGTAGTTTTTTTGCAGCATGGAATAATCAAGGATAAATTTGCAGTAGCAGAATTTTCATATCAGAATTGTAATATTGATTATTTTGTTACAAGTACAAAGAAAGAATATGAATTTATAAAGGAGACTTATGGATATCCGGATCACGCAATCGGATGCGTCGGATTAGCAAGATTTGATAATCTTTATACTCCTCATGTTGTTGAAGATAAGATATTGGTTATGCCGACGTGGAGAAAATGGCTGGATGGCAGCCAGAAAAACTTCTATAACAGTGATTATTATCTTGCTTATGCGGAGCTTTTAAAGGACGACGATCTGATACGATATCTAAGACAGAAGCAATATAAGCTTGTTTTTTTTATGCACTACAAGCTGCAGCCTTTCGTTGAGACGTTCAGAGCGTTTGAAAACGATGTGATAATTATTGCTGATAAAAATAATTATGATGTACAGAAGCTGCTTATGTCGTCAAAGCTGATGATTACAGATTATTCAAGTGTGTATTTTGATTTTGCATATATGAATAAACCCGTAGTATATTATCAATTCGATGAGCAGCAATTCCGCAGCAATCACTATGCTGAAGGTTATTTTTCTTATAAGGAAGATGGATTTGGTCCTTGTTTTGATAATTTCAGCGATATAAGACAGTATATCTTTAAAATGATAGATAATCAGTGCCGACAGCCTGAAGAATATGAAATGCGTGTAAAAGAATTCTTTGATCTGCGTGATAATCATAATTGTGAAAGAACATACAACGCATTAAAGAAATTAGAAGAAAAGTAAAAATGAAGAAGAAAATTATATATAACATAATAGCGTCGCTGACTCTGGAAATTGTAACAGTGATATGTTCGTTTATTCTTCCGAGAATGATAATTTCGGGTTTTGGATCAGAATATAACGGTATAGTATCTTCTGTTGTGCAGTTTTTATCTGTTGTAACCCTGCTCAGAGGTGGTGTGGGTGGTGTTACAAGAGCAGCACTTTATAAGCCTTTAGTGGAAAATGACGTTCAGAAAATTAGTTCAATACTGAAATCAACTGAGCATTTCATGCGTAAGATAGTATATATTTTTGTTGTTTTTCTGTTATTGTTTGCTTCTGGCTATCCGCTTCTTGTATCAGACGAATTTGGATGGTTTTATACATTTACCTTAGTGTTGATACTTGGAATAACTACCATATCTCAATATTACTTTGGAATTACATATCAGTTTCTGCTGATTGCTGATCAGAAATCGTATATATACAATATTCTTCAGACAATAGCAACGATATTGAATACGGTATTTTCTGTTATTCTTATAAATATAGGAGTGGAATTCCGGCTGATGAAGCTTGTCAGTGCTATGGTGTTCGCGGCTATTCCTATTGCTATGTATTGGTATGTGCATAAGAAGTATACCATCATAAAGGATGCACCTAAGGATGATTCATGTATCAGACAGCGTTGGGATGCATTTGTACATCAGGTGGCAGCATTTATCAACACAAATACGGATCTGGTGTTGTTGACGATATTTTCAAATCTTTATCAGGTTTCTGTGTATAATGTTTATTTCATGGTTGTATATGGTGTGAGAAGATTTGTTTCGGTTTTTACAAGCGGTGTAGAGGCTTCAATCGGGAAAATGATTGCAAGCAGAGAAAAGCAGATGGAACGCTTTGTAAATGCATATGAATTGGGTATGAATGTTGTTTCTACCGCAGTATTTGCATGTACTGCAATTCTGATTGTTCCATTTATGAAGGTATATATGAATGGTGTAACAGATGCAGATTATATACAGCCTGCTCTGGGATATTGTCTTGTACTTGGTTCTTTTTTTGCCTGTATAAGACTGCCGTATCAGAATATAGTTGAATCAGCAGGACATTTCAAGGAAACCCGTAACGGAGCACTTGCGGAAGCAGCTATAAATATAGTTATTTCGCTTGCTCTGGTAGGAACATTTGGAGCAGTTGGTGTAGCACTGGGTACAGTATTTGCAATGGCATTTCGTACAATACAGTATGCAATGTATTGTGATAAGCAATTATTGAAACGCTCGTATCAACATTTATTAAAAAGAATGCTGGTTACTTGCTTTAATATTGCAGTTATAATTGCACCGTATTTTGTTTTGAAGTTAGATAACGTTTTAGAAAATTTCAGCACCAATTATCTGACATGGGTTGCAGAAGCATTTATTGTTTTTGCTGTTGTCAGCATAGTTTCTGTATTGATAAATATATTAAGCTGTAAAAACAACTTTTCTGATATAATTCGTCTCGTTACAAAATCTAAAAGTAAATGTGATCGGGAAGGAGATTGAACATTATAATTTATTCATCAATTTTAGTCACCGGTTCTGCTGGTTTCATAGGAGCCAATCTTATAATACGTCTTTTGAAAGATATGAACGGCGGAGTAATGATATCTCTTGACAGCATGAATGACTACTATGATATATCTTTAAAAGAATATCGCCTGAATCTGATTGAGAATGCAGTAAAGGAAAGTAATGTCAGATATATTTTTGTAAAAGGATCTATTGCTGACAAAGCTTTGGTAGATTCACTGTTTGAGGAATATAAATTCGATATTGTGGTAAATCTTGCTGCTCAGGCAGGAGTGCGACATTCAATTGAACATCCCGATGTATATATAGAATCAAATATTATAGGATTTTATAATATACTTGAAGCCTGTCGCAATCATCCGGTTGAGCATCTTGTATATGCAAGCTCATCGAGTGTATACGGAGGAAATAAGAAGGTTCCGTTCAGTACGGAAGATAAGGTGGATAATCCGATATCGTTGTATGCAGCAACAAAGAAGTCAGATGAGCTGATGGCTCATGCTTACTCAAAGCTGTATAACATCCCTGCAACAGGTCTGAGATTCTTTACGGTATACGGACCTGCTGGACGTCCTGATATGGCTTATTACGGTTTTACGGACAAGCTTGTAAGGGGCGAGAACATCAGAATCTTCAATTATGGGAATTGCAGTCGTGATTTTACATACATTGACGATATAGTAGAAGGAATTGTGCGGGTAATGCAGAGTCCTCCTGAAAAGAAAAACGGAGAGGATGGTCTTCCGATTCCGCCTTATGCACTTTATAATATCGGTGGGGGAGCACCTGAAAATCTTCTTGATTTCGTGCGGATTTTAAGCGAGGAGCTTGTCAGAGCAGGAGTACTTCCCGAAGATTATGATTTTGATGCACATAAAGAACTTGTGCCTATGCAGTCAGGAGACGTGCCAGTTACATACGCAGACAGCTCAGCTCTGGAGCGTGATTTTGGCTTCAGGCCTCGAATTCCGCTCAGAGAAGGTCTGAGAAAATTTGCTGAATGGTATAAATATTTTAACAAAAAATAATGCGATGAGGACAATAATGATATATACAAAACTCACTCAAAAAGCAATGCAGATAGCGTATCAGGCACATCACGGTCAGATTGACTGCAACGGTATGCCCTATATATTTCATCCGTATCACTTAGCAGAGCAAATGGACGATGAATACTCCTGCTGTGTGGCGTTGCTTCATGATGTGGCAGAAGATACAGCGGTAATTCTTGAAGATCTTGCAAAGGAATTTCCGCAGGAGATTATGGAAGCATTAAAGCTTCTGACTCATGAAGACGGTACGGATTACTTTGAATATGTACGGAAAATCAAGGATAATTCGCTTGCCAAGAAGGTGAAGCTTGCCGATCTTGAACATAACATGGACAGAAGCAGAATAGTGGATGAAAATGCTGTATCGGAAGAAAAGCTTGCTTATTGGGATGAGAAATACAGGAAAGCGAAGGCTATTCTGACGGAATAAAGGAGAGAAAAAATGGAAAATAAAGAAAAGAGTACAAAAAAGACAGACAATACCAGAAGTACAGATAAAGCAAATAATCCCAGAACGATTATCATTATATTAAGCTCTGTGATTGCAGTTTGTCTTATAGTTATAATAATACTTCTGTGTCTGTTGCTGAAGAAATCTGATGATAATAAATCCGGCGATAATAAATCATCTGTATCAGATACAAACGTGCAGAACGAAACATTATATTCGTCTGACATTACAAACACAGATGTGCAGAACGAAACATCGGCATCAGAACACGAAAATACTTCAATAACAATCGGATTACCTGATGACAGCAGGGAAGCAATTGAAATCTCAACAAAATATGGTACATTTTTCTATCCTCTTGAATGGAAGGAAAATCTCCGTACCGATGTGATTGATAAAGAAGAATACAAAGTTGAATTTTACGGCACAGTAGAGGGAAAGAAAGAACAGCATCTTTTTGATCTGATCTTCAACGGTACTGATGGATACAATCTTGGTACACTTACAACCGATACTGGAGAAGCTGTACAAATCAACATTGAATCATACGATTTTGATCTTGATGACAGCTGGACGGAAGATGAGAAATTCACGCTGTATGCAATGCAGGACGATATAAATTATACCATAGGTATGCTTTCAGAAAGCGGTAATTTTACCATTTCTGACTAATATAGAAGAAAAGCACCGTTTTGGTGCTTTTCTTTAAGTGTGAAACTGCGATTTAAAAAAGATAAACAAACCTGCACCAAATAAAAGTGACATGAATTAAAAAATTCCCCTCGGTTTAGTCCGGGGGGATTTTTGTGCATTTTGTCTCCGCACCTCAGCGGATCCGCTCCGATCGGTGCAGTGCAGATAGCAAAATAAACAAAAGATGTTTGTATAGCTATCCTTTTTCCCTGTAATTGCACTTCACCAGCTTTTGAGATAATTGTCAAGGGAGGCTCCGAAAAATTTTTACCCAGTTTTCCCAGTAAAAAATTTTTGGAAACCCTTTACAATTAGCGAAAATGCGGTATAATACGCAATCAGGGAAAAGGGGAGCGAATAAGGTAACGAACCGAACCACATATACAAAATTTTGCCACAGCGGCAAGATCGCTTGCGATCTTAGGGGCTGCGCGTAAGCGTTTTTCAATTTTTATCAGTTTTTAAAAAAATTGAAAAATGGCGGTGTGGGAATCTTCAATCCGCCGGAGGCACCACTTATTTAGTAACCGCAGAAAGTTAATAATAAAGCGCCTGAAAAAGTCAAGAAGCCTGTGCAAGCGTTTCCTTTATAACCGCTTGCTATGGCTTCTGTGCTTTTTAAGGTGCTTTATTTTGATGTTGTTTCGTTATAATACACAGCTGTTCTGTAACCGTTTAGAACCTGATCAATCATTTCGACATTTCCAAATGTGTGTATTACAGTATATCCGCAACCTCTTAAAACATGGTCTACGAACATATCACGCGTAATTCTGTCTTGACGTTTATGTGAATTATCATCAAGTTCAATTAATGCAACTATTTTCATATCATCCGCTATTGCAAAATCAACGTGTTTTGATTTTATTTTTCCGAAATATGTAGCCCATTCACGTTGAGACAATCCTTTATTAACTTCGACTAAATCAGCAAGCCTTATTTTTGTTAAAATCTGTAATCCGTATTTATTTGCTGTTGTCTTTAGATTTCTGTAAAAGTAGTATTCATTCTTTGTCAATATATACTTTGAATGATATGGCAGCGGTGCTCCAGGCTGTAATGTATTTGTATACATCTTTTTTTCATTAATCTTATTGCTTACTATAGATATTATCAATGCAATTACTACAGATATAATTATTAATATTATCATCAATTCACCAGCACTCAT
>JAZNBR010000037.1:0-40734 GCA_045587105.1 Ruminococcus sp.
GTAAAACCGGAAGCTCCTAAGCCTGAGGTAAAGCCGGAAGCTCCGAAGCCAGTGGTAAAGCCGGAAACTCCTAAGCCGGAAGTAAAACCGGAAGCTCCTAAGCCTGAAAAGAAGTCTGATAACAGACCGAGCATTGAAATAGAAAACGGTGTATTTATAAAATATTCCGGAAAATCAGACGAGATAACAATTCCGGCAACTGTACGCAGAATCGGAGAAAATGCGTTTGAGGACTGCACAACGCTGAAAAAGATTGTTCTTCCGGACGGTCTTGTGGAAATAGGCGGTTATGCGTTCAGAAACTGTACTTCCCTTGAAGAAATAAGGATTCCGGAAAGTCTTGTGAAGATTGGTCCATGGGCTTTCAGAGGATGCACAAATCTTAAGTCGATTTTCCTGCCGAATAATATCAGCGTCATAAGCGACTGCGTTTTTGCTGAATGTGAAAGTCTTGAACGTATCGAAATGTCAAACAGGATTTCAGAAATAGGTGCGTTTGCATTCAATGGATGTAAGAATCTTGAATCTGTATGGCTTCCCAATACAATAAAACAGATCGGTAAATATGCTTTCTCAGGATGCGAAAAAATAAGAACAGCGGTTGTTCCGGATGGAGTTTCATCTATCAACGAAAGAACCTTCGCAGGATGCTCAGCTCTTGAGGATATAGAGCTGCCGAAAACTATAAAAACTATCGGTCAGTCTGCATTTCAGAACTGTGTTTCTCTGAAAAAGATCAACATTCCGTTTGCCGTTACATACGTTGATGGCTTCGGAGGATGTACATCTCTGCGAAGTGTAGAAATTCCGTCAAAGGTTACATTTCTCGGAGATTTCAGCGGATGTACAGCTCTTGAAAGCATTAAGATTCCACCGTCAGTGGTGAAGATAGACTCAGTATTTTCAGATTGTCCGAATCTTATGAATATCTCGTGGAATTATCTCATTGATAATCTCAGCCGTTTTCCGGCATATCAGGAAAAAGTGGTAAGCAACTGGAAATCAATGGGTAAGTGTTCGTTCTGCGGCGGAGATTTCAAAAAGCTTGGAAAAACCTGCAAGGACTGCGGAAAGAAAAAGGATTATTGAATATATGAAAAGTAAATTTACGGCAGTATTACTGTCAGCTCTGATGGCGTGCGGCGGTATCGTCTCATGCAGCAAGAGCAGTTCGGGCAGCAGCGGCAATAAACCGGCTGATGTCTCTGATAAAACAACCGAAGCTGAAATATCTTCTGAAACAACATCAGCAGTTATGACAGCTCCGGCAGCAAAGACAACAACGACAAAGAAAAATGTTCCGGTTGTCACTACAAAACCTGCTTCAAAGAAAGAAACGGTAACTTCTGTGGGTACTACCGGCAGCGGATATACTGACAGTCTGACGCTTGCGTCCGATTTTTATCAGGCATATCTTGATCACGATCCGGAAAAAGTCTATAAGCTCTTCAATGAACAGGAAATAGAATGCTACAAGGAACTCATGGCTGATGAGCTTGATGGTGAATCTCCTGATGAGGTGTTCAGTCAGGAAGCTTTAATCAAGGCGATTGATGGTTCAATGGTGATGATAGAGGAAATAATGGCTGAATTCAGCGATTCTGAAAATGATCGCTGGACGGCAGATGTTTCTGAGGGGCTTCTTGCTGAGGTTACTGAGGAGGAGCTTTCTACCTTCAACGAGGAACTCGGCACAGATTATACCAGCGGATATGTTATCAATTATATGTATTATGTCAACGCTGATAACGGAGAGGTTTTTGTCGGGAATTCAAGTGCATTTCTGGAGAAGAACGGTCAATGGTATTTGTCGTTTTCCAGTCTTATGCAGAGCGAGCTTATAAATCAGCTTGAAGTATAAATAAAAGGCGGTTGCCGGAATTTTCCGGTAACCGCCATGAAATTTGTGCAGTATTTGATTTATTCAGCACCTTCCATAATTGCTGAAAGTATAGCATGATTCCATGTGAGAGCACCTCTGTTGAAGATTCCGAAGCTCTGTTCTCCGGATGTGATATTGTTATCCCATACGAAGCATTTGATTCCTTGTTTTCCAGCAGCTTCAACGTAGTATTTGTAGTATTCTTGTCTTTCTGATTCGGGTGCCGCATTAATACATCCGAATTCACCGATTATAACAGGAGTGCCTTTGTCAGCAAATTTCTGCTTAAGCTCTGCGAATTTTGCATCGAGTTCTGCCTTTCCGCTGTCATTGAAGTCTTTAATGGAGCCGTCTGAGAACTTCCACGGAGCGTAGTAGTGTACTGAAAGTATGATATTATCTGAATCAGGAACAACAACGTCATTGAGAGCAGATGTTTCAGCTGATGCAGCATACGAAGTGATGATAAGAGAACGATGCAGATTATTTCCGCCTGTTTTGCGTACTGTATCGACGAAGTCTTTTGCATAACGATTGATTACAGCTCTTTCAGCCGGAGTTCCGCCAGTCCATTCTTTTTCACTTCCGACGGTTCTTGGTTCATTCATACCCTCAAAGAGAAGTCTGTCGCCGTAATCGGCAAAGTATGAGGCTATCTGGCTCCATATAGCCTTCAGTTTTGCACTGTCAGCCGGATATTCAGAATCTGACGGTTCAAACCAGATATAGTCATCATGGTGCATATTGAGAATAACGAACATATCAAGATCGTAGGCGTAATCCACAACCTCCCTGACTCTGGCAATCCAGTCGGCGTTGATTGTATCGCCGGTCATGTGTTCGCCCCATGTTACAGGAATTCTTATCGAATTGAAGCCTGCGTCCTTTACGGATTTTATCATTTCTTTTGTAGTTTTATAATTTCCCCAGCCTGTCTCCGTAGAAAGACCTGTTCTGCCGGTATTATAGCTGTCGAGAGTATTTCCGAGACACCAGCCGGTATTAATTGAGCTTACGATTTCTTCGGCATTTCGGAAATCGGATTTTTCATCCGGAATCTCGGACTCAGGTGTTGTATCCGGCTGAACGGGAGCAGAACTCCCGCTGGAAAGGCTGTATTTCACAGTGATGGAATCAAGCGTAATTGAAGGCTGTTCGCCCCACCAGTAACCGAGAATGATCTCGCCGTTTTTGGCGGTATAAGCCTTTACCTGTTCTGGTACGAACCATGTAAGCGAAAGAGAGGAGCTTTCGGTAAAAACGGCTGTATCAGGCGATTGATAGTATCCGATTGAAGAATTATATCCGAAGCTGCCGGTGAATTTTCCGAGCTTTCCTGATGAACTGATGTTATAGACGATAGCTTCCGGAACGGCATTCTCCGGCAGGAATCCGGCAACAGGAATTCTTATTGTATTATCCTCAGTACTGAAAGATATGCTTTTTCCGGATTTTTCTGTAACAGTTCCGTCAACAGGAATATCTGCTGTTCTTGTATAATTACATACAACATCCTCAATTCGTATACTGGAGGCATTTCCCCACCAGTAGCCAAAAAGAAGATCTCCGTATGGTGATATGTAATTCTGTATATCCGCAGGGACATTCCATGTGATTTCCCCGTATGTTCCCTGAGTAGGTGAAGAGAAATCCTCTGACTGATACCATCCCTCGTCAGTTGCAGCGGGACAATCCATGTTTACAGATATACCGCATCCTCCCTTGAATCCGCCGATATCTTTTTCATCAGCGGAATAAATAACAAAAGTGAAGGAATTGATTCTGTCGCCTTCCTGAATAAGATCAGCAAGAGGAATTTTTACAGTATTGCTGCCTTCGGTATAGGGGATAGTTTTATTAAGGGTTATCTGAGAACCGCAGACAGCCGAGAGAGTTTCAATGGGGCTGATATGTTCTGTGGGAGCTTCCGTGAGTAATTCGGTTTTCGGTGCTGTATTTACAGTGGCTGTATTTTCGATTGTTTCACCTTCTGTATCGTCATCAGAGCCGGATGTCGCTGAAGAATCCGATGATGAAGAAATTGATGAGCTTTTATCCGAACATCCTGCAATAGACGCCGCCATTGCGGACACGGTCAGAACAGCCATTATTTTTCTGCACATATTCTATTTCCTTTCTCATTAAAAATCCATATTCTATTATATCACTTTATGCCGGTATTTGCAATGCTTTTTATGACAAATTAATTATTAATTGTAAATAAGGGGTAAAAAGCTTGCTTTTTTTGTCGGATTGGTATATAATAAAAAAGATAGTGAAAGAGAAATTGAATATCAGGAGGTTGGTTATATGAAAACAGGGTTTGATAATGATAAATATCTGAAAATGCAGTCTGAGCATATAAGACAGCGTATTGCCCAGTTCGGGGATAAGCTTTATCTTGAGTTCGGCGGAAAGCTTTTCGATGATTTCCATGCTTCAAGAGTACTTCCCGGCTTCAGACCTGACAGTAAGCTTCAGATGCTTCTCCAGCTTAAGGATGAAGCAGAAATTGTAATTGTGATCAATGCCGGAGATATTGAAAAGAATAAGGTCAGGGGCGATCTTGGAATTACCTATGATGTGGATGTTATCCGCCTTTATAACGTATTCAAGAAGATCGGTCTCTATGTGAGTAGTGTAGTTCTTACACAATACGAGGAACAGCCGCAGGCTGTTGCCTTTCAGAACAGGCTTGAAGCTCTTGGAATCAAGGTTTATCATCATTATAATATTAATGGATATCCGTCTAATCTCAAGCTTATTATCAGTGATGAAGGTTATGGAAAAAATGATTATATCGAAACAACACGCAAGCTTGTTGTCATAACAGCACCGGGACCCGGCAGCGGAAAAATGGCTGCCTGTCTGTCACAGCTTTATCACGACCATAAAAGAGGACAGAATGCAGGATATGCGAAATTCGAGACATTCCCGATATGGAATCTTCCGCTTCGTCACCCTGTAAATATTGCGTATGAATCGGCAACGTCAGATCTCAATGATCTTAATATGATAGATCCCTTCCATCTGGAGGCTTATGGCGAGACTACTGTAAATTATAATCGTGATGTTGAGATATTCCCTGTACTCAATGCGATGTTTGAGAAGATACTTGGTGAATCGCCGTATAAATCTCCGACTGATATGGGCGTGAATATGGCGGGAAACTGCATTGTCGATGACGAAGCTGTATGCGAGGCGGCAAAGGCTGAGATAATCCGACGCTATTACGTTTCAAAGTGCGACTATAAAAAAGGTCTTATCTCAGAGGATGAGACAATCAAGCAGGAGCTTTTCATGAAGCAGGCTGGAGTTACCGTTGATGACAGAAAGGTTGTTGCGGCTGCTCTTGCGAAGGAAGCACAGACTGAGGCTCCGGCTGCTGCAATGGAGCTTCCTGATGGTACAATACTTACGGGACGTACCTCAGACCTTTTAGGTGCAGTATCGGCACTGCTGCTTAATGCTCTTAAATACTTCGGAGGAATTGAAGATGACGTTCTGCTCATGTCTCCGCACGTTATAGAGCCTATCATGAATCTTAAAGTACAGCATCTCGGCAATAACAATCCGAGAATACATACTGATGAAACACTGCTTGCACTTTCAATCTGTGCTGCAACTGATGAAAATGCAAAGAAGGCAATGGAACAGATTTCAAAGCTGCGTGGCTGTGAAGTGCATTCTACGGTAATTCTTTCTCAGGTGGACGAGAGAATATTCAAGCGTCTCGGAATAAATCTTACCTGTGAACCAAAATATGAAAAATAATTCTGTATAAGATATGCAGAATTATTGCGGAATAAGGCATCCGTTCCGGCGGATGTCTTTTTTGTTGCTTATAAAATTGACTGATCGTGTGCATAGCAATATATAAAAAGCATAATATATCAGTTAATGAGTATTATATGTCATTGAAAATATGAAAAATATCCGCTATAATATGAACAATGAATGAAGCAAAGGAATAAAAGTCCGTAAGGACAAACGTATACACATTATATAGGCAAAAAATAAAATTATCGGAGGGAATAATCATGCGCAATTTAAACATGAAAAAAAGAATTGCTTCTGCTGTGGCTGCTGCTGTAATGAGTTTTACAGCTGTTGCCGGAACATTCGGAAGTACAGGCGTTATCGTTAAAGATAACAATGCACTCACAGCTGTTGCTGCTGAGAGTACAGTAAAGTTCAATAATGCGGTCGGATATGCTGAAGCAATGTATGCTACATGGTCATCAGTTTCAGGAGCATCCGGATATAACGTTTATGTTGACGGAGCTCAGATTGATTCAATGCTCATCAGACAGTATCCCGGTTACATGAGAGCAGACGCTGTTGGTCTTAAAGCAGGAAGTCACACAATGAAGGTTGTTCCGATCGTAGGCGGAAAGGAAGATTCTTCAAAGGCAGCTGAAATCACAGCTGTATCATACGCTAATGACAGAAGCGGTTATGCTTTTCAGGATAATCATTCTCCCGGAGCTTACAAAGCGGACGGTACTCTCAAGGACAACGCAATCGTTGTATATGTAACGAACGAGAATAAGGATTCCGTTACAGTAAAGCTTAATGCTGAGGGCAAGGGTGAGGTAGACTGCACAGGTATTCAGAACATTATTACCGCGTACAAAAAGGGCAAGGAAACACGTCCGATTGCTATCAGATTTATCGGAAACATCACTGATCCCTCTGTTCTTACAAAGGGTGACCTCGTAATTGATACGGCAACAGCTGGTATGACAATCGAGGGTATCGGCAACGACGCAACCTTCAATGGCTTCGGTCTTGTTTTAAAGAATGCTGTTGATGTTGAAGTGAGAAACATCGGCTTCATGAACTGTAACAGCTCAGAGGGCGATAACTGCGGACTTCAGCAGAACAATTCCTACTGCTGGGTTCACAACTGCGACTTCTTCTACGGCGACGCTGGTTCCGACGCCGATCAGGCTAAGGGCGATGGTGCTCTTGATACAAAGAAATCACACCATATTACACATTCCTACAATCATTTCGTTGATAACGGAAAGTGCAATCTTCAGGGTGCTAATTCAAGCGATACATCAAATTATATCACATATCACCACAACTGGTTCGACCACTCTGACTCACGTCATCCTCGTGTAAGAGTAGCAACAGTTCACGTTTACAACAACTACTACGACGGAAATGCAAAGTACGGTATCGGTTCTACAACAGATTCTGATATCTTTGCTGAAAATAACTACTTCCGCAACTGCAAGAATCCTATGATGATCTCCGGACAGGGTACAGACGCTGCCGGCGAAGGTACATTCAGCGGCGAAGTAGGCGGTATGATCAAAGCGTACGGCAATATCATCGAGGGCGGCGTATACGTTCCCTACTCACAGAACAGCACACAGTTCGATTTTTACGATGCAAAGTCAAGAAACGAAAGCGTTCCCTCATCTGTAAAGGCCGCAGATGGCGGTGCTACATATAATAACTTTGATACAGCAAGCGGCTTTTACAGCTACAAGGTTGACGCAGCAGCAGATGTTCCCGCTGTTGTAATGGCTAAGGCTGGACGTGTAGACGGCGGCGATTTCAAGTGGCAGTTCAATAATTCTGTTGACGATGCAGATTACGGTGTGAACTCTGCACTTAAATCAGCACTCAAGTCATACGATGACTCAATCACAGCAATCGGAAGCGGTTTCAAGGAGGATTCTGCACAGCCTCCCGCAGTTACAACTACAACAACAAAGACACCTTCATCTTCCGTAGTTACAACTACAACTGCAACTCCATCACAGCCTTCACAGCCCGTACAGCCTTCTGAGGGCGGTCAGGTACACAACTTCACTGCTAACGGAACTTCAAGCAGTTTCTATACGATTTCAGGTAACCTCTCTACTTCAAAGGGCACTGTAACTTATGCTGGAAATACCCTCACTCAGTGCCTCAAGATCGAAACAGCCACATCCATCAGCTTCAATGCAGGTTCATCAGGAAAGCTTACTCTCGTCTTTGTTGAACCTACTGCAACAATCAAGGTGGACGGCACAAAATATGCAGCATCAGGCGACGGTATTATCACTGTTGATCTCGGTGCAGGAGCACATACTATTACAAAGGCAGATTCTGTAAATCTGTTCTACATGGTATTCGGCGGAAGTGGTGCTGCTCCTGTTGTAACAACTACAACAAAGACACCTTCCAATCCTTCAGTAACTACTACAACAACGGCAAAGACTCCTTCAAATCCTGTAACTACTCCTCCCGCTGTAACACCTGGAGATATCAAGGTAGAATATGCAGGCGGCTGGAACGAAATGGCATATCTCGTATGCTCCGGACTCAGCGACGCTGAAGTAAGCGGTGTATCATACAGCGGTGCAGCAACCGGCTCTCTCACCGGTGAGGACTTTGAATATCTTGTAAGAGATACAAATGACGGTCTCCGTGTTGATCTCCTCGGACTTAAACCCGGCACATACTCAATCACTCTCGAAACTTCAAAGGGAACAGTTACTCAGCCCGGTATCGTTGTAGGTGCACAGGACAGATCAGGCTATGCCCACTTTAACTACAACGAAGGTGTGGGTGCTTATACAGACGGCGGTACACTCAAGGCAAATGCAAAGGTTCTCTATATCACAAATGATAACAAGGACACAGTAACCCTCACATCAAAGGATGGTACATCAGTTACCGGTATCGGAAATATTCTTAACTCTGTTGGACAGGATACTGGAAACGGAAAAACATCCAACGGCGGCATAGCTAATACAAACCAGGGCATTCTTAAGAAGATCGCTCAGGACGGAACTCCTCTCGTAATCAGAATCGTAGGCGATGTTACAGCTCCTAAGGGACTGACAGAATATGACTCCACAAACTATGGCGGTTCAGTAGGTGACAACGGCTTCATGGCAAGAATGAAATCTGCCAAGCACGTTACTATTGAAGGTGTCGGCAATGACGCTACAGTAAACGGCTGGGGATTCCACTTCATGTGCGAATCAGCTGCCCCTGAGCTTGGAAAGAGCTTTGAAGTAAGAAATATCGCATTCAGAAACGTTCCCGAGGACTGCATCGGTATGGAAGGTGTTCAGACAGGTTCAGAAATTACAGCTTCTGTTGAAAGATGCTGGATCCATAACTGCGAATTCTATGTTCCTCACGTTTCAAACCCTGCTGAGTCCGACAAGGCAGAGGGCGACGGCGCTTGCGACTTCAAGCGTGGACAGTACTTCACAAACAGCTACTGCTACTATGAGGGCTACCATAAGACAAACCTTGTAGGATCATCTGACAGCAGTCTTCAGTATCACCTCACATATCATCACAACTACTGGAAGAACTGCGAATCAAGAGGACCTCTTGCACGTCAGGCTGACATCCACATGTACAACAATGTATTCGACGGTCAGACAAGCTACTGCCAGAACCCCAGAGCAAACGCATTCATCTTCTCAGAATATAACGCATTTGTAAATGAGTGTAAGGATCCTGTTACTGTAACATCAGGCGGTGTTGTAAAGAGCTACAACGATGCATACATCAGCATCAAGAAGGGTTCTGATCAGCAGGCTACAGTTGTAACAGATAAGAGTCAGACAGTAAGCTCATCATGCAAATATGCAAACTTTGACACAAATGCGTCTGTATCTTATGTTCCTTCCGGAAACTATATCCTTACAGAAGCTACAGGTCAGGCACTCTATGATTCACTCGCTGCATCATTCGAGACGGACGGCGGATGCATGGACAACATGAAGCTTTCTGCCGGTGAACCCGAAATCACTCCTCCCGCAGAGACAACAGTTACAACAACTTCGACAACAACTACTACAACAACTACTACAACTACACCCGGCACTGTAACAGGCGGTGTAGCTGGTGACGCAAACTGCGACGGAACAGTAAATCTTTCAGACGCTATCCTCGTATTGCAGGTAATTGGAAATCCTGATACTTACGGAGTAAGCGGAACAGAGAAATCGCATATTACAGCAGACGGTATGGCAAACGCTGACGTATCCTCAAAGGGAGACGGTCTTACTAATATGGACGCGCTTGCAATCCAGAGATATCTGCTCAAACTCATATCAGCTCTACCTGAGTCGTAATTGATTCAGGTTCCCCTGAAAATATAATGGTACATGAAAACAGGAGCCCACTCGGACTCCTGTTTTCGTATTTATTCAGTGATTATTCTTCAAATTCTGCGATATAAGGAAGATTGCGGTGATATCCGTTGTAATCGAGACCATATCCGACAACAAAATAATCAGGAATGGTAAAGAGTGAAACATCAGCCTCAAGCTTAACAGTACGTCTTGCCGGCTTGTCAAGCAGAGTAATTATTCTGAGTGACAGCGGATTTCTTTCTTTCAGGATTTTTATAACCTGACTGAGTGTTCTGCCGGTATCAATGATATCCTCGACAATGATTACATGATATTTGCTTATATCATGCTTAAGATCCATGGTGATTTCTACCTGACCGCATGACTCCGTTGAGTTGCCTAAGTAGCTTTTAGCTTCCATAAAGTCAATGCGGCAGGGGATATCCATGCAGCGGCAGAGATCGCCGAGGAAAATGAAGGCTCCCTTCAGAATACTTACAAGCAGAACTGGCTTGCCTTCATATATTTGTGAAATCTGTTCTCCGGCAGCTTTAACTGCATTTCTGATATCTTCTTCAGAGATAAGTACACGTTTTACTCTTCCTTGATTATTATTGTCCATGTTTTTTTCCCTTTCCAGTAATTATTGATATCTTAAGTCCCTGAGGATTTTCAACAGTGAAGGGCTTGTACGTTCCTGTTACGGTGACGATAAGCTGTTCGTTTTGTCTTTCAGCGAAGATTTCAGCTGCCAGTTTTCCGTTTCTGTCGTATACCTGACTGAATGAAGTCTGTCCGTCTTCAATGCCATAGACGACTATTTTCATGTTGTCGGAATAGTCGTAATCGGCAGTATTCCGGAAATCTCCGTATACCAATATTGAACATGGTTTTGCGTAGAGCGGAAGTCCGAAGTAATCGTATTTTTTTGTATACCAGCTTCCGCCGTCCAGTGTTTCGCCAGTCTGGATATCGGTCCAGATACCTCCCTTGGGAAGGTAGAAATCGCATATACCATCCTCATTGAAAACAGGAGCCACAAGCAGCGAATCACCGAGCATATACTGAGTATCTGAGGTAAGACAGTTCCGGTCATATCCGAAATCAACAGCCATTGCTCTCATCATGGGGATACCTGTTTTGTGCGTATGTACTGCCTGAGCGTAGAGATACGGCATAAGACGTCCCTTAAGCTTTACGAAATGACGTGCAACATCGCAGCTTTCCTCATCGAATTTCCACGGAACACGATATGAAGAACTTCCATGATAGCGTGAATGAGTTGAGAGAAGCCCGAAGGCTGTCCATCGCTTGTAGAGATCCGGAGTTCCTGTCGCTTCAAAGCCGGAAATATCGTGGGAGAAGAAGCCGAATCCGGACATACAGAGAGAAAGTCCGCCCCTGAGAGTTTCCCACATGGACGCATAACTTGAAAAGCAGTCGCCGCCCCAGTGGACAGGGAACTTCTGGCATCCGGTTGTAGCTGAGCGTGAGAAAAGGCACGCATTTTCGACACCGTTAATTTCACTGAGGGCGTCGTAAACAGTTTTGTTATAGAGGTAGGAATAGTAATTATGTAATTTAAAGGGATCTGAGCCGTCTGAATATATCACATCAGTAGGAATTCTTTCACCGAAATCTGTTTTTATTGCGTCGATTCCCATTCCGGCAAGCTCACGGATTCTGTCAGAATACCAGTTTCTTGCGTCAGGATTTGTAAAGTCGATCACAGCAAGTCCTGGCTGCCATAAATCAGTCTGAAAAACTGAACCGTCACGATTCTTGATAAAGTACCCCTTTTCAGCAAGCTCATTGAATACAGATGCACGCTGTCCTACATAGGGATTCACCCACAGACATATTCTGATTCCCTTTGCTTTTAGTCTTTCAATAAGTCCGGCAGGATCAGGAAACATTTTTTTATCCCATTCAAAGCCGCACCATTGGAATTCCTTCATCCAGAAGCAGTCGAAGTGAAAGACATCAAGAGGGATATCACGATCCTGCATTTCATCAATAAAGGATGAAACCGTTTCTTCGTTATAGCTGGTGACAAAGGAAGTAGATAACCAGAGTCCGAACGAATATGCTGGCGGAAGAGCAGGTTTTCCGGTAAGTGTGGTATATGTCCGGATAACATCGCCGATAGAGCTTCCACCGAAAATAAAGTATTCAAGTCGCTGTCCCTGTACAGAAAACGCTGTTTTTGAGACATCCTCGCTGCCGACTTCAAAGGACACTTTTTCAGGATGATTTACAAAAACGCCGTAATTGCGTGAAGAAACAAAGAAGGGGATTGATTTGTAGCTTTGTTCCGAGCATGTTCCGCCATCGCTGTTCCAGATATCCACGGTCTGACCGTTTTTTACGAATGGAGTGAATTTCTCGCCAAAGCCGTAGATGTATTCACCTACGGAAATTCCGAGCATATCGCGGATGAATGTATTTTCACCGCTGTCAGATTTCGCATAGAAGGGGAGCGATTTTTCTGACAGCCTTCTTATTTCCGAGTTAAGAGGAGCTTCCTCAATAACAGAGAGGGTACGCTGTCCTGATTCTGTAAGAAGCTGACCGTCGTATTTGTATGTCACTTTCCAGCACGAGTCCGGAGGTCCTATCGTTACAGATGTTTTACCGGATTTAAGCTCGTATCCGCCGTCGGGGGTAGTGCTTATTTCCGGTCTGAAGTAAGGAGATTTATAGAGCTGGAAGGAAGGGGACTTTTGTGGAGTGCCGGAAAAATGATCAATTGTGATTCTGATGCAGTTTTCGAGATGTGATGTAAATTTTACTGTGAACATCGGACCACCCAGAGTCATTCCTCTGTTGGATATCCATTGATGAGAAACGTATACGGTTACAGAATTTTCATCAGTTTCCATGCCGGATATCTGTACTGCATAACTGACGTTATATCCGGCTTTATTAAGCCAGTAGCCATCTGAAACTTTCATAAAAAACTCCTTGAAATTATGTTATATGAATATAATAACATAATTTCAAGGAAATTACAAGAGAAATACTATTTTTCCGCAATTATTGACATAAACTCAATACCTGACAAAGTTTCCTTTTCAAGGAGATGGTCAGTCAGCTCGCAGAGCTTGCCGGTATTCTGTCTTAGAATATTGTAGGCTTTTTCATAGCACTGATGTATTATTTCCTTTACTTCATTGTCGATCTGATACGCAGTTTCCTGAGAGCATATAAGCGAAGCATTGCCGCCCAGATAACGATCATTCATGGTCTCAAGAGCCATCATGCCGAATTTTTCACTCATTCCGAATCTGGTAACCATTGCTCTTGCAATCTGTGTAGCCTTTTCGATATCGTTGGATGCTCCGCTTGTACACGTTCCGAAGATAAGTTCTTCAGCAGCACGTCCTCCGGTAAGAACTGTTATTCTTGCGAGAGCTTCTTCCTTTGTCATAAGGAATTTATCTCCATCGTCAACCTGCATGGTGTAGCCAAGTGCTCCGGAGGTGCGTGGTATTATTGTGATTTTATGTATCGGTGCGGAATTCTTGTTCATTGCAGCAACAATGGCATGACCTATTTCATGACAAGCGATAGTTTTCCTTTCTTTTGGCGATATAACGGCATTTTTTCGCTGATATCCGGCTATTACAACCTCAATGCTTTCTTCAAGATCAGCCTGTGTCACGGAAATTCTTCCGTTTCTCACAGCTCTGAGAGCAGATTCGTTGATAATATTGGCAAGCTCTGCTCCTGAGGCACCGGCGGTTGCTCTTGCCACAGAGTCAAAATCTATGTCAGGATCAGTTCTGACTTTTTTTGCATGAACTGCAAGTATCGCTTTCCGTCCTGCCATATCGGGAAGCTCAGCCGGAATACGTCTGTCGAAGCGTCCGGGACGAAGAAGTGCAGGATCAAGCGACTCCGGACGATTTGTTGCGGCGAGTATAACAACTCCTTTTTTTCCGTCAAAGCCGTCCATTTCGGTAAGAAGCTGATTGAGAGTCTGTTCACGTTCGTCACTGCTGCCGGTATGACCTTCACGCTTCTTTCCGATAGCGTCGATTTCATCAATAAAAACGATGCAAGGGGCTTTTTCGTTAGCCTGACGGAAAAGATCCCGCACTTTTGCGGCACCCACTCCCACGAACATTTCCACAAATTCAGAACCGGAAATTGAGAAAAACGGAACATCAGCCTCGCCGGCAACAGCTTGTGCCAGCAGAGTTTTTCCAGTTCCGGGAGGACCTACGAGCAGAGCACCCTTTGGCAGAAAAGCACCTATTCCGGAATATTTTTCCGGATCATGAAGAAAATCGACAATTTCTTCAAGAGCTTCTTTAGCTTCATCCTGACCGGCGACATCCTCAAAGGTTTTTCCTGTCTGAGCCTTTACATAGACCTTTGCACTGCTTTTCCCGAATGACATCATCCTGCTGCTCCGTCTTCCTGCACTTCTTGAAAGTATCACGCATACTGCGATTACCAGAAGAACAGGAAGAAGCCATGAAATAGTAGAGCTGTCAAATCCTGCGAATAGTCCATGCTGAGTCTGTTTTGTATCTGGAGTTTTCACTGCTGGAATTACAAACAGGCAATACAGTATTGCAAGAATAAGTGCTGTCAGGGAAAAAATCAGAATATTATTTTTGTTTTTATAATTATCTTTCATAGATAAAAGTTCAACTCCTTTTCTGATAAAATTATAACATGAAGCTGATATAAAGACAACAGGTAAGTTAAGGCAAAAAAAGAACTGCCCCATTCGGAGCAGTTCATAATCATTATTTTTCGGGAAGTGCGTCAATGAGCTTCAGCAGATATTTCTGGATTGAAAGAGCGTCATTGTTTGTAATTCCGTCGCCTGTGTTGTAGCAGTCAGCGTTTAGCATTCCCTGTTTTGTGATAGTGCTCTTATCAGAACCACCGACACCGTAAGCGTCAGGATTACCGATTACCTGCAATACGAGGATAGCATCAGAAAGATTTACTGTACCGTCACAGTTTGCGTCACCATAATCTGCTTCAGGCTTGGAATCAGGCTCTGTTCCGGGTTCGGGATCGGGCTCGGGTTCAGCAGTTTCAGGAACACTTCCGTCAGGTTCTACACCGCCGAGGAATTCATCACCAGAGTAAACACAGATATTGCTGAGCTTGACTTCGTTTCCAGTAGCATGGAACGCATCATCCACGGGGAAGATTTCGAGTCCGTTGTAGCTCCAGTCATCAGAAGGATCCCATGTGTCGCCGTAGTAAAGACCGATTGTGAACTGGTATTTTTTACCTGAGTTTGCGATATTGTAGTCATCCCATGTGAAATCAAAGTAATATGTATCAGGAGTTTTGTCGTACTTATGAGGACCGCTGATTACTGCACCCTTAGTTTCAGCCTCAGCAGAGGACTGATCGTAGAGCTTTGAAACAGTTACACCCATAGGATTGGACATTCCCTTACCGTTGTAGAAATAACGTACAGTTGTGGTATCGAGAATCTTTGTAGCGTCTGTCATAACCATGAATGAAACCTTTGTAACGCCGGCACCGTTAGCATTGAGATCATCGATACCGCAGGCATTTACCCAGTAACCATTTCCGCCGCCTTCGCTCTGAGTGAACTTAGGATCAGGGGGGAAGTTCTTTGTAGGCTGCATATCTTCTGTGCCGAAGAATTCGTAGAGACCAGCACAGGCACCAACAAATGCTGCGTTGTAGTCGATTGTAACTTCGTTGTCGATCCAGTCAGAAGTCATATCGTTGTGTTCGTCTGATGAACCGGGACCTCCGGCGAGAGCACCGTAAAGAACGTATCTGTGCTCATAAGGATCTTCACACTTTGTAAGACCGGAAGCTGCTCTGTGGTGAGGATATTTAGCGGAATTCTCGTTGTATCCGACGATAAGGCTTCTGCTTCCGTGTGTAGGACCGCCTGTTGTAGCTGCTTCTTCGAAAGTGAGGTCGTTGTCGCCCATGAGGTAGTGCATCTGCTTCTGAGCCCACTTGGAGAATTCGCCGGGCTGTCCGTTGTTTGTGTACTTATCGTAAACAAGACCTATAAGCTGCATAGCTGTATTGTAACGAGCTGAACCCCACTGGTTAAGGAAAGCATAACCCTGAGGAGTTTCAAGAGCCTGCCATGTAGGGAGACATTTCTGAACCTGTTCCCAGATGTTCTCGAAAACATACTGATTCTTGCCCTGAGCAGTTCTCAGCATATTGATAAGGTCAACTTCAGGGAATTCCTGATTGATTCGTGCCCATACGCAGGCAGCGCCGCTCCATACGTCGTTCCAGCAGAAGCACCAGCCACTGGGAGCGTAGTAGTCATAGAAAGGAGCACCGGCTTCAAGGTAAGATTTGTCTTCTGTAGAGAGGAAGAGCCAGCCGGCTGCCCAGCAGAAGTCGTCAACCCATTTTTCAGAACGGTAGTAACCCTTAGGACCGTCAGCGTTATCACTGAGAACAGCTTCAACGTTGTCTGCCATTGACTTGATTCCGGCTTTGTCGAGAGCTGCTGTGCTGAAATCCCAGAGAGCCTTTGCGTAATCAAGACACTTTTCAGCGTATTTAGGATCTGTATCTTTGAAGTTAAGGTAGTTGAGTGCGAGAGAAGCAGCTGCAGAAGTTGTATAGTCGATCTGAGGCTTTTCTTCTGTAAGGAAGAAAGCAGGTCTGCCCATCTGGTCAATTTCGGGTGAGTTCCAGTAATCGTGGTCGATATCACCGTCGCCTACCTGATAGCAGTGAGCAATAACCTTTCCGCTGTCGTCACGGAAAGTACACTTCATAAGGTAGTCGTTGAAGTAGCGGAGAATTGTCTCGATGTGGTCATCCTGACCGGTTTTTACATAAGAGTCACGGAATTCATAGTAACCCCAGCCAAGAGCAGCAGCGGAGTAGTTTTCAGGCATACCGAATTCAACGTGGTCGCCGGCGTCATGGAATCCGCCCGCAACGTCAACGCAGCCGTCGCCGTCGGGATCGAGGATATCCTTGTACTTGTCGATAAAGCTCTGTGAAAGGTTAGTACCAACGTATTTTTCGTCAATACCAGCAGTAAGCTTGACTGTTGCGTCATATGTATGACAGTCGCCTCTCCACTTGTAGCGGTTGTTTTCATCTACCTCAGTACCGCACATATTAGCGTCGTAGAAATAGATTGAATACTGAAGTGCACGGGCGTAGTCGTAGTCAAGCCCTGAGTCGTTGGCAAGAGAGTCGGCAAGCTCTTCTGCTCCGTTTACAGCCGGCATAGGGATAGCCGTCTGAGTGAGTGTTATTGCACCGCACATTATGGATGCAATAAGCCGTTTTGATAGCTTCATGATAAAAATTCCTCCCATAAAAAATAAATAATATATGTTATATTCCTGCTTCTGAAATCAATCCGAATAATTATTCGGGATTGAATTTTAGAGATAAGAATATATGGTACTTAAGGTAAATACGATTTTATTTCAATTCCTTGACGAGTCCGAGGAGATATTTCTGGATCTCCAGTGCGTCAAGGTTGGTAAGACCGTCGCTGCTTCCAGCAACATCAGAGTTGATTTCACCTTGTTTAGTGATACATTTTTCATCTGTTCCGGATATTCCGTACAGATCAGGATTTCCGATAGTCTGCATAACGAGGATAGCATCGTTGAGTTGAACTGAACCATCGCAGTTTGCGTCACCGGCAAGAGTTTTCTTTGTATCGGGGATCTCAGGCGGATCAACTTCGCTACCGCCGGAAATAGGGTATGATTTGAGATCCGGCAGTTCATCGAGAGTAATGCAGTATTCGCTGTTGTATATCTCCACAAGATTTTCAACGGGATTATTCTGCTCGCTTGTGAGATAATTCATATACCACGGGCAGAAGTAGAGCCATCCTGCCTTGTCATTGATAAGATTTTCAAGCGAGGGAATGGAGTCGTTTTCGGTCATTGCAACCATTTTCTGACCGTCAGTACTCTGAACGAGACTGTAAAAGGTGGAGGCGATAGAACTGAGATTAGGCATACCGTCAACGGCATTGTACTTGTCATAGCCTACCATGTCAACAACGTCATCACCGGGATACCATGCGGCTGATGTGGGGAAGGTATAACCAGTCCACACCCAGATCAGGTTATCGAGACCGTATTCATTGGTGAGCTTGTCGTAAAGAAGCCTGTACAGCTGTTTACAGGGTTCAGGACCTTCTGCCCCCCACCAGAACCATGCTCCCTCAGCTTCGTGGAGAGGTCTCCACAGAACGGGAACATCAGCTTCCTTGAGCTTAGTAAGCTCAGCGGCAATTGCGTCGATATCAGCAAGAAGCTGTTTGTTTTCCCATGTGCCTTCTTCGAGTGCCTTTGTGATACTGAATGTAGTGAAAGGCGTATTTCCCGTAGATTCTACATAGAATGCAACTTCTTCGCCGCCTTCAACGGAGGGGACGTTCCAGTGCCATGTAAGAGTAGCGATACCCTTGTACTCGTTTACCCATTCGATAGCACGCTCAGGAGCGTGATCCATCCAGTCAGTGTTTGAGCGATACGCAAGGAGGTCGATACCACGGATAGCCGGTTGTTTTCCGGTCTGTTCCATTATGTATTCAAACTCTGCTTCATTGTCCTTGATGAAGGTATCGGGATCGGCCCAGAGATTGTAATTGTGTTCGCCGCAGTATTCCTGCTGTCCGGCAATAATATGCTTTCCGTACTGATCGCAGAGGTAGCTGTAAAGTCTTTTTGCGGAGTCAGAAGCATTCGGATTTGAGAGCGTTCTTGTCGGTGTAAGATTAGTCAGGCTCTCGTCTGCGGGAGTAAGCGTGAGGTAATCGAAGAAAGTATAGCCCCAGTAGGCTTTGAGTTCGATGGTGTTTTTACCTTTTTTGAGGTTTACAACACCGCCGGATGTTTCCTCGAATTCAAGGTTGTAAACGAAGCTCAGCTCACCCTGATTTACGCCGTTTACCTGAAGATACTGTACTTTTTTGTTTGTGTCGTAGGGTTCGCAGTAGCAAACGTTCATTTCGTAGAGTCCTGCCTCGGGAACATCTACTTCAACGCTGACTGTTGTACCCTTCTGATCGAGATAGGAGAAGCCGGTGCCTGAGAATCCGGTAAGATCCATTTCATCGCCGCTGCCGTCCTCCTGAGTGTTGCCCTTCCAGCCTTCGGTATGGATTTTTCCGCCCGAAGTAGAGCCGTCCTCAAACTCATACTTGAGCACGCCTGTTTCAGCAGATACAGTATTTTTCTCCGGTGCTAACGGGGAAAAGAAAGTACCTGTCAACAAAACAGCGGCTGCAAGAGCAGTTGAGAAGATCGCTTTTTTGTTGTTTTTCTTCAAATTATTCACTCCTAATTTTTATCTGTCCGGAAGAAGAGGACAGAAGCCTATTTTTCCATGTAATATAATATCACACATTTCCGGAAAAATCAATAGTTTGTAACAAAAAATCCTTATAGATTTCATAAATTCGCAACATTTGAAAAGCTACTGGTATTTTTAACGCCTGCGTTTTTTTCTGAAAGTGGTAATTATTGCCATTATAAAGAAGAACATTCCGGAAAAGATAAGGATTTCAGGGAGCTTTACAGGAGCGTAACGGCTTTCAGCGGGAGCAAATACTTCTGCTGTTTCTGGTATTGCGGAAAAATAAAAACCGTTTTCTTCTGCGTATTTTTCAGAAGCCGAGCCGCTGCTTCCGGTAATTGAAAAACCGGAGAGCTTTCCGTATTCATTGTATCCCAGCGAATGTATTCCGATATATTTTACAGAGTCGGGGATGTAAAGATCATCTGCGGAGTTGCAGCCATAGAAGGCGAGATCTCCGATTGACACGAGATTTCCGCTGAACGATATGCCGGACAGAGAGGAACATCCGGCAAAGCAGAATTTCTGTATATCTGTGATACCCTGTGGCAGGATAATGCTTTTGAGAGAGGAACAGTCACGGAAGCAGGATTCGGGAAGAATAGTGAGATTTTCAGGAAGAATTATTTCTTCAAGTGACGAACAGCCTTCAAAGCAACCCATGCCTGTTTCAGATACACTGTCGGGAATGACGATTTTTTCAAGGGATGTGCACTCGTAAAAACAGTGGTGTCCCATTTTTTTAAGTCCTTCCGGAAGAGTGATCTCCCTGAGTGAAGAACATTTATAAAAGGCATTGTCACGGATTTCAGTAACAGGAGCACCGCCGAGTTCTGAGGGGATTACGAGAATTTCAGGTTCTCCTGATAATCCCGTAATGGTAGCTCTGCCGTTTATTACCGTGTATCCGATATCCTCGGCATAAACTGTAAAGCTGGTGAAGTACAGGAAAAAAGCAATTATCGTGATAAGCGTGATTTTTTTCATTTTTGTCCTCCTTTAAAGGTTATGCAGATATTATAATATATTTTTTTTGCGGAATCTGTCGTAATCGGAAGATGAATAAATTACATAAAACTGCCAACTATATATGCGAGGTGAATGAAATGAAAAAGTTCCATACATTAATTATTGCATCCGGATTTATACTTACACTTGTAATCTCAAATGCAGTGGGATTCATAAGAGACGGCAGAAAGCTTGATGACCTCCGGAGCAGTGTTCTCAGGCTTCACATACTTGCTGATTCCGACAGTGAGGAGGATCAACGGCTTAAGCTCTGTGTCCGTGATGCGATCCTCGAAGAAAGCAGTAGACTTTTTGGGGAGACAGAGGATCTTGAATCGGCAGAAAAGGCGGCTGCTGAAGCAATGCCGGAAATTATAGCGATTGCGGAACGTACTCTCAGAGAGCAGGGATGTGAAGCAACGGTTGCGGCTCGGCTTGCAGATGTGAAATTTGACGAGCGTGTATATGGGGATATCACAATGCCGGCTGGAATATATCGTGCACTCAGGGTTGAAATCGGAGAGGCAAAAGGTCACAACTGGTGGTGCGTGATGTATCCGCCGCTGTGTATTCCAGCTGCTGAGGATGTCAAGAATCATGATGAAGAAAAATATTTTGACGAAAAAGAACTTGATATAATCTATCGTCCTAAGAAGTATCGTGTGAAATTTGCTGTATGGGATAAAATTAAGGAGTTATTCGATTGATAAATTGTGAAATCCCACAAAAAGCAAATCGGCACTTGACAAATTATACCGGACAGTGTATAATATACAGGTAAACAAAGCAGAACTATGCGTTCTCACCGTAAGGCTATGCTTAAACGGTCAATATGAAACGGCTTCGTGTGTCGCAGGATAGCGGAGAATCAGTGAGTATTGTGTGAGTGCGGATATTTTCTGCACTCATTTTTGTTTCAATATATAAAGTTGGAGGTGCTTGACTATTAGCAAACAGGAACTGCAGGTCAACGAAGAGATAAGAGATAAGGAACTTCTCGTAATCGACAATGACGGAAATAAGCTTGGAATTTTATCTGCAAAAGAGGCACAGCAGATTGCCTTTGACAAAGATCTTGATCTTGTAAAAATTGCTCCACAGGCTACGCCGCCGGTATGTCGTATAATGGACTACGGTAAATACTGTTTTGAACAGGCTAAGCGTGAAAAGGAAGCAAGAAAAAATCAGAAGGTAGTTTCAATCAAAGAAATCAGAATGTTCTCTACAATTGATACTCATGACTATGAAACAAAGGTAAATCAGGCTGTAAAGTTTCTCCAGGGCGGAGATAAGCTTAAGGTCTCGGTAAGATTCCGTAAGAGAGCTATTGCTCACCCGCAGCTGGGAGAAGAATTGCTCAATCGTTTCAAAGAGGCAGTTTCAGCAGTCGGCACTGTTGATAAGCCGGCAAAAATGGAGGGACGCAGCATTGTTATGTTCGTTTCACCAAAGGCCGGTAAGTAAGGAGGATTTATAATGGCAAAGGTTAAGGTTAAAACTCACTCGGGCGCTAAGAAGCGTTTTAAGATTACAGGAAACGGTAAGGTTAAGTATCAGCACACAAACAAGAGACACAGACTTACCCAGAAGGATACAAAGCGCAAGAGAATTGCTCGTAATGCAGGCGTTTGCGATTCAACAAATGCACCTACTGTAAAGAAGCTCGTTCCCTATATGTAATCTGTATCAGTTATACTGATCGTTTTCGTAATTTTAATTTTGGAGGTATAAGACTATGGCACGTATTAAAGGTGCGATGATGACTCGTAAGAGAAGAAATAAGACTTTAAAGCTTGCTAAGGGCTATTTCGGCGCTAAGAGCAAGCACTTCAAGATGGCTAAGCAGGCCGTAATGAAGTCCGGCAACTACGCTTACATCGGAAGAAAGCAGAAGAAGAGACAGTTCAGACAGCTCTGGATTACAAGAATCTCTGCAGCTGCAAAGCTCAACGGCATGAACTACTCAACATTCATGAATGGCTGCAAGAAGGCTGGCATTACTCTTAACAGAAAGATGCTCTCTGAGATCGCTATCAACGATGCAGCTGGCTTCACAGCTATCGCTGACAAGGCTAAGGCAGCTCTTTAATCTGAATAAAAACACGCTCTTTATATTTAAACGAGCGTGTTTTCTTGTAATGTACGTTCCGGTTTTCTTCCGCTGAAGAATCCGGACTGTACATATTCCGGAGGTGTCCGTACTATTGGAAAACATTATAACATCTAAAGATAATCCTGTTATCAAGCTGTATCAGAAGCTCTCGTCCTCGAAAAAGGAAAGACTTCAGTACGGCTTATTCGTGTTAGAGGGCCTCAGGATAGTTCAGGACGCTGTCAGCGAGGATTCCGGACTGTCACACCTTATCTTCACAGAACAGGCATACGAAAAATACGCAGATACTCTGTTTCAGGCTGATTTGAGAAATGCAAGAGTTATTGTTATTTCAAATGAACTTGGAAAGAAAATCGCTTCGACTGACAATACACAGGGAGTTTTTGCAATCTGCCGAATGATAACCGGAAAAAATCCTGTCTTTAAGAAAAACGGACGGTATATCGTTCTTCATTGCTTGCAGGATCCCGGAAATCTCGGCATGATAATAAGAACAGCAGATGCACTCGGAGTGGATGGAATATTCCTCTGCGGATGCTGCGATCTGTACAGTCCCAAGGTTATCAGATCGACAATGGGATCAGTGTTCAGGGCGGAAATATATATAATAAACGACGAGGAAAAGCTCTTTGAGCTTCTGGAAGATAACGGTATAACAACATCAGCTGCTGTTATTGACAGTGACGCTCTGTCACTGACAGAATCTTCCTTTGAGGGAAGTCATGCCGTATTTATAGGAAATGAGGGGAATGGTCTGCCGGCTGAAATATCTCACAGATGCGGCAGACGCGTGACAATTCCCATGAACGGAAATATAAATTCACTTAATGCTGCTATGGCGGCAGGAATCATAATGTGGGAGCTGAAAAAATAAGGGGGGATATCTGTGGATGATACAAAATACTGGGTATGGCTTATGATGGTATTCGGCGTAGGAAGCCGCAGGATATGGGATACCGTAAATATATACGGCGACGCAGAGAACACCTATACAGCACTTGTTTCAGGTGGAAGCGGTCTTTCCGTTACTCAGGCTGAAAAACGTAACATCGGGAATGTTTCACTTGAACAGGCTCAGGAATATATAGAACGCTGTGCTTCCAAGGGAATAGGCATTGCAGGATACAGCAGCAGAGAATATCCACCGCAGCTGAGGAATGTATTCAATCCTCCGGCTGTTCTCCATTATAGAGGAAATATAGCTTGTCTTACAGGTACAAGAACTATTACAGCCGTAGGAACAAGAACTCCATCAGGATACGGTGCTGATGCAGCATACAAGATATGCCGTCAGCTTGCTGCAGAAGGCTTTGTAATTGTCAGCGGATTTGCAGTAGGTACAGATATTGCGGCACATATGGCAGCTGCTGACTGTCGCCGTCCCACTGCCTGCGTGCTTGGCTGCGGAATTGATGTAAACTATCCGAAGCCTAATATGAGATTCAATGAAAAGATACTTGAAAGCGGCGGAGTATTTGTATCGGAATATCCACCGGGAACTGAGCCGCATTCATCAAATTTTCCGAAAAGAAACAGGATACTTGCTGCACTCGGACGTCTTACTCTTGTTTTTGAGGCATCTATCAAAAGCGGCTCGCTTATAACAGCAAACATGGCTGCCGATTGCGGAAGAGATGTGTTTGTTCTTCCGCCTGCTGATATATTCGGAAATGCTTTTTCAGGAAATATTGCGCTTCTTCGTGACGGTGCACAGCCACTTTACGGAACAAGCGAGGTTATAGAATGCTTCAGTATCGGCGGAGCTATTGATGCTGAGATCCGTGCTGACAGATATTCGGGAATTGGCGGTATCAGAAAAAGTACAGCAGTTTATGAGGAAGAGGATTCCTCTATTAATATAATAAAGGAATCCGGAAAGAATGTAAGAAAGAGAAAAAAGGCAGATCAGGAGAATGTGCCGGAGAATAATGAAATAAAGAAACAGGAAGCAGAGACAGGTACACCTGCGATTCTTGATGATCCATCGCTTTCAGAGATACAGCGTCAGATATGTTCTGTTCTTGCCGCAGAGAAGCTGCATATTGAGGTTCTTGCGGCACAGCTTGAAGCTGATACAGCTGAACTGATGACAGAACTGACTGAGCTTGAAATTCTCGGAGCAGTACGTCAGCTTCCTGGAAAAACTTTTGAATTATGCTGAAATAATTATCTGTGCAATATTTTGGTGCAGACTTATTTAAGGGGATATGTATAAATGTCGGATCTTGTTATAGTAGAGTCGCCTGCAAAGGCTAAAACAATACAGAAATATCTCGGTCAGGGATATGAAGTAATTGCGTCTATGGGACATATAAGGGATCTTCCTAAGTCAAAGATGGGCGTAGACAAGGAAAATGATTTCAAGCCTCAGTACACTGATATGAAGGGCAAGGAAGATGTAATCAAGGAGCTTAAAAAGCGTGCCCGCAAATGTGATAAGATATATCTCGCAACTGACCCTGATCGTGAAGGAGAGGCAATTTCATGGCATATAGCTCAGCTTCTCAAGCTTGATATGAATGACAATAACCGTGTTGCATTCAATGAGATCACAAAATCAGGCGTTAAAAAGGGAATGAGCAATCCGCACAAGATAGATGTGGATCTTGTAAACGCACAGCAGGCACGACGGATTCTTGACAGACTTGTGGGATACGAGTTGAGTCCTTTTCTCTGGAAAAAGGTCAAGAGAGGTCTTTCTGCCGGCAGAGTTCAGTCTGTTGCGGTAAAGCTTGTTGTTGACAGGGAAAATGAAATCAGAAAATTCGTACCTAAGGAATACTGGTCAGTGGACGCTAAATTCATAGCACCATCGTCCAGAAAGATATTCGATGCTTCACTCATTTCTGTTGACGGAAAGAAGCCGGAGCTTTCTGTTCAGTCCGAGGCTGACAATGTTCTTGCAAGACTGGAAAATGCCGTATATACGGTAAGCTCGGTGAAAAAAAGAGTTACAAAAAAACAGCCGTCACCGCCTTTTATTACATCGACGCTTCAGCAGGATGCGTCAAGACGTTTGAGCTTTAGTGCAAAGCGTACAATGAAGGCGGCTCAGGAGCTTTACGAAGGTGTGGATGTTGAAGGTGTAGGAGCTGTCGGTCTTATCACATATATGAGAACAGACAGCCTGCGTATTTCTGACGAGGCAAAAGCTGCTGCTGCTGAGTATATCGGTACAGTATACGGCAAGGAATATCTGTCTCCGGAGCCGAGAAACTATAAATCAAAGAACAATGCTCAGGATGCCCATGAAGCTATACGTCCGTCAACGCCGGAACTCACTCCCGCCAGAGTAAAATCCAGTCTTACACCGGATCAGTTCAAGCTTTATAAGCTTATCTGGGAACGATTTATCGCAAGCCAGATGGCAAATGCACTTCTTGACACGGTTTCTGTTGATATCGAAGCAAACGGATGTACATTCAGAGCGTCAGGATACTCCGTTAAATTTGACGGATTCATGACTCTTTATGTTGATTCCTCCGGCGAGGAAGAATCAGGAAAGAAAATGCTTCCGGAGCTTGCAAAGGACGACAAGGTGAAGCTGAAGTCGATTGCAGGCAACCAGCATTTTACCCAGCCGCCTCCGAGATATACCGAAGCTTCACTGATAAAGGCACTTGAAGAAAACGGCATTGGTCGTCCGAGTACCTATGCACCGACGATAACTACAATTACCACAAGACAGTACGTTGAACATGAAGGCAAGGCATTGAAGCCTACAAATCTCGGCGAGGCTATAACTCAGCTTATGGCAGAGCATTTCAAGAAGATAGTTGACGCAAAATTTACTGCTCAGATGGAAAGTGATCTTGATGAGGTTGAACATGGCAATAAGGATTGGGTAAGTGCACTTCATGAATTCTATGATGAATTTGAAGTTACGCTGAAAAAAGCTGAAACAGCTATGGATGGTAAGCGTGTGAAGGTTCCGGATGAGGTTACGGATGTTGTCTGTGAGCTTTGCGGAAAGAATATGGTAATCAAATACAGCCGTTACGGAAAGTTTCTTGCCTGTCCGGGCTTCCCTGACTGCAAGAATGCAAAGCAGATTGTTACAGAGACAGACGGAAGCTGTCCGAGATGCGGAAAAAAGGTTCTGCTGAAAAAATCAAAGAAGGGCAGAAGCTTCTATGGCTGCGAGGGATATCCTGAATGTAATTTCATGACATGGAATCTTCCTACCAAGGAAGTATGTCCTCAGTGCGGAAAAACATTATTCAATAAGGGCGGAAAATCAGGACGTCTTTTATGCGAGAACGACGGCTGTGGTTATGAAAGAGAGCTGGCTAAATGATGACAGAAACAGTAAATGTTATCGGTGCCGGACTGGCGGGCTGCGAGGCGGCATGGCAGCTGGCACAGGCAGGAATAAACGTAAGACTTTACGAAATGAAGCCGGAAAAGTATTCGGCTGCCCATAAATACAGCGGATTTGCAGAGCTTGTCTGTTCGAATTCGCTCAAGGCTGCGAGAATAGAATCAGCAGCCGGACTTCTGAAATATGAAATGGAAATGCTTGGTTCTCTGACTGTTCCGTGTGCAAAGGAAAATTCTGTTGAGGCTGGCGGAGCACTTGCTGTTGACAGGGAAAAATTTTCAGACAGTGTTACTGAAAAAATTATGAATCATCCCTGCATTGAAGTAATAAGCGGCGAGGTGACAGAGCTTCCGACTGGAAAATGTATCATAGCAACAGGACCTCTGACATCAGGTGAGATGGCAGAAAAAATTAAGGAACTCTGTGGTGAGGCTCTCAGCTTTTATGATGCTGCTGCACCGATTGTAACTTATGAAAGCCTTGATAAGGAACGTGTTTTCTTTGCTTCACGCTACGACAGGGGAGATGCTGACTATATCAACTGCCCTATGGAAAAGGACGAATATCTGGCGTTTTATGAGGCACTTATTGGTGCGGAAAGAGTTCAGCTCAAGGATTTTGAAACACATCCGTTCAGCGTTTACGAGGGATGTATGCCTATCGAGGAACTTGCCCGCAGAGGTGTTGATACAATGCGTTTCGGACCTATGAAGCCGGTAGGAATCACAGACGCAAGAACAGGCAGACGTCCTTATGCGGTAGTCCAGCTTCGCCGTGAAAATCGTGAGGGAACTCTTTTCAATCTGGTAGGATTCCAGACGAATTTGAAATTCGGTGAGCAGAAGCGTGTTTTCTCGATGATTCCCGGACTTGAAAACGCAGAATTCATGAGGTACGGCGTTATGCACAGAAATACATTCATCAACAGTCCTCAGCTTCTGAACAGTGATTTTTCCATGAGAAGCCGCCCTGATATCTGGTTTGCCGGTCAGATAACTGGTGTTGAGGGATATATGGAATCGGCAGCAAGCGGAATAATCGCCGGAATTTCTGCCGTAAGAAAAATAAAAGGACTTGAGCCGATAAAGCTTCCGATCGCCACAATGACAGGAGCTCTGAGTGCCTATATAAGTGATTCATACAATGCCGGAAAATTCCAGCCTATGGGTGCTAATATGGGGATTTTGCCGGATATCGGTATAAGAATAAAGGATAAAAAGGAAAAATACGGAGTATATGCACAGCGTGCGATTGAATCGCTGAAAAAGGAAATGGAGAGAGTGGGCTATGAAAGTAATAGTTGACGCTTTCGGGGGAGATAATGCTCCTCTTGAGGTTATAAAGGGATGTGCTGAAGCTGTTTCTAAGCTGGGAGTTGAAATACTTCTTACAGGCAGTGAAAGTGTAATAAAGAAGTGTGCTGCTGATAATGGAATCAGCCTCAACGGAATGGAAATTGCACATACTGATGAGGTTTTTGACATACACGATGAGCCTAACGAGATAATCAAGTCGAAAAAGAATACATCACTCGGACTCGGACTTCAGCTTCTTGCTGAGGGAAAGGGTGACGCCTTCGTATGTGCCGGAAGCACAGGAGCTCTTGTAATGGGAGCAACCTTCATAGTAAAGCGTATAAAGGGGATCAAGCGAATTGCGCCGTCACCGGTACTTCCCGGAGATAAGGGCAGCTTTATTCTTCTTGATGCCGGAGCAAATACAGAATGCCGTCCGGAAATGCTCGTACAGTTTGCCGTAATGGGAAGTGCCTATGCTGAAAAGGTGCTGGGATATAAAAATCCTAAGGTAGCACTTCTGAATATCGGTGCAGAAGAAACAAAGGGACGTGACCTTGAAATAGAAACATACAAGCTTCTTGGTGAATCAGGCTTGAATTTCGTTGGAAATATTGAAGCAAGAGATCTTCCTGTTGGCGAGGTTCAGGTAGTAGTTACCGATGGCTTTACAGGAAATATCGCACTTAAACTATATGAGGGACTTGGTTCCTTCTTCAGCCATAAGATCAAATGGATATTCTCGGGAATCGGCAAGGCAGGAGCACTTTTCTCACTCGGAAAGATAAAGGCATTCCGCCGTCAGATGGACTATAAACAGGTCGGAGGTTCAGCCTTATTAGGTGTAAAGAAGCCTGTTATTAAGGCTCATGGAAGCTCTGACGCAACAGCATTCTTCAATGCAGTGAGACAGGCTAAGAAGTGTATAGAAGCAAATGTTACCGGAGAAATAGAAAGCTATGTTGCAGCTGCCTCCGGAAAGGAATGATCATAATGGATAATATCGCAAAATTTGAAGAAATAATCGGATATACCTTTAAAAATAAGCAGCTTATCCAGCAGGCTCTTTCACATTCATCATATTCAAATGAACGGAAAAAACCGAACGGAAGCAATGAGCGTCTTGAATTTCTTGGCGACAGCGTGCTTTCTATCGTGGTATCCGACTTTCTGTATAAGAATCTCAATGTGGCTGAGGGACAGCTCACAAAGATAAGAGCTTCACTCGTATGCGAAAAATCGCTTCATGTTTTTGCAAAGAAGATATCTCTGGGCGATTTTCTTCTTCTCGGCAAGGGCGAGGAAAATACAGGGGGACGTCAGCGTCCGTCGATACTTGCAGACGCATTTGAAGCCGTTATAGCAGCGATATACCTTGACGGCGGAATGGGAGCTGCAGCAAAGCATATCCTGCACTTCATACCGGAGGATGTTCACCATACAGGTCATCCGGTATTCAGCGATTTCAAGACAATTCTTCAGGAAGTAGTACAAAAGAATCCGGAGGAAAAGGTTGAATACGTTCTCATCGGCGAGGAAGGTCCTGACCACAATAAGCGTTTTGTGGTGGAGGTATGCCTTAATTCCCAGATGATCGGCAGAGGAAGCGGCAGAAGCAAAAAGGAAGCCGAACAGCTTGCCGCCAAGGAAGCTCTGGAGCTTATGGGCTATGAAACACAGTAATATTTCAATTTTTATCCCTCATATCGGATGTCCGCATCAGTGCAGCTTCTGTAATCAGCGGACTATAAGCGGTTCACAGCATGCTCCATCCGGCGATGAGGTACGACAGATATGCACGGCTGCTCTTTCAGAAGCAAAATCGCCGGAAAACAGCGAAATTGCATTTTTCGGCGGAAGCTTTACAGCTATTCCCCGTGAATATATGACGGAGCTGCTTGAAGCGGTACAGCCATTTATCGGTGCAGGAAAATTCCGTGGAATAAGGATCTCTACACGTCCGGACTGTATCAACAATGAGGTGCTGTCGCTGTTGAAAACTTACGGTGTAACATCAATCGAGCTTGGGGCGCAGTCTATGAGCGATAAGGTTCTTGAAGCCAACGAGCGTGGGCATACAGCGGCAGATGTTGAAAAAGCCAGCCGTATTATCCGTGAATATGGCTTTGAACTCGGATTGCAGATGATGGTTGGACTTTATAAAAGCAGTGGCGATGATGAATGGAAAACTATGGAGAAAATCGTTGAAATTCATCCGGATACAGTAAGAATTTATCCTGTTGTAATTCTTAAAGGGACTAAACTTGCGGAAATTTATGAATCAGGTGAATATGAACTTTTTAGCGGTTCATACGAAAAATGCGGATTTGACGATGTTGTTGAAGCAGTTGCCGAAATGATGGAAACTTTTGAAGAAAATGGCATAAAAGTAATAAAATGCGGACTTCATGCAAGCGAATTTGTTGAAAAGGATATGATTGGCGGATTTTATCACCCTGCTTTCCGTGAGCTTTGCGAAAACGTAATATACAGAAATCATATATGGCATGAACTTTATGAAATGGCAGATATGAACTGTCCCCAGAAATATGATGAGAAAGAAGTAGAAAAAAAACTTGGAAAAATTCATAGAAAGTATATTATTGCAGTAAATCCATCATGTACAAGCAAGGCAATCGGACAGAATAAATCAAATATCAGGCATTTTAGCGACCGTGGCATAGAAATTAAAATTATCGGTGATGAAAATATCCCGAAATACAAAGTTGAACTGAGGAGGTGAAGAAATGTATCTGAAATCGCTTGAAATACAGGGCTTTAAGTCCTTTCCGGACAAGATAAGCCTGACCTTTGACAAGGGACTTACGGCAGTAGTAGGTCCTAACGGCAGCGGAAAAAGTAATATCGGCGACTCGGTGAGGTGGGTTCTCGGAGAGCAGTCTACCAAGACGCTGAGAGGAAATAAAATGGAGGACGTTATTTTTTCCGGTACCGTTGCAAGAAAACCTATGGGATTTGCGGCTGTTACGCTCAATATCGACAATTCAGACAGGACATTTCCTGATATGGATGATGAGGTTGCAGTTACGAGAAAGCTTTACCGCAGCGGCGACAGTGAGTACATGATAAACGGAAAATCGTGCCGTCTTAAAGATATAAACGAGCTTTTCATGGATACAGGTCTTGGACGTGACGGATATTCTATCATCGGTCAGGGACGTATCGCTGAGATCGTCGGTGCAAAAAGCAACGAGCGCCGTGATATCTTTGAGGAAGCGGCAGGAATCTCGAAATTCCGCTACAAGAAGCTTGAAGCTGAACGAAAACTTACCTCAGCACAGGAAAATCTTGTGAGACTGACGGATATACTTTCAGAGCTTGAAGGCAGAGTTGAGCCGCTGCGTATCCAGTCGGAAAAGGCAGCGAAATTCATAAAGCTTGCTGAGCAGAAAAAAACGCTGGAAATTTCCGTCTGGGTGAATCGTCTTGACGAGCTTAAAGGCAAGCTTGAAGCTCTTGATGAAAAAATACTCGTAAGCAGAAATGAGTACGAAAATATCGAAAACGATATCCGCCGTGAGGAGGAGAAAATCAGCGAAGGCTACGCACGGATGCAGGAAAGCACTGTAAAATCCGATGAACTCCGTCAGAAAATGATCGAGGAGGAACAGGAAGCGTCCGGAATGAAATCCGGTATAGCCGTTTTCGAGAACGATATAAAGCATTGCGAGGAGGCAATTGAAGCTGCCCGCCGGAGTATCGGAAATTCCGAGAAAAACAGACAGTCTCTGCTTGACGGGAAAAAATCTGCTGAGAGTAAAATTTCTGAGCTTACGGAAGAACTCGGAAAGCTTGAAAAGGAAATCGCAGAAGCTGAAAAGGCTCTTGCCGGTGCAGAAGCAGAAAGCTCCAGACTCGGCGAAAACGTCGATAAGGCTGGAAGCGAGATAAATGGTCTGTACATAAAGCAGAGCGAATACCGTTTTGCTGTTGAATCAGCTAAAAATGCGATCAGAGAAGAAAATTCCCGCCTTGAGGAAATAAGCGAGGGAAATATTGATTTCAGCAGAAAGCTGGAGGAGCATCGCCAGCGTCTTTCTGAGGCTGAAAAGGATAAGGAAAAAAATTCTGCTGCAAATCAGGAACTGAAAAACAAACTCAGCGGACTGGAAATACTCTATAAATCGAGGAAAAACGGATTTGAACAGGCAAAAGCGGAATTTGAAAAGGCTCTCTATGAACTTAAAGACCGTCAGCAGAGAAGAAAGATTCTGACCGATCTTGAAAATAATATGGAAGGCTTTGCAGGAAGCGTAAAGCTCGTGCTGAAAGCCGGAAAACAGGGAAGAATCAGCGGTGTTCTTGGAACAGTTGCGCAGAATATCGGCGTAAAGCCCGAGTATGCGGTAGCCGTTGAAACGGCTCTGGGCGGCGCAATGCAGAATATCATCGTTGAGAATGAGGATATTGCAAAACGCTGTATCCGTTTTCTGAAAGAACAGCGTGGAGGACGTGCTACATTTCTTCCGCTGACGTCAGTGAACGGTCGTGAGCTTGAAGAAAAAGGTCTTGAGGAATGCAGCGGATTTGTAAGCATAGCAAGCCGGATAATCGAAGCGGATGAGAAATTCAGCGGAATAATCAGTTCGCTTCTTGGAAGGATAGCCATTGCCGAGGATATTGATTCGGCTGCGGTGATCGCCAAAAAATACGGCTATAAATTCAGAATCGTCACACTTGACGGTCAGGTTGTAAATGCCGGAGGATCATTCACCGGCGGTTCGGCACAGAAATCTGGCGGTATCATCACACGAAAGAACGAGCTTGATACGCTTGATACCGAAATAGAGAAACTTACAGCGCAGCGCGATTCTCTCCGTGATAAGGCTGAAAAGCTTCGTGCGGAATCAGAAAAGCACCGTTACAATACAGAAGCGGTCAGAGAAGAACTTTCACAGAACGAGAATGAAGCTGTCCGCATAGATGCAGAAATATCAGGTCTGAATTCGCTTATCGAGCAGATGAATGCACAGTCGGAGAATTCTGAAAAGCTTGCAGAGGACGCAAGACAGAAGATCGCCGCCTGTGAAAAAAATATTGCAGACGCTGAAAAAGCACTTCTTGAAACAGAGGAGCAGATACGTCTTGCGGAGGAAAAGCTTGCTGAGGGACAGGGAGTCCGTGAGGAGCTTCGTCTCAGACGAGGACAGCTCTCGGAGAAGCTGTCACAACTGAAAATTCAGGGGATAGAGCTTTCCGGCAGTATAAAGAATCTTGAATCCGAGGTCGGAAGATATGACGAAAGTCTTGACGCTCTCAGTCGTGACAGCAAGGATGCTGAGGATGAAATAAATCGTCAGAAGGATATCATAGCACATAAGCAGATAGATATCGAAAAGCTGAGAACACGTCTTGCCGGTTTCAAGGATAATACTGCGGCATATCAGGAGCAGATTCAGCGTTATCAGGATATGCACACCGAGCAGAATCGTCTTGTAAACGAAATGACCAAAGGTCTCAAGCAGTTCAATGAAGCAAAGGAAAAACTGTCCGGCGATGTTACACGTCTTGAAGAAAGACGTGAAGCAATCTGCCGTGATAACGACTATATCATAAAACAGCTTCTGGAGGTTTATGAGCTTACACGTTCAGAGGCGGTATCACTTGCTGAAAAAATCGAGGATGTTTCAAAAGCACAGAGAGAGCTTTCGGAGATTAAAAACAAGATTCGTGCACTCGGAAATGTCAACGTTGAAGCAATTGAGGAATACAAAGAAGTATCAGAACGCTACGGATTCCTTTCAGGTCAGATCACTGATGTACAGAAGTCAAAGGCGGAGCTTGAAAAGATCATAAGCGGACTTACACAAGAAATGTGCAGGATATTCTCTGAGAGCTTTGTGATAATAAATTCAAATTTCAAGGAAATATTCGTTGAGCTTTTCGGCGGAGGAAAGGCAGAGCTTATCCTCACAGATCCGGAAAATGTTCTTGAATCCGGTATTGAAATCAGCGTTGCACCGCCCGGAAAGGTTATCAAGAATCTTATTTCGCTTTCAGGCGGAGAGCAGTCGTTTGTGGCGATAGCTATCTATTTTGCGATACTAAAACTTCGTCCGGCACCGTTCTGTATTCTGGACGAGATCGACGCCGCACTTGACGAGGTAAATGTCCGCAAATACGCACAGTATCTCAAAAAGTTTACTGATACAACACAGTTCGTTCTTGTGACTCACAGAAGAAGCGCAATGGAGGAGGCAAATGTGCTTTACGGAGTTACCATGCAGGAGGACGGAATATCAAAGCTTCTGAAAATGGAACAGGTAGATTTTCAGGAGGACACTGCCTCTGTTGAATAATTTGTCTGATGAATCAAGACCGCATAAGGCGGCAGATTGGGAGTAATTATGGGAATTATAGCAAAAATAGCAGCGGGTCTCAGAAAGACCAAGGCGAGCTTTCTCGGCAGACTGAAAAGAATCTTCAACTCATTTACAAAGATTGATGAGGAACTGTTTGAAGAACTTGAAGAAGCTATGATAATGAGCGATATCGGTGTTGAGACATCGCTTGAAATATGCGACAGGCTCCGTAAAAAGATCAAGGAGAGAGGAATTACCGATCCTAACGATATAATGGAGCTTATTCAAGAGGTTATCGGCGAGATCATGGGTGACGATACCGGTCTTGATCTCACAAAGTCACCGGCAGTTATAATGGTTATCGGAGTAAACGGTGCAGGAAAGACTACTACAATAGGAAAGCTCTGTCACCAGTTCAAAAAGGAAAAGAAAAAGGTTCTTGTTGCTGCTGCGGATACCTTCCGTGCGGCTGCTATTGACCAGCTTGAGGTGTGGACAGAGCGTGCCGGTGTTGATATCGTGAAGCATGCAGAAGGCTCTGATCCGGGAGCCGTTGTTTATGACGCTCTTGAAGCGGCAAAGGCAAGAGAATGCGATGTTGTTATTATCGACACAGCCGGACGTCTCCATAACAAGAAGAATCTTATGGATGAGCTTGCCAAGATCAACAGAATCATTGATAATAAGGCGGGAGACTGTTCCCGTGAGGTGCTTCTCGTTCTTGACGCTACAACGGGACAGAATGCTGTGAATCAGGCAAAGCTGTTCAGCGAGACTGCTCCGATTACCGGAATTGTTCTCACAAAGCTTGACGGAACAGCTAAGGGCGGAATTGTAATTTCAATCAAGAATGAGCTTGGAATTCCTGTCAAGCTTATCGGTGTCGGTGAGAAAATCGACGATTTACAGCCGTTTGACAGCCGTACATTCGTTGAGGCTCTGTTCAGTGATACTGATTTTGATTCTGAGGATGAAGACGAGGACGATATCATTTCTGATGAAGAATCCGAGGATGCTGAGGAAATCGAGGAAACAGAGGAATTTGCTGAGGAATCTGAGGAAGTCGAGGAAACAGAGGGATTTGCTGAGGAATCTGAGGAAGTCGAGGAAACAGAGGAATTCGCTGAGGAATCTGAGGAAGTCGAGGAAACAGAGGAATTCGCTGAGGAATCTGAGGATATCGAGGAAACAGAGGAATTTGCTGAGGATGCTGAAGAAATCGAAGAATCAGAAGAAATCGTTGAGGAAGAAGCAGACGAGGAATCCTATGATGAGGAAAAATCTTACGACGATGACAATGATGACGATGATGACGACGATGACGATGATGACGACGATGACGATGATGACGACGACGATGACGACGATGATGACGACGAAGTAAAGCCAAAGAAGAAGGGCTTCTTCAAGAGACTGTTCGGCAGAAAGGATAAAAATAATGACTAAGCTTGTAATGGCTACGAATAATGCCAATAAGCTCCGTGAGGCGAGGGAAATTCTCTCGCCGCTCGGAATAGAGGTTCTGTCGCTTGCCGATATTGATATTGACTGCGATCCGGACGAAAACGGTGAGACATTTGAAGAAAACGCAATGATAAAGGCAAATGCTGTATATAATGCAGTGAAAATCCCTGTAATAGCCGATGACAGCGGACTTTGCGTTGATGCTCTCGGCGGCAGACCGGGAGTGTTTTCCGCAAGATATGCTCCCAAGGGTGAGGAGTGCAGAAAGCTCCTTGAGGAAATGAAAAACGTACCGGATTCTGAAAGAGATGCTTATTTCAAATGCTCTATCGCATATGTTGATGAAAAAAGTAGTTGGACGGTATCCGGAATGTGCATAGGTAAAATCGGCTATGAGGAAAAGGGGACAAACGGATTTGGGTATGATCCTGTATTCGAATATGCAGGAAAAACGCTCGCTGAAATGACTTCTGAAGAAAAGAATGCGATAAGTCACAGAGGAGCGGCTCTAATAAGTCTTTACGAAATACTTGAAAGAGAGGAAATGAATAATGCTTACAAGTAAACAGAGAGCATACCTTCGTGGTATAGCTTCAACAGACGAGACTATATTTCAGATAGGAAAGGGCGGAGTTTCCGAGGCTATGTGCAAGGATATCGGCGATGCACTCCGTAAAAGAGAGCTTATAAAGCTGAGAGTTCTTGAAAATTCCGGATATACAGCAAGAGAAGCAGCTGATGAGATTTCAGCAGCAACAGGTTCAGAAGTTGTTCAGGTGATCGGCTCAAAATTTGTGCTTTTCAAGCGTAATCCCAAAGAGCCGGTTATCGAGAATATACCGAAGGCTAAGTAAATTAAGGGCGTAAGAAAATATGCGAATCGGAATCTACGGCGGAAGCTTCAACCCTGTTCATAACGGTCATATTCACCTTGCTCTGACAGCGGCAGAGGAATTCGGGCTTGACAGGATATATCTGGTGCCGTCAAAGAAATCTCCGCACCGTTCAAGTGACGAATATGCTCCGGATGCTGACAGAGTGGAGATGCTCCGGCTTGCCTGCAAGGTAAGTGACAGGCTTGAAGTCAGCTCCTATGAGATTGAAAATGACCGTGTAAGCTATTCCGTCTATACTGTAAGGTATTTCAGAGAGCTTTTTCCGGATGCAGAGCTTTTTCTTCTTGTCGGAAGCGATATGCTTCTTTCGTTTGATAAGTGGTTCTGCTATGAGGAGATACTATCGGAAGTGACATTGTGTGTTGTATCAAGAAACAGAGGGGATCTGGACGAGCTTCGCGGATATGCCTTAAAACTCGGAAAATCGGGCAGAATTCTGATAAGCAGTCAGGAACCTGTTGAAGCATCCTCAACAGAAATCAGAAAAAAAATTGCAAAAAATGAGAATTTCTCTTGCTATCTCGATGAAAATGTAGTACAATATATTACTATGAGGGGATTATATTCGTTCAGAGGTGAAAATAAATTGCATTACAATCCCGATGAAAAGAAAAAATATCTTAAGGAACACCTTTCTGCAAAAAGATATAATCATTCGCTCAATGTTGCGGCTGAATGCAGAAAGCTTGCCCTGAAATATAACGAGGATCCGGACAAAGCGTATTTTGCCGGACTTGTTCATGATATATGCAAGGAGCTTCCGGACAGCGAGCTTAAGACCCTTGTTGATGAATGCAGCTTTACGATATGTCGTGAGGAACTGGAAACACGATCCTTATGGCACGCAATAGCAGGTGCAAGCTTTATAAAAAAGGAATTCGGAGTAGAGGATATAGATATTCTGAATTCCGTACGTTTTCATACAGTCGGCAGAGCTGGAATGTCCAGACTGGAAGAAATTGTATATCTCGGCGATCTTATTTCTGCCGACAGGGATTACAAGGATGTTGACAGAATGAGAAAACTTTCATATACCAGTCTCAATGAGGCAATGCTTGAGGCTTTTGCTTATTCTATAAAATCTGTGGTGAAAAAGGGTGGACTTGTTCCTATCTGCACTGCGGAGGGATACAATTTTTACACAAGACTGCATAGAGAAGAAAGAAGCAGCAATCCGAAAAGAGGGCTTAAATGAACGACAACGAAAAAATTGAAGAAGCTTTAAACGGGGCTTCACAGCCGGAAAACCGACCAAAGCCCCTGAGAACACTTAAAAGAGTGGATACCGGAAAGGCGGCTGCCGGTACAGGTCCGGCGTATCACGGAAGATATGAAGCTCCTCCGTCAATAGATAACCATGGAAGATATGAGGTACCTCAGTCTGCCGATAACCGTGGAAGATACGAAGCAGAGCCGCAGAGAGATTCTTCTATAAATTATAGTGATGGCTATGCTGGATATATCCCTCGGGATTATGATAATGAAAATTATCCTGAAAAAAGCAATTCAAAGAAGAAAAAGAAAAGGGATATCATAGTTAAGGCAATTTCCATTATTGCCAGCCTTTCGATAATCATTGCAATGGTGCTTACAATGCCGATTATGTGGTGGGATAAAAAGGGCGTCAGGGAAAGAGTTTCTATAATGACGTACTTTGTAAAGCGTAAGCAGCCGCTTGTCCATATCGAGGGCGAACTGGACAAGTCAACTGAAAAGGTTAATGTTAATATCAACACCGAAGTATTGCCTGATGATTACAACGATGGTCTCGACTTCATGGAGCAGTGGATTGAAGGACAGTATACTGTTCTGTTCCTTGGTTTTGATGTTGATAGTCTTAATACTGACGTTATCTGGATATGCCAGTTTGATCTTAAGGGCGGTGCACTGAGAATTCTTCAGATTCCGAGAGATACGGCAGTTCCGGACTTTACAAGTTCTCCGTCAACAAAAATCAACAGTGTATATTCCAGCGGTGATTCACAGTATGCGGATGTTCCGATTCAGCGTGTAGTAGACTGCGTTCAGCAGAACTTCGGAATCCCGATTGACGCATATATTACGACATACATTACGGATATCGCTGAAATGGTCGATCTTGTCGGAGGTATTCCGATCAGCCTTGACGAGCCTATCCACTATGAGGCAGGCAAGACAATCGAGGCAGGGGATGTGATTCTCAATGGCGAGCAGTCAGAATGGTTCATACGCTATCGTTACGGCTTCCTTGAGGGCGATATCGGACGTATGCAGAATCAGCGCCGTTTCATGGCTGCAGCTATGCAGAAGCTTATGGATATCTCCAAGAACGAGGGTACAGCCAAGCTTAAGGAATATATCGACGAGGTAATGGACAGAGAGCTTATTGCTACTGATATGATGGTAGTTGACCTTACACGTCTTGCCGATTTCTGCGGAACAATACCGCTTGAAAGCGTACAGGTAGATATGCTTCCGGGTGAATCGACATCAAACGAGGAACCGTATATCGGCTATGATGGTGTTGAATATTCAATATATTCCATTCACAGAAGCGAAGCGATAGATCTTCTGAACAAATATTACAGACCGTATCAGAATCCCCTTACAGGCTACGGTGATACGGCTATGTTAGAGTATATCAAGGATCATAATTACAGCAACTATGATGATAAGACGGCAACCTTTGATGATCTTATCGACAGTGAAGGACCTGCAAGAGATCCGAATAAGGTGCAATAATGAATATGAAGGGTGAAAATATGACACAGCAGGAAAAACTTGAGCTTATTATAAAAACGCTTGACAGCAAGAGGGGCGAGGATATTCAGGCAATAAAGGTTGCAGATCTGACTATTCTTGCAGATTATTTTGTGATCGTCAACGGAACAAGTAATACACACACAAGAACTCTTGCAGATGAGGTTGAATTCCAGCTTACACAGAAGGGCGAAGAACCTCTCAGACGTGAGGCTGATACAGGAAATACATGGATTGTTCTTGACTATGCAGATATCATCATCCACGTTTTCTACAAGGAAGCAAGAAATTTCTATAAGCTTGAAAGTCTCTGGGCAGACGGCGAACAGGTAGATATCAGTGATCTTCTCGTTGAGGAATGATATAGTATGAATATTAAGAATCGGAAAGGTTTTTCTATATCCATTGCGATGGCAGCTTATGTCATTATAAAGGCAATGCTTAACATGATAATCGGCAGCTTTTCACTGAGCAGCCTGATGCTTGCACTTGCGATGGCTTGTTTGTTATTTGTCTGGATAAAGAATGTAAATTATATCACAGCAGGTATATTTGTGCTTGTTGTGCTGATGCACCTCCCTGCAAATCTCGGCAATATCAGTTCGAACTGGATTTATCTACTTGAGGGCGGAATTGATATTGTGTGTGCTGTATTGCTGACAACAAACAGCGATGTCAGGGAAAACTATTCGTGGAGTATAACTTTTAAATGAGAACAATGAATTTCTCAATACTGAATTGATTTGCAATTATATAAAAAAGGAATGATATAAAATGAGCAGATACGATTTCTCCGCCATTGAAAAGAAGTGGCAGAAATACTGGGAAGAAAACGAAACCTTCAAGACTGATGTATGGGACTTCAGCAAGCCTAAGTTCTATGCTCTTGATATGTTCCCGTATCCTTCGGGAGTAGGTCTCCATGCAGGTCACCCTGAGGGCTATACAGCTACCGACATCGTTTCACGCATGAAGCGTATGCAGGGATATAACGTGCTTCACCCTATGGGCTACGATTCCTTCGGACTTCCCGCAGAGCAGTATGCCGTTACAACAGGAAATCATCCTAATGGCTTCACACAGGAAAACATCAAGACCTTTTCAAAGCAGCTCAAGGAGCTTGGTTTTGATTATGACTGGTCAAAGATGATTGCAACCTCCGTCCCTGAGTTCTACAAGTGGACACAGTGGATTTTTAAGCAGCTCTATGAGGACGGCTATGCAAAGTACATTGATATGCCTGTAAACTGGTGCGAGGAGCTTGGTACAGTTC
>JAZNBR010000038.1:0-13804 GCA_045587105.1 Ruminococcus sp.
TCTATTCGGTAATATTACGGACAGCGAACAGAAAATACTTCTGTGGTTTGACCAATCAGAAAAAGCTGAATTCCTTGCGGAAATAATCACGAATGAACCTGTATTCCGTGAAAGAATTCGTGAGACTGTCAATTCCATAAAAAGTATCAATACAGCTGCTGAAATAGACCGTGAAGAACAGGCATTACTATACAAAATGGCGCTGGAGCACGGATTTCTGTACAAGGCACGAGGCAATGTTTTTCTTGAGAATATCGGTGAGCTTGTACGTCAGGTGAATTCCAATAAACACCTGAAAGCAGTAAAGCCTTATGTATACAGTGCAGTGCTGTGCAAAAAGAACAAGCTGATGACAGGGCGTAAGAATTACAGTTCCAATATTGCAAACATTTTCGAACCGACAGAATATAGAATTGATAAGGATAACGGCAAGAATTATGATACATATCAATCTTGTGTGGAGCTTTACGAACAGCTTCGCCGTCACTATTATGATGAATGCGATGTGGAATTCTCGGACTACTGCTTTGCGAATCTGAGTAATCTCAGTGAGCGGTATTATGATAACTGCGAGTGTGATGAAGATATTCCGATGACTTTGAAGCAAACAATGGAAATGCTTGTGGAAACAATAGAGCTATCCTCTGAAATTGACGATATTTCTGAATTTATCGATGATAATCCTGTGCTTGAAATATCGTATTTGAATGTGCTTTATGAATCAGAAACATGGTCTGACTTTGTGGAAGCAATACGTAATGATGAGGATATCCACGAATATGCCGAAAAACTTTATAAGCTTGCAGAAGCAGAAAAAATCTGTTCCGATAAAGAAAAAGCCCTGCAATACGCAGAGCTGTGTTTTTTGCAATATATGGAAGAACTTAATCGACGAATTCTCATTGATGCACTGCCGATGTGATGTGAATACTGAGCATACCCGACGGGTATGCTCTTTTTTTGGCACCAAAACAGTTCCGAAAAATTCTGTAAATTGAGGAACTGTTTTGGATTTACTATTCCTGCTAAAAAATGTATTATATTAGCAGGAGGTGATTTTTGTGGTAATGCGTGGAGTAAAACTGAATTCAATCAAAGAAATGAAACGTAATTTCAGCGTCGATGAACTTATGTACAGCTTTTGCAGCGGCGAGCTTGAAATATGGCTCAGAAAAGTCGGTGAAGCTTCCGTAGCAGACAAGGTATCAGGTATACCGCACAATGCAAGTTCACTGCAGAAATTATATAAGGTGTTCGGACTGAATCCAGTACATACGGAAGAAGAAATACGGAGATTATTCCGAAGCTGAGTTGATAAAAGCTCTTGCAATGGTAATCAGATTGGAACGATGCTTTTCAGGACACTGATAGAATAACGCAAGGAGCGTATCAAGCTCAGATTTGCTTACCTGTTGATCGCCGAAAAGGATGTAATCTACGTTCATGCAGAGGATATCAGAGAGCTTTGCAAGTGTGTTCAGGGACATTCCCTTTACTCCAAGCTCAATATCCGAGCAGAATTTTGAGGAGACGTCAAGCTTTTCGGCGAGTTGCTCTCTTGTATACCCTAAAAGTTCTCTTTGCGACCTTATTCTTGCTCCCATAGCTTTGTAGTTTATTTCTTTCATAGTGCATAATTCTCCTTGAATTCGATGATTATCACTATAATTTTATACAATTAATTGTGAAATATAAATAAACTGTAAGGGTTGACAAATTATAACTTTTAGTGTATAATATTGATGTGGAAAATTTTAGAAGGAGGTGTAATTATGTTTGGTTTTGAATGCTTAACTGTAGAGAAGACTTTAAAAGCTGCATCTTGTATGCCTACAGATTGTGGTCCTGATTGGGGTACATGTAATCCTGAATATGATGCATGTGGTCCTGATTATGGTACAGATTGTACTCCTGATTGCGATCCGTCAGATGATTATTAAGATTTTAATTTTCGGAGATTATTGAAAACAGATGCAAACAGTGCAGTTTTATACTTGCACTGTTTTGCTATAATATGAAGGGATTTAATATGTTTTTTCTGATGAAGACGACGATGATGAATATTCTTCGGGGGAAGAAATTCCAACATGCAATCCTTGGAGGGATTAATATGTATTACTGTTTAAATAATGATGTATATTTAGTAAAGGGTAAATTCAAAGATTGTATCTATGATTTATATAATAAGAAGTTATATCATATTCAAAAGGAAATTTCGGATTTAATTGAAAGAGTATGCTCTGTTGATATAAATAAATTGAATTTAACAGATGATGAGAATAAGGCGATAAAGGATCTGAAGATTGCCTGTTTGATTGATACTTCAGATGAAATAAAGCAATTTCTTGATATTAAAAATCTTGATACAGATTTTAATATTAAATTTGTGTGGATTGAAGTTTGTACATTCTGTAATCTAAAGTGCAAACATTGTTACAATGAGTCTTCGGCGCAATGTAATGAAACAATGTCATTTGATGATTTTAAAAAGGTCTGTCAAGAATTGATTGATATTGGAGTGCGAAAAGTTCAGCTTATTGGGGGAGAGCCTTTCTGTAATAAAAATATCAAAGAAATGCTGAAATATGCAACAGAAAGATTTGAATTTGTCGAAATATTTACAAATGGTATTCTTATTAATGAAGAATGGTGCGAATTTTTAAAAGAAAATAATATTCATGTTGCAATGTCTATATATTCTTATGATGCTAGAGAACACGATAAAGTAACTCTTCAAAAAGGCTCACATGCTAAAACTACGCATTCTGTAGAATTATTAAAACAATATGAAATACCACACAGAATTGCGACAGTATATATGAAAGGATTATCTGTCGGTAAAAAAAGAAACGGATTTATATACAATAAATCCGAAAAAAGATGTAATTCGTATGGCAGGCAGAGGAAACGTCGAGCTTCTCACTCCAGAATTATTAAAACGCAAACTGATAACAAAGAAAACATTTTCGCATACTTTAAATCCCAAGATGATTGCATGTCACGTAAACGGAAATCGTTGCTTTGCTACAAAACTCTATATTTCAGCGAATCTGCAAGTTTATCCTTGTGTCATGGAACGTAGATTCTCACATGGGAATTTAAAAAACAACAGTCTTGGTAAACTTATAAAAAAAGAAATCCAAGAATTTAGCAAGGATAAAGTTGAAGGGTGCAAAGATTGTGAGTTCAGATATGCTTGCCATGATTGTCGTCCGGATTCAATAAGTGATAATATTTATGCAAAGCCATATTATTGCACTTATGATGTTGATAATGGAATATGGTTGAATGAGGATTCGGTTATTGATCAAATTTTATCCGATGATTAATTAAATTAAAAACAGCATCAGGGCTTTCTTGTGACAAGTTTGAATGTAAAGTATAATATAAACAACCAGCAGGAGCCAAAACAGCTCCTGCTAATTTTATATGAGAATAGGTAATTCAATAATAACTAATCGATGCAGATCGTATGCCAACAAACGATAAAACACTGTATTTCCATAAACTCCCCCCACAGAATTTGTTGGATACGTGTTGGATACTTGTTGGATACCGCCTGATTTTCAGCTGTTCTCAGAATAACAAAAAAATCCCCGAACCGCGTAGGATCGGGGATTTTGTATAAGTCCCAGTAGGGATGTAATTAAGCTCTGCATATAGCATTGCCAGCCAAATCGAAGATTTGGGGCACTGCTTATCTCTTTGAGAACTGAGGAGCGCGACGAGCAGCCTTGAGACCGTACTTCTTTCTTTCCTTCATTCTGGGGTCACGAGTGAGGTAACCAGCCTTCTTGAGGGCAGGACGGAGCTCAGGATCGAATTCGAGGAGAGCTCTTGAAAGGCCGTGTCTGATAGCGCCAGCCTGACCTGTAACGCCGCCGCCTGTAACAGTGCAGATAATATCGAACTTTTCAATGTTATCTGTAAGAGCGAGGGGCTGACGAACGATAAGCTTGAGAGTCTCAAGACCGAAGTAATCGTCAATACCTCTGCCGTTGATAGTAACATTACCTGAACCGGGATAGATTCTTACTCTTGCAACGGAATGCTTTCTTCTGCCAGTTCCGTAGTAGTATTTAACTTTTGATTCGTACATCTGAAACGCCTCCTTTAATTAAAGCTCGTAAGCAACGGGTTTCTGAGCAGCGTTGTTGTGCTCAGCGCCCTTGTAAGTTCTGAGTCTCTTGATCTGAGCTCTGCCGAGAGAGTTATTAGGGAGCATACCGTTTACAGCGATTGTCATAGCTCTGTCAGCTTCCTTAGCCATCATGTCCTTGTAGGAGATGGACTTAAGACCGCCGATCCAGCCTGTGTGCCAGTAGTACTTCTTCTGCTCAAGCTTCTTACCTGTAAGGATAGCCTTATCGCAGTTGATAACGATAACGTGGTCACCGCAGTCTACGTTGGGAGTGTAAGTGGGCTTGTGCTTGCCTCTGAGAATATGAGCTGCCTTAGCTGCAACGCGGCCGAGGGACTTACCCTCTGCATCGAGGATATACCATGTGCGTTTTACTTCAGCAGGTTTTGCCAGTGTAGTTGACATAATTAATTCCTCCTGTGAATTTAGTAATCCGGAGCAAAATAGCTTCCGGTGTGCATTCCTGCACAGTGACAAAATTTATTATACATGAAAGAGGAAGCTTTGTCAATAGAAAATCCGGATTTTTTTTAATATATATCCTTATTTCTCATGAAATCTCTCTGTTTTTCTTTGATTCTCTCTGAATCTCGTGTTTCGTTTCGGATTTTGTACAGAGAAAAATGGTTGCACTTTTTTGTGAAATGTGTGCAAATTTACCAATAAAAAATCGTTACATTCGCAGAGAGATATTGACTTCACGGTATATTGTAATGTATAATAAGAGTAGATTCCGTCGGTTGTGTGAGAGTTTTGCATATAACCAGACGACAAATATATAACAGTATTGCTTTCCTGACTGAACTTTGCCGGATATCGTGGCAGGATTTAGTTGGCGGAGCAATAATCAGGAGGAGCTATGGGAAACGGAGCTGAAAGTTACAGCCGTTTTCTGGACGGCGACCGTGACGCATTGACTGAGATCATCCGTGAGCATCGTGACGGAATGATATTTTTTGCAAACAGTATTGTAAATGATTTTGGTCTTGCTGAGGAAGTCGTTCAGGAGGTATTTATAAAGCTTATAGTAAAGAAACCGAAATATTCGCAGAAAAGCTCGTTCAGGACGTGGCTTTATACGATCTGCCGGAATACAGCTGTTGATTTTATCCGGAAGTCAGTCAGAAAAAGTGAGGTTTACGCAGATGAGCTGAGCAATCTGTCTGACGAAAAAGATCTTGAGGAGCAGTACATAAAGGAAGAACAGCGTATAACCATCCGCAGAGTGATGAACGTACTTAACAGCGATTACTGTCAGGTGCTATATCTGACATTTTTTGAGGGATTCGATAATTCGGACGCTGCAAGAGTAATGAAAAAATCGAACAGACAGATTGAGAATCTCGTTTACAGAGCAAAAAAGGCGTTGAAGTCAGAACTGGAAAGGGAGGGGTTTGTCTATGAGAAGCTATGAAAAATTTGCTGAAGACGTATTCCGCGAATCTGACCGCAGACTTGCCCAGAGAAAGAAAAGGGCAGTGATTATCAGACGATATACATTGGCTCTTGCAAGTATGCTTGCGATAGTTCTGACCGGAGTTTTTGTGCTGAAGAATAAAACGGCAAGAGAAGCTCTTGACAAGAAGTACAATGATGACAACATTATCACGGAGGAGCCTTCTGTGACGACCACCCGTTCTTCGCTGAATACAGAAGTCACTGATGTCTATGTCACGACAACGACGGCAGTTACGGATCAGCAGGATGAGCCTCGCACAACAACGGTGCGGACAACTGATACTCAGGAGACTGAAACGACGGAGACTTCCGGTACGCAGACAACAGAAGCGTCGGAAAGCACGGAGACGACAACTGCCGATGAAGGTGAGGAGGAAACCCGGACTACAACCACGAAGAAAACAACAACCACAAAGAAAACAACAACCACAAAGAAAACTACAACCACAAAGAAAACTACAACCACGAAGAAAACAACCACAAGGAGAATTGTCACCACTACAAGAAAGCCTGAGTCATCAGCAATCCGTACTACAACTACAATGAGGACTTCAGCGGGCATAAGAACAACAACCAGTATCTCAACAACCACTGTCCGCTATACAAGAACGGGGCGGCCCATCGCAAGCACGACAGCAATGAGGACTTCAACAGGTGCAGTGACTACCACGACTGTTGCCGGCACGTCTGCCTCCGGATATCGGGATATTCAGATTCCGGCTTCTGTTGCCGATCCTACGGGAAATGTCTCGGGCACAATAAATTATACTTATCGGAAGGTGTTGTCCGCTGTTTCCGGAATTGGCGGCTATGTGTGCAAAACGGAGATAATTATCAACGGAACGGAATATACCTGCGATGTGTACACTTATGACGGATGGCCTGCACAGGAATATGTTGCAGTCTGCGTCTGGAATACGGGACAATGGCTGCTGTATAGGTCAACATAGCAGGAGTGGTGATTCTGCACAAGAAAGCAAAGCGATTTTTGAAGGAGTATACAAAAATAATGCCGTTCTTGGAATGTACATAATTTGGTAACAAAATATCGAAAAAATATGGTATAATTATTATGATTATATAAGCAAATCAACCGGATTTTTATGCGTTTTATTCAGAAAGGGGTAGTATTTATGGCACATTTTTCTAAGCTTAAAAAGACCATTGCCGGTCTTGTCGGAACTGTTATCGCAGCGTCGTCCATACCTTTTACAGGTGCGGGAACTATCGCTTCGGCAGCAGAGGACAACAACTATTACGAGGCACTGGCAATGTCCCTCTACTTTTTCGATTCCAATGCCTGCGGTACGGGTATAACTGACGGTCCTCTCACATGGAGAGGCGACTGCCACACCTACGATGCACAGGCTTCTGTGGGAAGTCTCGGCGGCTCGGCTAAGTCTATTGTTGACCCCGACGGCGACGGCAAGGTAGATGTTTCCGGCGGCTGGCACGATGCCGGAGATCACATTAAATTCAACCTCACTATCGGATTCGCTCTTTCGAGTCTTGGTATGTCCGAATATTTCAACCCCGGTGTATACGAAAAGGCAAACTGCCGTGATCATTTTGAATACGAAATGAGATGGGGTGCAGATTACCTCATGAAGACAACCTTCCTCGACAGCTCGGGAAAGGTTGCGGCTATCGCTCACACCGTTGCTGAGGGCGGAACTGACCACTCATTCTGGACTCCTCCGGAGGTTCAGACTTACGATCGCCCTATCTTCTGGCTGACTGCTTCTGACAACAACTCATCCGTAAGCTGCGAAATGGCGGCTGGTCTTGCTGCTGCGGCTTATGTTTTCAAGGAGTCTGACCCGACATATTCCGCAGAATGTGCTAAATATGCAAAGGCTCTGCTTGAATTCGGTACAAAGAACGTTGGAAACAATACAGGCGGTATCGGCGGATTTTACAGCACCGACGCTCAGTATCAGGACGAAGAAGCCGTTGCTCAGGCATGGCTCTGGATAATCGGCGAGGGCAGCAAGCCTTCAAGAGTTCCCAATAACAAGGACTACGGCGGAGCTCAGTATGACGGCTGGGTTTACTCATGGGACAAGGTATGGCAGGGCTATGCTTGTCTGATGTACAAGGCTACCGGCGACAAGGCTTTCAAGGATGAGCTTATCGTTGAGCTTCAGGGACAGAATGGTCTTAAAGTCGGAACTTACAACACTAACGGCTGGGGTACTTCAAGAATCAACTGCGCACTCCAGATGGACGCTTACACAATCGCTGACGGAGACGCAAACTCTGAATACGCACAGGGTGCAAAATGGCAGCTCGATTTCATCCTCGGAAACAACAATCTCGGATACAGCTTCCTCCTCGGATACGGCGACAAGTGGCCTGTTCATATCCACCACCGTGCGGCTAATCCCGGCGGCGACGGCGTGACTTCCGCACAGAATCCCGCTGCTAAGTACACCAACTACGGTATGCTCGTTGGCGGTATCGACGGAAGCGGCTATGAAGATCACGCTGACAGATATCAGTACACTGAGGGTGCTCTCGACTATAACGGATGCTTCGCAATAGCTTGTGCTTATGCGGCAACTCTCTACGGCGGCGATCCCTCTACATTCAGTGCTATCGAAACAAGTGCTGCTGAAATCAACGACAGCTTCCAGTTCGGTTCTGATGAGCCTGTTGATCCTCCGGTTGTTGATCCTCCTTCTGATGAGGACCGTCTCTGGGGCGACTCCAACTGCGACGGTCAGATTCTTCTGAACGACGCTATTCTCGTTATGCAGGCTCTTGGAAATCCCGATGCTTTCGGTGAAAACGGCAGTGATGAAAATCACATTACTTCTGATGGCGTGAAGAATGCTGACGTTTACGATAACGGAAGCGGTCTTACAAATCAGGATTCTCTCCAGATTCAGAGCTATCTGCTTGGAGTTGTATCAACCCTGAATCCTCTTGCAAAATAAATATTGAAACGAATACGGGGGCAGATGTTATCTGTCTCCGTATAATTTTATTTTATAATAGTTGTGGAAAACGAATTTTTTTGACATGACGTGATAAAAATGTTACGAAACGATTAAAATTAATCGTATTGTAATAATTGTGTTACCAAAATGTAAAGATTTATTCAGAGAAACATTGTATAATATAGGTGTTACATATTATAGGCAAAAACTTCAAATATTAAAGAAAGAAGTGTGATAATATGCATAAAACTATGAACAGAATCAAGTCATTAGTTCTGGGCGGAGCTGTGGCTGTTTCATCACTTGCTGCACCATTATCCTCAAATGTGGCTAAACCCTCTCTCTCTGCCACCGCAGCAGGATCAGACGATTACGCAAAACTCCTTCAGTATTCTCTCTATCTCTACGACGCAAATATGTGCGGTTCTGATGTAGGTGAAAAATCAGGTCTTACATGGAGAGATGACTGCCATACTTCCGATGAAGTACAGGGCGGTTACCACGACGCAGGCGACCACGCTATGTTCGGTCTCCCGCAGGGCTATACAGCTTCATCTCTTGGCTGGAGCTACTACGAATTCAAGGACGCTTACAACGAAACAGGTCAGGCTGAACACATCAAGGTGATTCTTGACCGTTTCTGTGAATTCTTCAAGGATTCCACACAGCTCAACGGCAATAACGTTTCAAGATTCCTCTATCAGAAGGGAGACGGTGACGTTGACCATAAGTACTGGGGTCCCCCTGAGAATCAGGGAGGCAGCAGAAAGATGTTCTGGACATCAGGCGGTGCTTCTGATATCGCTGCTGACTATGCAGCTGCTCTCGCTCTGAACTACCTTAACTTCGGTAACGCAGAGGATCTCAAATATGCTGAGGCTCTCTACAACTTCTCCACACAGCATAATGCAGTTGCTACTGACGGTCCTAACAACTTCTACAAGTCAAGCGGATGTCAGGATGAACAGGCTAACGCTGCCGGCTGGCTCTATCTTGCTACAAAAAATGAAAAGTACAAGAATGACTGTGCTTCCAAGCAGGTTCAGTATATCGGCTGGGTTGACGGCTGGGACAACAGAGGTCTCGGTGCAGCCTGCGTTTACGCTCATATCACAGGTGACTGGGGTAAGGTAAACAACTACATCAGCGGTAAGGCAACAGGCAGCAACTACCTCTTCATGGATAAGTGGGGCAGTGCTCGTCTTAACACAACAATGCAGTTCTGTGCTCTTGTAGCTTCAAAGAACTCAAATAGAGATTTCAAGAGCTGGGCTAAGGGTCAGATGAATTACATCCTCGGTGATAACCCCGCAAATACTTGCTTCGTTGTTGGATTTGCAAGCAATTCAGCTAAGAATCCTCACCACAGAGCTGCTTCAGGCTATACAAGCTATGAACAGTTCGATATGAACAACTGGAATCCTGATGGAAACCATATGCAGCCTTTCAGCCAGGTAAGCTCAAACGGACATACTCTTGTAGGTGCTCTCGTAGGCGGTCCCTGTGACGCAGGCGGTACATACCACGATAACATGGGCGACTACATCTGTAACGAAGTTGCTATCGACTACAACGCTGGCTTCGTTGGTGCAGCAGCTGGTCTCTACTACTTCTACGGTACAGGCAGCACAGTTTCTTCTATCGAAGGCGTTGACAAAATTTACAGCGGTTCTGTTACTCCTGGTCCCGGCACAACAACAACTACTTCTAAGAATCCTTCTGTAATTACAACAACAACTGTTAATCCTTCAACTGGCGGAGATACAGTTCTCTTGCCTTCTGACATGGTAGTTGATACGGAAATCGGTGACGACGGCGAAATCAACAACTACGCAGAATTCGCTCCCGGAGACGCTAAGACAGCTACACTTTACTACACAGTAAATTCCACAGATACTGAAAGCTCAGGTGCATTCGGTACATGGACAGGTAAGTGGGAACAGGAAGACTTCAAGGTTAACGTAAAGAACGGTAAGGTTGAAGTTACTTATGAGATTCCTTCTAACGTTGGTTCCACAGTAAAGGCAATGGTATTCTGGCCTCACGGCAACGCTGTTACAATCGACAAGGTTGTTCTCAGCAGCGGAAGTACTCCTTCAGTTAACACAACAACTACAAAGAAAACTACTACAAGAACTACAACAACAACTGCCAAGACTCCTTCTTCCGGCGGAAATGACATTGTTCTTACACCTTCTGATATGACTGTTGATACAGAAGAAGGCGACGACGGCGGAATCAACAACTTCGCTGAATTCGCTCATCAGGGTGCTTCATCATGTACTCTTTACTACACAGTAAATACTTCTGACACAGAAAGCTCAGGCGGTTTCGGTACATGGAACGGTGAATGGGTACAGGAAGACTTCAAGGTTAACGTAAAGAACGGTAAGGTTGAGGTTTCCTACGATATTCCTTCTAACGCTGGTTCAACAATCAAGGCTATGATCTGGTGGCCGCACGACAATGGTGTTACAATCGACAAGGTTGTTCTCCACTTCGACAAGGCTAATACAACAACTACAACTTCAAGAACAACAACTTCAAGAACAACAACTACAAGAACAACTTCAACTACAACAAAGCCGGGTCCTTCAAAGAACGTTGACGGTGATGCAAACTGCGACGGAGTAGTTCGTCTTAACGATGCTATTCTCATTCTCCAGTACCTTGGCGATCAGGAGCGTAACCCAATTTCATCTCAGGGAATTGCAAATGCTGACTGCTGTAATCCCGGAGATGGCCTTACAAATAAGGACGCACTCTCAATTCAGAAATATCTCCTCGGACTTATTACAAGTCTACCGGAATATTCATAAGCTTTAAAAAGACCGTACATCTCCGGATGTACGGTTTTTTTTCGGGATATGAAGTATATAAAGGTGTTAACTAAACAATCGGTATAAAAAGAACAATGGAAAAATAAGGCGAAATTATATGAAAAAAATTTTCCATCCTGCTATGTTTAAATCTGATGGCTTGTTATCGTCCTTCAACAGTGTTTTCCACATTTTCAACACTCCGGATGTCAACAACAATGTTTAAACCTGCAATTCAACAATCTGTTGAAAAATCTGTTGACTGACCAAAAATATCGGAATTTTTCAATTATTGTGATGTTTACGATGCTTCGTTGACTTTAGCGGACTGACGTGCTATAATAAAATTGCAAAATATTTTTTATTGGAGGGAATTATACACAATGAAAGGCAAACACACAAAAAAGCTGATAGCAGCACTTATGGGCGTTACAATGGGTGCGTCCTATGTTCCGGCTATGGCACCGGCGACAGTGTCAGCTGAATCAGCAGGCGTGGAAGGAACTGTGGTTTATTCCACAGACTTCGAGGACGGCGATGTATCTATGTTCGCAAACCGCGGCGGCGATGATACAACTGTTATTTCTGCTTCTGATGAGGCGTCAGTAAGCGGCGATATGGCTCTCCTTGCAAGCGGAAGAACTCAGGACTGGAATGGTCCGGCTTTCCAGCTTGACAACGGCGTTCTTAAACCGTATACAGAGTACAGCATCAGCTTCAAGATGAAGGGCAGATACTATACAGGCGGAATGGTAAGTATGCAGTATACCGATCTTGACGGTAAAGAGCATTACTCAAATCTTGTGCAGAATATCAGCAGCAGCGACTGGGTTTCTATTGATGACCTCAGAGTAAGCTTCCATGATATGCAGACAAAAGTAAAGATCTACGTTGAGGGCGGTCAGGATGATATCTTCATCGACGACTTCAAGGTTGTTGAACTTAAAACTCCTGAGATCGAAAAGGATCTTGTTTCCATTTCTGACGCGTTCGCAAAGGATTTCAAGGTGGGAACTGCAATTACTGTTGGTGATCTCAGCTCCAAGCCCTTTATGGCTCTGCTTGAAAAGCACTTCAACAGAACGATAACAGTCGGCAATGAAATGAAACCCGACGCTGTTCTTGACAAGGAAGCAAGTCAGGCATATTTTGAGGAAACCGGCGACGATACAACTCCGCAGATATCCTTCTCAACAGCAAAGCCGATTCTTAACTACTGCCAGAAGAATGATATTCCGGTAAGAATCCACACTCTTGTATGGCACAGCCAGACTCCGAGCTGGTTCTTCAAGGAAGGCTTCGCAGATGACGGCGAATGGGTAGATAAGGAAAAAATGCTCCAGCGTATGGAAAACTACATCAAGTCCTATTTTGAGACTCTTATTGAGCTTTATCCCGATGTTGACTTCTATGCCTGCGACGTTGTGAATGAAGCGTGGACTGACAGCGGAACTCCCCGAGAAGCCGGAGAACCCGGAAACGGTAACTACGAAAAATCTCTTTGGGTAGAGGTTTTTGGCGATAACTCGTTTATTGAGCCTGCCTTCACCTACGCAAGAAAGTATGCTCCTGCAAGCTGTAAGCTCTACTACAACGACTACAACGAATACATGGACGGCAAGCTGAATGCTATCATTACAATGGCAAAGAGCCTCAAGGAAAAAGGTCTTATCGACGGTATCGGTATGCAGTCTCACCTTGACGCACGTCAGAGCCTTGACGCAGCATTCCCGTCTGTTGGAATGTACAACAACGCTCTTGACAAGTATGCAGAGCTTGGTCTTGATATCCAGATAACTGAGCTTGACGTTACAACTCCTGAGAATGCTCCCACAGATGCCAACTTTGACGTTCAGGCAAAATATTACAAGGGAATCTTTGACGCTATCTACGCTCACAAGGACAGCGTTTCTGCCGTTATCTGGTGGGGAATCACTGACGATAAGAGTTGGAGAGCGAATAAATATCCGCTTCTGTTCGATGCAGATTACAAGGCAAAGGATGCTTATTACTCTATCATGGAAGGTGTAGAAGCTCCGCCTGTTGAGCCTGATCCTCAGCCCGAAGCTGATTACGGCGACGCAAATGTAGATGGAACTGTTAATCTCTCGGATGCAATTCTCGTTCTTCAGGCTATCGGAAATCCTGACGCTTATGGTGTGAATGGTACTGATAAGTCCCATATCACAAAACAGGGTGAAATCAACGGCGACGTTGCGAATGTCGGGGATGGTCTTACAAACTCGGACGCTCTCGCTATTCAGGAATATCTGCTTAAGCTTGTGGACAAATTACCGAAAACGTGATAATCTGAATTTTTAATGCGTAATTATTAATTTGTAGGGGCGGACCTATGTGTCCGCCCTTTTATCATTCACAAACAGAAATATGTAGGGGACGGCGCCCACGACGTCCCGTTAATTAAACGGCATATCAACGGTGTG
>JAZNBR010000039.1:0-37893 GCA_045587105.1 Ruminococcus sp.
TCTTATTTATTATAACATTATTAAAATTATTTTGCAAGTAAAATATAAAAATTATATGCGATTTATTCTGTATTTTCATTGTTATCATAGAAGCTGTTGATCGGCTTATCAAGTATTTTAGAAAGTCCCCATAATTCGATATCTGATACAGTTCTCGTCTGTTCTTCTATTCTGCATATAGATCCTCTGCAAATATACACTGCTATTGTTTCAAGCTTGTCTGCAAGAGTCTGCTGACTCATTTTCAATTCAGTACGAAATTTCCGCACATTTTTTCCTACCATATTCTTTTTATCTCCGTCTATAATTCTTGCCATAAATAATCACCCTTCCAAAAAGTCTTGACATAGGACAATTAATATGATATACTAAAATCACAGGTAATATGTCCTGTAACAGGACATATTGTGAAAAAGTGATGTTCAATTAGTTACAGACAGATAAGAGCAGGAAATGTCTTGAAAAAATTATTGTATCATGATATAATAAACGTACTCGTTTAAAAGGAGGAAGAACAATGTCAAAAATAATCGAAATAAAAAACATATCAAAAGAATTCAAGGTTCTTAACCGTCACGAAGGACTCAAAGGCAGTATCAGAGATCTGTTTTCACGCGATTACAAGATTGTCAAAGCTGTTGACAACATCTCTATGAGCATTGAGCGTGGAGAAATCGTTGGATATCTTGGACCTAATGGTGCAGGAAAATCAACTACGATCAAAATGATGACTGGTGTTCTGGAACCAACCTCAGGTGAAATTCTTGTTAACGGCAATATTCCATATAAAGACAGAACAAAAAATTCTCAGGAGATAGGTGTTGTTTTCGGACAGAGATCACAGCTGTGGTGGGCTCTTCCGCTGATTGAATCATTCAGAATTCTCAAGGATATATACCAGATTTCTGATAAAGATTACAACAGTATGATTGAGTTTTATAAATCACTTGTTGATATTGAAGATCTGCTGCATAAGCCTGTTCGTCAGATGTCTCTGGGACAAAGAACACTCAGTGATATACTTGCAGCTTTTCTGCATAACCCGAAGATCGTATTCCTTGACGAGCCTACTATTGGTCTTGATGTTTCCATGAAAAGCAAAATAAGAACGCTTATTCATGCACTTAACAAGGAGAAGAATACTACTGTAATCCTCACAACACATGATATGGGAGATGTTGACGCTCTTTGCCAGCGTATTGTTATAATTGATAAAGGAAAAATGCTTTATGACAACGATATTGAGCATCTGAAAGGATTTTTCGGATCATATCGTACTCTTAAGATACGTCCGTCAGGAGAAATTGAAAAACAGGCTGAGGATCTGAAAAAAGAACTTAATAATCTTTCTGTTTCAATTTCTGCCAATGATGAATGGATCTCAATTCTTATAAATGAAGAAAAATCAAAGGTAATGGAGGTTCTTGGAACAATACAGAAATATCATGATATCCGTGATATGAAGCTTGAAGAAATTTCCACAGAGGAGGTTATAAAGAAAATATACGAGGAGGGCGTACAATGAAGCTGAAAAAATATTTCGCCCTTACCCGTGCCGGTATACTTGAATCCTTTCAATACCGTATGGCAATGCTCGTTATGGTTACAGGAAATCTTCTGTATCTTACCGTTGTATACTTCTTCTGGAAGGCAATATATTCGTCAGCCGGAAGCAGTATTGTAAACGGTATGACGTTTTCTGACACGCTGATCTATCTTGTACTTGCAACAGCCCTGTTCAATTTTATGGAAATGTACACTGTCTGGGAAATGGGACGTAATATCCAGTCTGGAAAAATAGTACTTGATCTTCTGAAACCAATGAGATTACGCAGTTATTTGTTCTGGACTTATTCCGGTTCTTTTGTTACGCAGTTTTTCTTTACATTTCTTCCGACATTCATCGTTGTCTGCATAGTTACAAACGGAGCTGTACCTCTTGGAATCAATCTGCTATATTTTGCTTTATCGGTAGTAATGGCGGTTATTATCAACTACACCATAGACTTTATAACCGGAACTATTTGTCTTTATACTGAATCAATATGGGGCATCAATATTATGAAGCAGGTTATAGTATTGCTTTTGTCTGGTGCAAATATACCGATTGCTTTTTTTCCGGATACAATGAAAACAATAGTAGGATATCTTCCGTTCAAATCAATATATAATACACCACTAACTATTCTTCTTGAAAAAAATCCTGAAATGACTACGGTAGCCGAAGCAATGGGAATCCAATTATTCTGGTGCATTGCACTTCTTCTCCTTAGCAGCCTTTTCTGGAAAATTTCTCTCAAAAAGATCACTGTGAACGGAGGTTGAGTTATGAAGAGGAAAAATCTGCGATTTTATTTCAGAATATACAGAAAGATTCTTGCACAGGATCTCAAAAGCAAAATGAGCTACCGTGCTGATTTCATCATATCCACAATAGGAATGATATGTACAAACATAGCTGGATTTATCAGCTTCTGGATTTTATTCAGAAGTTTTCCGGAGGTAAACGGCTGGAGTTACCATGAAATTCTGTTTTTATACGGATTTTCACTTGTTTCCCTGACGCCTGTACAATGCTTCTTTGACAATAACTGGAGTCTGAGAATGTATGTGTATTCAGGAGATTTCATCAAATACTGCTTCCGTCCGATAAATCTGTTTTTCTATTATCAATCGGAGGTCTTTGATGTAAAGGGATTAGGACAGTTTGCTTTCGGAATTGGAACTATCATCTATTCGTGGAGTAAAATAGGACTTCCGCTGACGTTCCTGATGGTAATAAAAATGATAATATTCCTCATTACAGCGTCGCTTATAATGATTGCTGTCATGAATGCCGCTGCGGCAACATGTTTCTGGATCACAAATTCGTTCTATGTAATGGATCTTGCACTAAAATTCAAGGATTACGCAAGATACCCTATAACAATATTCAGTCCTGTTTTCAGATTTGTTTTTACGTTTATAATGCCTATTGCATTTATAGCTTATTATCCAAGCCTTGTTATACTCCGACCGGATGAAATACCGTTACTATCATGGCTGTCACCGCTGTTCGGATGTGTATTCTTCTGGCTGAGCTACAAATTCTGGATGTATGGTGCATTGAAATACAGCGGTACAGGATCATAAACACGCAAAAGAGCCGATCACAATAAAGTGACCGGCTCTCATTATTTAACATATTAATATCCGAGTTCCTCGCCAACGATAATTACCTTTATACGTCCTTTATGACGCTGCTGAGCAGAGATAAGATAATTACAGCAGATTCTTCCATCACCGGAGCATCCATCATAGATCTGATGACCGGAATCCGAAAGAGAAATACATTCACCTGTCTCTTTGCAGTAAGTAGGACAGTCCAGACGCACACAATTCGGAGGAGCAGCTATTTTTTTTACACGAAGTTCTGCTTCCTTAAGGTCAGAAACTATCTTGTTATAACCTGCTATGATAATAACAGAATCGGGGCCGAAAGCAATTGCAGCAATTCTGTTGCTGTTTCCATCTACATTGTAAAGAACACCATCCTCAGTTATTGCATTAGCACTTGAAATATATACATCCGCCGAAAAAGCAGCTCTGTATATTTCTTTGATTTCTTCAGGTGTCTGAGCCTTTGAACGGTCAAGATATTTGTAATCAGGGGAGGAGATGAGGTCTCTTATGCCGCATTCAGCCATAGAAACTGAACCTCCATGAGAAATAACGTCACCTTTTTTTATCAATGATTTGACAATTTCCGAAACATCTTCTTTCTTCTTTGCAAAGTAGAATTCCATGTTATTTTTCTTGAGATTTTCTCCGACCTTATTTATACGTTTTTCTATAATTATCTGTTTATTGATATCCATTGGTATCCTCCTGCATTTTACTGAATATTCAAAATCTGCGGGACTTAAGGAGTCCCGCAGTAATTTCTTGCTTAATCGTTATCGGGTTCGAGAACAGCGTAGTTTTCGTCATCACGTTTATATACAACGTTTGTTTCACCTGTTTCTGCATTAATAAACATGAAGAACTTATGACCAAGCATATTCATCTGAAGGATAGCCTCATTGATATCCATTGGTTTCATCTTGAATTTCTTATGCTTGATTATCTCATAATCCGAAATTTCTGTAACTGGTTCTGCAAAAGCCTCCTTAAAAGCTGTATCCTTAAGCTTCTTTTCAATTCTTGTCTTGTTCTTACGGATCTGTCTTACAATCTTATCAATTGCGTCATCAAGAGCGACCATCTTGTCCTCAGATTTACATTCTGCACGGAAGATCATACTGTTGTATTTTACTGTAAGTTCAAGCTGGATAAGGTTTTTGTGTTCAGTAATAACAATTTTTGCGTCTGCATCATCGCCGAAGAATTTACTCAGTCTTGAATCAATTCTCAGTGGTGCTTGTTCAGAGAAGTTCTGCGGAATCTGCATTTTTTTAGCTGTGATAATTGTTTTCATAAATCGTCCTCCTTATTCAGGACAGAGGGTTAAATGGATATATTGTTTATAACCATCTGTCTTTGTGTTTATATTATACCATATACGAAAACATTTTACAAGCTTTTTTAGCAACTTTGTTTAATTTGTATAATTAAATCACATATATTTGTTTATTTATACAAACCAAATATTAAGGCAATACCGCACAGAGCCGCAAGGCGTGCGTTGTGCGGTGTTGTCTTAAGTGTATGTTTTGTTAAGGGAATCAAGAAGAACCTTTGCAATATCCTCTGTCTTTATATAAGTACTGTTTTTATCCTCAAGAAGAATACAAAAAGCTATCGGAAAATCCTCATCATCTACAAAACCAACCAACAGGGAATTCTCATTTTTACCCTCGTTCACTTGTGCTGTTCCGCTTTTGACACCAATTTTATAACCGTCTATCAGATTACTGTAATTATTCTCACCATTCGTAAGAAGAATCTGTTTTGTAGTATCTGCCGTATCAGGAGAGAATATTCTGTCACTGAATTCTGATTTACAGGAGTAATTTTCTTTTCCTTTAACATCGGTAGTACGGCTTATAAGATAAGGCATGGTCATTTTGCCCGATTCATTAGCAATGGCACTCTGCCACATCATAAGCTGAACAGGACTAATAAGAGTATCACCCTGACCGATACATCCCCACTGCGTTTTGAATTCATAAGGATCATTCAGTGTGGTGGAAGCTGTTTCGCATTTGATACCATCAATATCAATATATTCGCAGGTATCATCATTTACAGTGTATCCCATTTCCTTGAAAATAGTCTTTATTTTTTTAAGAGGGAAATCCTCATCCTCTACAAGCTGAGCAAAAAACGGATTACAGCTGTTTTCGACTGCCTGCTGAATGTTCTGTACTCCATGCCCGTAGGTATTGTGACAGTCGATATTATTGCCGCCCTGATTTTCGTAAGTTCCCGAACATGAGAAGCTCTTTGAAAAAAGTTTTTCAGGTCCCATTATTTCGAGAGCCGCAATAACGGTCGAAGCCTTCTGAGTAGATCCCGGAACAGTTCTGTACATTGCTTTTGACATCAATGTACCCGAACGAAGATCGAGGATATTGTCATATCCCTTTGTTACATCAATGGAGGGCAGACTTGTGCATACAAGAATCTCTCCTGTTTTATAATCATAAGCAACAGCACACCCATCCTGTCCATTAAATGCGTCATATACATTACGATTTGCTTCATGGTCAAGCGTAGTGTAAATGGCAGCCTTTCCGTCTGTACTGACGAGACCTTCTGTAAAACTGTAATTATTGAGAGCTTTTATATTTCTTGATACAAGAGTATTGGTCATCTGACCTTTATCATCACCAATGAGATTTCCGACATCTATCAGATAATTATCTTCAAATTCAGTTTTGCCTGAACCGTCAAAAAGAATATCACCATTTCTGTCATATACTATTCCAAGTTTGGTATCTCCTGAGTTCATCATATAAAAGGAAGCTTCCCGTTGTATTTTCACAACAAGAATTACCATTCCGATTATGAAGATAATCAGGATAAGACTCATGAGTCCCTGACATCTTTTAATGCTTTTCAAAATGCTCCCCTCCCCGCATTATAGTACTGAGGATAATTCTCCGTCTGTACAGGGTTCTTTTTCGATTTTTTCTGAACAAATACCGGTGATTGACACGCAATAAGCATTCCAGCCATGAATCCACTGACCATGAGTGAACTTCCTCCTGTTGAAATGAAGGGGATAGTTACACCGGTAAAAGGAATCATATTACAGGAACCAAAGATATTCAAGGCCATCTGTACTGCAAATGAAGCACATATTCCTGTTGCCATTGTAGCATGAAAATATGATCTCGGCGGATTTATTAGTGGTATCATGACAATGATAAGAATTACAAATACCATCATAAGAGCATAGAGGAGTCCCCATTCTTCTGATATAGTAGCAAAAACAATATCATTATCATGAGCAAATACATTGTGAAGATATCCATGTCCCGGACCTTTTCCGAACCAGCCTCCGTTTGCAATTCCGATAAGAGCCTGTGACTGCTGATATCCGTCACCGGATTGATCGCCCCAGATATCAACGTGAAGTCTGTCATGAACATAAGAAGGAGCAAATTTTATACCGATAATTGCAACAATAAGAAGGACAGCTCCTGCGGCGATAAGCTTGTTTTTGGAAAATTTTGCCTTTGGATAGCATATTCTGAGAAGAAAGCCACAGGCATATATCGCAACAAAGGTGGGGAGACTTCCGAGATCCCGGCACCACCACTGGAGCAGAAATATCATCGCCATAAGACCAAATAGTGCTATATTTTCGTAAACTACATGAAAAATAAATACTTTACGTTTCTTCTGCTGTTCAGCAATTGACGTAGCACAGGCAAGAACAAATAACGGCTTGATGAATTCTGACGGCTGTATAGTAATCGGTCCGAGTGAGATCCACATACTTCTTGAGCCGGTGAGAGTAAGAATTACTACCATAAGAATTCCTATACCGATATAGAAGAATTTTTTCTGTTCCTGAAGCCATTTGTGATTCCGACAGAGCATATATCCTACACGACAGGCAAAGAGAGCAATGATACAGGTTATATAATGCTTTACAGAAAGGTGTACTTTTCCGAAACATGATTGAAAAATAACGCTCATATTAAGAAGAAGTATCATAAGAAAGTCAATTGCGTATGTATTCTGCCTGAAAAACAACATTGCAGTAAAGTATGCAATATCAAGAAAAAGTACAGCGGCAGACAGAATAATAACGCTGCTGACACTGGTATAATTTCCGTTGAAGAATATATTCAGGAGCATTCCTCCATGAGCCAAAAGTACAAAAAGAACTGAAAATACATAGGTTATCTTATTGCTCATATCGATATACTCCTTTACGCCTGAAAACAAGCCTTCTGTTTCCAAGCTTTATTACATCATTTTCCTTCAGCTGAGCTGTTTTTATCAGATTTCCATTAACAAATATGCCTGATTTCGAGCCTATATCTGATATTGTCCACACACCGTTTGAAACAGTCAGAATTGCATGATATCTGGAAACTGAAAGATCAGGCAATCTTATATCTGCTGATGCGTGTCTTCCGATAAGTATCTCATCGCAATCCAGAGGATATGCAACACTGTAATCAGCAAGTTCCATAAAACTTGTCATTCTTCCCCAGCGTTTTTTTCCGGTTGAGCGTTCCTGATAGGCAGTAAGTATGAGAACAAGAGCACATATATCAAGAGAAGCAGCTGCAACTGCACACAAAACAAGATTAAGTGAATCCAATTGTATACCTCCATATTCAATCTGATTTCAATTATACCATATTCATGAAATTTATGCAACCTTTGCCACAAGTATTAAACCAATTGTAATGTTTAGGTAACAGAATTTAAGTAAATAGTAATAAAAAAAGTATAACCCGTAAAGAAGTTTCTTCACGGGTTATTTGTTGAACAATAGATAAAATCAATCTAAAGGGGACATCTGTCAAAATACTCGTTTTCTTTCCAATACTCAAACGGATAGCTTCCCTCTCACATAAATTTTTTAATAACAAATCTATTCATATTATTCCATTTATCTATAAACATCCTTATTCCTACTGAGGATACTCTGTTTCCCCCCCAACCTTTTTCGGTAAGAAAAATTCCGAATAACTTACTTAGTCACATTGAGACATTGCCTCCATAAAGATTTTAGTGACAGTATATGTATTGCCTTTTCTTGGACTGCCATGAAAAACTACTACTTTCATTTTTTTCCTTTCTTCATAAGTATATCTTATTCTCTTGAAAGTAACACTATCAATTAATGTCACGTTTAAGTAATAAAAATACCGGAGATGTTGCTCTCCGGTAAATTTTTCAGAACAAATCAGCTCTGTGTATCGTCAGTGATTTCGCTATCAGTATTCTGCTGTTCATCTTCAAGTATGCTTTCTGTAATTTCGCCCTTCATAAGCTTTTCAAAATCTGAGCTGTTTATCTTTTCAAATTTAAGCAGGTACTTTGCAAGAAGATGAAGCTTATCTATGTTGTTTCTAAGGATATCAGCACAATCGTTATATGCTTTTTCAATTATCTGCTTTACCTCTTCGTCAATCTGAGCAGCAACAGATTCACTGTAATTTCTTGTATGACCATAATCCTTGCCAAGGAAAACTTCATCATTATCAGAGCCGTAAACGACAGTTCCGAGCTTCTTTGAAAATCCGTATTTTGTAACCATGTTGCGTGCTGTATTTGTAGCTCTTTCGATATCATTGGAAGCACCGGTACAGATATCATCAAGGATGAGTTCTTCTGCAACACGTCCGCCAAGAAGCATAACGATATTTTCTCTCATCTGATTTCTTGAAACGTGCTGATCATTTGAATCAGGTCTGGTAACTGTAAGTCCGGCAGCCATTCCACGCTGGATTATTGTTACCTGATGTACCTTATCCTGAGTAGGAAGATTGTAAGCCGCAACCGCATGGCCTGCTTCGTGATAAGCAGTAACACGTCTGTCGTGCTCTGAGACGATCCTTGATTTCTTTTCAGGACCTGCAATAACCTTCATTGTAGCTTCCTCGATGTCCTTTTCAGTAATAGCCATCTTTCCGTTTCTTGCGGCAAGAAGTGCAGCTTCATTGAGAAGATTTTCCAGATCAGCTCCGGTAAATCCCTGTGTTGTCTGAGCGATTATCTTAAGATCAACGTCAGGGGAGAGCGGCTTATTTTTTGCATGAACTTTGAGGATTTCCTCACGTCCCTTTACATCAGGATAACCTACAACAATCTGTCTGTCAAAACGTCCCGGTCTGAGAAGTGCAGGATCAAGGATATCACGTCTGTTGGTAGCCGCAATAATAATTACATTTTCATTGCCTGTAAAACCGTCCATTTCAACGAGAAGCTGGTTGAGAGTCTGTTCACGTTCATCATGACCGCCTCCGAGACCTGCACCTCTGTGACGTCCTACGGCGTCAATTTCATCTATGAAGATAATAGCAGGAGCGTGTTTTTTTGCTTGTTCGAAAAGATCTCTGACTCGTGAAGCACCAACTCCGACGAACATTTCTACAAAGTCAGAACCAGAGATCGGAAAGAAAGGACATCCTGCCTCACCTGCGACAGCTCTCGCAAGAAGTGTTTTACCTGTTCCGGGAGGTCCCAGAAGAAGCACGCCCTTAGGAACTTTAGCACCGATTTCCTTATATTTTGCAGGATTCTTAAGAAAATCTACAATTTCTTCAAGCTCCTGCTTTTCTTCGTCAGCACCCGCAACATCGTTGAAAGTTGCTTTACGGGCATTTGCCTGATTTTTAAGATTTGCCTTTCCGAAGGAAGAATATTTTCCACCGCCTCCGCTTTGCTTCATCATAAAATAGAGTATTGCACAACCCAAAAGTACTGTCACTATCACAGGAATCAATGAATATATCCATGATCTGTCTGTAATTTTTATAAGATTTTCCTTGATAGGTTCATCAGTATGGATTCTGTTATAGGTGGCCCGGTAATCCTTTATATCCTCCATGAAGATAGATACATTAGGTACCTCATATTTATATTCCTTGTCTTCGCCTCTGAGCTTGTAGGTCAATTTACCGGTACCGAGATCAATTTCGTATTCAGAAACATTATAGTTATCGAATTCAACCATGATCTCACTGTAATCTTTTTTATCAGCATTTTTTGATAATTTTGAGCTTACAAACCAGATACATCCGATTGCGATAAAAATTATCAACAGATAGGTAAATATGCCCTTATTCTTTTTTGGTGTCAATTAATCCACTCCATTCTGAATCAGCGGCTGATGTTATCCGCTTTATATTAATTTCAAGAAGACGTACCGTATTATCATCCGGCTTCACTCTGTCAGCTATTCCTATTGCTTCTACAAATATAGTACCCTTTTCGTCTTCTATGAAATGCAGGGTACTGCGAAGCTCATTCGGTACGTTTTCATTGATAAGCTTTTTTACCGATGAGGTAAAATTTCTTCCGCAGAGCTGAATTTTATCGCCATAACGTCTGTTACGGACAATAGCCCTACCTGATATTTTATCATAATCAAGATAATAAAATGTTAATTTTTTATGAACATTTTTAATTTTCCGCAAATTATCACAATTGACAATACGGCACTCCAGAATAATATCCTGAAAAATACTGTTTTCGCCGATAATAAGCTCTGAGGAAAACTCAGTATGTGGCTTTTCGTTGGCGATTACAGTAATTCCGGCTGTTTTTCCGTCGGAAATAAAATAAAAAATGCCATTAAGATCAATTTTACCACCGCTGCAAAGGATTCTGTCGCATTCCGTCAGCCTTTCGTTTGAATAGGGAAGGCCATTTTCACAGAGAAGCTCAGCGATACAACGCCTTCTTATCACCTTATCATATTTTTCAAGACCTGTAAAGGAATTCTTACTTCGGCACATTTTGGAAGCATTCCTGACAGCATTGCTGATAAAATTGTTCTCATCCCTGAGCGTTTCAGAAGTCTTTACCGTAGTTTTTACAACAGAGCTGTTGATTTCCTCAAGCAGGGGAATTATCCTGTGTCTTATCTTATTTCTTGTATAATCATCAGTTAGATTTGTACTGTCAGTGACAAATTCCTGATTCCGTGATTTAACAAAAGCCTCGATTTCACGGCGGCTTATTTCGAGAAGAGGTCTTATAATATTTCCACGGACAGGAGGTATTCCCGTCAGCCCTTTCAGACCAGATCCTCTTGTAAGATTGAGAATTATAGTTTCAAGATTATCATTGGCATTGTGAGCTGTTGCAATCTTTTTTCCTTGGGAATATGTTTCGAACACCGAGTATCTTAGCTTTCTTGCCGCTTCTTCACATGATAGCGAGTATTCCATCGCAAATGTACTGACGTCAATACGCTCTGCTGAAAAAGGAATATCAAGTTTTTCACAAAGATTTCGGCAGAATTCTTCATCCCTGTCGCTTTCATCATCTCTCAGGGAATGATTGATGTGCAGAGCTTCGACAGTAAATCCAAGCCGTTCACTCAGTTCATTCAATACAAGCAGCAGACAAACGCTGTCAGCACCTCCGGAGAGTCCGCATACAACAGTATCTTCGCCGTTCAGCATATTATTATTCGCAATGAATCTGCAAATTCTGTCAAGCATCATTATTCACCTGGAGGAGCATTGTACTCCGGATTGGAGAAACGTGTATATTGTCCGTCCCATATCAGATTTACAGAGCCAGTTTCACCATGACGATTCTTTGCAATTATACACTCAGAAATATTCTGATTCTGGCTTTCCTTATTGTAATAGGCGTCACGATAAAGAAACAGTACAATATCAGCATCCTGCTCAATTGAACCTGATTCACGAAGATCTGAAAGCAGAGGTCTTTTGTCAGTTCTTCCTTCAACTGCTCGTGACAGCTGCGACAGAAGAATAACAGGAACATTAAGTTCTTTTGCCATCACTTTAAGTTCTCTGGTGATTTCAGAAATGACAAGAACTCTGTTATCTGAACGTGATGTACTTCCCATAAGCTGAAGATAGTCGATAATAACAAGGCCAAGATTTTTTACACGACGCAGCTTTGCTTTCATCTGCTGAACAGTCATACTGGCGGTATCGTCAATATAAAGAGGAAGTGTACTCAGATAGCCCGCACTTGTGGCGAGCTTTACCCAGTCATCACCGGAAATACGTCCGTTACGCAGTGAATTTGAATCAACAAGAGCCTCAGTGGAGAGGATACGGGTAGCCAACTGTTCCTTGGACATTTCGAGATTGAACGTTACAACGTCCTTTTCAGAATGTCTTGCAACATTTGTAGCAATATTCATGGCAAATGAAGTCTTACCCATACCAGGACGAGCCGCAAGAATAATAAGATCAGATTTATTCAGACCAGAAGTAATGCTGTCAAGAAGTGTAAAGCCTGTTCTTGCACCGACGTACTTGTCTTTATCAGGACCGGAAATCTTGCCTAATCTGTCGTAAGCCTCAGCAATTGCCTCGGAAATAGGCACAAGACCACGGACATCGCGTCCCTGACGAATATCATAGATCTTCTGCTCAGCTGAATCAAGAAGAAGCTGAGCGTCGTGCTCTCCGGACTGTATGTTTTCAAGGATAGATCTTGCTGCATAGCCAAGACTGCGTATAAAATATTTATCTGCAACAATCTTGCAGTAGCTTTCAATGTTTGATGTAGAGGGGAGTGTTTCGCCAATTTCTGAAAGATATCGTCTGCCTTCCGCTGCTGTTTCAAATATATGAAGCTTTTCCGCTTCATTTAGAACAGTAACGATATCAACGGGCGATCCTGACGAGAACATCCTCACAATAATAGCAAAGATTGCCTTATGCTGTTCATTATAGAAATACTCAGCCTTGACCAGTTCTATAACAACAGGAAGAATAGAAGGATCGGAAATCACAGCTCCTATAACGGACTGCTCCGCCTCGATGCTGTGGGGCAGCTCACGGGCGGAGAGGATAAAATTATTGTCGTCCATACTCATCAGCTTTCATCAACTTCAATATCAATCTTTTCGGAAATTCCGTTATAAAGCGTGATAACAGCATTATATGATCCGAAATTCTTAATATCAGAAGCAAGTACAACCTTCTTTTTGTCAACCTTTACGCCGATCTGCTCAGCAATTGCGTCAGCGATGTTTGCAGCTGTAACAGAACCAAAAAGCTTTCCGTTCGAACCAGCCTTTGCCTTGATATTAATTCTTTTTCCCTTTAATTTTGCAGCAGCTTCGTTAGCAGCCTGAATTTCAAGATCAATTTTATGCTGTGCAGAGGACTGCTGTCCCTTAAGCTTGCTCATATTTGCAGGAGTAGCTTCAACGGCATATCCCTTCGGGAAAAGCATATTGCGTGCATAACCGTCAGCAACATTCTTTATTTCACCTTTTTTTCCGGAGCCTTTAACATCCTGTAAAAAAATAACTTTCATTTTTATCATCCTCGTCTTTCTGTTTATGTATTATTATTCATCTGCCAGACGAGCGTCTATTGCATTGATAAGAGCTTTTACAGCTTCCTGAATAGTAACGCCATCGATCTGTGTTGCAGCCATTGTCTGATGACCACCGCCGCCCAGTTCCTCCATAATCACCTGTACATTTACTGCACCAAGAGATCTTGCAGAAATATTTATGCTCCCTCCAGTCTTGTAAAGTACAAACGAAGCATCTACACCTGTGATAGAGAGTAATTCGTCGGCGGCCTGAGGTGCAACAAGACGAATATCATCAGACTTGAACTCAGCGGCTGCGATAGCACAATTCCTGTGAATCTTAGCAGTTGAAACAATCTGAGATTTTCTTTTGTATGATTCTATTGAATTTGAGAACAGAAGCTTTACAGCAACCGTATCGGCACCAAGCTTTTTAAGGTATGCTGCCGCCTCAAATGTACGGACGCCTGTCCGCATAACAAAATTTTTAGTATCAAGCATAATACCTGAAAGAAGTGCATCTGCGAAACAATTATTAAAGCGCTGATCTGTATCATAACGGAAATACTGAATAATTTCCGTTACCATTTCAGATGCAGATGAAGCATACGGTTCATGATGGAAAATAACCGCATTATCAATGAAGTTTACCGTTTTGCGGTGATGATCTATTACAACAACAGATTTTGCTTTGTCATAGAGATTACGGCTTTCAAGAAAATCCTTGTTGTGCGTATCAACGATAATAAGAAGATCTCTGTCTTCTATGTAGCTTTCCGCCTCACCTGGAGTAATAAAAAGCTGATCATCAGTCTTTTTTTCGAGTTCATCAATAAGATGTGAAGCAAGATTTTTTGATCTGTCAACAGCTACATAAGATTTTTTTCCAAGAAGCCTTATTGCACCAGCCATACCGCACGAAGCTCCGACAGAATCAAGATCACCGAATCTGTGTCCCATAATAAACACTTTACCAGAATCGTTGATAATATCCTGAAGAGCATTTGCAATAATTCTTGTTTTTGCATAGGATCGCTTTTCAATTCCCTTTGAAACACCACCGAAGAAACGGTATCCGTTTTCAGTCTTGATAACTGCCTGATCACCGCCTCTGCCGAGAGCCATATCAATACATTGCTTTGCAATCCTTTCGCTTTCCTGAAGTGATTCCGCTCCGAGACCGACTCCTATTGAGAAGGTAAGGGGGTACTTATCCGAAATTTTAATATTCCGGGCTTCGTCAAGGATTTTGAATTTTTCGTCGATCACTTTTTTCATATTGCAGCTTTCAATAACAGCATAAAAAGTATTCGAAGATGTCTTTTTCACAAGACCTTTTGTACTCATCATAAAATCTTCGATAATTTTTTCTGTTTCAAGGGAAGTCTGCGATATTACACTTTCCTTGGCATTCTGCAAAATTTCGTCGTAGTTGTCGATTGTAATGATCACAACATTCTGATGTGAATCCTCAGATTTTTTCTTTATAGCGTAATAATCTGTCTGATCATGGAAATATAGAACATGAAAACTCATATTCATCTTATCATATTTTTCAGCGGATATATTGTATATACATCCGTTTATACTGCATACTACCGAGCCTTCGGACAGAAGTTTTTTCATGTCGATGCTGACAAATTCTTCAAAATCAAGACCATATACATCCTGACCGAGACTGATTTTTTCCGTAAAAATCTGATTGTACCAAACAAAGTTTCTGTTTTTATCAATAACTGCAACTGGTGCAGGAAGAGTATTCATATATTCAGCAGCCGAATTTTCAAGATGATTATTCATTTTTGATATATGACGGATGGAATTTCTTGTAAAAACAGCATATATCAGCAGATACAGGACAATCAGAAAAACAGCTGAAGCGAGACAGACAACTCCGAACTGGTCGTCGTATTTATTAAGCAAAACAGCTGAAGCAGCAACATCAGCGAGCAGCAGAAGCTGAACAACAAATAATGCCGCCGGAAATTTATTTTTCAATTTTCCGCTCCTTCCGGAAACTATCAGGTTTCCATTATAATAGGCAGAATCATCGGACTTCTCTTTGTTTTCTGGTAGATATAATCAGAAAGTGCATCTCTCATCTTACCCTTTAAAGCATTCCATTCTCTCAGTTCAGCTGCTGAGCAGGCATTGAGAGTATTGCTGAGAAGCAGTTTTGCCTCTACCATAAGTTCTTCCGATTCTCTTACATAGACAAATCCACGGGAAATTATATCAGGACCGGCAACAATCTCATTTGTAGCACGTTCAATGCCTATAACGATTATAATTAGTCCGTCCTGAGCAAGATGCTTTCTGTCACGGAGAACGATAGATCCCACATCGCCGACGCCAAGACCATCGACAAGGACACGTCCGGACGGAACCTGAGAAACTATACTCATTTTATTGCCGTCTGTTTCAATAACGTTTCCGATTTCCGCAATGATAACGTTTTCTCTCGGAATTCCCATTTCCACAGCAAGATCAGCGTGCTTCTTGAGGTGCTTGTATTCACCGTGAACGGGGATGAAGAACTTCGGTTTTGTGAGCGCCTGTATAAGCTTTAATTCTTCCTGACAGGCATGACCGGAAACGTGAACTTCATACATGGCCTCATAAACAACTTCAGCACCGGATTTCATAAGCTCATTCACAACACGGGTAACGAATTTTTCATTTCCCGGAATAGGAGTAGCAGATATAATAATAAAATCAAGGGGAGTAATATTCACCTTTTTATGGTCGTTCATTGCCATTCGCGTAAGAGCTGACATCGGTTCTCCCTGACTTCCGGTAGTTATAAGAACAATACGCTCGCTTTCATAGCGATTCATCATTTCTATATCAATGATAAGTCCGTCCGGAACTTTTAAGTAACCAAGATCAATAGCAGTATTGATAACATTGATCATGCTTCTGCCGAATACAGCAACCTTTCTGCCATATCTTTCCGCACAGTTGATAATCTGCTGTACGCGGTGTATGTTGGAGGAGAATGTCGCAATAATGATACGTTTTCCTTCAGCACTTTTGAAAAGCTTGTCAAAGGATTCTCCGACCATTCTTTCAGAATGAGTATATCCAGGACGCTCTGCGTTTGTGGAATCTGCCATAAGAGCAAGAACACCTCTGTTACCGAGTTCTCCGAAGCGTGCCAGATCAATAATCTCACCGTCAATAGGGGAGTAATCAACCTTGAAGTCGCCTGTATGGACAATGATACCTGCCGGTGTATGAATAGCCATTCCGACAGAATCAGGAATGGAGTGGTTTACTTTGATGAATTCCACAGCCATGCAGCCCATTTTTACAGTTTTTTTCGGTTGTATCACGTTAAGCGAAACTTTTCCGTAAAGTCCCTGTTCCTTGAGTTTTCCTTCGATAAGTCCGATAGTAAGTCTTGTTCCGTAAACTGGAACATTAACCTTCTTAAGGAGATATGCAAGACCGCCGATATGATCCTCGTGACCATGAGTAATGACAACGCCTCTGATTTTTTCCTTGTTACGTTCAACGAAGGTGAAATCAGGGATAACGATATCAACGCCGGGCATATCAGCGTCAGGGAATGTAAGTCCGCAGTCGAGGATAAACATATCGTTAGAACACATGAAAACGGTCATATTCTTGCCTATTTCGTTCAGACCGCCAAGCGGAATAATTTTTACAGGTGTTCTTTTGATCTCCTTGGGCTGCCTTGTTCGTAGGGCAGCAGTCACGATTTTCGCCTCGGATTCAGCGACAGCAGCGTCTGCTGTTCTTTTTCTGTAAGTTCTTTTAGTAACTGAGGCAGCAGTAGCTTTTTTTCTTGTTGTTTTGTTTATTTCTTTTTCGTTCACTTTTTGACCTCTCTTTCTCATAAATGCAGAGTCTCCGTACCAGAACGTCCATAGGCGGAGGTACTCTTCAGTGCAGTGGATATAATGTTTCATGGATAATGCGGAGAACAGATAATAAGTATAATATAAACAGTATTAATCTCTTGCATTAAAGTGATTTTCAGGGCAATCTGACACTAAAGTCATCTGGCGAAGATATTGCCCCATAACATATTGCTCTCCCAACTAATTCTTGAATTTTCTTTTTGCCCGGAGAGCAAGATTCTGCGTCAGAAAGCCCTGCAATACGTCAGTATTCCTTCGGCTTTCTTCCTTGATTTTTGCTCCCCAAACTTCATATAATTCTTCAAGAGTTAATTAGTGGAGCAATAACGTATACAATATAATTATACAAAATTTTTCAGCGAATGTCAATAGAAAAACGGGACTAATTATTGTAGTTTTGCATAATAAAATTTATAATAAAAATCAAAGAAAGAATATTAAGGGGTTATGTGAAAGATATTGTCAGTATCTCCTGATGATTCCTGAAATATCAGAACTCGCTTTTTTGAATTTTGTCAGTCCAGCGACCGCAGATTTCCGAAGCAATTTCAGCTTTGAGCGACTGTACTGTAAGAAAAGCTCTGTTTTTTCCACTTCGTGATATCAGAATCCGACCGTCTTTTTCAATTATACAGCGTTTTTCAGGAATCTTCTCTGGAAACAAGGCGGTTACTTCCCGCCTTACCGAAACAATCGATGGAATATCCCTGATGATTTTCAAAAACATATTCAGGTCTGATGCAAGATGAGTACACATATATAAAGGATCCCAGAGAAATCGCTGATATGCCGCCTTATATGGAATATTTTCTTCCGGATTAAAACGTATAATTTCTATATTACTGTCTGCCGTAATAGAGTCAGCACCGTAATGAAAATCTTCCGGAAGGAAAATAGCTTCACCTGAATTTGCAAGAAGATATGCAAAAGCAAGTACAAGCTTATCGTATGAAATAAATCCAAACTCCGAAGAATAGGCATTTACCTTTCTGCCGTCATCGGAAATCTGAAAAACAAGGTTATCATCGCTTCCGCTAAAAAATTCAAGCCATAATGAACGAGTAGAACGGTTTCCGCAGCTGACTCCTGCAGATATCGCAGAAACTGTATTATCGAGCGAATCAGCAATATTGTTTATATATATTTCACGGAATGATCCTGATGAAATAAGCTTTCCGGACTTCTTTGCAGGTTCTGGCGGTTCAGAGTTCAATATCTGCGTCAACAATGTGTTGCTGATTGGAAAACGCTTCCCGTTAAACACAGAAATCTTCACAGATCCTCCGGTATCGCTTACATATATACCGCAATCTGATGAAATCAGAGGAAATCCGAATAGAAAAGACGGCAGATCAGTGTTTTCGCAGACATACGCATCCTTTCCTCCCTCTGATATTCCGCAGCATAGAGCGTAAAGAATGTGATTATAGCCAAAACCGTCACATCCAACGCTAAAACGTAAAAAAAATTGTGATAAAATACGTCCGAATTCCGAAGCTGCCGCCGATGTAAGCATTGTTTCCGGCAGTGTTTCACAATAACCGTCACGAAAACTGAAAAATTTGTTTTCTCCGCAATAACCCATACTTTCACCTCAAGATAAAATATATTTTAGTTATTGACAGGGAACTGATATTTATTCTTTTTTCACTTTTTTTATAAGCAGAATAAGTCCTAAAAGGTTGGGAAAAGCCATAAGTCCGTTGAAAATATCTGAAATGATCCAGATTGTATTCAGGGAAATCACAGCTCCGAGAGAGGCAAAAGCAGAAAAAAAAGCAGAGAATCCTTTTCCGGCATTTCTTCCGGAAAGAAAGCTCCATGCAGTTTCACCGCAGTAGTACCATCCGATTATGGTACAAAATGCAAAAACAGCCATAACAGCGGATAGAATAATTCCGGAAAAATTTCCTATGACTGCGGAAAATGCTGATGATGCAGAGCCATCTCCGGAAGAACATATTACAACAAGTGCAGTAAGGGTACAACAGATAATTGTGTCAAAAAAGACTTCAAACATACTCCACATTCCCTGTAAATGAGGTGAATCGCTCTCAGCTGCACTGTGCAGAACAGGCGAGCTTCCCAGACCAGCTTCGTTGGAGAATATACCACGTCTGATTCCGATTGAAATCATATAGCCGATACCGCCGGAAGCCGCCTGTTCAAAACCTAAAGCCTGAGCAAAGATCATACGGAATGCCTCAGGAATCTGACTCCGGCAGCATATAAGAACCCAAAGACACATTACAGTATAAATTAATGAAGCAGCCGGAAGAAGAGTCTGTGCCGCTGAACCTATTCTTTTTGCTCCTCCGCTTGTGACAATAAATATCATCAGAAAGATTATCACAGCCGCCGGTATGCTGCTGACATCTGCTGTACTTTTCACGCTGTCCATAAGGGAACTAACCTGAATCATTCCGCCCATTCCCACAGACGCAGCAAGACACATAACCGCAAATGCACCTGCAAGGATCGGAGAACCAAGTCCGTTTTTGAGATAACCCATAGGTCCGCGACATTCCTTTGTACTGTATGTTACTGATAAACTGTTTTCTGCATATACAAGAGCCATTCCAAGCAGGGCAGAAATCCACATCCAGAAAACTGCTCCTGCTCCTCCCAGTGCGACAGCCGCAGCAACACCGGTAATATTTCCTGTACCCATAGCAGTTCCGAGTGACATACATACAGTTTTCCATTGAGACATTCCCTTATTTTTTTCCTGATTTTTCTTTGCATTTTTCAAAAGAAAGGGAATAGTTTTAAACTGTATGAATCTGAGTTTTACTGTGTAAACTGCACCGGTAAAAAGCAAAAGAAATATAAGTCCTCCGCCCCATACAAAGGAGTTCATTTTTTCAAGAAAATTTCCCATTACGTTCCTCCAATATTCTGTATTGCCTTAAAAATCTGGTATACAATACAGAATATTGGCGGTATAATAGGATTAGAACACGAAAGATGAGGAAAAACATGAGACATTTTTATCCGGATAAAAAAAGTATGGACATACTGCAAATAATAACAGCTATTGTTGGATTCGTGATTTATATAATAATAAATCACTTTCTGCAAAATGAAAAAATTATAATGATTTGCGGATTTTTCATTCTTTCAGTCTGTGTAGTTATCATATTCATATATCTGCCGATGTATTTCACTAATCTGAAGTATACAGCAACTGACAAGGAAATAATAAGAACAGCCGGAGTTATCTTTAAAACGCATCAATCTGTACGGTATTCGTCAATACAATATACTTCGGTGATAAAAACATTTTTTTCAGGATATACTGGTTTTAACTTCATAATTTTCTTTGTTTTCGGCGGCAGATGCAGTCTTATGTTTCTCAGTCAGAAAGATACTGATGAAATTCTTAAATTATCCGGAAGCATATACGGAGGCGAAAAATAACCTTGTACCATGAACATCCACTGCGTATTCTGCGATATTCAGTAAAGAATATATGGCTTCTGATTTTTCCGCTTATCAGAAATTTCAATATAGTATTTCAATACAAGAACTGGTTCTACAATTGGCTAAGGGGAGCATGGTTTGATATACTTATCATAGGACTTATTCTCCTTATTGGATATATCAGATGGTATTTTGCAGGAATTGAAATCACGGAATCGGCTGTAATTTATAAAAAGGGGATTATCTTTCGTGTACAGAAAGCTATTCCGTTTGTGAATATAAGCTCTGTTACAGGAATCCGCAAGCTTCATCTGCGACCATTCAGGGCTGTACACGTCCGCTGTGATACGAGGGCAGGATTTTTCAATACGGCCGATATGAAATTCATGGTAACGGATGATGTGTATCTGAAAATAGCTGAAAAACTGCCTGATGTACAGAATAGCCATTGTATGGATTCTGTCCCGAAGCCTACTATTATTTCAGTAATTTTATTTTCTTTCTTTTTTTCAAGCGGGCTTTCAGGAGTAATCTACATTTCCGCTTTTTTCTTTCAGGGAGGAAATATCGCACGGGAGATCATCACCGCCTCCTTATCAAAAATAACTGAGGAATCTGAAAAAATCAGCCGGAGTCCACTTCTTAAGATCCCCGATGCGGCTGTTCTTATCGGGATAATCTTTATTGCCGCATGGTTTCTGTCGTTTATTATAAATATTTTCACATATTCAGGATTCAGAATCAAATGTGCCCACAGATGTTATTACACATCATACGGAACAATAAAACGGAAAGAACACCGAATCAATGCCAGACACATTAATTATGTTGATCTTCGTCAGAATCTCATTATGAAATTTTCAGAAGCTGTTGCTGTTCACATAAGCTGTGCCGGATATGGTACAGGAAAAAGAAGTCTTCCTGTTCTTCTTCCTGTCAGAAAGGAGAGAAATATAAGAAAGGATCTCGAATCAATAGGAGTACTTGGTACTTTACGGACAGAATTCCGTCCAAGAAAAACAGGACTGTGGAATTATGTATGGCTTCCTGTTATATTTTCAGTGTCAGTATTTCCGACACATTTGATAATTTCTCGTTTTTTTCCACTGGTTTACAACCTTTCTTTCTTTTTAGCGATAATGATTGAAATTCCATCCGCATGGTTTGTAATTGTAAAATCGGTCGCTTTTTTTACAAGCGGAATATCAGTATACGATGACAAAATAATGGTGAAATGCTGTAAATGGTCAGGATTTCATACAGTTATTTCCGACCGTAAAAAGCTTGTAAAATTCAAAACAGAACAGACAATATTCCAGAAAATTGGCAGAAGATGTACTGTTTCAGTATGGTTTGAAGGGGAGAAACAGGTAAAATACAAAGTGAAATCTCTCTCTGTTCATGATGCTGTAAGTATATCACAGCTGCTTGATCACGAAATCACAGGAAGACTAATAAAAAGATGTGTAATATAATCTTTTGATTGTGCATATAAATCTTCAAGTATTTTTTTGAAAAATAGTGGAAATTTATTTTATATTGTGTTATAATTATTTAGAATGGTGTAATTTGCATTATTTTGCAATTTAACCTATGTATAATACTGTTCCGACTGGAAAATCGAGGACAGATAAAATATTTTGAGGAGGACTGTACATGAAAAAGGTACAACTTACAGAAACCGTACTGCGTGATGCGAATCAGTCACTGATGGCAACACGTCTTCCTTATTCGGATTATGAGGGTATCCTTGCCGATATGGACAATGCGGGCTATTATTCAATTGAATGCTGGGGCGGAGCTACATTTGATTCCTGCCTTCGCTATCTCAACGAAGATCCGTGGGAGAGACTCCGTAATCTGAAAAAGCATCTTCCCAATACAAGACTTCAGATGCTTCTCAGAGGTCAGAATCTTCTTGGCTATAAGCACTATCATGATGATGTTGTAGAAAAATTTATTGAGCTCTCAATTAAGAACGGAATTGATGTTATCCGTATCTTTGACGCTCTCAATGACTTCAGAAACATTGAGACAGCTCTGAATGCTACAAAAAAATATGCTACAAAGAAAACTATTGCTTCCGGATGTATCTCATACACACAGAGCCCCGTACACACAGTAGATAAGTACATCGAAATGTGTAAGGATCTCAAGAAAATGGGATTTGACACAATCTGTCTCAAGGATATGGCAGGAACTATGTCACCTTATGAAGCAGAGCACCTTATCAAGGGAATCAAGGACGCTATCGGCGATATGACTCTCGTTCTCCATACTCACTGTACAACAGGTATGGCTTACATGACAATCATGAAGGCTATCGAGTCCGGCATTGATGTTATCGACACTGCTTGTTCTTCTTTCTCAGGCGGTACATCACAGCCTTCAACCGAGACAATGTTCTATGCTCTCCAGCAGTACGGAATTGATACAGGACTCAACGAAGATATCATAAATAAGGTTAATGATTACTTCAAGCCCGTAAAGCAGAAGTATGTTGACAACGGTCAGCTCAATCCCAAGAGCCTTAATACAGATGCTCAGGCACTTGTTTATAAGGTTCCCGGCGGTATGCTTTCCAACATGATAGCAAACCTTACTGATATGCACGCAATGGACAAGTTCGACGAAGCTCTTGCTGAAATCCCGAAGGTTCGTGCTGATCTCGGATATCCTCCGCTTGTAACACCTCTTTCACAGATGGTAGGTAATCAGGCTGTAACAAATGTTCTTGTCGGCGAGCGCTACAAGAATATCTCAAAGGAAGTAAAAAACTACATAAAGGGTGAATACGGTATTGCTCCGGCTCCGATTGATGAAGAGCTTTCAAAGAAGGTTCTCGGTGATTCACAGCCTGTTGACTGCCGTGTGGAAGATCAGAAGCGTACTGGCGAGGACTTCAAGGCTGCAAAGGAAGCTCTTGGCGATCTCTGTCGCTGCGAAGAAGATGTAATGAGCTACATCTGCTACCCCGACCAGACAATCAACTTCCTTAAAAACCGTAAGGCTCAGGAGGAAAATGAAGCAGTTTACACCATCGAGGAAATGTAAGGAGGCTGCTTTATGGAATTAGAAAACACTACGCTTGATGTTGCAATTATCGGCGGTGCTGACGAACCGACAGCAATTTTTCTCAGTGAAGAAACACAGGAAACTACTGAAATGACTACAAAAGAGTCAAAAAACGAAGCTAAGGATATGAGCATTGCTGATGCCGGAATCACAGCTGTTTTTGGATATGCAGTAGTTTTCGCCGGACTTCTCATACTTATGATCGTCCTCTACTGCACAGGAGCTATCTTCAAGGCTAAGGATGCAAAGGCAAAGGCTGCAAAGGAAGCTGAAAATAAATCAGCAAATAATACTCCTGCTCCTGCTGCAGAAAAACCACTTGCTCCCGGCTCAGCTGGTCATGTAAAGCTCTTTGACGTTCCCGATAAGGAAGCTGCAATGATCATGGCTATCGTTGCCGACAAAATGCAGAAGCCGCTTAATGAGCTTCGCTTTATTTCAATTAAGGAGGTTAAATAACCATGAAGTATAAAGTAACACTTAACGGTAAAACATATGAAGTTGAGGTTGAGCACGGTAAGGCAGTCCTCCTTGACGAATACGAGGCACTTGCTCCTGCACCGGCAGCTGCCGCTCCTGCAGCAGCTCCTGTTGCAGCACCAGCTGCTGCTCCTGCACCGGCTGCTCCTGTAAATCTTGCAGCTGGCGAAACAGTTGCTGCTCCCATGCCTGGAAACATCCTCAGAGTCGAGGTTAATCAGGGTGATACAGTCAAGGCTGGTCAGCTCCTCGTTGTTCTTGAGGCTATGAAAATGGAAAATGAAATCGTTGCTCCCAAGGACGGCACAGTTGCACAGGTTGTAACAAGCAAGGGTGCGGTTGTTGATACTGGCTCTCCGCTCGTTATTATCGCATAAGGAGGGCAATATATGGATATTCTCGAAACCCTCAAAACCTTGTGGAACGATTCCGGATTCCACAGTTTTCTCGTTGACGGGGGATGGAAGAATCTTATCATGATTGGCATTTCATGTGTTCTTCTCTACCTCGGAATCAAGAAAAAGTTTGAACCTCTCCTTCTTGTAGGAATTGCTTTCGGCTGTCTGCTTGTAAATCTTTCTTACTTCTCACCGGAATCAGCTGATGCACTCTATCATCTTGATCTCTGGGATAACTTCCTTGATCATGATCACCCCGATTATCACAGCTACGGTGCAATCATGAGGGACGGCGGACTTCTCGATATCTTATACATAGGTGTCAAGGCAGGTATTTATCCTTCACTCATCTTCATGGGCGTAGGTGCTATGACAGACTTTGGTCCTCTCATCTCCAACCCCAAGAGCCTCCTCCTCGGAGCTGCTGCACAGATGGGCGTATTCCTCGCATTCTTCGGTGCTGTATGTCTCGGATTTGACGGAAATGCTGCTGCTTCAATCGGTATTATCGGTGGTGCTGACGGTCCGACAGCGATTTTCCTTACATCAAAGCTCAAGCCTGAGCTTCTCGGACCTATCGCAATTGCAGCATATTCATACATGGCACTCATTCCTATGATTCAGCCTCCGATTATGAGACTTCTCACAACAGAGAAGGAACGTAAGGTTAAAATGGAGCAGACTCGTATGGTATCAAAAACAGAAAAGATTCTGTTCCCTATCATCGTTGCACTTTTCGTAATTCTTCTTCTTCCTTCAACAGCTCCTCTCGTAGGATGCCTTATGCTGGGAAATCTCTGGAGAGAATGCGGTGTTACAGAAAGACTTTCAGATACAGTACAGAATGCTCTTATGAACATTGTTACTGTATTCCTCGGAATTTCTGTTGGTGCAACAACAGTTGCTTCACGTTTCCTTTCACTTGAAACTATCAAGATTATCGTTCTTGGACTTACAGCGTTCTGCTTCTCAACCGTAGGCGGACTTCTCGTCGGAAAGCTTATGTACAAGCTCACAGGCGGAAAGGTAAATCCTCTTATTGGTTCTGCCGGAGTATCAGCTGTTCCTATGGCTGCCCGTGTATCCCAGATGGAAGGACAGAAGGCTAATCCTTCAAACTTCCTGCTCATGCACGCAATGGGACCAAACGTTGCCGGAGTTATTGGTTCAGCAATTGCTGCCGGCTTCCTTCTCGCAGTATTCAAGTAATAACAAAAACGGATTCCGCACCGGAATCCGTTTTTTTATATTTAATAAGAATTACTTGCAGATACCGTATGTATTGCGGTATTCAAGCATCTTGTCGAGATATTCCTTACCGGGAACTATATCATTTCTTATAGCGTAAATAATATCCTCCATAGTAACGATTGGATAAACGGTCACACCGAAATCACGCTTTACTTCCTGAACAGCAGAAAGCTCACCAGTACCCTTTTCCATACGGTCAACAGTGATTACCATACCAGTAACGTTAACCTTAGCAGCAGATTCGAGCTTAGGCATAGATTCACGGAGAGCCTTTCCGGATGTCATAACATCATCAATAATTACAACCTTTTCGCCGTCTGTGAGAGTCTTTCCTACGAACATACCGCCTTCGCCATGATCCTTAGCTTCCTTGCGGTCAAAGCAGTAGGAAACATCAATGCCGAACTTATTGCTGAGAGCCACAACAGTTGATACAGCAAGCGGAATTCCTTTGTAAGCAGGTCCGAAGAGAGTTTCAACGGGAATGTTATTCTCATGAATGCATTCTGCGTAGTATTCGCCGAGCTTGGCAAGCTGAGCACCAGTCTTGTAATTTCCGCAGTTAATGAAATATGGAGCCTTTCTGCCACTCTTAAGTGTGAATTCTCCGAATGTAAGAACACCGCAGTCCACCATAAATTTAATAAAGCTTTCTTTGTAAGTCATATTTATACCTCCATGAATTTTATTGCTCCCCAAGTTTTGTATAATTCTTAAAGAGTTAATAGGTAGAGCAATATATTAATTACATTATACTCCATTTTATATAATTTTGCAAGAGAAAAATAAAATTACACAAAAAAAGAAAAAAGCCTTGCAATATACGAAAAAAAGAGGTATAATAAATTATACAAGCAAAACGATCTTTCCATTAATGATAAGGAGAACATATGGCAAAAAAAAGAACTGTAAGACATATTTCAAGTAAAAAACGAAGCCGTCCGAAAGTAAAATTCAACTTCGGAGTGCTTCTTGTTATATTTATACTTTCATTTGCATCGTGCTTCGGATTATATATGATCGCTGCTAATACGCAGAACGATTTCCTTAAGGACGAGAAAAAGGAAAAATCAGTTGTACAGGAACAACCTGATAGTGATACGGATAATAATACTGAAACTGATATTACCGAAGAAGTGCCACAGTCTGCACCGACTGCACAGGTAAATCCGATTCCTCAGTCAGAGGCTGTTGACGCTTCATATTTTGACAGCTGCTGCCTTGTTACTGATTCTACTCTTCTTGCTATGGGTGAGCATACATCGCTTGACGATATTATCGGCAGTGCTGAGCTTAATGCAAAAGGCTGTCTTGATACTCAGGTTGTTTCGGACTACGGAACAATCAAGATTTACGAAATAATCCAGTTTAAGAAACCGCAGATTCTATATCTGATGCTTGGCAGTGATATCGGTACTTCATCAGTTGACGATATGATCAGCAGTTACTCTGCTCTTGTTGATGATCTTCATGATTATCTGCCGGATATGAGAATATATATCATGCAGCTGCCACCGGTTATTTACGATACTGAAACTGTAACGAATGAACTTATTAATCAGTATAACAGCAAGCTTCTTGATATCGCAAAGAAAACGGGAGTTTACTGTATTGATACAAATACTGCTCTCAAGGCAACAGCAGAAGGCAGACTTGCCGATGAATACTGGAATTCTGAAACCGGCACTCTTTCAGAAGTAGCATACAAAAAAATCAGTGATTATATCAGAACTCATACAGTTCCATAAAAACAACTGCCCTACTACATATAGTAGGGCAGATTTTTATAAAATCAGAAATAAAAATTAACGTAATATAGCTAAAATCGTTTTAATTAAAAGATATTTAATGCAAAATATAAGAAATATTAGTCAATTACAGTTAGTTTATCGTTATAATATACAATTGACATATCTATTTTTATGGGTTATACTTATATAGAAACAAAGAAAGCGAGATACTATATATAGTATAGGAGGTAAAAGTAAAATGATAATTCATATTATAAAAAGAGACGGCAGAAAAGTCCCCTTCAATATAGAAAAAATCGCGAATGCTATCTTTAAAGCTGCTCAGTCATGCGGCGGAACTGATCTTAACACCGCTATGGATGTGGCTGCAAAGGTGTGCAGGATTTTTGAAGAAGAAAATCCCGGATGTGTTCCTACGGTTGAAGAAATCCAGGATCTTGTAGAAAAAACTCTTATCGAAAATGGTCATGCAAAGACAGCTAAGGCTTATATTCTTTATCGTTATGAGCGCACACGCTCACGAGAAATGAAAACAAATCTTATGTCTGTCCTCAATGAACTTACATTCAGCTCAGCAAAAGACAGTGATATAAAACGAGAAAATGCAAATATTGATGGCGATACCGCTATGGGTACCATGCTCAAATATGGTTCTGTTTCCGCCAAGGAATATTATGAGATGTATGTTCTCAATCCCAAGCACGCTAAGGCTCACCGTGAGGGTGATATACATATTCATGATCTTGATTTCTATACACTTACAACTACCTGTGCTCAGATTGATCTCAAAAAACTCTTTACAAATGGTTTCTCAACTGGTCATGGTTACCTCAGAGAACCCAACGATATTTCAAGCTACTCTGCACTTGCCTGCATAGCTATCCAGTCAAATCAGAACGACCAGCATGGCGGTCAGAGTATTCCTACCTTTGATTACGCTATGTCAGACGGAATCAAGAAAACATATACTGCACGTTATACACAGAATATCGCAAGAGCTCTTTCGCTTATCTGTGGTCTGGATAACGAACAAGAAACTGCCAAAGCTATACTCGATGAAATCAAGGAAAAATATGACCTTATCCCGATACTTGCCGGCGACAACGGATATCAGGAAAAAGAAGCTGAACTTCTTTCACAGTACGCTGATGCAGAAACTATCGCGAAAATTCAGGCTTTTGCAATTAAAAATGCTGAAAAGGAAACCGATCGTGCTGCATATCAGGCAATGGAAGCACTTATCCATAACCTTAACACAATGAACAGCCGTGCCGGTGCACAGACTCCGTTCAGCTCCATCAATTATGGTACAGATACCTCACCTGAGGGAAGAATGATTATCAAGAATGTTCTTCTTGCTCAGGAAAAAGGCCTCGGAAACGGTGAGACACCTATATTCCCGATTCATATCTTTAAGATCAAAGAAGGTATAAATTATAACCCTACTGATCCGAACTATGATCTCTTCAAGCTTGCATGCAGAGTTTCTGCAAAGAGACTCTTCCCAAACTTCTCGTTTATTGACGCACCATACAATCTGAAATATTACAAGAACGGTAACCCTGATACAGAAATCGCTTACATGGGATGCCGTACGAGAGTTATCGGTAATACATACGATCCGTCCAGAGAAATTGTTACCGGCAGAGGCAATCTCAGCTTTACATCCATAAATCTCCCTCGTCTTGCTATTAAGGCTGACCATAATGTCGGACATTTCTTTGATATGCTTGAAAACATGATGGACCTTGCAATAGATCAGCTTAAACACCGCTTCCAGATTCAGTGTCAGAAGCGTGTGAGAAACTTCCCGTTCCTTATGGGACAAGGTATCTGGATAGATTCCGACAAGCTTTCACCCGATGATACAGTTGGTGAGATACTGAAGCACGGAACTCTTTCTGTCGGATTTATCGGTCTTGCAGAATGTCTTAAGGCTCTGATAGGATCGCATCACGGCGAGAACGATGACGCTCGTGAGCTTGGTATTGAAATCATCACTGCCATGAGAAACCGAATCGACGAAGAATCCAAGAGAACAGGTCTGAATTTCTCACTTCTTGCTACTCCCGCCGAAGGACTTTCCGGTCGTTTCATCCGCATGGATGCCAAGAAATATGGTGTTATCGAGGGTGTTACCGATCGTGATTACTATACAAATTCCTTCCATGTACCTGTTTACTATCCCATCAGTGCATTCGACAAGATAAAGATCGAAGCTCCGTATCATGAGCTTACAAATGCAGGTCACATCAGCTACATTGAGCTTGACGGTGATCCGCTTGAAAATCTTACTGCATTTGAAAAAATCGTTCGCTGTATGAAGGAATCCGGAATAGGATATGGTGCAATTAACCATCCTGTTGACCGTGATCCCTGCTGTGGATATACAGGCATAATCGGTGATACCTGTCCCTGCTGCGGAAGAAAAGAGCATACAGACGCTGTTGCTTTTGACAGAATCAGACGTATCACAGGATATCTTGTAGGAACTCTCGACCGTTTCAACAATGCAAAGAGAACCGAGGAATCCGATAGAGTGAAGCATAACGTTTAAGGTGATAAAATGGAATTAAGAATTGCCGGAACCGTCAACGACTCAATAGTTGACGGTCCCGGAATAAGATTTACTATTTTCACTCAGGGATGTCCACATCATTGTGAGGGGTGTCATAATACGCACACTCATGATTTTAGCGGCGGCACGGTGATTGACACTGATGAGCTTCTTAAAAAAATCAAAAGCAATCCGCTTCTGGACGGAGTCACATTCAGCGGGGGAGAACCATTCTGTCAGGCAGAGGCTCTCGCATATCTCGGAAGTCAGATCAGGACGATGGGATTGAATGTTATAACATACACCGGATATACCTTTGAAAAGCTCTGGTCCGAACGTGAAACAAATCACTGGAAGGAGCTGCTTGGAGTGACTGATTTTCTAATTGACGGTCCGTTTATTATTGAACAGAAGGACTGGAATATCCGTTTCAGAGGAAGCTCTAATCAGCGGTACATTGATTGTCAGGAAAGTCTCAGAAAAGGTACGGCAATCGAATGTGAACCATAAAATACAGGCTGGCGTAGTTTATACGTCAGCCTTTTCATTATGTAATGCTTTCAAGCTTTACACGAAGCTTTTTTATTATCTTCTTCTCCAATCGGGAGATATACGACTGTGATATCCCAATCTGATCTGCTACTTCCTTTTGGGTAAGCTCCTTACCGTTTATGAGTCCGAAACGCATCTGCATTATTTCACGTTCACGATCACAAAGACCTGCAACTGCATCACGAAGAATCTCACGTTCAGCCTCAGTTTCAATTCCCTTATTGACAATATCCTCTTCTGTTCCGAGAACATCAGACAAAAGTAGCTCATTTCCGTCATAGTCTATATTAAGCGGCTCATCGATAGACAAATCATTGCGATACTGCGAGGATTTACGCAAAAACATCAGTATCTCGTTTTCAATACATCGGGAAGCGTATGTAGCAAGCTTGATATTTTTTGTCGGACAGAATGTATTTACTGCCTTGATGAGACCTATTGTTCCAATAGATACAAGATCCTCCAGACCAACTCCGGTTGATTCAAACTTTTTAGCAATATATACGACAAGACGTAAATTATGAACAATAAGTGTATCACGAGCAGACTGATCGTTTTCTGTCAGACGAATAAATATTTGTTCTTCTTCCTGCTTTGAAAGAGGAGGCGGAAGAGTATCCGGACCGTTTATGTAAAAAACACTTCCGGTAAAAATACTGATAAGCTTTGATTTGATTCTTTTGATGACTTTCATAATGTTCTCCTTACTTTTTTAAAATATCCGGATTAAATATTGCTTTACCACTGCTTTTTCCCAGACCTATCATAACATTTACAACTTTTTTCTCGCCGCTGATGCTGTCTGAAATGATAACTTCATCCGGACGAAATACCGGCATCATTCCATTACCGCTGACGGTACCGCATGGAAGAAGCCTGAATCCTTTAGGAACTTTATCAGGCATAACCGATATATCCGGAAAGCTGTCAGGATCACAGACCACAACGGGAGCTCCGGTAAACAGATCGGTCAGAACATTTCCAGTATCGGCAAGTCCGGAAAGCTGTACAAACTTGTCTCTGTAACGTACAGATACTCGATAATCTCCGGATTCAGCATTAATCCTGACAGAAAACCGTCTTATTAGTGAAATTGCCAGATACATTGTGGCAGTGGTAACAAGAAGTATAGTTATCGAAAAATCAATATAAAAATAGGAATTTTCCATGTGTATAAACTCAGGAGAAAACCATGAATATACAGCATATACTGTTCCGGCAAGAATAAAATTCGCAGAAAAGAAAGCCGCTGTATTGAGCAAAAGACGTTTTTTTCCATGTATTCCAAAAGCGATCATAATAATAGTAACAGCTGCTGCAAGCTTTATAATAGTCACAATTGTTTCGCTTATATCCGGAATAAGAATCAAAAGCGAATATATACTTCCATAGAATGATGAAGCAATACATCTCCATGTTTTAAGCGGGGAATGAGTAAAAGAAGAAGTGATTTTCAGCAGAAAAAAGTTGACATATACATTCAGGATTATCAGTACGTCTATGTATATTGTCTGCATGATTACACCTTCTTCATTCATTAAATAAATATTGCCTTAATACTATTATAATGCGGACAGCCTGAAAAATATGTCAGAAAGAGTCGGGCATAAAAAAACAGGGCATAAGCCCTGTTATATTTTATGAAATAAACGGAAGAATTAATACGCTCAGTACCATAAGGAAGGCTATAAACAGCATAATTATTCTGAGCCATAACTTATTTCCATTTTCTGTATTTTTACCGGATTTTTTATCCTTAGCCATATTTACATCTCCTTAATGTCTTTTTTTGGTTCTTTTCTTTCGATTTGGTATGTAATCAGAAAATACATCTTGTTTCTTTCTGTTTCCATAAGCAGATTTTCGACGGTCAAAAGCAGGTTTCAAAGCTTTTTCACGTCTGACCTTTTTGTCCCTGATATAATCCTCTGTAAGAAGCTTTACCTCTACCGGATGTCCATTTATCCTCATAGGATTTGTGCTGTCGATAATATAATCAGATTCAGATTCCGGAACTTCAACTGTTGTGTGAGTATCGTAGATATCAATTTTACCGAAATCACGTCCGGACATACCAGTTGCATCCGTAAGAGCTCCTATGATAAAATTAGGAGCAATTCTTTTATTTCTTCCGATATTAATATCAACCTTGACTGTTTTACAGTCTTTTTTTCTTCCTCGCTTAAGAGGCACAGGAACCTTGAATTCAGGAAGATTTTCAGTAGCTTCTTTGATTTTACTGCTGATAAGACGTGCTGCTGCTTCTCTGCTGTCGATTCCCTGAGCAGCAAGACGGTCAAGTATCATATATGCCTGATGCACTGACTCGGCATCAGATATTTCCTGTACAATAGAATCCATCTTCAATGCAGTGATCTCGTCCTTATCCGGCAACGGAAGCTGTGTTATTTCTGCACGGGTAAACTTTTCAATAGCTTTGAGATCGTAAAGCTGACGTCTTCCGCTTATAATCGTGTATGCCGCACCTTTTTTTCCTGCACGTCCTGTACGTCCGATTCGGTGGATGTAATACTCATTATCCTGTGGAAGATCATAATTGAAAACAGCATCAATGTCATTGACATCAATTCCTCTTGCAGCGACATCAGTTGCAACAAGAATCTCCGTGGTTTTACTTTTAAAAGCGTTCATAACCTGTGTACGCTGAATCTGCTTCATATCGCCATGAATACCGGCTGCACGGAAGCCGTTTTTTATAAGCTCCTCAGTAAGCTGATCAACCATTGCCTTTGTATTGCAGAATATCATAGCCGAGGATGGAGAATATGCGGCAAGAAGAAGCTTCAGGGCGTCGGTTTTTCTGCCCATAGGAACTTCAAAATAGAACTGCTGGATTGATTCCACAGTTTTCTGAGCTGATTTTATCTTAACGTTTACAGGTGCATTTTGATATTTTTCTGTTATTGTCAGAATCTCAGGCGGCATGGTTGCGGAAAAAAGGACGGTTTGCCTTTCATCGGGTGATTCAGCAAGTACAGATTCGATATCCTCACGGAATCCCATGTTCAGCATTTCATCAGCTTCATCGAGGATAAGACATCTGAGATTATCGAGCTTAAGGGTACGACGACGGATGTGATCAAGAACACGTCCCGGAGTTCCGATAACAATATTCGCACCACGTTTCAGTTCATGGATCTGCTTTTCCATGCTTGCACCGCCGAAGACAGCACATATTTTTACACATTTTTTGAATTTTGCATATTTCCTCATTTCATCTGCCGCCTGCATTGCAAGCTCACGGGTAGGGCAGAGTATAAGCACAGCGACACGTTTTCTGTCAGCTTCAGTAATGCTTTCCACAGCAGGAATACCAAAAGCCGCTGTTTTACCAGTTCCGGTATTTGAAAGTCCCACAACATCTGAGCCTTCCAGCAGAAGCGGAATACTCTGCTGCTGGATTTCTGTCATTTCCTGATAACCAAGTTCATTGACAGCATCAAGAAGTTCCTGAGACAAATTAAGTTCATTAAACTGCATATTATTTCCTTTCATTTTTAATGTCAACACACCTATAATATCATAAAATCAAAAAAAGGTCAAGTATTTTCAATCCGACAGAATATTATAAAAATCTCACACTGCATAAGCAGCGTGAGACTGGTGCAGAGGTTATATATTGTAGATCATTGCGGTATATGTCGGAATAGGCCACTTATCGCATGGCATATTCATTTCAATTTCATCAGCAATGTTTCTCATAATAGTCATTTCTGCAAGAACATAATCATGGAAATACTCAGCTCTCTTCTGAATATTGCTGCACTTGCAGGCTGACTCAAGCTGTGCTTCAAGTCTTTCAATCGAATCATAGAAGCTGTCAGCAAGAACATTGAGCTTTGAAGCAATTTTTTCTTCTGAAATGCAGCTCATGCCGATCTGTTTTTTTAATGAAATTGAACTGCATACATGCTGAATATAGTCAAATGTCGCAGGAAGAAGCTTCTTTCTTGCCATTTCAACCATAGTGCGTGCTTCAATATTTATAGTCTTGGAATAAGTTTCAAGAAGCACTTCCGTTCTTGCTTTAAGCTCATTCGGTGTATAGATGTTGAATTTACGGAATATCCTTATATTTTTTTCATCTGTATAGTGGGGGAGACAGTCAACGGTTGATGTATAATTCGGAAGACCACGGCGTTCAGCTTCTTTCACCCATTCCGGAGAATATCCATCGCCGTTGAAGATTATACGTCTGTGTTTTTTAAGTACTTTTTTAAGAAGATTCTTGACTTCCGACTCAAAATTGTCACTGCCCATGAACGGTTCAAGAGCGTCTGCAAACCAGCTCAGTTCCTCAGCCACGATTGTATTAAGAAGTGCATTTGGGCAGGCGATATTGTCAGATGAACCGACCATACGGAATTCAAAACGATTTCCCGTAAATGCAAAAGGAGAAGTTCTGTTTCTGTCGGTTGAATCCTTGGGGAAGGATGGCAGAGCATTTACTCCGATTTCAAATGTACTTGTCTGCGTCTTGTAGACTCCGTCTTCTTCGATAGCCTGTAATACGGCGTCAAGTTCCTCTCCCAGAAACATTGAAACAATCGCAGGAGGAGCTTCATCCGCACCGAGACGATGATCGTTTCCGGCAGATGCGGCAGAAATTCTCATAAGATCAGCATACTCATCAACACCCTTGATAAGAGCACAAAGAATTGTCAGGAACTGAAGATTCTCCATAGGTGTATCGCCGGGATCAAGGAGATTCTGTCCGTCATCAGAGGACATAGACCAGTTGTTATGCTTACCGGAGCCATTTACACCCTCAAAGGGCTTTTCATGAAGAAGACATACAAGATTATGTCTGAGAGCGACCTTCTTCATAACCTCCATTGTAAGCTCGTTCTGATCTGTACCGAGATTTGATGTAGTGAATATCGGAGCCATTTCGTGCTGTGCAGGAGCTACTTCATTGTGCTTTGTTTTTGAGTATATGCCAAGCTTCCATAATTCCATATCAAGATCAGCCATATATGCGGCAACTCTCGGCTTGAGATTAGCAAAATACTGATCGTCAAGCTCCTGTCCCTTAGGAGGATTTGCACCAAAGAGAGTTCTGTCTGTAAGGATAAGATCCTCACGCTGATCGTACATATTTTTATCAATAAGGAAATATTCCTGTTCAGCACCAACAGTGGATGTTACTCTTGTAACTCTGTCATTACCGAATATTTTCAGGAATCGTACAGCTGATCTGCTGAGTGCATCCATAGAACGCAGAAGGGGAGTTTTTTTATCAAGGATTTCTCCGGTATATGAAACAAAAACGGTAGGAATATAAAGACTGCCTTCTTTTACAAAGCAGTAGGATGTAGGATCCCACGCTGTATATCCTCTTGCGGTGCTTGTTTGTCTGAGTCCGCCAGAAGGAAACGAGGAAGCGTCAGGTTCACCCTTGACAAGCTCTTTTCCGGAAAATTCCATAATTGCATTACCATACGGAGTTGTATTGATAAACGAATCATGCTTTTCGGCAGTAGATCCCGTCAGTGGCTGGAACCAGTGAGTATAATGTGTTGCTCCTTTTTCGATAGCCCAGTCCTTAATGGTATTTGCAACGATATCAGCGGTAGTCATATCCAGTGTAATACCGTTATTTATGGTTTTTAAAAGAGCTTTATAAATATTTTTAGGAAGTCTCGTTTTCATAACCTCATTATTAAAAACATTTTCCGCAAAAATTTCGGGTATATTCATATAATTTCCTCCTGCAAGCAGATTGCTGTATTTTTATATTTTACCATATCCCGACAGATATGTCAATTGTGAAAACGTTAAACTTTTCACACAACCGCAGAGATTATTGTATCTATATACTATAATATGAAAAAATTATTATAATGACAACATAAAAGGTGAACCCAATGACGGATTCACCTTTGTCTTAATTCATTCAAAAGGATAAATTATATTCCATTCTTTCCGGACACTATCCATCAGCTTAAGGATGAAAAGCGTCTCACTGTGAGTCATTTCCGGACATTCTGTTTTTCCTTCGGCAACAGCACGGCAGGCTGCAGTAACTTCATATTCATATCCGGATATCTGCTGCGGAGCAATATATTCTTTCCTCTTGCCGTTATTATGTATGACTGTTATGCCCTGACAATTATTGATATTCCTGAATTCAATACGACCTTTATCGCCGTATATAATTCCCATAAGGTCAGTATCTGCACATACTGTGCTATGAAGCAGAGCTGTTTTAGATCCGTCAAATGTGAGGATTATACTGTTCTGCATATCAACACCGAATTCGTTTTTTATACAGGAAGACTGAATATCCGTTATATTATGCCCAAGAACCATAACCGCAAAATTAATCGGATATATGCCGACATCAAGGAGTGCACCACCGGCAAGCTCCGGATATCTGATACGGTCTATTCCTGCGATTGAGTATCCTGTATTTGCAGTGACGGAGGTTATTTCGCCAATCGGATCATCGGACAGTATATTATCGAGTATAAATCGCATAGGCATAAAACGCGTCCACATAGCTTCACCGGCGAAAAGACCTTTATCTTCCGCAAGTGAGAATACTTTTTCCGCCTGAGCTTTATTTACAGTGAAAGGCTTCTCGCAGAGTATGTTGCGTCCTTTTTCAAGGCACATAACTGCATCCTCATAGTGTCGTGAATGCGGTGTTGCAATATACACAAGATCAATATTCTCATCCTCAGCAAGGGATTCATAGTTGCCATAATACTTTGGAACACGGTATTTATCAGCGAATTCACTTGCTTTATTTACATTTCTTGAAGCAACCGCATAGAGCTGTACGCCTTTCATCTTATTAATGGTTTCAGCCATTTTTCCGGCAATTATTCCGGTTCCTAAAATTCCAATTTTCAATAAACCACCCTCTATGTGTAATTTTTTGCATCTCTGTAATTATTCGGAGTGAATCCGGTAATCTGGCGGAATTGTCTCATAAAGTATTTTTCATCGTCATATCCGCACTTGTAGGCAATAGTCGAAAGGCTGACTGATGTTGTAATAAGAAGGTATTTAGCGTATGTGATTCTGCTTGCTATAAGATCCTTGTGGAAGCTTGTTCCGAA
>JAZNBR010000040.1:0-98807 GCA_045587105.1 Ruminococcus sp.
ACGTTGTCACCAGCTTCGCAGAAATCAAGAGTCTTACGGAACATCTCAAGACCTGTACATACAGTTGTGAGCTTTTCTTCAGAAAGACCAACGATTTCGATCTGCTCGTTAACGTTGAGTCTACCTCTCTCTACTCTACCTGTAACAACAGTACCACGACCAGAAATTGTCATAGTATCCTCAACAGGCATAAGGAAAGGCTTAGCATCGTCACGCTCAGGGCTGGGGATGTACTCATCAACAGCGTTCATAAGCTCAATGATAGGAGCGTAAGCGGGATCGCTGAGATCGTCGCCAGCTTCGAGAGCCTTAAGAGCAGAACCCTTGATGATAGGTGTATCGTCGCCAGGGAAATCGTAAGATGAGAGAAGGTCACGGATGTCCATCTCTACGAGCTCAAGGAGCTCCTCATCGTCAACCTGGTCAGCCTTGTTCATGAATACAACGATTGCAGGAACGCCTACCTGACGAGCGAGAAGGATGTGCTCTCTTGTCTGAGCCATAGGACCATCAGAAGCAGCACAAACAAGGATAGCACCGTCCATCTGAGCAGCACCTGTGATCATGTTCTTAACGTAGTCAGCGTGACCAGGGCAGTCAACGTGAGCATAGTGACGAGCGTCTGTCTCGTACTCAACGTGAGCTGTGTTGATTGTGATACCACGCTCTCTCTCTTCGGGAGCCTTATCGATCATATCGTAAGCTTCGAACTTAGCCTGACCCTTCATAGCGAGAGTCTTTGTGATAGCAGCAGTAAGAGTTGTCTTACCGTGGTCAACGTGGCCGATAGTACCGATGTTTACATGGGGTTTTGTTCTTTCAAATTTAGCCTTAGCCATTGGAAAATTCCTCCTTAAATAAGAAATTCAGAAATCTGTATATATATTATAACAGATTATTTATATAAATTCAAGTGTTTTTGAAAAATTTTTCTAAAACACAAGATTTTCTTTAAGATCAGCCCTTCTGGCGGGATGTCATGATCTTTTCAGCGATGTTCTTAGGTACCTCGAGGTAGCTGTGAGGTTCCATAGTATACTGACCACGACCCTGTGTATTTGAACGGAGGTCGCTTGTGTAGCCGAACATTTCAGAAAGCGGAACGAGAGCGTCAACCTGAACAGTACCTGTTCTTGTTTCCTGTCCCTGAATCTGACCACGGCGTGAGCTGAGGTCGCCGATAACAGTACCTGTGTAATCGTCAGGAACGATTACTGCAACCTTCATAATAGGCTCCATAAGAACGGGGTTAGCCTTCTCCATAGCTTCCTTGAATGCCATTGAACCAGCAATCTGGAATGCCATTTCTGAGGAGTCAACTTCGTGGTATGAACCATCATAAAGCTCAACCTTAACGTCAACTACTTCGTAGCCAGCGAGGATACCGGACTTCATAGCGCCCTGGATACCCTTGTCAACAGCGGGGATGTATTCCTTAGGAATAGAACCGCCGACAACAGCGTTCTTGAATTCGTAGCCCTTACCGGATTCGTTGGGTGATACACGGATCTTAACGTGACCATACTGACCCTTACCACCTGACTGACGAGCGTACTTCTTATCAACGTCTGCGCTGCCCTTGATAGCTTCCTTGTATGCAACCTGAGGAGCACCAACATTAGCTTCAACCTTGAACTCACGGAGGAGACGGTCAACGATAATATCGAGATGGAGCTCACCCATACCAGCGATGATAGTCTGTCCTGTTTCTTCGTCTGTCCATGTCTTGAAGGTAGGATCCTCTTCAGCAAGCTTTGCAAGAGCGATACCCATCTTTTCCTGACCAGCCTTTGTCTTGGGCTCGATAGCGAGCTGGATAACAGGCTCCGGGAACTCCATGGATTCGAGAATGATAGGATGCTTTTCATCACAGAGTGTATCACCTGTTGTAGTATTCTTAAGACCTACTGCAGCAGCGATATCACCGGAATATACAGTTGTAAGATCCTTTCTGTGGTTAGCGTGCATCTGAACGATACGACCGAATCTTTCGCGGTTGTCCTTAGTTGCGTTGAGGACTGTGTCGCCCTGATTTACAACACCGGAGTAAACACGGAAGAATGCAAGCTTACCAACAAACGGGTCAGTAGCGATCTTGAATGCGAGAGCTGCAAACGGCTCATTGTCAGAAGAAGGTCTTTCTTCTTCAGCGTCTGTATCTGGGTTTACACCCTTGATAGCGGGAACATCGAGCGGAGAAGGCATGTAGTCGATGATAGCATCGAGGAGCTTCTGAACACCCTTGTTCTTGTAGGATGTACCGCAGACAACAGGAACCATAGCGTTAGCGATAGTTGCCTTTCTGATGCAGGTCTTGATCTCTTCGAGGGAGAGTTCGCCTTCTTCGAAGTATTTCTCCATGAGAGCGTCATCCTGCTCAGCAACGCACTCTACCATAGCTTCGTGGTATTCCTGAGCCTTGTCCATCATATCTTCAGGGATATCTTCTACACGGATATCCTTTCCGAGGTCATCGTAATAAACGTAAGCCTTCATTTCAACGAGGTCGATGATTCCTCTGAACTGATCCTCAGCACCGATAGGAAGCTGGATCGGAACGGCATTACACTTAAGTCTGTCCTTCATCATGTCTACAACACGATAGAAGTCGGCACCCATGATGTCCATCTTATTTACATAAGCCATACGGGGAACCTTGTAGTTATCAGCCTGTCTCCAAACGGTTTCAGACTGGGGCTCAACACCGCCCTTAGCACAGAGAACGGTTACAGAACCGTCGAGTACACGGAGTGAACGCTCAACTTCAACAGTGAAGTCAACGTGTCCGGGGGTATCGATGATGTTGAGTCTGTGGCCTGCCCAGTAGCAAGTAGTAGCAGCAGAGGTGATTGTGATACCTCTTTCCTGCTCCTGCTCCATCCAGTCCATAGTAGCGGATCCTTCGTGAGTCTCACCGATCTTGTGGTTAACACCGGTGTAGTAAAGGATACGCTCTGTGGTTGTGGTCTTACCTGCGTCGATGTGGGCCATTATGCCGATATTTCTTGTATTTTCAAGTGTACAGTCTCTTGACATAATAATCCTCCTTCGATACTGTTATTACCAGCGGTAGTGTGCAAAAGCCTTGTTAGCCTCTGCCATCTTGTGTGTATCGTCACGCTTCTTGCAGGCGCCGCCTGTTCCGTTGATAGCGTCGAGGATTTCACCGGCAAGTCTTTCCTTCATTGTCTTTTCGTTTCTCAGTCTGGAGTACTTTGTGATCCATCTGAGACCGAGAGTCTGACGTCTTTCAGGTCTAACCTCCATAGGTACCTGATATGTGGCACCTCCGAGACGGCGAGCCTTTACTTCGAGTTCAGGCATGATATTTTCCATAGCCTGCTCGAATACTTCAAGAGCGTCCTTGCCTGTCTTTTCAGCTACGATTGCGAATGCATCGTAAACGATTTTCTGAGCAACACCCTTCTTACCATCAAGCATAATGTTGTTGATAAGACGTGTTACGAGCTTTGAATTGTATACAGGATCCTGTAATACATCACGCTTTGCGATATTACCTCTTCTTGGCATTTCGCTTCCCTCCTTCACATAGATTCATGAATTCATAGGTACTCGTACCATGCGGATTACTGCCGGAAATGGGCATAACTTCACCCGATGGTTCCGTCAAGACCAATGCAGAGGATCTATAATATATATAAAACTCCGCATTTATCCTGCGATAGTAGTTATCCTATTTTAAATGTACGGCATGATACCGGAATGCCGCCTACCGTAGATCTGATATAATTGTATCAGACTGCGAAGTAAATCTTACTTCTGCTTAGGTCTCTTAGCACCGTACTTGGAACGAGCCTGAGCACGATTAGCAACGCCCTGAGCGTCAAGAGTACCTCTGATGATGTGGTAACGCACACCAGGGAGATCCTTAACACGTCCGCCTCTGTTGGGAACAACGCTGTGTTCCTGAAGGTTGTGACCGATACCAGGGATGTAGGATGTTACCTCATATCCGTTTGTGAGCTTAACTCTTGCGATCTTTCTCATAGCTGAGTTAGGCTTCTTAGGTGTAGCAGTTCTTACAGCTGTACAAACGCCTCTCTTCTGGGGAGAGCTCTGGTTGATCTGAGCCTTTTTCTTAGCATTGTAGCCCTTCTGAAGTGCAGGAGCAGTGGACTTTGTCTCAAGATCCTTTCTTCCCTTACGAACGAGCTGGTTAAATGTAGGCATAATCTTCCTCCTTTTCTTAAAAAATGTCTATGCGTGCAGATACAGAATCAGCACACTAAATCATTATACCCAAAAAAAACCGGCTTGTCAAGGGGTTACCTTAAAAAAGCCGGAATTTTACGATATTTTGTTATTTTCTCCATCAAAAAGGGGATAATTCAGCGGCTGTTTGGCTGATTTTTCATATTACTGATTTTTCATCCATTCTTCGAGGGAGGGGGGAGTTGCATCGGTGACAGAGGAGAGCATTGTGTAGTAACGAAGTATGAGAGTTGCGTCTGAACCGGTAATGATTCCGTTACGGTCTACGTCAGCGGCTTTTGTCTGAGTTTCGTTAAGGGGAGAATTCTTTCCTGAGTTGATGATTGTATATGCGTTAAGAGTGATTGTAGCGTCAGAGCCGTTGATGATTCCGTCAAGGGTTACATCGCCGAGGAGGAAAGCGGGCTCGGGATTACTTTCTGTTGCGGTAATAGTAATTGAAGCCGAAATCACACCATGATTCTTGCTTATGCAGTTTACAGTAAATGTATCTGTTCCGGCGGCAAAAATAGTGATTTTGTTACCGTCAAGACGTGCTATATTCCATTTTTCAAAGGAGAACCACATACTGCTTGTGAATTCATCAGCATCTGAGAATTCGTATTCGATGGTAAATGTGTTTCCTACATAAAGGTCGGAAGGCTCGGGCTGCTTTATGATTATATATGGCTTATTAGTTGTAGTAGTGGTTGTTGTCGATGAAGTGGTAGTCGTTGAGGATGAAGTAGTGGTCGTTGAGGATGAAGTAGTCGTTGTTGTCGTTGTTTCGGTAGTTGAGGTGGTAGTGGTATCGGTAGATGTAGTCGTTGTTTCGGTAGTTGTGGTGGTAGTGGTATCGGTAGATGTAGTCGTTGTTTCGGTAGTTGTGGTGGTAGTAGTAGAAGTTGTTGTAGTTGTTGTTTCTTTTTCAATTACTTGAACATTGAAAGAAATAGTTTTTGAGCCGGTTCCTATTTCGTAGTAAGCGTCGGTTACGGAAACGTAGTCGGTTACATAGATAGTATAAGTTCCGGGAACCCATTTGTTGAATTGTGATGAATCAACAGTAAGTTCGCTCGGCATAAGGTTGAAATAATCGAAATAAGATCTGTTTCCGTATTTGTTTTTGAATGTTATGCAGTCCTCAAATACTGCACCGGAGATATCGAAATTTTCACCGACATAATAAGTAGTTTTAGTGGGCGGAGTTTTCATTCTGAACTGCATAATAAGCTCAGTCTGACAAGTTGTTGTACAAATAGTAGTTGTCGGCATTGTTGTAGTATCGGTAGTTGATGTTGTGGTAGTAGTTGTAGTGGTAGTAGTAGAAGTTGTTGTGGTTGTTGTTTCTTTTTCAATTACTTGAACATTGAAAGAAATAGTTTTTGAGCCGGATGCTGATTCTCCGTATGAATCTAAGACATATACGTTGTCGGTTACATAGATAGTATAAGTTCCGGTAACCCATTTATTAAATTCTGTTGAATCAACAGTCAGGTAATCGAGTGATCTGTCGAAATAATCGTAATATGATGTTTTTCCGTATTTGTTGGTAAATGTAATAAGATTTTCAAATTCTGCGCCGGAAATATCGAAATCTTCGCCGACGTAATAAGTAGTTTTAGTGGGCGGAGTTTTCATCCAGAAGTTCATGTCAAGGACAGGCTGAAAGGTAGTCGTAGTTGTAGTAGTTGTGGTGGTAGTAGTTGTGGTTGTGGTGGTAGTAGATGTTGTGCTGATCGTTGTAGTAGTTGTTTTGGGCGGCGGAAGTGTGATTTTTGACGTAGTAGTTGTGGTTGTTGTTGAGTTGCTGGAAACAATTACTCTTCCGTCTCTGAAAAGAGGGAAGTATGCCTGACCGTCAGGCTTGTATGCGATCGTATCATTTACATTCCATTGTACTGCATAATCACCGTCTGCACATCCGGCTGGAACATGAAGGAATAAAGAAAACAGAGTTTCCCTTTCCTCACCGCCGGTACAATTGCTGGAGCCATTGACATCAAATGAAACTGTATTTCCGTTAATGCTTGATGATATCGTGGCAGCGTATGCCGGACAGGTCTGGGATATTCCCTTGATCTGTATCGGGGATGCGACAGAAATTGCGACATCGTTCACCTGACTGAGTTTGATAGGATTACGGACGACAATATCAATCTGAACATCTGAGCCGGCTGGGACAGTCTTGGTGACAACAGACCATGTGACACGGTCACTGACGGATATATTCTGCTCCGGAGCTATACTGTCTGATATATCAAAGCTGTGTGCTCCTGCTGTTGTGGGAATAATGCACATTATCGCACAGAGAATTCCTGTCAGAAATGCTGTGATTCTGTTTAATCTGGTTTTCATTTTAAAACCTCCATTTGTTTAATATGTTGTTTATCTTCTTTTGAGTGAAAACAGTAGGATAACAGGATAAATTTCAAGTCTGCCGAGAAGCATATCAACGCTGAGAACGATTTTGGAGAAAGCAGACATATCAGCGAAGCTTCCAGCTGAACCGAAGCGTCCGACGCCATATCCGATGTTGTTCATTGTAGTTATTACTGCTGAAGCTGATTCCTCAATAGAAAACTGATCGAGCGATACCAGCAGAACAGAGATAAACATAAGGAGAGCAAAGATAATGCAGTAAGAAGTTGCACCTCTCACGACATCCTTTTCGATTGGTTTTCCGTCCATTTTTACGGTAGTAACCGCACGGGGATTAATGATGTATTTAAGTTCCTTGATACCGGACTTTACTACGATCATAATACGGGAAACCTTCATTCCGCCGCCCGTAGAGCCGGCACAGGCACCAATGAACATGAGCATCAGCATAAGCGTCTGGGAGAAAACGGGCCACAGATTCGTATCCGTAGTAGCAAATCCTGTTGAAGTTATAGTTGAAGCCGTCATGAAGAAAGAGTATCTCAGTGCTTCAAGGAATCCTCCGTAAACCTCCATAGTGTTTACTGTTATAAGGAGAGTTGCTCCGGCGACTATACAGAGATATGTGCGAAGCTCCTCATTTTTGAATACCGTAGAAAAACGGCGTATGAGCAGGAAATAGTAAAGGTTGAAGTTTACTCCGAAAAGAAGTATGAATGTGGCAATGACCATTTCTACATAAACGCTGTTATAATGAGCGATACTGTCGCCGTATATTGAGAATCCTCCTGTTCCGGCAGATGAAAACGCATGGATAAGAGCGTCGTAGAAGGAAAGTCCGCCGAAAAGAAGCATTATAACCTCAAGTACTGTCAGACCAATGTAAATAGAGTAGAGAATCCTTGCAGAGCTTCCTGATTTGGAAACAAGACGTCCTACCTTCGGACCGGCACATTCTGCACGCATCATGTGCATGGTTCTGGAGTCATTGCTCGACATTATGGCAATAACGAACATGAGGATTCCCATACCGCCCAGCCAGTGGGTGAATGATCTCCAGAACAGAGAAGACTTAGAAAGAGCTTCAACGTTGCTTAGTATAGAGGAGCCGGTTGTCGTGAAACCTGAAACAGTCTCAAACAGAGCGTCAATATAGTTCGGGATATCTCCCGAGATGACAAATGGCAGAGCACCTATTGCAGAGGCGGTTATCCATGAAGCGGCAACACTGACAAAGCCTTCCATAGAATAGACAGAGTTGTCTTTTGGTTTTTTTATTGTTACGGCAAAGCCTGGTATAAGCAGCATAAGTATTGGAATTCCGAAGGAAAGAACAGCGTGCTGTTCACCGTAAAGCAATCCCACAAAAAGAGGCAGAAACATAGAAAGACCAACAACTTTTGAAATCTGTCCCATGATGTATACTATCATTCGATAATTCATAATATTTCAGGGCTCCTTTAATCAAAAATATTGCTCAGGTCGTGGAAGCCCTTGCTTGTGGAAATTACAACAACACTGTCATTGACTTTAAGACAGTCATCACCTCTGGGAATGATATGTTCATTACCTCTTATAATGCTTGCGATAAGAATACCGCTGCGTATTTTCAGATTTTTCAGAGGAACATCGACGTAATCCTTTTTGTCCCTGACAACGAATTCAATAGCTTCAAGTCGGTCGTTGACAAGACGGTAAAGTGTTGTAACGCTGTTTCCGAGAGAATTCTGCTTTGCCCTGACATACTGGAGAATCTGATTTACAGTGATAGATTTCGGAGAAACTACACTGTCGAGATTAAGTGTGTCAGAAAGCTCGATAAGGGACATTCTGTTCACTTTTGTGACAACCTTGTTTACGCCGTTTTTCTTGGCAAGAAGGGAGAGCAGGATATTTTCCTCGTCTATGCCGGTAAGGGTTACAACAGCGTCGGCGTCGTAAACACGCTCCTCACGCAGAATGTCGTGATCTGTACCGTCAGCGTGGGAGATATTCACCTTGTCGAGAGTTTCGCTGAGTTCAAGGCAGCGTTTTTCGTTGACCTCAATGATCTTGACTTTCACGCCCATTTCAACGATCTGCTTTGCAAGGTGATAGGCAACGTGACCGCCGCCGATAAGTACGGCAGATTTCACACGTTTTTCCCTGTATGCGGCACTTATGCTCCGGAAGAATTTCACCATTGCACTATGTGAAGCTGTTATGTGGATCTTATCATCTGCCCTGAGAACAAAATCGCCGTTCGGGATAATCAGATCATCGCCACGCTGTACGGCGCAGATGAGTACATCAAGCTTCAGACGTTTTGAAAGCTGATTAAGAGCGATTCTGTCAAGGATACTTCCGGAAGTTATTCTGATCTCAGCGAGATCAACCTGACCTTTTGCAAATGATTCAATAGTGATAGCCTCTGGATAGCGCAGAACCTTAGCAATTTCGTTAGCTGCATTGTAATCGGGATTGACCATCATGCTTATGCCGAGTTCTTCACGCATGAAAACGATCTGTTTGCCGAATTCAGGACTGCGTACTCTTGAAATGCAGTGGCGTGCACCCATTTTTCTTGCGATAAGACAGGAGAGGATGTTTACTTCATCGGAATTTGTAACGGCAATGAAAATGTTTGTCTTTTCAACGTTTGCTTCTTCGAGAATATCAGTGTGAAGTGCATTTCCGGCGATACCCATTACATCGTAGTCGTTGGTTACTGCATTGATCTTGTCCTCGCCGAGGTCGATCATGGTGATATTGTGTTCGCTGCAAAGGTTTTCAGCAAGAGAGCTTCCGACCTTTCCGCAGCCTACTATGATAATATCCATATATCCTCCGTTTAAAACAAATATATAATTTACAATACAGAAACATCTTCTGTATTGTGGAATATTTATAATTTCTCATGATAATTATACTCTTATTGAATGGAATTGTCAATAGATATGTGAAAATAATGGCAGTTTCCGAAATAAAAAATCCGGAGAAAAATGATATTTTCTCCGGATTTCCCTGTAAATTATTCTTTTTCCCAATCAACGTCAAGTTCGTTCATTTTTTCGATAAGTTCGTCTGTATCGTCGCAGGTGGTGTAGAATCTTTCGTCCTCCTCGTAACCTGTGTATGTATATTCCACAAACTTGTCCTTGATTATCACGACATCGGTTATTGTTCCGTGTTCGAGGCAGCCTATAAAAGATTCGTAGGTAGTGCTTGGATATTCCGGATTGTAGCGGTTCTTTTCGAGATAGATGTAGGCAGCAATTGTGACGGCAAGTGTTATTACAATTACGAGGTAGAATATAAGGCTTATGATGTGTTTTATGAGAGTTTTCTTTTCAGTTTTTTTCTGTTTTTCCGCAGGGACAATGCTTCTGATAAAATTCAGTTTTTCCTCATCGCACTGACTTTTATCAATAGTAACGGAACGGTTGAGGTTGAATATAACCATAAGACGTTTTTTGTCCTCAGCGTAATATTCCGCAGTATCATAATTATAGACCGCTTCAATTGTCGGAGTCTTGACTCTTACGCTGTCGCTGTAAAATGTGTATGTATGGCAGTCTTCTCTTGCGGCGTGAATTTTCTTATAGTTTTTTCTTACTGTAATGAAAGAAAGAATCGTTATCATGATAATAATAATAGCAAAAGGAATTCCTATTTTAAAGTACTCTTTATCAAGACATATCAGTATGAGCCATTCAATTGCTATTATGAATAAAATTATACGCATGGGCAGAACGAATTTCCTTGAAGTCTTTCCGTACAGCGTTTTTAAGTAGCAGTATTTCGGGAGACATATATCAATTTCGTGAATTACTTCCTTTTCGGTATCGTTATTCATGGCGATTCACTCCTTTATGATTTTTCAATTATAACATAGATTGTAATTTTTATCAATAGAGAAATAAAAAATCCCCGTCGGTCGGAACCGACAGGGATTACATATATCATAATTACTTGATGATTCTTACTCTGATAACACCGTCAACAGCATTGATCTTGCCTTCAACAGAAGCAGGGATATCTCCTACAACATCGAGCATAGTGTAAGCAAATTCCTTCTTGCTTGCATTTACCATGTTTTCGATGTTGATGCCCTCATTGCCGACAGCTGTTGTGATTGAAGCGATAGTTGTAGGAACATTCTTGTGAATAACGCAGATCTTTGTGCCGACTGCATTCATTGATGCGTTGGGAAGATTTACGCTGTTTTTGATGTTTCCGTTTTCGATGTAGTCGATGATCTCTTCAGCAGCCATGACAGCACAGTTATCCTCGCTCTCAGGAGTTGAAGCTCCGAGGTGGGGGAGAACGATGATATCCTCAACGCCGAGAACGATATCATCAGCGAAGTCAGTTACATACTTTGCAACCTTACCTGCTGCGATAGCGTCAACAACAGCCTGACTGTTGATAAGCTCGCCTCTTGCGAGGTTGATAAGACGAACGCCGTCCTTCATCATAGCGATCTGCTCAGCGTCGATAGTGTTCTTTGTCTGAGGAGTGTAGGGCATATGAATTGAGATGTAGTCGCTGTTCTTGTAGATATCGTTGATATCAGTAACAACTGTTACTTTAGGGTTGAGGTGGAGTGCAGCACCTACGGAGAGATAAGGATCGTAACCGATAACCTTCATTCCGAGAGCAACAGCAGCATTTGCGATCTGACCGCCGATAGCACCGAGACCGATGATACCGAGAGTCTTGCCCTTGATTTCAGGACCTGCAAACTTAGCCTTGCCGCCTTCAACTGTCTTGGGAGCGTCAGGAGTTCCCTTGAGAGAAGCAGCCCATGCAGCAGCCTCAGTGATCTTTCTTGAAGCAAGGAGAATAGCGCAGATTGCAAGCTCCTTAACAGCGTTTGCGTTAGCACCGGGAGTATTGAATACACAGATACCCTCCTGAGCGCAGCGCTCAACGGGAATGTTGTTTACGCCAGCACCTGCACGAGCGATACAAAGAAGATTGTCGCCGAATGTCATGTCGTGCATCTTTGCACTTCTTACCATAATAGCATCAGGATTCTCAGGAGCGTCGGAAATAGCGTACTTGCTCTTGTCGAAAATATCTGTTCCGATTTCGGAAATCTTGTTAAGTGTCTGAATATTATACATTTTCAATTACCTCACAATTAAAAATTAAGCGTTTGCTTCCTCAAACTTCTTCATGAAATCAACGAGCTTTTCAACGCCTTCGATAGGCATAGCGTTGTAGATAGAAGCTCTCATACCGCCAACAGATCTGTGGCCCTTGAGGTTTTCGAAACCAGCTTCCTTAGCTTCCTTAACGAACTTAGCATCGAGTTCATCGTTGCCTGTGATGAAAGGAACGTTCATGAGAGATCTGTCCTTCTTTTCAACAGTAGCCTTGAACATCTTGCTGTTGTCGAGGAAATCATAGAGGATAGCAGCCTTCTTTTCGTTGTGAGCCTTCATAGCTTCAAGACCGCCCATCTTCTTGATCCACTTGAATACCTTGCCGCAGATGTAGATACCGTAGCAGGGAGGTGTATTGTAAAGAGAATCGTTGTCAGCCTGAGTCTTCCACTTAAGCATTGTGGGGGTTCCGGGGAGAACATCGTCTGTGATGAGGTCTTCGCGGATGATAGCGATAACAACACCGGCAGGGCCTACATTCTTCTGAACGCCGCCGTAGATTACAGCGTACTTTGAAACGTCAACAGGCTCTGAAAGGAAGCATGAAGAAACGTCAGAAACGAGATCCTTGCCCTTTGTGTCGGGGAGTTCCCAGAACTTTGTACCGTAGATAGTGTTGTTCTCGCAGATGTAAACGTAATCTGCATCCTCAGGGATAGCGAGGTCAGAACAATCGGGGATATATGAGAAGGTCTTGTCAGCAGATGAAGCAACTGCAACAGCCTCACCGTACATCTGAGCTTCCTGATAAGCCTTCTTAGCCCACTGACCAGTGATGATGTAAGCAGCCTTCTTGTTCTTCATGAGATTCATGGGAACTGCTGCGAACTGCTGAGAAGCACCGCCCTGAAGGAAAAGAACCTTGTAGTTGTCAGGGATATTCATAAGGTCACGGAGATCCTGCTCTGCTTCCTTGATGATGTTGTCATATACCTTTGAACGGTGGGACATTTCCATTACGGACATACCGCATCCCTTGTAATCCATCATTTCGTCTGCTGCTTCCTGAAGGACTTCTTCGGGGAGAACGGCAGGACCTGCGCTGAAGTTGTAAACTCTGCTCATTATAAAAACCTCCACTTTATATAATATAAAATTTATAGTATGTGCTATATACGATTAATTATACTCCTTTAGGTAAAATAAGTCAATAAGAGGTATTGATATTCGTTAATATTACACAAAATCCTGATATTTAATTGTCAAAGTTTTGGAGATGCGGAAAGCCGTACATCCGGAGATGTACGGCTTGTTATTTAAAGATCAGTCAGCTAATCCGAGAAGCCTTCTCTGGATTGTAAGAGCGTCAAGGTTTGTGATACCGTCGAAGTCTCCGGCGATATCTGCGTTATATTCGCCCTGAGCTGTAAGCTGGTATTTATCAGGGTTTCCTACTGTCTGCATAATTGTAATTGCATCGGATAAAGCAAGATTACCGTCGTCGTTGGCGTCGCCTTTGATGTTGTTGTGGAGGTCGATAAATGTGCTTTTTTCGTTACCGCCTGAAGCGTAATGCCATATAAACTGATTAAAACCTAAATCATCTTGTATTTGCTTGGAAAGGGCAGCGAGATCAGCTGTTGAAACTTCCTCGTCCGGGATAACAGCTACGCTGAACTGTGTTTTTTCAATATGACATTTCAGGTCAATATTGTTTATATACTGTTCAAGCTGTTCGATTTCTTCAAGATCATCCGTAGGGTGAATCAAGAAATCTGTTATATAAGTCTGACCACACGATGCAAATACAGGATTCTTTTCATAATTAAAAGAATGAATATCCGCAATCTCACCTAACTTTTTATAAATTTCAACAGCCTGCTCAAATTTGATTTCTTTTTTATAGGATTCTTCAAACGGAATTTTATCCTGCTTTGAGAAACCGAAAATACTTATAGAACATAAGCCGTTAGCTTCCTCAGACTTGGAAATTTCAACTTCCGGAAGAAGCTCCTTAATAATAGTCTCAGCCTTATCAAGGTCAGATTCATTCATTTTTATATTCACTTTGTTCGGTTCGCAGTATACAGCCCGACCAAATCCGATGTCTATATAATCATAAGTACCAAACGAGCCAGGCTTATCACTTTTAGTCAGATATACATTGTTTATATAATAGGTTTCGTTTAGAGGAATATAGTATTCGCTGTTTGCGATTTTTTCTGCTATAACATCCTTGTCACAAGCTCCTTCATCAGCACCAGCAGAAAGTGATGAAACAGTGCCGGCTGTCATGATTGAAGCCATAATCAGTGCTGATAATCTTTTGTTTTTTCTCATAGTGATTCCTCCTTGAATTTTTCAGACGTATTTATTCAAGATTAAGAAGCCTTCTCTGAATTGTAAGAGCGTCAAGGTTTGTGATTCCGTCGAAGTCTCCTGCAATATCTGCGTTATATTCGCCCTGAGCTGTAAGCTGGTATTCGTCGGGGTTTCCAACTGTCTGCATAATTGTAATTGCATCGGACAGTGCAAGATTTCCGTCGTCGTTGGCATCGCCCTTGATGTTGTTGTGCATATCTATTGTGAAACCGTTGCACACAGAAGTCTTGGCAGGGTATGTGTATTCAGGTCCAAAATCAAGCTCTTCAGCGATCTGCTCTACTAATTTGAAATTTTCTTCGGCAGAAAGGCGTTGTCCAGTAGAAACAAAAAACATAGTGTCAGCATCAATAGGCTCGCAGTAATCTTCAAACTCAATAGTCCAGTTAAGGTTATTTTCTGCAATATAATTCTGGATTTTTTCCATTTTATTTGAGCCATATCGATAGTTAGTGAGGGGACATCTTGTCATACCATAATAAACAGGTACTTGATTGTACTGAAACGACTGCAGATTGCCGGTTTCGTTCAGAAAATCATATATTTCAACTGCCTGTTCAAAGGTTATGTCTTTTTTTCTTACTTCATCATATGGAAGATGCCTTTCTTTTGAATCATTCATTCCCTTAATGATTAAACTTCTGAAACGTGTATCTTCTACTTGTTCTGGCTGAGAAAATTCTATAAGCTCAGCGTTAGGGCAGATTTTTTTTATAGCCTCTGTAAGAGCATCTGTGTCAATATCAACATCCAATGATGCAGAAATATAGTCCGGATCTGCACTGGTTATAGCATAAAATTCAAATACATTGTCTTTTTCAGTTTCTACAATATATGTTCTTTTATTCTTATACCACTCAGAATCTGTACCTGATAAAAAACTGTCAACAGGAATCATAAAAGCATCTTCAAAAATTTCGTCCAGTTTTTTCTTTGTATTACCATATCCACGTGCACCGGCAGAAAGTGAGGAAACAGTGCCGGCTGTCATGATTGAAGCTATAATCAGTGCTGATAATCTTTTGTTTTTTTTCATAGTGATTCCTCCTCGATGTTTTTTCAGTTATATTTATTCAAGTTTCAGAAGCTTTCTCTGTATGGTAAGAGCGTCAAGGTTTGTGATTCCGTCGAAGTCTCCTGCAATATCTGCGTTATATTCGCCCTGAGCTGTAAGCTTGTATTTATCAGGGTTTCCGACAGCCTGCATAATTGTAATTGCATCGGACAGTGCAAGATTTCCGTCGTCGTTGGCGTCGCCTTTGATGTTGTTATGGAGGTCGATAAGTGTGCTGTTTACATCATATTCCAAAGAACGATTAAAAATAAACTGTTCAATGCCTAAATCATCCTGTATCTGTTGGGAAAGTGCAGAGAGATCAGCAGCTGAAATTTCCTCATCCGGAATAACAGTTACACACAGACTGTTTTTTTCTACATGACATTTCAGATTTGTGTTAGCTATATATTGTTCAAGCTGTTTGATTTTTTCGTCGTCTTTTCCATTATAAGAATTGAGATCAAAATCGGTTATATGACTTTCTCCCACTAATGGATTAATAAAAACTTTTTCATAGTCAAATGACTGAATATCAGCGATTTTACTGAGCTTATTGTATATGCTATTTGCTTGGTTCAAAGTTATTTCTTTATTGTAGGATTCCTCGAAGCGAAGTTTTTTTTCTTCTGAAAAACCAGCAATACTTACAGAATATAATCCGTCTGCTTCTTCTGACTGAGCAACAACAGCTTCGGGAAGAATTTCTCTGATAAGTGCCACAGTGTTATCAAAGTCGGATTTGTTGATTTTAATATTAACTTTGTTGGGGTTACAGTATGCGGCACCATATCCCATAAGATAATAATCATAAGTGCCTGAAGAAGTTGGGGTTTCCCTTTTTGTCAGATATATATCACTGATACGATAGTTTTCGCTTGGCGGAATATAGTGGTCGCTTTTAGCAATTATTTTTGCAAATTCTTCCTTGTCATATCCTGTTAAGTTTCTTGCACCAACAGAAAGTGAGGAAACTGTGCCCGCTGTGATTACGGATGCAAGAAACATTGCGGATAATTTTTGTTTTTTTTTCATAGTGATTCCTCCTTAATAGTCAATGTTGGGGTTGTCGTTATAGAATTTGAGAATGTCTGGAGTTATTTCAACTGCAAAACTTGCCGCACCACTTGTACCATAATGAATACCAATAACAGTATTATATTCTTCACCGTCATATTCCTCACTTACATATACAGGTCCACCACTGGTTCCACTTGTTGCATCAGCATTATATCTTAAGGACATACCATAATCACTTTCTAAATTTCCAGTAGCTTTGTATCTATCTATGCGAGATGAGTCCACAGCATCATTAGGAATATACTTAGGAAAACCAGAAACAGTAACTTCACCATCTGCTTCAATATATTCACTTAAAATTGTACCCATTTTAAATGTACCATATTCACTGAGGTCATCTTCAACATAAAGTAAAGCATAGTCATAGTCATTGTCTGTGTCTATATAATAATTTCTGCATATATCTGCATAAACCGGATTTATTGATATTCGGTTGTTACCATCAACAATTGTTATTGTGGCATCTAAGAATTCGTTAGTATAATAGTCAAATACACAATGAGCAGCTGTTGCAATAACATGATCATCAACTATGAATCCTGTTCCGTTAAACAAACGAACAACAGATGTGTTGTTGTCAAAAACTCTATCATCTTCACCGATTACACCAAAGTGGGTGCGAGCATTGGAGTTTGATGCAGTATTATCACGTGGGTCTACGGTTAATGAATATTCACTGTGTGAAGAAGGATTGCTACTACTATAATAGTGACGCCAGTACGTTCTCGTCGTAGCAACAGCTGTCGAATCAGCACCAACAGGTCCTGGGAGACTGTCGTCATTGAAGCTTCCGGTATAATATCCCAGAACTTTAAGAGCATCTACATAGCTGATAATTCCGTTTCCGTCAAAGTCGAACGACCGTACACTTGATGGATTAAAATCACCTTTAAGATAGCGTAATGTGAGAGTGGCATCAGAGCCAGTATATCTTCCGTCGCCGTCTGCATCACGAACAGTTGTAACAGACGAGCCTGTCATTGATACAACAAGTGCTGATGTTGTAACAGCTGCTGACATAAGTGCCCAGATTTTCTTCTTAATGTTTTTCATAAGTAATTTCCTCCTTAAATTTTTTTACTTTTTGTCAGGTTTACAGGCGTATGAAAAAGTATGCGTGGCACCACCTCTTTTGTTAAAATATTTCCTAATCATGGCTGCAAAATCCTTGTTGATTCTTCGATAATATTATACCATAAAAAATCCTGTTTGTGTCAGATCTTGCGCGAATTGTCACTTTTTCTGCGCGAATTGTATATGATTAAAATATTAAGCTGTAAAAGCAGTGTTTCTGGACGATATTTCATAAAAGTCTGTATACTTTATCATATATATTACAGAACGGAATACGGAAACATCTGTCGGCACAATGAATAATATTGTTGAGTCGTAGTTGTACGTTTTGCCAAATAAAAAAATAATTTAAAAATAATTGCAACCTCTTGACAGAACGAAAAAAGAGTGATATAATTAGTACAACACTTTAAAGTAGTACAGTTTAAAGCGGTGCAGTAAAGCACTGTAATAAATCATACATCAAAAAGGAGAATTATCATGAAAGAGGTTTCAAAATTACTCGATTTCAGACCTGATATCAAGGTCATTGATGCAACGCTTCGTGACGGAGGACTTGTAAACGATTTCAGATTTACAGATTCTTTCGTGAAGGATCTTTATAATGCAAATCTTCGCTCTGGCGTTGACTATATGGAATTCGGATACAGAGCAGACAAGGAAATGTTTAATGTGGATGATTTTGGTCCGTGTAAATTCTGCGATGATGAATACCTCTACTCTATCGTCGGCGAAAATAATACAGATCTTAAAATTGCTATCATGGCTGACGTCGGAAGATGCAGCTACAAGACAGACATCCATGACAGAAGCGAAAGTCCTGTCGATCTTATCCGTGTAGCAACTTACCTCCACCAGATTCCTACGGCTGTTGATATGATAGAGGACGCAAAGAAGAAGGGGTACGAGGTAAGCTGTAATATCATGGCGATTTCAACTGCCCGTGAGTCCGATATCAAGGCTGCTCTTGATATTCTCGGCAGGTCTCCTGTTGATGTTTTCTACATCGTAGACAGCTTCGGCTCACTCTATCCTGAACAGATCGCAAGAATGGCTGATCTTTACGGCGAATTTGCGGTAAAATACAATAAGAAGCTTGGTATTCACGCTCATGATAACCAGCATCTTGCATTTGCAAATACAATTGAAGCTGTCGGCGACGGTGTAGACTGGCTTGACGCAACATACTCCGCAATGGGACGCGGTGCCGGAAACTGTGCGATGGAGCTTCTCCTCGGCTTCCTCAAGAATCCGAAGTACAATGTATACCCTGTACTTCAGTTTATAGAAAAGCACCTCAATAGTCTTAAAGAAAGCGGAGCTGTATGGGGTTACGATCTCCAGTACTTCATGACGGGACTTCTCAACCAGCATCCCAGAATGGCAATCCAGTTCACAAAGGAAGGCAGGGGAGATTACGCTGAATTCTACAAGGAAGTAATTTCTCAGGAATAAAGTCAACACCGCACAAAGCACGCCTGACGGCTTTGCACAAAATCTGCGGACATATTTTCCGTCATTCTGCACAGAAATCTCTTGATATACGTCAGTATGCCTGCGAGCTTTCTGTACATTCTGACGAAAAATCTGACTTCGCATCTTTTGCACAAGCTTTGTGCGGTGTTGCCTAAAATCATGACAAGGACAGCTTCGTGCTGTCCTTACTTTTATGATAAATACATGAAATATTCTGAATAATATAAAAAAGACTTGATTTTATATGTGTGTTGGTGCTATAATAAATATATCAATTGCAATTAAGGAGAATTATTATGAATTTTATCGGCGAAAAATGTCCGGTATGCAATAACAGATTTACCGCAGATGATGACGTTGTAGTCTGTCCGGAATGCGGGGCTCCTCATCACAGGGAATGCTATAAAATCGAAAATAAATGTGCCTATGACGAACATCATGGCACAGGCTACAAATGGGAACGCTCTGCCGCAGTGGAAGAAAAAATCAGTCGGGTTGAAGTGACAGCAAGCTGTCCGGAATGTGGTGCTCTGAACAGGGAAACCGATGAAATCTGCACCAGGTGCGGAAGCAGACTTCATACTGATGCTCACGGTGGAACTCAGTCGCAGCAGGAGCAGAGAAGTAGCCAGGAAGCATATCAGGATATATTCAGAGGTGCAGAATCTGCCAATGGTCAGGAAACAATGTTTTCGTTCCTTGGCTTTGATCCGAATGAGGATATGGGTGGAGCTACACTTACTGAGGTTACTGGTTTTGTAAGAACAAATATTATCTATTATATTCCGATTTTCAAAAGAATGAAGGATCTTGGCACAAAGATATCATTTAACCTCAGCTGTCTTTTTTTCCCGAACCTCTATTTTGCCAACAGAAGAATGTGGTTCTGGGCTATCATTGCAACGATTATCGAGGTTGTATGCTCGCTTCCGTCCATGATAGTAGTTATGGCGGATATGTCGTCAAATGGAGTGTTTGCAGTTTCGGGAATAAATGCTCTTTCTGAATTTGTAAGCAATCATAAGGATGATCTGTTTTTCTTCAATGAGGTATTCGGAATGGCGTTCTGGGTGGTCAAGATAGTCTGCTGTATCTTCGGAAACTGGCTGTATTACCGCTTTACGCTGAGTTCTCTGAAAAAACTCAGGGAACAATCAACGGACAGGGTGATAACTCCCGGAACATTGATTCTTAAAGGCGGCACAAAGCCGATAAATATGATACTTGTTCTTGCTGTTACAGGAATTATCAGCAGTGCGGCAATAGCTTTATTTGCAGCATATCCTTCTCTTCTGAAAATTTTCATTATATAATGCCTGAAGGCTTCTGTATTCTTTGTCGGGTACAGAAGCCTTTTATCATTTGTATAAAAATATATGGATTATACGCAGGATAATATTGCTTTTGTGCATTGTTTTGTAAAAAGCTATGTACGATCATCTTTTGTTGTATCAGAGGGTTAAAAATGCTGCGTCGCTATTGACATTTTCTGTGATAAATGATACAATAAAAATATAAAAATCGCATAACAGCGATAAAGAGAGAGGGAAATTATCATGAAAAAATTACTGAGAACAGCTGCGGCTATTTCGGCTGCTGCAATGGCACTGAGCTTTTCGGTTCCCGTTGTAACAGAAAAGCCGGATACACAGCTGAAAGCAAATGCAGCCGTTGACGACTGCAACGACGACTGGCTTCACGCAGAGGGAAGCCGCCTTTACGACATGAACGGAAACGAAGTCTGGATCACAGGTCTTAACTGGTTCGGCTTCAACTGCGGAGAGAGATTCCCGCACGGCTTATGGAGTGCTGACGTTGATGAACTTCTGTCATCTGTTGCGGACAGAGGTGTAAATCTTCTGCGTCTTCCTATGGCTACGGAGCTTATCCTTGAATGGATGGAAGGTATTGACGATCACGATCTGATCACTATCAATCCCAAGAACGATGATGGATATAAGTTTAATCCTGATCTGTGCCGTCCGGACGGCGAATGCATGAGCAGTCTTGAAATCTTCGATGTTATCATGGCAAAGTGTAAGAAATACGGCATCAAGATCATGATCGACATCCACAGCCCGGCACTTCACAACTCAGGTCATAACTATAATCTTTGGTACTACGATGAGGGTGCAGGCAGCTACGATACAATGGCTGTAACAAAGGGTGGAACCGGTGTTCCCGTAACTTCAAAAATGTGGCAGGATTCACTTGTATGGCTCGCTGACAGATACAAGAATGATGATACTCTTATCGCATATGATCTCAAAAACGAGCCGCACGGAAAATGTCCCGAAGGCAGCGCAGGTGCTAAGTGGGACGGCTCAACAGATGAAAATAACTGGGCTTATGCTTCAACAAAGTGTGCACTTGCAATGCTTGAAAAGAATCCTAATGCACTGATTGTTATTGAGGGTGTTGAGCAGTATCCGAGAGAAGGACATCAGTGGGGCGATCCCGATTCAAGAACAGATCCTCCGGCATACGGCGGCTGGTGGGGCGGTCAGTTCCGTGGTGTAAGAGATTATCCTATCGATCTCGGACAGTATCAGAACAAGCTTGTTTATTCTCCCCACGACTACGGCCCGTCAGTTTATGCACAGACATGGTTTGACAAGGACTTCACAACACAGACTCTCCTTGATGATTATTGGTACGATACATGGGCATTCATCAATCAGGAAGAAATCGCTCCGCTGCTTATCGGTGAATGGGGCGGTTTCATGGACGGAGGCAAGAATCAGAAGTGGATGGAGCTTCTCCGTGAATACATGATAGAAAATCACATTAATCACACATTCTGGTGTCTTAACCCGAACTCCGGCGATACAGGCGGACTTCTCGACTACTCATTCAAGACATGGGATGAGGAAAAGTATGGTCTTTTCGAGCCTTCACTCTGGCAGACTGCTGAGTCAGGAAAGTATATCAGCCTTGACCACAATGTAGCTCTTGGAAAGAATGGTATTTCACTGAACGAGTACTATACAAGCTATGCCAAGACAGAAGGAAGCAATATCGATGGCGGAACAAAGGATCCCCAGCCCAAGCCTCCTGTAACAACACCTACTACCACAAAGCCAACAACAACTACTACAACTACTACTTCAAAGCCAACAACAACCACTACCACAACTACAACACCTACTGAGCCGAATGTTGAAGCAGATTACGGCGACGCAAACTGCGATGGAACAGTAAATCTTTCTGACGCTATCCTCGTAATGCAGGCTATCGGAAATCCTGATGCCTACGGTGTGAACGGAACAGATAAGAGCCGCATTACAAAGCAGGGCGAAATCAACGGAGATGTAAATGATCCTGGATCTGGTCTTACAAATTCGGACTCACTTTCAATCCAGAAATATCTTCTTAAGCTTATAAGCAAGCTTCCTGAATAATCAACACAGTGCCGGATCATAGCGATCCGGCATTTTTTCACTTATATCTGAAAAATTGTTGAATTTTCGGTAACCCCTTGACAATTTATGACGATACTGTTAGAATATAAGTAACACGCAGTAATGCGTTAATTGAGAGGGGAAATATTATTATGAAAAAATTACTCAGAGCTGCGGCTGCTTTATCAGCGGCTGCTATGGCATTGACTTTTGCCGCTCCCGTTGCTCAGGAGAAAACGGAAACACAGATAATCACAAATGCAGCCGTTGACGACAATAACGACGACTGGATTCACGCAGAAGGAAGCCGTCTCTATGATATGAACGGCAATCAGGTATGGCTTACCGGTGCAAACTGGTTCGGCTTTAACTGCTCTGAGAACTGTGCTCATGGACTCTATGCAGCAGATGTTGACGATTTTCTTAAAGGTGTAGCTGATCACGGTATCAACGTTATTCGTTTTCCTATTTCATCAGAGCTTCTTCTTTCATGGATGAACGGCGATCCTAATCCTGTAAGCTCTGTTCAGGCTTCCTATAATCCTCCGCAGGACGTTGTAGGTGAGGACGGAACTATCACTCCTGCCGGAAAATACGGCAACATCAACAAGGATTTTGTTGGTGCGGACGGAAAAACTCTGAAGAACTCAATGGAGATCTTTGATATTATTATCCAGAAGTGCAAAAAGTACGGTATCAAGGCGTTTATTGACATTCATAGCCCTGATGCAAACAACTCGGGTCATAACTATGAGCTGTGGTACGGCAAGGCTGGAATTACTACTGAACTCTGGATAGAAACTCTTGTATGGCTTGCAGATAAGTATAAGAACGATGATACTCTCATCGGATACGACCTTAAAAACGAGCCGCACGGAAAGCGTGAATATGACGCAACTTGTCCGGATACTATTGCAAAATGGGATGACTCAACTGACGAAAACAACTGGAAGCATGCTGCAGAAACCTGTGCAAATGCTATCCTTGAAGTAAATCCTAATGCACTCATCATTATTGAGGGCGTTGAGCAGTATCCCAAGACTGAACTCGGTTATACATATGACACACCGGATGTCTGGAATGCAGGTGAAAATTCACCGTGGCACGGTGCATGGTGGGGCGGAAACCTCCGTGGTGTAAAGGATCATCCTGTTGTGCCAAAGTCAGGTACAAGCCAGATCATTTATTCACCTCATGACTACGGAAAATCTGTTTATGCTCAGACATGGTTTGAAAAGGACTTCACAACGCAGACTCTCCTTGACGACTACTGGTATGACACATGGGCATACATCAACGATCAGGATATCGCACCGCTTCTCATCGGTGAATGGGGCGGTCACATGGATGGCGGCGACAACCAGAAGTGGATGGAACTTCTCCGTGACTACATGATCAATAACCATATCAATCACACATTCTGGTGTCTTAACCCGAACTCCGGCGATACAGGCGGACTTCTTGGAAACGATTTCAAGACATGGGATGATGAAAAATACGGTCTCTTTGAGCCTTCACTCTGGCAGACTCAGTCAAGCGGAAAATATATTGGTCTTGACCACCAGGTAGCTCTCGGTGCAAATGGTATTTCACTCGGCGATTACTATGCAAACTATGCCGCAAGCGAGGGAAGCAATATCGACGGCGGTTCAAAGGGGACTACATCGAAACCTCCGGTAACAACTACCACAGCAAAGACAACTACAACTAAAACAACAACTACTACCACAACTACAACAACTACCAAGCCTGAAGTTGAAGCAGATTACGGCGATGCCAATTGCGACGGATCAGTTAATCTTTCTGACGCTATCCTTGTAATGCAGGCTATCGGAAATCCCGATGCTTACGGTGTGAACGGAACAGACAAGAGCCGCATCACAAAGCAGGGTGAAATCAACGGAGATGTAAATGATCCGGGAACTGGTCTTACAAACGCTGATTCACTTTCAATCCAGAAATATCTGCTTAAGCTTATAAGCAAACTTCCTGAATAATAATTTCAGCTGCCGCATCGGTTTATGATGCGGCAGTTTCTTCTTTGTACATTATTTACAATGGAAAATGTTACTTTTTGTTACAATAAATAAAATTCGGTGATACTGTTCACATTTGAAAAATAATATGTTATAATAAATAAGTGAAGCTATCGGCTTTTCGGATAGGAGTGATGTGTATTAAAACCTTGTACATTTCGGATCTGGATGGAACGCTGCTTGATTCATCAGGAGAACTTCCGGACGATACGTCGGCAGAACTGAATTCCATGATTGACAGAGGACTTCATTTTACATTTGCTACCGCAAGGACTATATACTCAGCCGGAGCAATTACCTCATCACTGAATATTGATACTCCATGTATACTGATGAATGGCGTGTGTATATATGATCTGAAAAAACGTGAATATATCAGCGTTGAAGCAATTCCCCGTGAGCTTTCTGATAAGGTAGCGTCCTTCTATGAGGAACATGGCGTGGAATGTTTTATGTTCCGGATATGCGGTCAGAAGCTGACGACCTACTATACCGAGCTTACTGAGCGTGTCATGGCAAGCTTTGCAGAGGACAGGCAGAAAAATTATGGAAAGCCCTTTGTTCAGTGCCGTGATCTCCGTGATGTAACCGAGGGAGAAGCGGTGTATTTTACATCGATGAGCAGCTATGACAGCCTTCTTCCGGTACGGAATGCAGTTAAGGAAACGGAAGGTCTTGACTGTGCCTTCTATGAGGATACATATACAGGAAAATGGTATCTTGAAGTGTTTTCCTCAGAAGCTTCGAAGGCTAACGGAATAAAAAAGCTCCGTGCATTGTACGGCTATGAAAAAGTTGTCTGCTTCGGGGATAATCTCAATGATTTAGCGATGTTCGAGCAGTCGGATGTCAGAATCGCCGTTGAAAATGCCCGTGATGAAGTAAAAGCCGCCGCTGATATAATAATATCTTCAAACGACAGTAACGGTGTTGCTGAATATCTTAAAGAAAACTTTAAGTTCTGAGGAACTTATTGATATAAATAAGAAAAATTATTGAAAGGATAAATTAAAATGAAAAAACTTATGCTTGGAAACGAAGCCTTCGCAAGAGGCTTATACGAAGCTGGCTGCCGTGTGGTATCCAGCTATCCCGGAACTCCTTCAACAGAAATTACTGAGGAAGCTGCAAAATACGACGAAATGTATGCTGAATGGGCTCCCAATGAGAAGGTTGCTATGGAAACAGCTCTCGGAGCTTCTATTGCAGGTGCAAGAAGCTTCTGCGGCATGAAGCACGTTGGTCTTAACGTAGCGGCTGATCCGCTTTATACTGCATCCTATACAGGCGTAAACGGCGGACTTGTTATCGCTGTTGCTGACGATCAGGGAATGCACTCCTCCCAGAACGAACAGGACAGCCGTCATCACGCTATCGCTTCAAAGGTTCCCATGCTGGAACCCTCTGATTCCTCTGAAGTTAAGGAATTCGTGAAGACAGCATTTGATATTTCCGAGGAGTTTGATACTCCCGTTATCGTAAGAATGTCCACCCGTGTAGCTCATTCACAGAGCATTGTTGACCTTGAAGACAGAGCAGATGACGGTCTCAAGGAATATGTAAAGAATCCCCAGAAATACGTTATGATGCCGGCTTATGCACGCGGAAAGCACGTTTTCGTTGAGGAACGCACAAAGAAGCTTACAGAGTACGCAGAAAACAGCGTTCTCAACAGAACAGAAATTTCAGAAACAGCTGAATTTGGTGTTATTACAAACGGAGCTGCATATCAGTTTGCAAAGGAAGCTCTTGGCGACAAGGCTTCATACCTCAAACTCGGAATGGTAAACCCCATGCCTGTTGAGCTTATCCGCAACTTTGCTGCAAAATACGAGAAAATTTATATAATCGAGGAACTTGACGGCATTATCGAGCAGCACTGCCGCAATATCGGTGTTACAAATGTTCAGGGCAAGGAAATCTTCGGCTGCATAGGCGAGATTCAGCAGTCTGTGATCGCAGAGAAGCTTCTCGGCGAGAAGAAGGAATTTGTTGCTCTTGAAGACAATATCCCTGTGCGTCCTCCTGTAATGTGTGCAGGATGTCCTCACAGAGGTATGTACTACGCCCTCAAAAAGCTTGGCATAACAGTTTCCGGAGATATCGGATGCTATACTCTCGGAGCTTGCGCACCGCTTGACGCACTTGATACAACTATCTGTATGGGTGCTTCAATTTCCGGACTTCACGGCTTCAACAAGGCAAGAGGTGCAGAAGCTGAGCACAAGAGCGTTGCTGTAATCGGCGATTCAACATTTATGCACAGCGGTATCACAGGTCTTGTTAATATCGCTTATAACGCTTCAAATTCAACTGTTATCATCCTTGATAACTCAATCACAGGCATGACAGGTCACCAGCAGAATCCTACCACAGGAAAGAATCTTAAGGGCGATCCGGCTGCTGCTGTAAATCTTGAAGAACTCTGTCGTGCAGTAGGAATAAAGAGAGTTGTTGTGGTTGATCCCTATAACCTCGCTGAATGTGAAGCAGCACTCAAGGAAGAACTCGCTGCTGATGAGCCTTCAGTTATTATTTCAAGACGTCCCTGTGCCCTTCTCAAGTATGTTAAGCATAATGCTCCTCTTAAAGTAAACAGCGACAAGTGCGTAGGCTGCAAGATGTGCATGAAGCTCGGATGTCCTGCAATTTCCATGAGAGACGGCAAGGCAGTTATCGACCATACACAGTGCGTAGGCTGCGGAATCTGTCAGGAGCTCTGCAAGATCGGTGCAATTGGCTGAGGTACATGATATGATAAACACTGAGGTTTACGAGCATTTTGAAGCGTGGCTTGACAATCTGCTTGAAAATAACGATATGCCCGAAAAAACAAAAGCATTCAACTTCAATCTTTATGAGGAGTCCATTGAGGACAGCGTCTATGGCGTGCAGCTTGTAGCCTGTGAAGCCTTTGACGAGGAAGATCCCGACTGGGCTTGTGAAGAATGCTGGTCATCAGAAGAAGATATATTCTGCGTTGAGCTTTCCGACGAGGAAGAAAAGGACTGGAAAGCCGCACAGAATCTCATAAAAGGCTGGATAGATGATTATCTTGAAGATGGAAAATATGCGGATATACTTACATCTGAGCCGATAGGCATCGGATTTGTTGACGGCGATCTGGAAATTATAAAGGGAAAATAAAAATGAAATTTACAAAAGAAGAGCTTATTGACCTTGGCATTACCTTTGTGGGCTTGTTTTTGGGTTCGGTAATAAGTGATGCGTTGGGACTGGAATTCTGGCTTCATCCACTTGTCAGCCTGATAATTATTTGTGTTATTAATCTGACAGTGAAATCTTTTGACAGACGAAAGCTGAGAAAAACAGTGAAAAAAGCACTTCATGAAAAATATGATTCAAATAACGTAAAGGAGTATTCAGATGGAAACTAAATCAATTATGATAGTCGGTGTAGGCGGACAGGGTTCTCTGCTTGCATCAAGACTTCTTGGAAATGTCCTGCTTGCTCAGGGATACGATGTAAAAGTGAGCGAGGTTCACGGAATGTCTCAGAGAGGCGGTTCTGTTGTTACATATGTAAAATACGGCGATAAGGTGTATTCACCTGTTATCGAAAAGGGCGAGGCAGATGCTGTTATCTCCTTCGAGCTTCTTGAAGCTGCAAGATGCCTTCCTTATCTTAAAAAGGGCGGACATCTCATCACATCCACACAGCAGATCGATCCCATGCCCGTTATCACAGGAGCTGCTCAGTATCCTGAAAATCTCACAGAAAAGCTCGCTGCGGCTGGTGCACAGCTTGTAGCTGTTGACGCTCTTTCACTTGCAGAGCAGGCTGGAACTTCAAAGGCTGCAAACGTAGTTCTCATGGGTGTGCTTGCGTCAAAGCTTGATTTCCCTGAGGAACTCTGGCAGAATGCACTTGAACAGTGTGTTCCGGCGAAATTCCTTGAACTCAACAAAAAGGCATTTGAACTCGGAAAGAATGCCTGAGATACGGAATGAATAATAATATCATTTGACATCTATATAAACGGAACTTACATAAGAGTGAGCAACGTTATAGAATATACTATGGCAACACCGCACAAAGCCCGTCTTGCGACTTTGTACGAAATCTACTTGCATATTTTCCGCCATCTTGCACAAAAATCCCTTGGCATACGTCAGTATGCCTGCGAAATTTTTATACAATCTGACGAAAAATCTGACTGCGTATCTTTCGCACAAGCTCTGTGCGGTGTCGCCCTATATAATTATTCGAGGAGGAAAAATACCAATGGAAAAATATTGGAATCAAGAAATTGAAACCATGTCGCGAGAGGAGATGAAGAAGCTTCAGGATGAACGCCTTGTGGCACAGGTGAAGCACGTTTATGAGAACGTGAAGTATTACCGTGACCTTATGGACGAAAAGGGTGTAAAGCCGGAAGATATCAAGTCAACTGATGATCTTCACAAGCTCCCGTTCCTTACAAAGTCAGATCTCCGTGACGCATACCCTTACGGACTTCTTGCAAAGCCTCTCAGCGAGTGCGTAAGAATTCAGTCCACAAGCGGAACAACAGGCAAGCGTGTAGTTGCTTTCTATACACAGCATGATATTGACCTCTGGGAGGACTGCTGTGCGCGTGCTAGCACTGCTGCAGGCGGTACAAATGAGGATGTATGCCATGTAAGCTACGGCTACGGACTTTTCACAGGCGGTCCCGGACTCAACGGCGGCTCCCACAAGGTAGGATGTCTGACACTTCCTATGTCAAGTGGAAACACAGAGCGTCAGATTACATTCATGCGTGACCTTGGTTCAACAATTCTCTGCTGTACACCTTCATACGCTGCATATATCGGCGAAACTCTCCAGGATATGGGACTTACTCCCGATGATATCAATCTCAAGGCAGGAATCTTCGGAGCAGAGCCGTGGACAGAGGAAATGCGTCGCTCTATTGAGAAATCTCTCGGAATCAAGGCATACGATATTTACGGTCTTACTGAAACAAGCGGTCCTGGTGTTGCATTCGAGTGCTCTGAGCAGACAGGTATGCATATCAATGAAGATAACTTCTACCCTGAGATCATCAATCCTGATACAGGCGAAGTTCTTCCTGAGGGCGAGGTAGGAGAACTTGTATTCACAAGCCTTACAAAGGAAGCATTCCCGCTTCTCAGATACAGAACAAGAGACCTCTGCGTACTCAGCAGAAAGAAGTGTTCATGCGGACGTACACTCATCAAAATGGCTAAGCCTATGGGAAGAAGCGATGATATGCTCATCATCAGAGGTGTAAATGTGTTCCCGTCACAGATCGAGACAGTTCTCATCGAAAACGGCTATTCACCGAACTATCTCATTGAGGTTGACCGTGTAAACAATACAGATACACTTGACGTAAACGTTGAAATGAATCCTGAGCAGCTTTCTGATAAGGTAAAGGATATGCAGCAGCAGGAGAGAACTCTTGCAGAAGCTATGAAGACAATGCTCGGAATCAATCCCAAGGTTCATCTCGTACCGCCTAAGTCAATTACAAGAAGTGAAGGCAAGGCTGTCCGTGTAATCGACAGACGTAAGCTTCACGACTGATCGGATCTGATTTAAATGAAAAAAGTTATATCTGCGGTTCTTGTTGGTGCTGTGTGTACAGGCGTATTTACAGCCTGCGGCGATAAGAAGGACGACAAAAAGAGCAATGGATTATCCTCAAAAGGTGACAGTGAGTATGTTTCTATAATGCCTCTTGACGGAAAAAAACAGCCATTCAGTGAAAGTATTGACGAGGGAATAAAGTACAGCAAGAATTGTGCTGAGGAGTATGAGAAAGAAAATGACGATGAGTACACTCCTCATCTAATAAAGTTCTCAGACGGTGAATTTATTATGCCCAATAGCATAGGAAGCAATGCTCTTGTTTCATATTACGACGGAAATTTTTCTGTTAAAGACGGGAAAATAAAGCTTTCTTATGAAAATTTTATAAATCTGAAATATGATTTTAAAATAAATGTCAATGGTGAAGCTGAAGATGGTAAATCTCTTGGAATATACGAAAATATAGAAGATTTATCAGAGCAGGAAAAAAAGAAATTGGAAGAGAATATGATACATTCGGTAACTGCATCTATGAAGAAACTGAATGAAACAGGTTCATATATTAAATTTGTTGTTCCAGCTATGAATTCAAATGATAAGTTTACTGATTTCTCTATTTTTCCGTTTATTCGTTATGTGAATTCCGCCGGATATTTTAACTATGATTACCCAAACACGCTTTATGCTGTGGATGATTTCCTCTGCACAGATACTTATGGTATCGAACTGGACGGAAAGTACAAAAAAGGCAAGAGCTTCACTCTGAAACACGACCTTGAAGATGCAATAGAAAATGATGAACAGTCACATCTTTTAGGATATGAGAATGAAGATGATGCAGAGGAACTTATTGATAAAGCGATTGAACGTGCTGAGCAAGCTTACGGCTGTGATGATCTTGAAACAACAATTGAGTTTTCAGACGGCGAGTGGGAGTGGTTCAACGCTGACGGCGGACTTATCAATAACGGTAAATACGACGAAAGCAAGGATTATCCCGGACTTATTATGATGACTCTTGATGAGGATTCAAAGAATTGTCCGGATTATGCACTCTATACTTTTCCGCTCTGGTTCTATATAGCAGATGACGGAGAAATCTACTATCCCGGATATGTAAAAATGGATTGAACTACTTAAAATAAGTGAAAGCAAGGCTGTCCGTGTAATCGACAGACGTAAGCTTCACGGCTGATAGGAGTTGATTTAAATGAAAAAAGTTATATCTGCGATTCTTGTCGGTGCAATGTGTGCAGGTGTATTTACAGCCTGCGGTGATAAGAAAGATGATAAAAGCAGCGGCGGTTTATCCACAAAAGGCGACAGCGAATATGTTTCGATAAAACCTCTTGACGGTAGTACAGCACCATTCAATGAAAGCATTGATATAGGGATAAAGTACAGCAAAAATCTTGCTGAGGAGTATGAGGAAGATAATGACGATGAGTACAATCCTCATCTTATAAAGTTTTCCGGTGATGAATTTCTTATTCCTAATTTGAAAGCGGCTTATTCTATGGCTGATAATTGGATGTATTATGACGGAACATTTTCTGTTAAAAACGGAAAAATAAAGTTTTCTTATGAGAATTATTTGAACCCGTATTCGGGTTTTAAAGTAAACATCAATGATGAAGCTGAAGTTGATAAGGAAATTTTAAGCAGAACTTCAGAAAAGTTAGAAGGCTTATCAAGCGAAGAAAAAAAGAAATTAATAAAAGAAGAACAGGATAAACAGGTTATTCAGGATAATGTTGAATTAATGAAATCAATGAATGATACAGGTTCATACTGTGACTATGTTGCTCCGGCTATGAATTATATTGATAAATTCATGGATTTTTCTATCCTTCCATTTATTCGCTATATAGTTCCTTACGGAGGTGTTAATGTCGATTCTCCCAACACACTTTACACTGTTGACGATTTTCTCTGCACAGATGCTTATGGTATCGAACTGGACGGAAAGTACAAAAAAGGCAAGAGCTTCACTCTGAAACATGACCTTGAAGATACAATTGAAGATGATGAACAGTCACGTCTTTTAGAATATGAGGATGAAGATGAAGCAGAGGAAAATTTTAATTATGTGCTTGAACGTGCTAAACAACATTATGACTGTGATGATGTTGAAACAACAATTGAGTTTTCAGACGGCGAGTGGGAATGGTTCAACGCTGACGGCGGACTTATCAATAACGGTAAATACGACGAAAGCAAGGCTTATCCCGGACTTATCATGATGTATGTTGACGAGAACTCAAAGAATTGTCCGGGAGATGCAATGAGCTGTCCGCTTTGGTTTTATATAGCAGATGGCGGAGAGATATATTATCCCGGATATGTAAAAAGGGATTAATTTAATAAAAAGGAGGATTTTTTATGGCAAATGTAAGACAGATTTCAGTTTTTGTAGACAATAAACCCAACCAGATTGCAGAGGTTATGCAGCTTCTTAAGAACAGCGGAATCAATCTCAGGGCTTTAAGCCTTGCTGATACAAAGGATTTCGGCATTCTCCGCATAATTGCAAATGATACAGACAAGGCAGTAAAGACTCTTAAGGAAAATTCGTATGCCGTTACTGTTACAGAAATCCTTGCAATTACTATTCCGGATTCTACCGGTCAGCTGAGCCGTGTTCTTGATATTCTTGGTGCAGAGGGTGTAAACGTGGAATATCTTTACGCTTTTATCGGAAAGTCAGACAAATCAGTTTCATTTGTTATAAGAGTTGATGATAACGCTCATGCAGCTGAATCTCTTACAAAGGGCGGAATTATTCAGCTTACCGAAAATGATATAGCTGAAATGTGAAAAATAAACAAATTGAAGCTGAGGCACTAAATTTGTTTTTAAAACGCTTGACAATAATCTACCGGATGTTGTATAATGATTATATAATATTTATAGTTTTCCGACAGGAGTGATGTACAATGGGAATTCTCGACAAATTCAATGATGCGAGCAGAGGAGTTTCCGAAAAGGCTAAAAATATTTCAGAGGGGAATAATCTGAAGAGAAAGATACTTTACGAGGAAGAAAGAATCGTTGAAATCTTTACTGATATCGGCAAGAAGTATTACAAAAATCCTACTGATGATCCTGCACAGCTTAAGCTTCTCTGTGATGATATTGATCAGAGACGCAGAAGAATCAAGAGGATGAGATATGAACTGAATCAGATCAGAGGTTACAAGATCTGTCCTAAGTGTGACGCTGAGGTTAACGATCGTTTCCAGTTCTGCGGACGCTGTGGTGCAAGACTTCCTGATATTGAAGATGAGGATTTCTTATCTCTTGAACCAAATGATTACTACACAGAAAGCAGTAATAATTTCTTCAACGCAGATTCAAACAAGAATTATTAATCTCAAAGATGAAGGCTGTTCCGTCAAACCGAACAGCCTTGTTTTTATAGAGGATTCTGCGTGAATTTCTTTCGTATGAGCATACAGAGATAGTAAGCCGGGATACAGAGCAGAAACCAGTATACAGTAAAATGCGGACATATCTGTCCCAGAACATTCAGCGGCATATCTGAATAATCCCAGACGTGCCATCCCATGATGAGATTATCAAAAACTCCGACAGCGAATTCAACGGCAGTAATAATTACTGCACCAATAAAGCAGCTGCGTATAAGCGTCATGGCGTGATGGCTGTTTATACCATAAAGAATGGCAAGAATCGCACCGCCTGTAAGAGACATGGTCCAGTGCGTGTAGCCACGGCTGATTATTTCGATAAGGCTGTACATAAAATATCCCATAAGAAAGGCAAATGTATACTGTGAAAGCTTCATGATGATACCCCGTTCAATAAAATTTGTCATAGTTAGTATAGACGGATAATCGGAGAATATACTTTTACCCGGAGGAGTTTTATGGATAATAATGATTACAGATCGCAGCTTGAAGAGGTTATGAGAAGCCAGGGCATGGATGATGAAGCTTTTATGAAAAAGGTTATCGACGCTCAGCAGGAAATCATGATGAACGCAGACAGGCTGATGATGGAAATTACCGGATCAGGCGATATTTCGGAGATAATGAATATGCCGGTTTCAGAGCAGAGCCGTATTTTCATGGAATTGAATGAAAAGCTCAGTGAGATGACTGGTCTTGATATGGCGGAGTCCTTTGATTCTGCTGCTGAAATCGAAGAACGCAAAAGTATGCTTGAAAGTGTTGATGTTCCTGAGGAACTTCTGAAAAAATTGGAGAAGCATTACCGCAATGCTATTTATATAGAAAAGACAGAATCAGAGGTGCCTGTCGGATGCTCTAAAATAGGTGGAAATCCTGACGTTTACGAAGGCTTTGAGTGGATGAGAAATCCCGAAGGAAAGGCACTTGCTTTTCTTATGCAGATAAACTGCGGAGAGATTCACCCTTTTGACAGGGAAAATGCTTTTCCGGAAACGGGAATGATGTACTTCTTCTATGATCTGGAGGCCTCCCCTTGGGGCAATGAAGAAAACAGATATTCTGTCTGTTATTACGACGGCGATATTTCAGAGCTTAAATCATGTGAGTTTCCCGATAAAGCAGTCGTGAGCAATTACCGTTACGCTGATGTGAACTGTACCATAGACGAAAGTGCTGTAAAATTCTTTTGTGCGGATGATCTTCCGGAATACGACGATAATCCCGATATTGCGGAAGATTACAGCTATGAGGAATACGAAGCGGCAAGATACAGGCTTATCAGATATGATCCGTTTGAATACAGCGGGAAATATTTCAAGCTGGGAGGATATTCCAACAGCATACAATACGGACTGTCAGAGGAATTTGACAGCAGCTATGTACAGCTATGTCAGCTTACTACTTATGAGAGTGAAAACTGCGGATTCATGTTCGGGGACGGAGGAAATCTGTATTTCTATATAAAACATGAGGATCTGAAAAAAAGACAGTTTGACAGGACAGAAATAATTCTGCAATGTTATTGAGATAAATCTACAAGAGGTGTGAAAAAATGCGAAAAAGCTGCATACTAATGCATATTTCAAGTCTGCCGTCGGAATACGGTATCGGCAAAATGGGACGTCATGCGTTTGAATTCGTGGATTTTCTGAAAAAATCCGGAGTAAAATGCTGGCAGATACTTCCGCTTTCGCCCACAAGCTACGGTGATTCGCCGTATCAGTCGTTTTCGGTTAATGCCGGAAATCCCTATTTTATTGATTTTGAGATTCTTGAGGGCGACGGTCTTCTGGAGCGTGATGAATATTCTTCCATTATTTGGGAAACATCGCCGGATAAAGTGGATTACAGCATGATCTGGGAACACTGCTTTGATGTACTCAGGGTTGCTTATTCAAGATTCAAAGCGTCGAAATTTCCGCAGTATAAGAAATTCTGCGAGGATAACAAGAAGTGGCTTGATGAGTACGCACTCTTTATGGCACTGAAATTCAAGTACGACGGCAAGGCATGGTACGAGTGGGAAAACGATATCGCCATGCACAGACAGAAGGCTGTTTCCGCCGCCAAAAAGGAACTTAAGGATGATATCGGATTCCATAAGTTTATTCAGTATGAGTTCAGCCGCCAGTGGGGTGAGCTGAAAAAGTATGCCAATGAAAACGGAATCGAGATTATCGGTGATATCCCGATTTACTGTGCTCTTGACAGCGTAGAGGCATGGGGAAACCACCGGCTTTTCTGGTTTGATAAGAAGCATTCTCCTGTTGCAGTTGCAGGCTGTCCGCCTGATGATTTTTCTCCTGATGGACAGCTCTGGGGAAATCCTCTCTACGACTGGGAATACCACAAAAAAACTGGATATCAGTGGTGGACGGATCGTATCAGAGCAGCTTCAGAGCTTTATGATATTGTCCGTATCGACCATTTCCGCGGCTTTGAGAGCTATTACACAATTCCCTACGGCAACAAGGACGCAACAGTGGGGGAATGGAAAAAAGGTCCGGATTATGAGCTTTTCCGTATTGCAGAGGAAAAACTCGGCAAGCTGAATATTATTGCAGAGGATCTTGGATTTATTACTCCCGAAGTACGGGAAATGCTTGATAAATGCGGTTATCCCGGAATGAAGGTACTTCAGTTCGGATTCAGTGATGGTGAAAATGAGCATCTTCCTCATAACTTTGCGAATTCCAACTGCTTCGCATATACGGGAACTCACGATAACGAGACTCTTAGCGGATGGATCGGAAAAATGGACGCAAAATCTCTGAAATTTGCAAAAAAATATCTCAATGTCCGTAAAAAAAGAGAAATTGCTCCGGCAGTAATCCGTGCCGCATGGTCGAGCGTAGCAATGGTTGCAGCGGCTCAGATACAGGATTTTCTGGACAGTCCTCCGGATGACAGGATGAATACACCTTCTACTCTCGGATGCAACTGGCAGTTCAGAACGAAGGAAAGCGATTTCACACCTGAGCTTGCCAAAAAAATCAGAAGGCTCAACAAATTATACAACAGATAAAATAATCCCCGATATCACGCAAATTGACGTGGTCTCGGGGATTTTTGTTTGCAAAAGCTGAGGTTATGTTTATATTATATAGTTGGGATCAGCCTTATAAACGTAGTCATTGTTGAATGCGGAATCATCCAGACTTTCTTCGACTATTTTTTTTGCGGTATCATCGTCAACTCCAAGCCTGATATACAGATCAGTGAAGTAATCAACAACCTCGTCGTATTCGACATAGTCGAAGAAGTTGAATGAAGCTGAATTTGTTGTATCAATCATATATGAGTCATCCGCATCGGGAATTTCAAACGAAGCCTTATCCTTTGTTATGAATATAAGGGAGATATCGCCGTATTCTACGCCATCCTTCTCAATGCTGTATGTGATACTCTGCATCTTGCCCTTGCTGCTGAATTTCAGCCTGAGATCGTCAATATCAGAGTTGTGAAGCACTGCGTTGCCGTTAAGCCTGATATTTTCAAGACTGCCGATAGTCATATCTTCAAAGTCAAGGGCGATTGTAAAGTCTTCGGCTTCTTCTTCTGAATCTACAAAAACAGCGGTAAATTCTTCGTCCAGTTCCAGATTGACCGAGCCTTCATAGTTTTCCTTGCCTGTTTCCTCTGCGTTGAGAACAAGACTAATCATTTCAGTATCTTCCACGGTTACAGAGAACTCAATTGAAAAATTATCCTTGCTCTTGCCCATTGCACAGAATACTTCAATATCATTTCCGCAAACTGAGAAGCCTCTGATTTTACCGATAGGATCAATATATGTTTTTACGGAAACTATTTCATCTTCATCTGACTTCAGAAGCTTTGAGGAATCGAGGAGCGTATCGAATGCGTCATCGTATTCATCATCAGAAACAAGGTCGAGCTTATCTATGACAGCACGTCTGATAACCTTGTCATCGGAAAGCTCTCTTATAAGGTTCCTGAGAAGTCTTGCTGCAAGATCGCCATCGATACCTACTTCAAGGGAAGTATATTTCACTGTAATATCACCGATAGATATTTTTTCTCTGCGTTCACGTTCCACATCTGCAACGGACTTGATCCATACGTTGGAATAGTTGTTTATAGCGTCTTCGAGTTCCTTCGGGGAGATAAATACAGTAGGATCCTGAATTATTTCCTGATAGTACTCAAACACCTTTTTGAGTGTGGTTTCATCCTCACTTGATTCAATTGAGGAATCTATGTTGCTCTGAAAATCCATGCAGATCCATTGTTCTTTTATTTCCGGATATCTCATGAATAATTTCGGATTTACCAGATCAAGGAACAGATCAAGGCTTATAATGCTGTCTCCGTTATGATTTGTTCCGAGAGAGAGCATGGAATCCGATTTCTTTGACTGACTGGTAAGCGAAATGCTGAGATCGTCAGTGTTGTTGATTATATCTGTCAGAATTTCGATATTTTTGGGGGTGTCATCAGAATCTTCAAGTATTTTTTCAATAAGGATATCCTTTGCTTCATCGGAAGCATTGTATTTAAGTTCAATTGACGAAGTTGATCCGCTGTTGAATTTATCGAGCTTTTCCTCATAGGAGCTGGCTGCTTTTTCAGCGAAACCAGAGGAGTTCTTTTCAGTTACCCATGTATAGTATTTTTCCGGCTTCATCAGAAGGAGATTGACCTGATTCTTTACGAAGTCAGAAAGATTATAGGCGGCTGCACCGCCTCCGATGAGTACAGCTGCGGTAATTCCGCTTATGATTGCGATTTTCTTTCCTTTTTTCTTTTTCTTTGCAGGAACATTATTATCCGGAGCAAACGGATTTTCATCAGCCGGTGGAACGATAGCTTCCTCAGGTGATGGAGTGACAGTTTCCTGAGAGTCGTTGGGGATAATGTTGTTTTCATTTTCAGACATAAGAATTGCTCCTTTCTGATAAGATGAGTTTCTTATCCTTTTTAATTTTAACACTTAATTAATGTGAAGTCAATATTTTTTAATTAAAATATGGGGTGCCTTGTATAAAAGCACCCCTGAATGAATTATTTTTTCTTAAGCTTTATAAGCTTGTATACAAAAAGCTCGATTGAAATAAGTCCAATGACAACTGCTCCTGAAATAAGTGCAATCATTCCGATATTGCCTTTATCTTCTTTTTTATCTGACTTATTGTCGTCTTTATCATCGGCGTATGCAGTTGTTGTTGTTTTGGAATTATCCTTGCCGGAGTTGTTTTTCTTAGTGGTTGATGTGGTAGTTGTTTCAGTTGTCGGTTCATCCTTTTCAAATACGGGAGCATCTGTCTCGCCGACAATGATTCCGCCATTTTCCTGAGCAGTAAATCCGGCAAGCCATGCAAGGGCAGCATTCCAGTTGATGGTACATTCATTCACAGACCATGCTTCTATGTGATCAGTGTAGCATTTCTGTGGCTTTATAGCACCCTTTTTCCAGCCTATACCCTGTACCCACGGATCCTGCATTCCTGAGTTCGGACCGCCGGAGAGTACGCCGCTCGGAGCACTTGGAAATGCCTTGTCAATCTGATTTGCCCAGAAGCGGTGGTGAGGATTCTTTATAGCATTGGCACCATAGCCGGTTACATAGGAGTTATCCATTGCATTTCTGCCAAGGAGATAGTCAATACCGCCGATAACACCGTCCAGATACTTGTCGTTTCCGGTAAGCATATAGGCATAAGCGATAATAATGGAGTTGTCGGCAACAACTGAGTTTGATCCCCATATATAGCCCTCATCGCTGTCATTATAGCTGATTGTACTCTGTCCGTAGGGGAGGCCATAGCCCTGATTTTCTTCGAGTCTGATGAATTCAGCTGCTGTTTCGCAGATGTTTTCTGTAATTTCTTCCACATCGTTGGATGAGAGATTCTTTTTGTTAAGAGCAAGACTCATAGTTCCGAGAGCAGCTGTGTGTCCCCAGTCGAAGCTTCCGATACTTCCGACGCTTTCGCCGCCGTCCATTGTTTCAGGAACTTCAAGGAAGAAATCGGATTTTTTCATATCCTTGTAGTAAGAGTTGTTTCCGGTTGCGAGATAAAGCTCGCAGGCAGCCCAGTAGAATTCGTCTTCTACGAAGTCATCACCGTATGCACCGCCTCCTGTGGAGCTTTCAAGCGGAGCAAGAACATCGGGGTTTTCCTTTGCCGCTTCGTATGCGTTTTCAGCGGCTTCAAGACATTCCTGTGCGAAATCCGGATCAAGATCCTTCCAGAGACGTGCAGACTGAGCTCCGCAGGCGGCAAGGTTGAGAGTAGCCGCAGTTGACGGAGGGGTTACTATACGATCCATTTCATCGTCGGCAGGTGCGATTCCGAGACCGGTCCACTTTTTATCGTGAGCCTTGTGATAAGCCATATTCTTGTATTCGCCGTCCTGAACGATCATCTTAAGCATCCATTCCATTTCCCACCTTGCTTCGTCGAGAAGGTCAGGATTGCCGTTGGAATTTTCAGGAATCAGCATAGTTCCGTCGCCGTAGACCTTTTCATAACCGCTGCTGAGAGCAGTTTCGTACTGATTCTGCATCAGCCAGAGGGAAATGCCGCCGTTTACAACGTATTTTCCGTGATCGCCGGCGTCATACCAGCCACCGGTAACGTCAATTGTCTTTCCGGTTGAAGCGGTTTCCCAGTCAGCCATGATTTCAGCGTTGTCTGTGGGATGTCCGGCAGCTCTTGCGAGATTTTCCTTGTCACCGGAGGAGATATATTTACTTTCAATTTCAATGCCGCTTCTGTTCTGATAGAAGTAGTTGAGAGCGTCGTAAAGCAGGCTGGAATAAGTCTCCGCATTGCCGATAGTAAATTCGCGGCTTTTATCGCCGTCTTCTGTTTTTATTGTGAATGTTCCGGCGTCGTTGAAATCGGTGAAGTCAATGATATGTACATCGTCACCGGAGTCCTCATCCATTCCGAATGGAGTTGTACTGCCGGAGTATACGGATTTTCCGGAATCATCAAGAATCTCAAAGTCGAGAGCACTTCTGCTGTCGCTGAGGAGAGTTGCACGCTTGGCACGACCGGTGAAATATCCGACCTGATTTGTCATGATAGGGCTGCGTGATTCTTCTTCAGCTGTTATGTAATCGTTTTCATCGCTTGTGAGGTCGATGAGCGACATATTATCAAATGTAATGACAGTTCCTTCGGGGAAGCAGTCGCCGGATGTATACTGGCCATCGCCGCCGAAGTGAAATGCCCATTCGGCTACATCAAGAGACTGTCCGGCAGTAAAGGTGAGACTGACTTTCTTTGTTTCATTGGCACCTATATGGATAAGCTCCCATGATGAATTGAAGTCCGGGCCATTGTCAGCCATTGTGTTATGCCAGATTTCGATATCACCATCAAGATTTCCTATCTTGGTATAATATTTTCCGCTGTTTGAAGGAGTGATTTCGTATTCCACCTTATACTGGTGACCGGAAACTATCTTTAATTCACGGTGACGGAACTGGCAGTCCCAGCGATCCTCGCCGCCTCTGGACGCACCGCCGGGATTATCTATTGTAATTTTATATACACCGTCCTCAACAGCAAACTGCATTTTTGAGGGACCTGATTCAACGATATGCCACGGAAGTCCGATTCCGTCGTCGAAGTCAGTCTGACCGAGCTGCTGACCGGCGTAAGCGTCAGATAAAGGCTTCTGTAAAAAAACAGGAGCCGCTGCTGTAAAAGTTATAAGAGCTGCCGCTGTCAGGGAAACAGCTTTATTTCTGAGCTGTCTGAAATTCTTCATTTAATTACCTCCGCATGGGATTCTTTGGTGAGTTCCTGCCTGATTCCGGCTGTATAGCTCTGAAATGGCAGAACACTCGATAATACTACTTTAATACTTTTTTTATATAATGTAAAGTGAAAACGAAAAAAGTTTACAATTGATTCCGGTAAAACTCTGTTTTTTCCATATTTTGAATAAGGAACAGCTGTATTTTGTATCAAAATACATAAGCTTTTAAAAATTCTTCGTGAAAGTCTTTTCAAATCTTGACAAGTATGATATAATAGATATAATATTATATAAAATATTATTCGGGAGATTGATTTATGGAAATTAATTCTTTCATGGCAGCAAAAAGAAAAGCTTTGAAAAGATATTTCAGTCGTATGAACGAAATGCAGCAGGAGGCTGTTTTTACCGTTGAAGGTCCGGTTCTCGTTCTGGCAGGCGCTGGAAGCGGAAAGACTACTGTTATTGTCAACCGCATTGCTAATATGATAAATTTCGGTAATGCCTATATGGATGAAACTGCATCCGGCAGTGAAGGTGATATAGCCTTCCTTAACGATTATGCCGAGGGAAAAACAGATGATTTTGATACCCTCCGTGATATCGCTGCTGTTTCACCTGTAAAGCCGTGGAATATTCTTGCTATAACATTTACAAATAAAGCTGCCGGCGAGCTTCGTGAGCGTCTGTCGGCTATGCTCGGCGAGGATGGCATGAATATCAATGCCTCTACCTTCCATTCTGCTTGTGTGAGAATCCTCAGAAGTGAAATAGAAGCTATGGGCTACGGACGTGATTTTACAATCTATGATTCGGATGACAGCCAGCGTCTTATCAAGAATATCATGGCCGATATTGATGTTTCTGAAAAACAGCTTGCTCCGAGAGCTATTCTCGGCGAAATAAGCTTTGCCAAGGATAAGATGATAACTCCTGCCGAGATGCACAAGGATGCCGGTCAGGATTACCGCAAAAAGATTATTTCCCGTATATACAGCCTTTATCAGGAACGTATGAAAGAGGCAAATGCACTTGATTTTGACGATCTTCTTTGCCGTACTGTTGAGCTCTTTGAGCAGTTTCCGGAGATTCTGGAGAAATATCAGAAACGTTACAAGTATATAATGGTTGATGAATATCAGGATACAAACCACGTTCAGTTCAGACTTGTTTCACTGCTTTCGTCCGGTCACGGAAACCTCTGCGTCGTTGGAGATGATGATCAGAGCATCTATAAATTCAGAGGTGCGAATATAGAGAATATCCTTGGATTTGAATCATGCTTCAAGGGGGCAAAGGTAATCCGCCTTGAGCAGAACTACCGATCCACCCAGACAATTCTTGACGCTGCCAATTCTGTTATTTCCAACAACAGCGGACGAAAGGAAAAATCTCTGTGGACATCCGGCGAAAAGGGCGACAAGATATACTGGTATAAGGCGATCGACGAATCTGATGAGGCGCAGTTTGTTGCAGATACAATTCAGGAGTACTACAAAAATACCGGACGTTACAGCGATTGTGCTGTACTCTACCGTATGAATGCTCAGTCAAACGCTGTTGAACGTGCCTTTGTAAAGTGCGGTATTCCATATAAGGTGTACGGTGGTATGAGATTCTATGACCGCAAGGAAATAAAGGATGTTACCGCATACCTTGCTTTTATAAATAATCACAGCGATATGCTCCGTTTCCGAAGAATTATAAATGAGCCGAAGAGGGGAATAGGTGATTCCACCCTTATGCTTATAGAGGAAATCAGTCGTGATCTTAAGCTTACTCCGTATGAGGTTCTTAAAACTTCGGGCGAGTATGCTCCTCTTGTAAAAAAAGCTAATGTGCTGAAAAATGCGTATAATATGTTTGAGTATCTTACGGAAAAATCGGAGGAGCTTCCTCTTGACGAATTCCTTGATGTTCTTCTTGATAAGACTGGATATATGGCTTATCTCAGAACGCTTGACAACGCAGACTCAAAGATTGAAAACGTTCAGGAGCTTCGTTCGTCAATGGTCAAGTATATGCAGGAATCAGATGAGCCTTCGCTCAGCGGCTTCCTTGAAGAGGTAGCACTGTACAGCGAAGCAGACAGAGATGACTCTACTGATGACAGAGTTACTCTTATGACAGTACACTCTGCGAAGGGGCTTGAATACGAGAATGTATTCGTTGTCGGAATGGATGACGGTATCTTCCCGAGCTCACGTTCATTTGACAGTCAGGAGGATATGGAGGAGGAACGTCGTCTTGCCTATGTTGCTATAACACGAGCAAAGAAAAAGCTTTATCTTACAAATGCAAGAAAGCGTATGCTGTTTGGTCAGACGCAGACGAATGTTACTTCTCGTTTTATGAGAGAAATCGGCGGCGAGCTTATTGAAAAGCACGATAACGGAGCTGCTGCAAAGCATAGTCTGAATGAGAATACTGTCGTTGAAGTTCAGTCAACATCACTTCAGCAGCAGCTTGCACGAAATAAGATTCTTTCCAAGACAGGTGAAAAGACGTTGGTTACATATACGTCAGGAGAACGTGTTCAGCACAATATTTTCGGCGAGGGAACTATTCTCACAGCAAAGCCTATGGCTAATGATACCATGTTGGAAATTTCTTTTGAAAAGGTCGGTACGAAGAAGATTATGGCAAATTATGCCAAGCTGAGAAAATTATAATCAAGGAGCTTTTTATGAGAAAAACAAAAATAGTATGTACCATAGGTCCGGCAACCGATAACGAGAATATAATGCGTGAGCTTATGCTTGCCGGAATGAATGTCGCAAGATTCAACTTTTCACACGGAGATTACGAGACTCATGAAAAAAGATTCAGAGAAGTTGAAAAGCTCAGAAAAGAACTTGATCTGCCGATTGCCACACTCCTTGATACAAAGGGACCTGAGATCAGACTCGGAAGATTTGTTGATGACAAGCCTGTTGAGATTTTCGACGGCGATACCTATACCCTCACTACTGAGGATGTTCCGTGTACCAACGAGATTGGAAGCGTAAGCTTCAAAAAGCTTCCGAGAGATGTAAGCATCGGCACAAGAATCCTCATCAATGACGGTGTTATCGAGCTCGTTGCTGAAAAGATAAGCAGTACTGATATTGTGTGCAGAGTTGTTCATGGCGGAATTCTTTCCAATAACAAGGGAATTAATGTTCCCGGCGTTCATCTTTCAATGCCGTATCTCAGTGAAAGAGATATGGATGATCTTGAATTTGGTGCAAAAACAGGTTTTGATTTCATTGCCGCAAGCTTTGTCCGTACAGCCGCAGATATCAACTACCTGAGAAAGTTCACTCACAGCCTCGGATGGTTCGATGTCCGCATCATTGCCAAAATTGAAAATATCGACGGTGTTGAGAATATTGATGAAATCCTTGAAGCAGCCGACGGAATTATGGTTGCAAGAGGAGACATGGGTGTTGAAATTCCGTTTGAACAGATTCCGGCTATCCAGAAGCAGATTATCAAGAAGGGCTATAATGCTGGAAAACAGGTGATTACAGCTACACAGATGCTTGAATCAATGATAACAAATCCTCGTCCTACGAGAGCAGAGATCACAGACGTTGCAAATGCAATATATGACGGTACAAGTGCTATTATGCTTTCCGGAGAGACAGCAGCCGGTGCTTATCCCGTTGAAACCGTAAAAACAATGGCTCTTATCGCAGAAACTACCGAAAAGAATATTGATTACAGAGGAAGATTTGCAGTAAGACGCTCCGAGCCTAACGGTAATATTGCAGAAGCTATTGCTCATGCTACTGTTACAACGGCACATGATCTTAATGCAAAGGCTATAATTACTGTATCTCTGGGCGGTCAGACTGCACGTCTTATCTCAAAATATCGTCCGGACTGTCCTATTATCAGCTGCACAATGAGCGAGGTTGTATGCCGCCAGATGAATATGAGCTGGGGTGTTATTCCATATATTATTGATGAAAAGAGCAGTACCGATGAGCTTTTTGAAGCTGCTGTTGAAGCGGCTGAATCGGGCAGGCTTGTTGAGGATGGCGATCTTGTAGCAATTACTGCTGGAGTTCCGCTTGGAGTTTCCGGAACAACGAATCTCATGAAGGTTGAAAAAATCGGAAAATAACATATAATGAAAAAACGGCGATCATGAGGATCGCCGTTTTATTATTCATACATGACATTCATATCTACATCCCCGTAGATTCCTGCGATTCTTCCGCAGCTGCTCTGCTGCCAGAAGGTGTAATCTCCGTCGTAGTCGGTATCTTCTACATAATGAGCCAGCCATACCGGAGATATGGTCTTGCTGTTTTCATTCCAGACGTTGTTGAGGAAATTCTTGCTGCTGTAAAGCATTGTATTGTAGCCGTAAGCTTCCATTTCATCGTGGAAAAGAGCGTACAGATCATTAAATTCCTTCAGACTCATGCCGTATTTCTGGAATCCCCCGAATTCTTCCCAGTCGAAGCCGATCGGAAGATTCATTTCTGCACCGTTGAGAGTTTCTGCGATCCATCGTGACTGTTCTTTTATTTCATCTTCCGTATTTGCGGTTGTATAGAAATAAACACTGAGATCAACACCAGCAGCTCTTGCTCCCTCGATGTTGGCATAGAAACGATCATCCATAACGATATCGCCGTAGCTGTAACCGATACGGATAACAGCAAACTGACATCCAGCGTCACGGACGGCGTTCCAGTCTATTGCTCCCTGCCATGTGGAAACATCAATTCCGACGCGTTTTCCCTCACCGCCGTAGATGCTGGCGAAATCGCTGAAATCGACACGCTGTCTTTCGTCCGGAGGAGTAGGGATTGAGTTTACAACAGAAATAGTAACGTCAAAGCTGGTTGAATTGCCGGAGCTGTCAGTAACGTGAGCTGTCAGCGGATAGTCTCCGATAGTGTTTGCGTCAATGTAACCGTCGTATGTAAGGATGGGATTACCGTCGTAATTGTCGCCGAAGCCGACATAGTTGTTAAGATCAAAAGCTGTTCCGATGCGGTGGTATGGGTTCCAGCCGGAGTTCAGTATTACCGGTGCTTCGGTGTCCTCTACTTTATAAGTGAGTTTCTTCTCGCCCTCGTTATCATTTTGCGAATATTTTACAGTTACTGATTTTTCTCCGGTTTCAGATGTGTCAATAAGCTCATTTCCATTGAGGATGATTACATTTGCTTCGGTGAGAAAGCTGTTTATACTTATTTCTTCGTATACGGACACAGATTCCATTCCGCTGAGAATTACTGGTTCTGTGGGCTTCGGGGCAGTAGTGACAGTTGTAGTAGTTTTTGTTGATGTAGATGTTGTTGTGGTGGTGACTGTCGTTGCTGCTTCGGATGTGGTTTCGGTAGCGCTCTCGGAAGCCATACTGATTTCTTTTATGGTGTTTTTTTCAGAAGAACTGTTCTTACCGCATGATACAGCGGATATACATAAAACTGTAAGAATTGCAGCTGTTATTTTATTTTTCATATTATCTCCCTGACTGTTTTTGATTTGTTTTATAATTATACCATGAATCAGTGTCGAAGTAAAGACAAAACGATGACAATTTAAATAATATTATTAAAAAAGGTTGTAATTTGTAAAATATTGTGGTATAATGGTTGAAAATGTACAATTTGTATGGAAAAGAGGGATGAAATGGCTGTTTTAAAATGTAAGATGTGCGGTGGAACTCTTAACGCTTCCGATAACGTGAACGTCTGTATATGCGAGTACTGCGGTACTGCACAGACAATAACCAAAACCCGTGATGAAATAAATGCCAATCTCTTCAATCGAGCAAACAATCTGAGAATTAATCGTGACTTCGATAAGGCACAGGAAATATATGAAAGAATTGTTCAGGATAATCCTGATGATTCCGAGGCGTACTGGGGGCTCGTTCTCTGTAAGTATGGTATAGAGTATGTTACGGATCCTGCGATGGGAAAGAAGCTTCCTACCTGCCACCGGACGCAGATGGAATCGGTGCTTGCTGATATCGACTATAAATCGGCAGTGAGCTATGCTGAACAGGCAAGAAGAAATCTGTACATCAGCGAGGCAGAGGAGATAGACCGGATACAGCGGAAAATCCTTGATATTGTACGCAATGAAAAAGGTTTTGATGTTTTTATTTGCTATAAACAGACCGATGAAAATGGGAGAAGAACTCCTGACAGCGTTATAGCAAACGATATTTATCATCAGCTTGAACAGGCAGGAATAAAGGCGTTTTATGCGGCTATAACCCTTGAGGATAAGCTGGGACAGGAATATGAACCATATATATACTCTGCTCTTTCAAGTGCAAAGGTAATGCTTGTTGTTGGTACAAAGCCTGAATATTTCCAGTCTGTATGGCTGAAAAATGAGTGGAGCCGTTTTCTTAAATTCGCACAGAATGATAAAAACAGACTGCTCATTCCATGCTACAAGGATATGGATCCTTACGATCTTCCGGAGGAATTCGCGCATTTTCAAGCACAGGATATGTCGAAAATCGGTTTTATCAATGATGTTATCCGTGGCGTGAGAAAGGTTGTCGGAAATAGTGCAGAGGCTTCATACGCACAGGCTTCAAAATCTCATGACAGCAATGATTCAACGATAGATGAGCGTAAAATGCTCCAGAGAATATCCATTCTTTTCAATGCCAGCGACTTTGAAGGCGTTGAGGAATACTGCGACAGACTTCTTGACAGGGATCCCGATTATCCCAAGGCATATTATTATAAATTCCTTGCAGAGCATTACTGTCATGATCTTCAGGAGCTTTATTCTCAGCAGAAGGTCAGTGCACTTGCTGATTACTACATAAAGGGTTATGGATATGATGTCAGCGATGATCAGTTATACCGGAAAAGAGTACAGTATGTTCTTAAGCATTCTATAAAAAATGCGATGGCATTTTCAAGAGGAGCAGAGCATGAGGAATACGTTCATGCGTATGAAGGGATAGTTTCTTTGATAAGGAATGCAGTAAAAGAAAAAGAATCAGTCAGGATGGCAAGCGAAAGAATTATAAGGTTTCATTTCGATGAGAGTATAGAGAAACATAGTAATGCGAAGAAGAAGGTTATGCTTATATTTTTTATATTCTTCATGTTATTCTTCTTTTTGCCTTTCTTTATAGGCGTTTCATCCGTTTTCGGAAATGTTTCCGGAATTTTACCTGTATTCTTTTTTGTTTTTGTTGTAGCTATTATTATTATGGGGATAAAAAAATAGGGGGTGCATATGGCAGTATATAAATGTAAAATGTGCGGCGGCTCGCTTGAACCGGCACAGTCGGAAACAGTCTGCCGGTGCGGTTACTGCGGAACAGTACAGACGCTTCCGCAGACTGACAACGAAAAGCTGAGACAGCTCTTTGACAGAGCAAACAGCTTTCGGCTGAAAAATGATTTCGACAGTGCGGCGATGGTATATGAAAATATCATTACCGAATATCCGGAAGAAGCCGAAGCACATTGGGGAATTTGTCTATGCCGTTATGGTATAGAATATGTAAAGGATCCGCGGACAGGCAAAAGAATTGCTACCTGCCACAGGACGCAGTTTCGTCCGATACTGGAGGATCCTGATTTTGCAATGGCTGTACGCTATGCCGATGGTGCGGCGGAATCAGTCTATCGTGAAGAAGCGGCATATATAAATGCAGTTCAGCAGAAGCTTCTTGAGATATCAAGAAAGGAAGAACCCTACGATATCTTTATATGCTATAAGGAAACTGACAGCGTCGGAAACCGTACAACTGACAGCGTTATCGCACAGGATATATATGAGGCTCTTACTGATAAGAATTACAGAGTGTTCTTTTCGAGGATTACTCTTGAGGATAAGCTCGGAAAGGAATACGAACCATATATATTTTCGGCACTCAACAGTGCAAGGATAATGCTTGTAGTCGGCACAAAGCCGGAAAACTTCAATTCAGTATGGGTGAAAAATGAATGGGGAAGATATCTTGCCCTTTCAGAGTATGATGATGATAAAAATATTATCCCGTGTTACCGTGATATGAATCCGTATGATCTTCCGAAGGAGCTTCAGCCTCTCCAGTCGCAGGATGTGTCGAAGGTAGGATATATGCAGGATCTTCTCAGGGGAATTGAAAAAATCATCGGAAGCGAGTCGCCGGATGTTCCGGAGGGAGCAGTATTCAGTTCCGAATCTTTCGTTCAGAGAGCGATGCTCTTTCTTGAGGACGGTAATTTCGATCAGGCAGAGATATACTGCGAAAAGGCACTTGATGCGGATCCGAGAAATGCAGAAGCATATCTTGGAAAGCTTCTTGCAGAGCTGAAACTTACTGATGAGAATCAGCTGATGGATGTCAGCAGACCTGTCGGACGCAATGCAAGCTACGAAAAGGCGTACAGATTTGCAGATGGTGATCTGAAAAAACGTCTTTGTACATACGAAATGAATTCACGTTATCTCTATGCCGTATCTCTTACGGAAGGAAATGCTTCACAAAGCAATCTTGTAAAAGCGATAAGCATATTTGAAACGCTTGGTGCGTACAGCGGTGCGGCAGAAGGAAAGAGTAAGGCCGAAAGACAGCTTCGTGAGATAGGCGAGAATGATTATCTTGAAGCAAAGACACTGGTTGAGAATCCGACTGACGGCAGAGATTATCTCAAAGCCAAGAAGATTCTTGAAGAAGCCGGAGCTGATCCGAGAAGCGCAGATCTGATAGCGATATGCAATGAAAAGCTGGAGGAAAAATACCAGAAAGCATACGAACTGCTGAGGAACGCACACAGTGCGGATGATTTTTCATACGTTCAGAAGCTTTTTGAAGAAATAAACGGCTATAAGGATTCCGGACGTCATGCTTTTACATGTGCTATGAAGTATGATGAAACATCAGAATATGAACAGGAGCATCTTGAAGAAGAACGACGCAGAAACGAAGCCGTAATCATGGAAAGAGAGCTTATCGAAAAGGTAGCCGTCAAGCAGCAGCACGAAAAGAAAAGGGTAAGCATGGTTATATTCTTCTCGGTGATAGCAGCACTCTCAGCTATAATAACATTCAAAAATGCGGACAGTGCAATAAGATACAATTTTGTTCTTTTCGGTAAGGAGCTTCCTACAATAGTGATATCATCGTCTGTTCTTGCGGCGTCACTTATAATGATAGAATGGGCGGCGAAAGGAAATGTAAGCATACTCAGGTGGCCGCTGCATAAGCTTGCAATTATCGGTACGACGCTTCTTACATTGTCCCTTGTATATAATACGACGGATTCGGCTGTATATGCGGTTTCTGTACTTGCACTTCATATTTCCGTGATACTTCTTCCGGTTATTCTGGGAAAATATCTGTCAAAAATCATTTTTAAAAAATAACATAAATAATTATTCTGCTAAAGGAGGAAATAAAAATGTTTGGTAAAAAAGACGAACCCAAACTCCCTGATAACGGTGTTGCAAGCGTCATAATGTATGACGGTACATCTCAGGATCTTGTTCACAAGCATAAAATCGAGAACTTCAATCTCGGAACTCAACTTATCGTTCATGAAGCACAGGAGGCTGTATTCTTCCGTGACGGTATGGCTCTTGACCTTTTCGGTGCCGGAAGACATACCCTTGAAACACAGAATCTTCCGTTCTTCAACAAAGCGTTCCAGCTTCCTACAAATGCTGAAACTATCTTCCATGCTGAAGTTTACTTTGTAAACAAGGCTGTTCAGATGGGAATAAAATGGGGCACAGACTCAAAGGTACGCTTCATTGAGCCGGAATCAGGACTTCCCATTGAGATCGGTGCATGCGGTCAGTTCAACCTGCTTGTAAACGATTCAAGAAAGCTTCTTCTGAAGCTTGTTGGTACTGCTGACGGAATGTCTTACAGAGATATGTCGTCCAACACCAATGAATATGGTCCCGCAGTAACAAAATTCAAGGCAATGATAATCACAAAGGTTAAGAGCAGTCTTGCCAAGATCATCAAAAGCTGTGATATCAATATCCTTGAAATTGACGAGCATCTTGAGGAAATCTCAGACAGTCTCCGTGTAAATATCAACGATACGCTTGATGAATACGGTCTTACAATGCCGGAATTCTACGTTGAGACAATTATGACTCCCGATGATGATCCGAATTACAGACGTCTTAAACAGCAGCACGCTGATATGTTCCTTAAAATCCGTCAGGAGGAAATCCTCAAGGCAGAAGCTGAAAAGGCAAGAGAGCGTATGGCTGTTGAAGCTGAAACAGAAGCTCAGCTCAAGGTTATTTCTGCTCAGGGTGAGGCTCAGGCACTTCGTCTGAAGGCTGCTGCTGAGGCTGAAGAAATGAGAATGAAGGGCTTCACATACCGTGAGCAGACAGCTCGTGAGATCGGTGTTGAAGCTGCCAAGAATATGGGCGGAAGTGCCGGCGGAAGTGCAGTAGGCGATATCGCTGGTCTTGGAATTGCTCTCGGTGCAATGAGCGGCGTTGTTGACATGACAAAGAATGTTATGAATCCGATGACAGGTGCAATTTCAGAATCTATAAATCCATCACAGGCAGATTCATGGATCTGCTCCTGCGGAACATCCAATACAACAAAGTTCTGCGGAGGATGCGGAAAGCCAAGACCACAGGCTCAGAATCCGGAAGGATGGGTATGCTCCTGCGGCACAAGCAATACAACAAAATTCTGCGGAAACTGCGGAAAGCCTAAGCCGGCAGACAGCGAATCATGGAAATGCGCTGAATGCGGAACTGAAAACACAACTAAGTTCTGCGGCGGCTGTGGAAAGGCAAAACCGGAATCCGGTAAGTAAGGGAAGGGAGAATAATTATGAAAAATATTAGAACACAGGTTGTAGCCGTACTGCTTATCGTGGCTGCGATTTTCTCGGCTGCAGTTTTTCTGATCCCCTTTGATAAATCAGAACCCACATTCTGGATAGGCTATATCGCAGAGCTTTTAGCAATTGCAGTTCAGATTCCCGTATTCAAGCTTGCATATCCCGTCGGAACTGACCTTAAAAGCAAGGTTCTCGGATATCCTCTGTTCAAGATAGGTGTTTCCTACCTTGTAGTGCAGACAATACTCAGTGCAGTTCTCATTATTCTCGGCGACGGCGGAAATGTTCCTGTATGGCTTGCATGTCTCATCTGCATAGCAGTTTTCGGAATCGCAATGCTTTTCGGAATGTCTGCAAACATGGCGAGAACAGCTATCACAAACCTTGAAACAACAACTGCTATGAATACAGGACTTATGAAGTCACTTGCACTCAGAGCAAATAATCTCACAAACAAGACAACTGATCCAGCACTTCAGTCAGAGCTTAAAAAGCTTGCAGAAAAGATCACATACAGCGATCCTGTAAGCAGTCCGGCGATTGCCGATGCAGAATATAAGCTCTCAACACTGTTCGGGCAGCTTGAATCAGCTGTTTGCTCCGCACAGTATTCCGGAGTAAAGGAACTCTGCAAGTCAGTGAATATCGCACTTGACGACAGAAATACAGCCTGCAAGGCTTCAAAGTAATAGTAAACCAAGAAAATCCCATATCTCGCATTGTGTGAGATATGGGATTTCTTTATTTTTTGTCATTTTTCTCGCTGGTATCGTCGTCATCGCTTTTCTTTGAACGCTTAGCAGCAATAAGGTTGATAGCTGCAAGAATCAGACATAATACGCCCCAAACGATCAGGTCTTTGAATACAGAACCGGCAGAGGTAAAGGCAATCAATGCGGCTATTAAGAAAATAACTACTCCGGCAATTGATGGTCCTTTTCCAGTGCTTTTGCGACCGGATATCATAGTTATAGCACCGGCGAGCATGAGAAATGCAACAAATGCACCGCCTGAACCACTTGATTCGCCGTTTTCTTCTAATGTATTAGCAACTCCGGCTGCACATGATTGAAAAAGAACGAAACAGGATATGATTATCGTAAGAATACCAAGCACTAATTTTGTTGTTTTCATAATTCACCTCCTTTTGTACAAATATACCGATTTGGGATAATTTTATTATACCATAATGGTATAATAATGTCAAGAACAATTAAAAGGTTTTTTTATGAGATTGAAGGAATTACGAAAATCAAGAAACATTACTCAGCAAAGGCTTGCTATTGAATTAAATCTAAATCAGAATTCTATCAGCCGATATGAAAGCGGTGAGCGTGAAGCCGATTATCAGACTCTTATTGCGTTGGCAGACTATTTTAATGTGTCAATTGACTATCTGCTTGAACGCACGGATAATCCGGTATTTTACCGATAAGAAAAAAGGGACGTTTCTGACGTCCCTTTAATTTGTAATAAACCATATTCAATAAAATTCAAGCGGACGACCAATGGTCGTCCCTACATTTGCATAAAAAAATAGTCGAATTGTAGGGATGCCCATTGGGCATCCGTAGTCTGTAAAAAAGATAAAATATACAACGGTCACGGCGTGCCGTGACCGCAATTCCGGATGAGTGCTCAGTTGAAAGCAACATCCATATTTTCGATTACCAGATAATCCGGAGAAACCGCCGGAACATAATATGCACCGAATTCCCTCATACCGTCAGCAAGCTTTGCATCGCCGGTTCTTTCCGGATGAAGCTCGATAAGAAAACGATAGTAGGGCAGTTCATATTTATAATCCTCAGTACGCTTGTAGCGGATTCCGGTGAATGTTATTTCATCTGTATTGATTCCGTCAGGGAGATAATGCTCGTCCCAGACAGTGGTGTAATAATCTCTGCTGATAAGTTTGTTATAGGCTTCATCATAGCTGATAATGGGGTACATTCCTGTAAATTCCAGATAAGAAAAGTTATCGGAGTAAGAAATATTTTTTAAATCGCCGGGATATTCATATGCATCATATGGATTTGTGTATTTGTCACTGTTATCAATAGGAATTTCCTCTCCCCTAAAACTAAGATAGCGGAAGGAATAGTTCATCAATGATGTCAGCGGATCATCCGAATCTTCATAAAGATGACATGAAGCCATGCAATTATTGTAAATATCATATTCGATTCTAATAGAAGGTACAGGTGCATAGAATCCGAAAATGCTGCCGTATTTTTCTCCGAGATATTCAAGTGATGATGATATTTGCGATTTATCTGCATTTTTTATTGTGTATATACCGAATTCATCAGGAATATCAACGGCGGTTGCAAATTCAATGCCAATCCGGCCGCTTGACTCCATTTTCAGCTCAATATCTCCGGCAGTTGCTGAAAGATTATAACCATGTTTATTCGCATATCCCTTGACATATTCCTCGTCGGTCAGCTGAGATGCGATATCTCTTAGCCGTTCATCCATTTCCTCAATGGAATAAACATTTGTATCCTTGCTGTAATTTTCGTGGTCAGGACGGATAAATACCGGCAATTCAGTGAAGTTACAGTTTTCACGGCTTGGATTTCCGTCAAGAAGCGTGGAAACATCGTAAGCCATAAAGCCTTCAAAGCCCATTCCGCCGCCGCCGGGATCAGTCGTGCGGATGATTTCAAGCTCTCCGGTATTTTCGGGAAACTCTATTATTTCGCCGTATTTTTTTGTTTCAGATACTGACTTATCCGGCTTTTTGTCGGGGATATTTTTTACTCCCTGCCAGACTATAACTCCGGCTGCGGCAGTACCCATTGCTCCGATAACAGCCCATTTCACAGCCCTTTTAGGAGATTTTGTCTTGGGGGCGGCTTCGGTGATGTATTTATCTTCGACCTCGCCCAGTTGTTCCATAAGTTTTTCGTTCTTTTTCATAGATAGATGTCCTCCTCATCAAGAAAATGCCGGAGCTTCTTTCGTGTCCGGAGCAGTGACATTTTTACAGCTCCCTCGTTCATTGAAAGCTCCTCTGCGATTTTTTTCACGGGTATGATGTACCAGTACCGCTTCATGAAAATGATTCTTGCGTTTTGTTCAAGAGCTTCAAGGAAGCGGTCAAGAGCGTCTTTAAGCTCCATATCCTCAGCGACAGAGCCTGTATTTTGTTCCGGAATGCACTCGGAAAGCTCATCGAGACAGAGCGAAGTCTCGTTGATTTTTCTTTTCTGAGAATTCTTTTTCCGCCACATACTAAGGGAAATATTTCTGGCGATTTTTCCGAAAAATGCCGAAAGACAGCAAGGCTTCTGCGGAGGTATGGTGTCCCAGGCTTTCATCCATGTGTCATTGAGACATTCGTCTGCGTCTTCACGGCAGTGCAGGATGTTCATGGAAATAGTGCGGCAATAGGAACCGTATTTGCTTCGGGACTCTGTTATCGCTGACTGTGAACGCTCAAAATATAGCGAAATTATAGCGGCGTCGTCCATGTCATCAACTCCTTTCACTCTTATAGACGCAGAATATCACAGGGAGGTAACAGGTTACTGAAAAATATATATTAGCCAACAATAGTGGGTTTCCAAAGGGTTGATAACCCTTTGGCGGAGTCCAGAGGCAGAGCCTCTGGCAGGGTGTGGGGTGCGGGTGTCCAGTGGACACCTCTGCGAAGCAGAAGCACCGACCGAACCGACAGGTGAGATTCAGTGTCCCACATATGCCTTAGAAGCACTTCGCAAGGGGTGAATTTCAAAACAGTCCAGCGAACTGTTTTGAAAGAGGGGACGCCTTGCAAGTGAAGGCGTCCCCTTAAAAATATTTTTATAACTTTTTTGATAAGCTGCGGATGACCAATGGTGGTCCCTACAATCAGATTTCTCTGTAATCTTAACGGCAATCTATAAAGATTGCCGTTAAGATTATCAATTATTTTACTTCAACAGTCCAACCGAAGGTATCTTCGATTTTACCCCACTGGATACCAGTCATTGTATCATAGAGCATCTGTGAGATATTGCCGATTTTATTGCCGTTAATTTCCATAACCTTATCGCCCCATTTAAGGTGACCAACAGGGGAGATTACAGCAGCAGTTCCGGTACCGAATACCTCATTAAGCTTGCCGGCATCGTAAGCGTCGGAGATTTCCTGGATAGATATTCTTCTTTCAGAAACAGGAATTCCCTTGGACTTGCATACATCAAGAGCAGATTTTCTTGTAATTCCGGGGAGGATACTTCCCTGAAGTGCAGGAGTTACAACTTCGCCGTCGATAACGAAGAAGATATTCATAGCACCAACTTCCTCGATGTACTTCTGCTCAACGCCGTCGAGCCAGAGAACCTGAGCGTAGTTCTGCTTGTGAGCCTCATCCTGACCGATAAGAGATGCAGCGTAGTTTCCGCCTGTCTTAGCGAAGCCCATACCGCCTCTTACTGCACGGACATACTTATTTTCAACGTAGATGTCAACGGGATTGAGACCGCTTTCGTAGTAAGCACCGGAGGGAGAAAGAATGATCATAAAGAGATAGTGATCGCCGGGCTTTACGCCGAGGAAGGGATCGCAAGCGAAGATGAAAGGTCTGATATAGAGGGATTCACCGTCATTTACGGGAACCCAGTCCTTTTCGATTTTGAGGAGTTCCATAAGGCACTCCATGCCGAGTTCAACAGGAAGCTCGGGAATAACAAGTCTGTCGTTTGAGCTGTTGAGTCTCTTGAAGTTTTCCTCAGGACGGAAAAGCTGAATTTTGTTGTCAGCAGTTCTGTAAGCCTTGAGACCTTCAAAAACAGTCTGTCCGTAGTGGAGACACATAGCGGCGGGGGAGATCTCGAAATTGCCATAAGGTCTGATCTCAGGATCATGCCAGCCCTGACCTTCATCGTAGGGCATTACGAGCATATAGTCAGTGAAGATGTGTCCGAAGCCGAGCTTATCGCCGGGCTGAGGTTTGTTTTTTAAAGTTTCTGCTTTTGTAAATTTGATTTCCATTTTATCCAACCTTCTTTAACTAAAATATGAATCAGTCGTTTACTGAGAAGTATCTCTTCTCATACAGTCTTTTGCAGACGATTGCTGCTGCTGTTGTCAGACCGGCAGTGCATATTACAGCGGCTGATACAGCTATGAGGATTTTTCCTTTTTTCATAAGAAACTCCTTTACATAAACTATATTTCATTATAACATATTTACGGATAAATTTCTATAAAAATCCTGTTGTGATATGTTACAAAAATTATAGTTGATTTTTATTGAATACAACTAATTATTCGTCAAAAGCTCTTACTCTGAGCTTTGCACCAAGCTTTTCAGCGATTTCTCGTGAAGCTGTTATCTGTTCTTCGGGGATAACGTCAACTACTGACATGATAACCTCAGAGCTTCCGTTTTTTACACAGTCAGCCGTGAATTTCTGCATTGCTTCAAAGGCGTTGTCGTACTTCGGACGTGTGACTCTCATGTATTCGTCTTTAGTTCCGGCATTGAGACTGACTGATATCACATCAATAACAGCACAGAGATCGTCAGCAATTGAGCGATTGTTGATAAGATCACCGAGACCATTTGTGTTGATTCTTATACGTGTATTGCCGCTGAGCTTTTTCCGGAGCCATTCTGCCGTTTCAAGGAGAGCGTCAAGGCGGCAGGTAGGCTCTCCGTAGCCGCAGAATACAATTTCGCTGTAAGAATCGAGATCGCGGGTGCTGAGATCTGAAATGATTTCCTCCATTGACGGCTCGTGCTCCAGCCAGAGCGGATCAGATCCATAAGCACCGTCTGCGTGATTTCTTATGCAGAATGTACAGGCACAGGGACACTGATTTGTTATATTCAGATAAAGATTTTTTCCCACTTCATAGGAAATTGTCATTGCTTTCATATTTATTCTCCTTTGTTTTCTTAAGGACAGATTTTTTTAGCAATTTCTGCTGCTTCATCAGCGTCGAAATCTCCCGATACATTTATCTTTCCATCGTGTATAACACTTGTGACGGTTGGTGCGAATATCATTTCTCCTTCATACCATATTGAAATAGGCACATTTTCTTCGAGAGCCTTTTCGGTTGCTTCTTGAAAGATTGTTGTTCCATTTTCGTTGAAGGTGATCGAAACATCATATTTTGAAGTATCGTTATAAACCATGATTATGGGTTCGGCTTTTGCTATATCTTTTTCAGTAAGCAGAAGTTCGCCGTCAGCAGATTCTCCCATACGGAATTCAATTAAATTTTCTGCTGCCGATTCTTCGTTGTTTTCGGTAACTGCGGCTGTTCCGGATGCAGGAGTTTCTGATGAGCTTTCTTTTTTACTTTCGCATCCTGCAAGAAGAACAGATGACATGATTAACACTGCAAATAATTTTTTCATAAATTTTTTCTCCTTAATCTGTATAAATTCTTGGCACACGCTTGGAAATTCCGCATACTACCTCATATCCGATAGTTCCGTAGATTGAAGCAAGCTCGTCGGCGGTGATTGTTTCATTTCCGTCAGAGCCGATAAGTGTAGCAATATCACCGGAACGTACATCGGGGATATCTGTCACATCAATCATAAGCTGATCCATACAGACTCTGCCGACAATCCTGCATCGTCTGCCGTGAACAAGTATCTCGCCCTTTGAGGAAAGCTGACGTGAATATCCGTCCGCATAGCCGATAGTAACGGTTGCGATACGCATTTCACTGTCTGCTCTGAAAGTGCGTCCGTAGCTCACACAGGTTCCGGCTTCTATGGTTTTGACATGGGAAATGACGGCTTTAAGGGACATAACAGGCATAAGTCCGTCAGGAATATCAAGGCTGATATCGGGATGAAGTCCATAGATGATAATTCCGGCACGGGAAAGAGTACTCTTTGAACTGTTTCTGTAACAAGTAGCGGCACTGTTCATGAAATGAACGTGCGGAAGGCGTATTCCCGATTTTACAAGGCAGTCGTATGTATCAGTGATGAATTTCTCCTGCCTGTCGGTGTAGGCTATATTGTCCGGATCATCGCTGTCAGCAACGGCAAAATGAGTGTAGATTCCTTCTGCCGAAAGCTTTTCAAGACGGCATATCTCAGCGATTTCCTCTGCACACTTCTCCGGAGTTTCATGGCGCAGACCAATTCTTCCCATACCGGTGTCGATTTTGATGTGACAGCGGAGATTTTCCGATATACAGGAGCAAAGCTCTTTTGCGTAATCAGCGGAAACTATTCCCTGAATGATGTTGTAGTGCAGAAGATCCTCAGCGTATTCCGGAGGAGTATAGCCGAGAATGAGTATCTCAGCATCGGGACAGCACAGACGTACCTCCACAGCCTCGTCGATATTTGAAACTGCGAAATATTTTATTCCGCATTCCTTTTCAAGACAATTTACCACTCTTTCGTAACCATGACCGTATGCGTCAGCTTTGACAACAGCCATAATTTCTGTATCAGGGGAGTTAAGCTTCTTTATTACGCTGATATTATTTTTCAGAGCACTCAGCGATATATCCGCCCATGCTCTGTGAAGATGTCTTGGTTGTGACATTGCCAGATCCTTTCTTTATTCTGAAAAAACTCTTGAAATATATATATTTGTATGGTATAATTATTTTCAGCAGTTTCTTTTGAAAACAATTCTGTAAATACTATTATACCACAAATGCAGAAATTTGCAATAGTTTCGGAAACTGTTTATAAGAAATATTTAATCAATAGGAGATAACAGACATGTCAAAGAAAAAAAGCGGACACATAGCAATACCTTTTCTTGCAACCCTGTTTATAGGACTTGTTATTATCGGCGGAGCTGCAATGCTGCTGATAAAATATCTCAATAAGGAAGAGCCTTTGAAGGAAGCTCCTGCAAAAGATGTGCAGATCGTAACTGAGGAGGATAATCATACCGTTCTTCTGATACTTTCCACACCGGATAAGGACTGCAAGTCCACATTCCTTCTTATGAGATCAATGCCTGTGGATAAGAAAATCCTGTTTGTCGGAATTCCGTCCAATACCATAGCTGTTATCGACGGAAAACAGCAGAGTATGGAAGGAGCCTTCAAAGCGGACGGAAAGGGAGCAAAAGCGGCAGAATTTGTTGAAGCAGTCATGGGTATTCCGGTTGAACGCTACATGACATTTGATTCCGATTCGTTCAGACGTGTCTGCGATATGACAGGCTGCGTCAAACAGTATCCGGTAGATATCCAGTTCGGCGGATTCAGTGGTGACGGCTCCAGAGAGAATCTCAACAGCGAGCAGATGGAAACATATGTTACATATTCAATGTTCACTAACGGAGAAAGCGACCGTGCCTTCAAGGCGGCTGCACTTATGCAGTATATGGTGAACGGTGCAGACGCTCAGGCAGTTGCGGATCGTCTTGACGCCAATTTTGATCAGATTATAAATCACAGCGGAATTTTCACAAATATCACAAGAGCTGATTATACCAGACTCAAGTATTCTATAAAATATATGTTTGAGTGTGCGGCAGAATACAGAATCCAGCCGGCTATGGCATACAAGCTCAACAGCGGAAAGGATGCCGGAAGCGATTTTATTATGAGCAGCGTTCAGATAGAAGAACTTAAAAAAGAGTATTTTACAACAGAGGAAGAGTAAGTAATGAACGGGATTTTTGATACACATGCCCACTATGCTGACAGTGCTTTTGATGACGACAGAAAGGAAATTCTTGAAAAGCTTCCGTCTCAGGGAATAGAGCTTCTGATGCTTGCCTCATCCGGAATAGATGATACAAAAATGAACTCAGAGCTTGCAAAGGAGTATGGATACGTATATGCTGCAGCTGGAGTTCATCCTGAAAACGCTGATAATATACCTGAAAATTATCTTGATATTGTCAGGGATACGATAAAAAGTAATCCGAAAATAAAGGCAGTAGGGGAGATAGGTCTTGATTACCACTATGATGGCTATGATCGTGACCGTCAGATTCTTCTCTTTACCCAGCAGCTTGAACTCGCACGGGAGCTTGATCTGCCGGTAATCGTTCACAGCCGAGACGCATGGGAGGATACAATGGGAATCCTTAAAAAATATCGTCCCAGAGGTGTTGTGCATTGCTTCAGCGGTTCGGCAGAAATTGCCGCAGAGATACTTAAACTCGGGATGTATATCGGATTTACCGGTGTTCTGACATTCAAGAACGCAAAGAAAGCAATCAGGGCGGTTGAAGTGATTCCTACGGACAGACTTCTTCTGGAAACTGACTGTCCGTATATGGCTCCTGTTCCGTTCAGGGGAAAACGCTGCGACAGCTCGATGATTCCCTATACAGCTGAAAAAATGGCTGAAATCAAGGGCGTAAGCACTCAGGAGATGATTGATATCGCCTGTGCTAACGGAAAAAATTTATTTGATATCTGATCAAAGGTGGAATATAAATGTACTATTGCTGCGGAATAACTGACAAGGGAATAATGCCTCACAATGAGGACGCACTGCTCATAGGAGAAAATGTTCTCACTGAGGGAAGTTTAAGTCAGGATATTCACGAGCCTTTTATTGCAGCCGTTTCTGACGGCGTTTCGGGCGAACTCGGTGGCGAGCTTGCTTCAAAAATGAGTCTTGAACTTATCCGCGATATGCATTACAGTGGAATAATACGTCTTGATATACGTCTCCATGAGATTCACAGACAGCTTGTGGAATACAGCCGTCAGAATCCAGAGAATCATAATATGCAGGCTACTCTCTGCGGTATCGCCGTAGATGAGGCGGGAGGGATACTTTCCTTCAACGTGGGAGATTCAAGATTATACCGTGTCCGTCAGGGACGTATCTCACAGCTTTCGAGAGATCAGTCGCTGGTGCAGCTTCTTTACGAGGAAGGAGCTATCACTACTCAGCAGCGACGTACTCACGTTCACAGGAATATTATCTTTCCTGCATTCGGAAACGTGAATTCAATTCCGAAGATTGATATTGTGCCGGTAGAAGGCGGGATGGAGCACGGAGATGTTCTTCTGCTCTGCACCGACGGAATATCTGATTATCTGTCCACACTGGATATCGAGGAAATTATGGAGCTGCCTAAGTCTCTTCCAAAACGTCTTGAAATGCTGAAGGATGAGGCTCTTGCAAGAGGCGGCAAGGATAATATTACTGCAATAGGAATTGTAAAATGCTGATATAAAGAGAAAGACTGTACATTTTGCGTACAGTCTTTTATGTTTGTCTCAGATATCAGGATTCTTAAAAATTTTTTATAGTTATAAAAATAGTGTTATTTGTGTATTTATATTAAAAATTCACTTGTTTTGTGCAAAAGATTGACAAATAATATGTTATGTGCTATAATAAAATGGGGAAGTGGATATCCAGACACGCTTTGATTAACAGGAAGGAGAATTTTTATGAAAAAAAGATTAATTACAGCTGCTCTTTCAATGGCAGTTGCAGCGGCTTCCCTTTCATTTTCAGCCTTTTCTTCTGATGCCAAATATGATTATGCAGACAATTCAAGTACAGAGTTTTTTGAAAATTTAAAAGAAAATTACATGGAAGTAGATTTTTCTATGTTCAGATGCAGTCTTACCGAGGGTTCTTTCCGAGATATCAGGCATGAAAAATTATTTCTGCAACAAACTGAAAATAATTACCACATGACAGGTATTGTAAAGCAACCTGATTATTTGCTTATTTATTGCAATAGCGGCTCTACTGAAGACGATGTAGAAAAAGTGATGCAGGAATATTACGGACTTAATGGTGCGGCAGATTACATAATCAGCTATAAAAAGCTTCAGAATGAAGAACTTGAAAGGGTTACTATCAAATCTTCATCCGGTGAAATTACAACAGCTGAGGTGAAAAATATATCCGGTTTCTTTAAGGAAAAAGGAATTGCGAGCCAATGCGAGTATATATGTAACGGTCGTTATGCAACAGATTCGTATATTTATTCTGATTATCTGCCATATTATTATTATCTGAATGATGAAAATATAATGGCACTTAAAAATTATATCGAAGAAAATAACTACAACTGGGCTGTTGAAGATGCCGGACTTCGTGACGGAATATGTGTTGTTCCGGATTATGAAGCTACACTGGAAGATGAAATCGAAATGGTAAACAAAATTTATGATGATCTCGGCTTCACTATTGACTGGATAATGCAGATGTCGGAAAAACAGATTGAGGATAGTGCAGATGTTCTTAACTCTGTCGAAGGTGACGCCAACAATGACGGAGAGCTTGAACTTTCAGACGCCATTATGGTAATGCAGTCTGTGGGAAATCCAGATGAATTCGTTCTTGATGTACAGCAGAAGTTCAATGCTGATATTTCCGGCAACGGAGACGGTGTTACAAATATGGACGCTCTTGAAATACAGCAGAGACTTCTTGGTTCCTTTTAATATTATTAAAACTAAACGCCGCTTTATGCGGCGTTTCAGCTTGTAGAAAACGTGTGTTCAACAGACCAATGTACTTAAGGAGTGTCTTTTTTATTACAGAATAATTAAATTATGTAATTTCCTCTTGAAAAAATAAATAAAATGATATATAATAAAGATGCAGAATTATTTCTGCAACTGATATAAGGATTAATACTAAAGAAAGGGGGAAATCTCATGTTTGAAGTATTGTTCTGGGCAACCGTGTTTGTAATGTTTGTAATAGCAGAGCTTGCAACTGTACAGCTGATATCTGTGTGGTTTGCACTCGGTGCTCTCGTTACGATGATCTTTACTGCGATATTTGAAGGAACTACGCTGCTTTCACAGCTTGGTGTATTCATACTTGTATCCGGAATTTTTCTGCTCATTACATTTCCATGGCTCAAAAAGAGGCGGAATAAAGGTCATGTTTCTACAAATCAGGAACTCTACGTCGGCATGACTGCTACGGTTATCGAGGAGATAGACCGTGACAAGGGCACAGGACGTGTCAGACTTGGTGATGTGGACTGGAATGCAGTTCCGCATGAGGAAGGGGAAATTATTCCCGTTGACAGTATTGTAATCATTGAAAAGGTAATGGGTACAAGATTGTCAGTATCATTAAAAAACAAAACAAATGTATAATCGGAGGTAAATATGGACGTTATCGGAATTATAGTTGCAGCAGTTATAATTTTTCTGCTCATTGTTATTATCAGAAGCTTCAGGATCGTTCCTCAGGCTCATGTATTCGTAGTTGAAAGACTTGGTTCTTTCCACGCTGAATGGGAAACAGGTATCCATGTACTTGTACCGTTCATCGACAGAATTGCCGGCAAGGTTTCACTTAAGGAAAAGGTTGTTGACTTCAAGCCGCAGCCTGTTATCACAAAGGACAACGTTACAATGCAGATAGATACAGTTGTATTCTATCAGGTTACAGACGCAAAACAGTATATCTACGGTGTTGAAAGACCTCTCGCAGCTATCGAGAATCTTTCTGCTACAACACTCCGTAATATCATCGGTGAAATGGAACTCGATGCAACGCTTACATCAAGAGATATCATCAATACAAAGATCACTTCAATCCTCGATCAGGCTACTGACCGCTGGGGTATCAAGGTAAATCGTGTGGAGCTTAAAAATATTCTCCCGCCTCGTGAGATTCAGGACGCTATGGAAAAGCAGATGAAGGCTGAACGTGAGCGTCGTGAAAAGATCCTTCAGGCAGAGGGTGACAAGAAGTCACAGATCCTCGTTGCAGAAGGTGAAAAGGAATCACAGATTCTTCGTGCTCAGGCTAAGAAGGAAGCACAGATCCTTGAAGCTGAAGCTCAGAAGCAGGCAATGATCCTCAGAGCTGACGCTGTAAGAGAACAGAAAATCCTTGAGGCTACCGGTGAAGCAAAGGCTATTGAAATGGTACAGCAGGCATTGGCTGACAGTATCGTGAAGCTGAACAGTGCTAATCCTAACGAAAGAGTTATTCAGCTTAAGTCTCTCGAATCCTTTGCAAAGGCAGCGGACGGAAAGGCTACCAAGATTATCATCCCCAGCGAAATACAGGGACTTGCAGGTCTTGCGGCAGGACTTAAGGGCGTTATGGGAAATGACGCTCCTGAACAGTAATAACAGAACATAAACAGAAGCGTCGTTCGGATAAGAACGACGCTTTGATTTTTTATTCGATCTTTTTTGCAAGAAACTGAGCTGCGGCATTTATAAGACTTTTCTGCAGATCAGTTATTTCCCTGCACTTGTCAGTGCTGAGGAATACAACGGCTCCGGAAACATCGCCGGCAGTAATTATTGGAACCGCTGCAATTGCCGTATGCTGAGATCCCTCAGCAGGGAAGAAATTATTGCTGTCGCCATTGGGGCAAAAATACTGTCCACGGCTTTCCATAAGCTCTTCCAGCTGACCGGTAACACGTCTTTCAAGAAGTTCTTTTTTGGGGACGCCGGAGCTTGCTACTGCGTGATCCTTATCAAATATAACGACGGGACATCCGGCAATTTTATTCATGATATCTGCGACATAGCTTGCGTTCTCGCTCATTTCGCTTATTGCAGAATACTTCTTGAATATTACTTCGCCGTCGTTGTTTGTATATATTTCAAGGGGGTCGCCCTCACGGATACGCATGGTGCGTCTGATTTCCTTCGGGATAACCACACGTCCGAGATCATCAATTCTTCTTACAATACCAGTTGCTTTCATAAATAACCTCCGCAATAAAAATTTGATTGCGGTGTTATTATTTGCCGATTAAGCTGAAATATTCCATATACAGTTATCCAAATTTTTCTGAAATAATGATTTTGGGGGACTCTGGGTGATGCTGTGCAGAGATTTTCAAATGCTGAATAATCAATCAGATAAATTGGAGTTTACATTATAATTTCTGATTGATAATATTGCTCTTGAAACCGTATTTGCTCGAGTATTTCCTCTTTGTTAAATGAAGCGTTAACTGGACATACCACCCATTTTTCTTCTACATCATTAAATCTATGAACTATTGCTATTATTTTACCAGTGAATTTGTCAACTGGTTTATTTACGCCTAAAATGTAAGCATCTTGCTCCTCGCCGTCGGGAGCAATAATTCCTTCGATATATCCGTAATTAATAGGATAATACATATCCTTGTATTCAGGATGATAGCTTCCAAGCGGTCTATCAACTGTAACTGTTACAATATCTCCAATCATTTTATGCCTCCATCAAATTTTTATTTACGCTCCAATTTGCATCTGATTTATTATATAATATCTATCAATACAGCTCTGCATGGTGAGCCGTCTGCACCTGATAAATTCAGCGGTGCAGCATTTAAAAAATAGATACCTTCTGAAACCTCTGCCAGACGAATCCCTTCAAGCAGGACAACATTTGCGGTCAGAAGTATCAGATGTACTTCCATGGGGGCATTTTCCGGACCGACAGTCTGAGATTCATTTCCCAGAAGTAAAATTTCCTCAGAGGCAAATATTTCTGCGGCTTCCGGAGAAATTTCTGCGTCACCCTTTATCAGAATTCTTTTTGCTGCTTCTGAGTTCTGTTTTTTTGCTTTTTCTATCATTTCCGCAGCATCATTACCGGAGACAATTCCATGATGTTCTGCTACATAAGCCATTCCCACAAACGACTCTAAGTTTATAGCATCCACAGTTTTTCCGTCTTTAATAAAATGAAATGGTGCATCTATATGTGTACCGTTGTGGGCGCACATACTGAATTCTGTAAGATTATACAAGTCGCCGTTTTCCATTGAATTAAGCGTCTTTTTTTCAGGTATCGGATCGCCCGGATATACCTGACAGCTGAAAACTTCCTGTGAAATATCGTATATTTTCATTTCTTATCCTCCAATAAAAATCAAAATTTTATAAGCCGTATCCTTTTATTACATTGAGATGTGTTATTTACACGCCCTTTCAAATAATGAGAGACAATTTGATCAATTGGAATTTAACGAATAGGTACTAAATTACTCTTTGTAAGTGCCGCCTGTATTGTCTTTATTTAAAGTTCCTTCTGCCTCAATTAAAAGGCACTTGACTAATGCCTTACAGACAGGACGATGCTTCGTACCTTTAGGTATAATAATAAAATCGCCTTCATGCAAATGTGTTAATCCGTCCTCAAATTCAATATCAAACTCGCCTTCAATACAATAAAACATTTCGTCGGAATTTTCGTGCACATGAAAATCTAAAGTCCTGTTTTCAGCCTGCAACACATTTAACATATGATTGTTCAGTGTACCGACTCTCTTATATCTGAACAACTCATCAATCGAGTTAGCACTATCTTTCAAATTTATCTTTTGTATCATTTTACCCTCCATTAAATTCCTATTTTTACGCCCATTTTCGTTTGAATTATTATACCATATCTATACAAAAGAAGCAAGGAGTACAGCCGGATTCCGGCATTTAACCTGTAAATAATATCAGGTTCCGGTGATTCTGCTGGTTTATCTGGTAAAAAACTTGACAAAATAAATTTTTGAGGTATAATAAAAATAAAAAGGAGAGATATTATGATCACAGATTGCTATGATATTAAAACAGAACCCGTTATCAATCTTAAAGATTTTTACGGTGAGCCAAAACATATTGCAGAAATATGTCTGATAATTTTTTCGATAGATATACATAATCACTTGCTTAATACTTATAAATGTGAAAAAATAGGGCTTCTGGGGTCTTGCAGCGGAGATATCCCTATCTATAAAATGAATTATAAAGGCAGAGATATTGCTTTTTATTTAACAGGCATTGGCTCTGCACTTGCGTCGGCTTTCTGTTATGAAGCTCATTGGCAGACAGGAGCTGCGAAATTTATTATGTTTGGTTCCTGCGGAAGTCTTGACAGAGAGCAGACAGAAGGCAGGTTTATAGTCCCGACAGAAAGCTATCGTGGAGAAGGCTGTTCTTATTACTATGCTGAGCCTGCTGACTATATTGAAATCAAAAACAGCCAAAAGCTGTCTGTTATATTTGAAAAATTAAATATACCTTATGTATTGGGTAAAGTCTGGACTACGGATTCTATGCTCAGAGAGACCGTTGGACTGGTTGAAAAGCGTAAAAAAGAAGGCTGTATTGCAGTTGAAATGGAACTGGCAGGAGTGCAGGCTTTGTGTGATTTCTACGGCTTGGAGCTTTATGACTTTCTTGAAGCAGGCGATGTACTTGAATCAAGCGGTTATGACATTGAAGGACTTCATGGAGCAAATCACAATTTGGGTAAATTATATATTGCACTTGAAACAGCATTGTTTTTGTAAAATCATAATCTCTGAAAATGCCTCCCCATTCTGAATGGAGAGGCATTTTGTTATCCGCAATATTTCTGTATTGTCATACCTTAATTTCACGTTTAAAAGTGATATAAGAAGAAAGATTCTTATAAGCTGTCGCCTTAAAATTTTATTATTTACTCCCCAAGTATTCCGATAGTCTTATCATCTTCAATACCACGGCAGAATTTGTCCAGCACCTGCTGAAACAGCTCCTGTTCGGGTATGGCACGCTTAAAAAGCGTCATACAGGAACGAATCTTAAACGCATCAATATAACCGAACACTGCCATTGGGTCATCATTATCAATATCCAGAAGCACCCTTGTGATTTCTGTCAATCTTTGACCAAGGACAGGATGTTCGTAATAATCTCTTGCTTCTTCAATATCCTTAATTGAGAAGCGTGCAGTAGTATCGCTGAATCCCAGTCCCTTAATCTGTGGAAAAACATACCAGATCCAGTGTGAATTCTTTTCTCCTTGCTTCATTTCCGCTAAAGCAGTCTGATATGTTTCTCCGAAGCTGTAACCATGCTCCTGAGCGTCAATGAACTTCTGTAAATCAGTCATCCGGAGTTCAATTCCAAGAACGCCATACAGCTTCTGTTTTTCACGGGAATAATATTCATCCATGTGATTCGGATCGGGCGTATCTGAAGAAGCGTAGCCGAGTTTTTCTTTAGGCAATAACGAATAAAGTTCCTGAAATGAATCAAAATGGTGTAGCTTTGTTACTCGTGTCTGAAGCTTTTCAAGCGGATTGTCAATAAGACTGAATTCTATAAAATCCCCGACTTTTACCTGCTGTCGTTTTTCGTCATTGAGACGAAGCTCTATCGTTTTACTGCCGTTCTTGATTTTTATGAACGGCGATTCTTTTAATTTCATATAGTGCAGCATAAATTATCATACTCCTTATTATGTCTATCTTTTTTTCCAAGGACGCGTGCCATTTGTCCAGCCTTTTGCTTTCCAGTATTCAACATCAGCAGGATTAAAGCCCTTTTTCTGCATTGCTGACATAGCAGTAAAGAATGCTTTTGTTTTAATATCAGGTTTTACTTTGCCGACTTTTTTAGTAATCTTTTCAGCAATACGGGTTGTCTTTTTATCAATTTTTGATTTTATAGCAGGTCTGACCATTTCCCACCGTGTTTCCATAACTGCAACACCGAGCCTGTATGTCCTTGCAATTCCCCAGAAAAACGTGCTGTCAGCCATATCTTTTATTGTGCTTTTCATTCCTGCACCTGCGGCAGTTGAAATACATACAGCTTGTTTTGCAAACATCTTTTCTTCGGGGCGATGTACTAAAAATCTATATCCATAATGGTCTAAGAACGCTTTCATAGCTCCTGTCGGGTGCATTACATAAACGGGACTTGCAAGAATAATAACGTCAGCATTATCAATAGCTTCGGTTATTGGTATGAGCTTTTCGTAATCGGGACATTTTGTTTCATCTGTAAAACAAGCTGTACAGCCTTTGCAGAAGCAGTCAAAATCCTTTGGTAGAAAAAATTCCGTAACCTCTCCGTTCAGTTTATCGCAGAGCTGTCTGGCGATATTGTATGTAGAACCCTTGTGGCTTTGCCCGTGTATTACTGTAATTTTCATAAATGTTCCCCTTTGCTGTAAAGTCTTACGAATTGTCGGATATGCTGTTCAAGCAGTGCTGTTAATTCACTTTCCCGTTCCGGTTCTCTGTCACACATTGTGAGAAGCATATAGATAGGAGCGTGAAATTGAAGTGCCATAATCTGCGGATTATCACCTTTCAGCGTACCGTTTTCACAGAGTATAGCGAACATTCCGCTTTGATATTTCAACGAATCATCAATATACTGTTTTGTGAAAAGCTCTGCAAGTTCGGGATTATGAAACTGCTCAATAGTAAGCATTTTACGGAATTTCTGCGTATATCCGTCGTGCAGAAAAAAGGTGAACAGGCTTATTCCAATTTTTATAAGAACGTCTTCTGAAGCGGCTGAGAATACCTCTGCGTCAGCCATAGCGTTGTTGCCGTCGATGCTGAGTATAGCCGCCTGTCTGTCGTAATTGTTTTTCATTTCATCAAGAATTGCATTGAAAATATCCTGCTTGCTTTTGTAATGCTTATAGAGTGAAGGTGCTTTTATCCCGACTGCTTCGGCAATTTCAGCAACAAACACATTTGCGTAGCCTTTTTCGGAAAATAAAGTAAGTGCCGCATCAAGTATTCTCTTTTTTGTATTCATAAGGTCCTCCTTTAGCTAATCAAAATTAGCCATATTTATATTATAAGCTAATTTGAATTAGCTGTCAATAGCTTTTCTGAAATTATATCTCATTTTTCATTGTGAAACAAGGATAAGTTGTTTTTTTACAAGATTTATGGTATAATTAATATAATAAATTCAGATTTATGGAGGTAATAAAAATGTTTTTATCTGAATACTGCGATGTAAATTACAATGATACACATAATGTTGTATTTGTAAAATGGAAAAAATTCTGTTGCAATGAGGATTACAGAAAGCCTTTGGAATATGCTTTGGAAATAATAAAAAAATACAGATGCGATTATTGTGCTGACACAAGAAACGGATTCGAGAACATTCCCGAAGATACTCAATGGGTAGCGGAATTCTTTATGCCCACAGCAGCAGAATATGGTTGTAAATGTATATATTTTATAATTGATAAGAACAATTCCTTGAAAGAGGAATTGGAAGGTCAGGCAAGTGACTCCTCAGATAAGCTTGAATTCAGGTATATTTATAATCTTGAAGAAATCGAAAAATAATACAGAAAAAGATCAATTTGCAAAGATGGAAATAAAAGAAATCAAAGAAAACAAAAAGCAGTTTCTTTCCCTGCTGCTGCTTGCTGATGAACAGGAAGATATGATTGACCGTTATATCGATAAAGGCAAGATGTACGTTCTTGACGACAATGGTATCAGGTGCGAATGTATTGTAACAGATGAAGGCAACGGTATTCTTGAAATAAAGAATATTGCAACATATCCCGAATATCAGGGGAAGGGTTACGCTAAAAAGCTGATTGAGTACATTTCCGGAAAATATAAGGGGAAATATACTGTTTTGCAGGTTGGTACAGGTGATAGTCCTATGACTATTCCGTTTTACGAAAAATGTGGATTTATGCGTTCTCACGTTATACCGGATTTCTTTACGGATAACTACGACCACCCGATATATGAATGCGGAGTTCAGCTTGTGGATATGGTATATCTGAGAAAAAAGATGTAATTACATGAGGTTAAAATGTATTATAATATCAGAAAAATCCGTGAGGATGAATACAGGCTTTTAGAGGACTTTATATACGAAGCTATTTTTATTCCGGAGGGAGTTTCTCCGCCGCCGAAATCTATCATAAATCAGCCTGATTTACAAGTGTATATCAAGGATTTCGGAACAGAAAAGGATGATATATGCTTTGTTGCGGAAGTAAGCGGAAAGGTTGTCGGAGCAGTCTGGGTGCGTGACATGAATGATTACGGACATATAGCTGACGGTGTACCGTCATTTGCAATCTCACTCTATAAGGAGTACCGCAATTCAGGAATAGGTACAAGGCTAATGGAAACAATGCTCAGTGAGCTGAAAAACAGGGGATATGAGAGGACTTCCCTTGCCGTTCAGAAAGCTAATTACGCCGTGAGGATGTATAAGAAAGTCGGTTTTGAGATCGTTGACGAAAATTATGAAGAATATATCATGGTCTGCAAATTGAATAGAATATAAGGCATAGAAAAACCACATCTGAATTTACGCAGATGTGGTTTTGAATTATTTGACTTTTTCGCTGTTTTCCCAGTCCTGAAGCTGCCAACGGCCGCTTTCAAACTGGTGAAGATCGCAGTCGTAATATACACGGGAATCAGGGGCATTTTCCTTAGTAGGAATAGACACGCAGTTGAAAGTTTTGCCGTCAGTAAATACATAAATATCTGCGGAGGCATCGCCTTCCCCACCGCCGCCGTAAAAATCGAAGTCATAGTCAAAATTCTTGCCGAAGTATTCTTCGGCGATTTTTATTGCCTGTTTCTTGTTTTCAGCATCGGTTTTTTCCTGTTCCTTTGGTGATTTGCAGCTGGCGAGAGATATCAGCATTACAGCATTAAGGATTGTTATTATAAGACTTGAGTATTTTTTCATAGTCGTATCCTTTACTATCAGGATTTTGATGTGAGACATACTTTTGCGAAAAATCCTTGATTTTCGAGAGAATTACAGCATTTATGAGCAGTATCGCTGTTGGTGAAAAGTCCGAAAACAGCAGAACCGCTTCCGGTCATAACAGCAGAGAGTGCTCCCATAGACTTCATGGTATTCTTTATCTGTGAAACTTCATCAAGGTCAATTGCGTCTTCAAAGAGATTTCCGAAATATCTGTAAGCATTGTCAGGATCGTTTCTGATAGTATCAGCAAGCTTTTCTGCGTCCGGATGAACAGGAGATTCAAGCCCGTCAACAGCCTTGTAAGCCTGTGCAGTTGAAACTCCCTGAATTCCTTTTGCAATAACGAGGATTCTTCCGGAATAGTCGGGCAGAGGAATGATTTCCTCGCCGATACCGGATACAAAGGCAGTTCCGCCGGTGAAGAAAAACGGAACATCCGCACCGATTTTCTTGCCGACAGCTTCAAGAGCCGGAATATCAAGTTCTGCGCCGGTCAGCTTGTTGAGACAGTTGATAACAGCGGCAGCATCGGTACTTCCGCCGCCCATTCCCGCCTGAGATGGAATACCCTTGTTTATAATAATATCGCATCCCTTGCCGGAGCCGATCGTGTCAAGGAAAAGTCTTGCCGCTTTGTATGCGATATTTTTTTCTCCGCTGGGAACAGGATCAGCCTGTGCGAATTCTTCCGGCAGAATACAGCTTACATTTATTTCGCCGGAATCGTTCAGTTCAACGCTGACATCATCGTACAGGGAAACGGTCTGGAACACGCTTTTTATGGAATGATAGCCATTTTCGAGGATTCCGCATACATCGAGAGCAAGATTTATTTTAGCCGGAGTTTTAATTTTCATGATGTTCACCATTCAGCTTTTTGAGGAATCTTTCAATACGGTTCATAGCTTCCATAAGGTGCTTGAGAGAGTAGGCATAGGAGATTCTGATATAGCCTTCTCCGCTTTCTCCAAAGGCACTTCCGGGAACAGCGGCAACCTTTTCCTCAAAGAGCAGTCGCTCACAGAAATCCTCACTGGACAGACCGGTGCTTTTAATGCAGGGGAATACATAGAAAGCTCCCTCAGGGTTAAAGCAGGTCAGACCGAGACGATTGAATTCGCTTACAAGATAGCGTCGTCTGATATTGTATTCATCAACCATTTTCTGAACCTCGCTGTCGCATGATTCAAGAGCTTCAATGGCGGCATTCTGGCTTATATAGGGACTACACATGATTCCGTACTGGTGAATCTTGGATATCTGGGTAACAACAGGCTCCGGAGCAGCAACATATCCGAGTCTCCAGCCGGTCATTGCATATGCTTTTGAGAAACCGTTTACATAGATAGTACGCTCTGCCATTCCTTCCATCTCAATGATAGAGTAGTGCTTTCTTCCGTATGTAAGCTCGGAGTATATCTCATCGGAGAGAACCATGATATCGGTATTTCTGAGGAATTCCGCAATAGGTTCGAGATCTTCCTTTGTCATGATAGCTCCGGTAGGATTGTTCGGGAAGGGGATGATAATCATCTTTGTTCTGTCGGTTACCTTGTCCCTGAAATCCTCTAAAGTAAGCTTGAAGTTGTTTTCTATTCTTGTGGGAACAGATACAGGAACACCTCCGGCAAGCTCAACAAGGGGTGCATAGCATACGAAGCATGGTTCGACTACAAGAACCTCATCGCCGGGATTGATTATTCCCCTGAGAGCAAGGTCAATAGCTTCGGAGCCGCCGACAGTTATAAGGATTTCATCTTCCGGACAGTATTTTACACCGTGATTCTTTTCAATCTTACGGCTTACGGCATTTCTGAGAGGGGCGATTCCCTTATTCGGACCATAAATGACGTGCTTTCTTTCAAGAACCTGAATAGCGGCCTTGCGGATTACCCACGGAGTAGAAAAGTCTGGTTCGCCAACACCGAGACTGATAACGCCTTCCATGCTGCCGGCAATATCAAAAAATTTTCGTATACCGGAGGGCTTTATGCTTTTTACTTTATCAGACAGTACCTTATCGTAATCAATCACTATTAACCCAGACCCCTTTCGTCCGGCTCTTCTCCGTCGATGAAGATGCCTTTTTCCTTGTATTTTTTGAGAATAAAGTGTGTGGATGCAGAGAGAACTCCTTCAATAGTAGAAAGTCTTTCTGAAATAAAGAGAGCTACATCCTTGAGGTTGTTTCCCTTTACCTCAACAGCGAGGTCGTATGCACCAGACATAAGGCTTACGCTTTCAACCTCGTCGTACATCATGATAGTCTTGGCGATAACATCGAAGCCGCAGTCACGCTGGGGAGTTACTTTAAGCTGAATAGTTGCATATACTATTGAGCTGTCATATTTTTCGTCATCCACGATAACGCTGTATCCTTTGATAACGCCTTCATCCTCAAGCTTTTTGATTTTCTTTCCGGCTTCTTCAGGGGATATACCGAGGATTTCACCGAGGGCGGCGTCTGAAATACGGGCATTCTGCTGTAAGATATTGATAATGTCGTTCATAAATAAAATCCTTTCCTTAATCAGATTATTTTCAAAAGATCTTTTTCAATCAGATCTCTATAAAATACGGTTTTCTGTTTTTGAAATAGCACAGGCGATCGAAGCCTGCCGCTCGTGCTATGCTGAAACCGTCAGCGGCATTTTTGGCGATATCCTCGACAGAGTGAGCGTCCGAGCCCACAGTAACAAGCTTTCCGCCGAGATCACGGAACAGCTTTACATATTTCAGGTCGGGGAAGGTATCTCCGAAGCCCTGACGTATGCCGGAGGTATTGATTTCAATACCCTTGTCCTTAGCTGCAAGCTCACGGAAGCTTTCTGCGATTATCTCGTCAAAGCGGCTGATATCGGGACAGATGTTGTGTCTTTGCTTCATATATCTCAGACAGTAGGTGAGATGACCTATGACATCGGGAATACCACTTCTGCAAAGCTCATAGACTTCTTTGAAGTAGCGTTCCAGAAGGTTATATATTTCATCCATAGTCATGTTTTCGTAATCTATGTAGTAGAAGTCCTTTTCTCCGACTATCTGATGAACTGAACCGATAATGAAATCAAGACGTTCATCGGACGAAGCGATTGCGGCGGCTTCGGTATCGTGGAGTATCTGTCCGAGTTCTGTGCCGCAGATAAGATTTATTCTGCCGTCGTATTTTTCTTTTAATGCGGTAACTGCTTCAACTGAGCGTCTGAAATCGTCTGCGTAGTTGAAGTAGTCAAAAACCTCTGTATTCTGATAGTGTTCCTTCGGATACCATGTACTGCATTCGCAGTGGTCGGTAATAGCGTATGCGGCAAGATCAAGTTCAATAGCACGTTCTATCATTTCGTTGATATCAGCCTCGGAATCCATTGAGAACTGAGTATGTGTGTGGCAGTCAATGTACTTCATAATTCACACCGTCCAAAAAGTTGATAATCCTATTATATCATATTTTTTCAGATGTTTCCACATATTTTATGGTTAAAAAATAAAATTATATAAAAACCTTTCTTTATTCATAATTATGTGCTATAATGTATAAAGTAATATTATATTTTTATATAAAGGAGATTTTTAATATGCGTGCAGTTGTTACTGTAATCGGTAAGGATACTGTTGGTATCCTTCATAAGGTAAGCGGAATCTGTTCAGATTTCAATGTAAATGTTATCGAGGTTACCCAGAGTGTTCTTCAGGATATGTTTGCAATGATAATGCTGGTTGATATTTCTGCAATAAACGGTGATTTTTCAGAGCTTGTTGATAAAATGACCGACCTCGGCACAAAGATGGGACTTTCAATTCATACGCAACATGAGGATATCTTCAACTCAATGCACTCTGTATAAGATTACAGGTTTTATCACGAAAGGAAACAGATAATGCTTAACGTATATAATATACTTGAAACTATCCGTATGATTCAGGATGAATGTCTGGATATACGAACAATAACAATGGGAATTTCTCTCCTTGACTGCATTGATACTGATATCGACCGTGCCTGTGAAAAGGTTTACGAAAAGATAGTACGCTGTGCAAAGGAACTTGTTCCGGTAGGACAGAGAATCGAAAAGGAATACGGAATCCCGATCATTAACAAGAGAATTTCCGTTACCCCGATTGCTATGCTTGCAGCTGCCTGTCCGGGACAGAATCCTGTTAAGTTCGCAAAAACTCTCCAGAGAGCAGCCGATATCTGCGGAGTAAACTTTATCGGCGGATACTCTGCTCTCGTACATAAGGGATTCAGTGCCGGCGACCGTGCTCTTATCGAATCTATTCCTGAGGCACTTGATGTTACACAGAATATCTGCTCTTCAGTAAATATCGGTTCAACAAAATCAGGAATCAACATGGATGCAGTAGCTCTCATGGGAAGAATTGTCAAGGAATCAGCTGAAAGAACGGCAGACCGTGACTGTATTGGTCCTGCAAAGCTTGTTGTATTCTGCAATGCTGTTGAGGATAATCCGTTCATGGCTGGAGCATTCCACGGCGTCGGCGAACCTGACTGCGAAATTCATGTGGGCGTATCAGGTCCCGGTGTAGTTCGTGCTGCTCTTGCAAAGTATCCGGAAGCTTCTATCAATGAACTGGCAGATATCATCAAAAAGACTGCATTCAAGATAACAAGAATGGGACAGCTTGTCGGCGCAAGAGCGTCTGAACTGCTGAATGTTCCCTTCGGTATTGTTGATCTTTCGCTCGCACCTACTCCGGCTATCGGAGACAGTGTTGCTCATATCCTCGAAGAAATGGGACTTGAACAGTGCGGAACACACGGCACAACAGCATGCCTTGCAATGCTCAATGACGCTGTAAAGAAGGGTGGAGTTATGGCTTCATCAACAGTCGGAGGTCTGTCGGGAGCATTTATCCCTGTTTCAGAGGATGCCGGCATGATAGACGCAGCAGTTGCCGGAACTCTTACTCTTGAAAAGCTTGAGGCTATGACTGCTGTATGCACAGTGGGACTTGATATGATAGTTGTTCCCGGAGATATCACTCCCGAGACTATTTCTGCTATTATCGCTGACGAAGCCGCTATCGGCATGGTGAACTCAAAGACTACCGCTGTACGTCTTATTCCGGCTATCGGAAGAAAAGAAGGCGAAACTCTCGAATTCGGCGGACTTCTCGGAAGCGGTCCTGTAATGCCCATCAAGGAGAAATCACCGGCTAAGTTCATAAGCCGAGGAGGAAGAATTCCTGCACCTATGCAGAGCCTTAAAAACTGATATGGATATCGGTCATATAGCCGGACTTTTCGGTGCCGGAAATATCCTTTCCTCTGCGAAGCTGAAAAGCGGGCATATCAACCGGTCGTTTCTGCTGGATTGTTCCGGCGGCAAGTATATTCTGCAATCACTGAACCGTGATATATTTAAGGATCCGGAGATAATCGCAGAAAATACAGAGCTGATTTTAAAGGCGTTTTCAAAAAATCCAGACTGCGGAGTGCAGATTCCCATCTTTCTTGAACATAACGGAAGTATGTATCTGGAAGAAAACGGCGAAATATGGCGGATGTACAGCTATATTGATCCGACAGGGGAGTATTCTGCCTATATACACGGATTTGCTGTCGGACGTTTTCTGAAAGTGCTCAATTCCGGTGATATGAAACTGAAAGTTCCCATGAAGCTTCATGAATTCGATCTTTCGCTGCCGATGAGGAATATTCACGGTGATACGAAAGCGGACAACGTGATTTTCGGAGAGCCTCCGGCAGTCATTGATCTTGATACTGCTTCAAGAGGATATGCCTTTGTGGATTTCGGCGATATGCTTCGTTCCGTGACAACAAACGGCTTTGATATGCAGAAGATATCAGAGTCGGTAAAAGGATTTGCCGAAGGTGTGGGAGGGCTGCTTACAGATGATGAGATAAATTATCTTTATGACGGAACTCTGCTTATAATCAACGAGCTTCTGGAAAGATACAGCATGGGAAACAAGAGCTTTCCCAATAAATCTCTGGAACAATGTATTGAACGTCAGAGACAGCTTGCTCATCAGCTTGACGATTTCCGCAGTCATGAGGATGAAATAACTTCTGTTATCCGGACAATCTTCGGAAAAGGCAGTAAGTGAATATAATAGTAAGGGAAAAGAGTAATTCTTTTCCCTTTAATATTGTCAACTATTGCCAATGGAGGAATTTTTATGGCAACTTTCTATAATCAGGCTACTTTGTCTTATAATGGCAATGTAGCAAGCTCCAATATTACAGCCGGAGAGATCCTTGAAAATCTCTTTGTGACAAAAACACCTGTAAACAGCAGTTATTCCGCTGACAGAGATAACAGCTATGTTATAAGTATCGTAAATAACAGCTCCGTAAGCTATGACAACGTAACTATCACCGATGATCTCGGCGAATACGTTTTCAATCCGCCGGATGACAGCGTAGTTCCGCTGACGTATATCACGGATACTGTAAGATACTTTGTAAACGGAATTCCGCAGGATGATCCGGACGTGACATCTGAGAATCCGCTTACCATTACAGGAATAAGCGTTCCGGCAGGAGGAAATGCTATTATTGTGTATTCTGCCCGTGCAAACAGCTTTGCTCCGCTGGGCGAGGACGCGTCAATAACTAATACCGCAACAGTAAGCGGCGAAGGCTTTTCAGATATTTCTGCCACTTCAACAACTACTCCGGAGAATTCTGCATTTCTGTCAATCAGCAAGTCACTCAGTCCTGCCGCCGTTGAGGAAAACGGCAGAGTGACATATACCTTTACTATCCAGAATAACGGCAGTACTGCTGTGGATGTGGATGATGATGTCATTTTCAGGGATGATTTTACTCCTGCACTCACTGATCTTACAGCTCAGTTTAACGGAGTATCGTGGACTGAGGGGGGTAATTACGATTATTCCGAATCAACAGGCGTGTTCACATCTCTTGAAGGACAGATTACTGTTCCGGCTGCAACCTATGTTCAGGATCCTGCAACGGGAGCATGGTCAGTACAGCCCGGTATCAGCACTCTTGTGATCACCGGAAATATCAGCTGAATTCCGCATTGAAGCTTAAATGATAAATGCCGCACAGAGTATGCTTTGTGCGGCATTTTTGTATCAGTCTTTTGTACTTGCTTCAGGACGAGGAAGAAAAGGATACATTTCCTCATAGGATTCAAGCTCGCTGTGTTCCTCGGTTCCGGTTGGGATAAGTCCCGTCATATCGCCCCATGAAGCGGACGGACAGACGTATTTAAGTTCGTTTTTTTCTGGCTCAGGAAAAGGAAATCTTCTGTTATTCATAATATCATCTCCCGAAGATATTATATCCGCAGAAAGAGAAAATATTATGGATAATCTATTGATTTTCAGGGAAAGATATGGTAAAATAAAAACATAAGATAACCTTAAGGAGGTACAATTTTTATGAGTGAAAATATGGACAAGGATCTTGAAATGAACGAGGAAATGGAAGATAACGGAAGCTTTATAACTCTCACCGATGACAACGGCGAGGATGTTTCATTTGAAGTACTCGACCTGATCGAATACAAGGAACGTGAATTCGTTGTTCTTCTGCCTTTTGAGGATACAGAGGATGAAGTAGTTATCCTTGAGGTGATTGCCGGTGAAGACGAAGAAACAGATGAATTTGTTTCTGTTGAGGATGAAGCACTTCTGGAAGAAGTTTTTGCAGAATTCCTTAAAAGAGCAGAGGATGAGCAGTAAAAATCTGCTGGAAATATGATTTATACAGAGAGTATTGAAGCTCTCTGTATTTTTTTGCGAAATTTTGTGGAAATATGATGAAAACAGTTGCGGTGATAAAAAAAATATGGTAAAATATAAGCGGTAAATTGTATTGAAAGGAGAAATCCATATGCCGCCTATGGGAGGTCCAAGAAGGCAGAGTTTTTTAACTGAGGAAGAAAAGAAAAATCGTCCGAAGGTGACGAAGGGAATGCTTAAACGTATCTTTTCCTACCTTAAACCTTACTGGAAACAGATGACTATCGTGATGATCGCAATTGTGATTTCATCTGTACTCAATCTTATGCCGTCAGTGCTGACGGGAAAAATAATCGACGAGGGACTTATCGGAAGAAGTATGAGCAAGCTTGTACTTTTTATCGTCCTGTCGTTGTCCGTAACGCTCGGAGCAAATCTTATCGGAGTGCTGGAAAGCTATATGAATACATGGATAGCCCAGCATATTACATACGATATGCGAAATAAGATGTACAGGCATCTCCAGAAAATGTCGCAGAGATTCTTTACATCGAATAATCAGGGTGATATTATAACCCGAATGACGAGCGATATTTCAGGAGTTCAGCAGATAATTACAAGTACTCTTACGAGTATTCTTTCAAATTCGATTACGCTGATAGTTGCATTGATAGTCATGTTCCAGCAGAGCTGGGTTATGGCACTGGTGGGAATAGTAGTGATTCCGCTGTTTATAATACCTACAAGAAGTGCTGGAAAGACACGCTGGTCTATAACCTCAGAATCTCAGGAATGCAGTGATGAAATCAACGGAATTCTGAATGAAACAATGTCAGTAAGCGGACAGCTTCTTGTCAAGCTGTTTGGAATGGAAAAAGCCGAGTATGAAAAATATGAAGAATCCAACAAGCGGATGGTAAAGCTCAATATCCGTGAAGGAATGGCAGGACGCTGGTTCCGTGTGGCTCTGAGTACATTTTCAAGTATCGGACCAATGCTGCTTTACCTTGCAGGCGGAATACTCATGATGCAATTTGACAGCACAATAACTGTCGGTGATATTACAGTTCTTGTGGCATTGCTTGGAAAGATGTATGGTCCGGTAAATCAGCTTCTCAACATTCAGGTTGACTGGATACGTTCAATGGCGATGTTCACCCGTATTTTTGAGTATTTCGATATGCCGGTTGAAATTGAAAATGCTCCGGATGCGGTATGTCCTGAAGGAAAAGCAAAGGGCGAGGTTGTGTTCAGAAATGTAGGCTTCTACTATGAAAAGGAACGTCAGATACTTACAGATATAAATTTCACTCTTGAAAGCGGAAAATGTATAGCTGTCGTAGGACCTTCGGGTTCTGGAAAGAGTACGCTCATAAATCTTATTCCGAGATTGTGGGATGTCACATCAGGATCGGTAACGTTCGACGATGTGGATGTACGCAGACTTGATCTTGAATATCTCCGCAGCAACATCGGAATTGTAAGTCAGGAGACGTATCTTTTCAATGGCACGATACGGCAGAATCTTCTCTATGCAAAGCCTGATGCAACAGAGGAAGAACTCATCGAAGCGTGTAAAAAGGCTAACATCTATGACTTTATTGAGAATCAGGAAACTGGACTTGACACAGTAGTCGGAAACCGTGGTCTTAAGCTTTCAGGCGGTGAGAAGCAGCGTATTTCGATTGCAAGAGTTCTTCTTAAGGATCCTGCACTGATGATCTTTGATGAAGCGACTTCGGCTCTTGATTCCATATCGGAGCAGAAAATTCAGGACGCCATAGAGCCTCTTATCACTTCACGAACGAGTATTCTGATTGCACACAGATTGTCAACGATACTTGCTGCTGATGAAATCCTTGTTATAAGTAATGGAGTAATTGCTGAACGAGGTACGCACAGTGAGCTGATAGGACTCGGTGGTGTTTATTCGCAGCTGTATGAGACGCAGTTCTGTAAGGCTGGCGACGAAACACCGTCCTCTTTTGATTATACAGAGGGCGAGGATTAATATAAATATATCAAAAAATGTGAATTAAGCAACGGCTACGCATCAGATTAAACGCAAAAAATCCTCCCGAAAAAGGGAGGATTTTTATTCATATCAATATGGAATCAAACGCAGCCCTGAGCCTTCATTGCCTCAGCAACCTTGAGGAAGCCAGCAATGTTAGCACCAGCAACGAGATCGTCGCCGAAGCCGTATTCCTTAGCAGCATTGAGAGAAGCCTCGAAGATGTTCTTCATGATGCCCTTGAGCTTAGCGTCAACTTCTTCTTCTGTCCATGAATATCTCATAGAGTTCTGTGACATTTCAAGACCAGAAACAGCAACACCGCCTGCGTTAACAGCCTTTGAAGGAGCAACGATAACTCCGTTTTCCTTGAGGTATGCAACAGCCTCGTTTGTAGTAGGCATGTTGGAAACTTCTACATAGTACTTAACGCCGTTTTCAACGATCTGCTTAGCCTCAGCCATGTCAACTTCGTTCTGAGTAGCACAAGGCATGATGATATCAGCCTTAGTTCCCCATGGCTTCTGACCAGGGAAGAACTCAACGCCGAACTTATCAGCGTAATCCTGAACTCTGTTGCGGCATGAAGCACGCATTTCGAGGAGATAATCAACCTTTTCAGGAGTGCTGATACCATCGGGATCGTAGATATATCCGTCAGGACCAGAGATTGTAACAACCTTACCGCCGAGCTCATTAACCTTCTTTACAGTACCCCATGCAACGTTACCGAAGCCGGAGATAGCGAAAGTTTTGCCCTTGATGCTGTCACCGAAGTAGTTAAGCATTTCAACAGTGTAGTAAACTGCACCGTAGCCAGTAGCTTCGGGACGGATAAGAGAGCCGCCGTAGGAGATGCCCTTACCTGTAAGAACGCCTGTAAACTCGTTGCGGAGTCTCTTGTACTGACCGAAGAGGTAGCCGATTTCACGTGCACCAACACCGATGTCACCAGCAGGAACGTCGAGGTCAGGACCGATATGCTTTGAAAGCTCTGTCATGAAACTCTGGCAGAAACGCATAACTTCAGCGTCAGACTTGCCCTGAGGATCAAAGTCTGAACCACCCTTGCCGCCGCCCATAGGGAGGGAAGTAAGGCTGTTCTTGAATGTCTGCTCAAAGCCGAGGAACTTAATAATACCGCTGTATACTGAGGGGTGGAATCTGAGACCGCCCTTGTATGGGCCGATTGCAGAGTTGAACTGAACTCTGAAGCCTCTGTTAACCTGAGTCTTGCCGTTGTCGTCTACCCACGGAACACGGAAGATAATCTGTCTCTCAGGCTCAACGATTCTCTCAAAAACACCTGCATCGATGTAATCCTGTCTCTTTTCAGCAACAGGCTCAAGAGTTTCAAGAACTTCTGTTACAGTCTGAATGAACTCAGGCTCGCCCTGATTTCTTTTTTTAACTCTTTCAAGTAAGTCGATAAGATACTGATTTTTTAACGCCATGTTAAAAAACCCCCTTTAATAGATTCTGCATAGCAGTTTATAAAATTATATCATTACATGAGAAAAATTTCAAGACTTTATTGCATCAAATCGAAAAAAACAGATATATTTGTAGGTGATTACAAATATATCTGTTGTAAATACTGCTAATTTTGTGGATTTTCGTACATATTGAGATACTTACTTGCAAGATAGAGCGAGCCGCACACAACAATAATACCGTTGTTTTCGAGGGCGAGAGACTTTGCTTTTGCGACTGCTTCTTCAAGCAGAATACAGGCTTCTGCGGAAGTATGCTTTCCGGCGATTTCAGCGAGCATTTCAGCAGGAACTGCATTTGGTGCAAAATCGTCAACGGCGAAGAATATGTCGCTGAGTTTTGAAATCATCTCAACACCTTTTTTGTAATCTTTTGAGTCGATCATGCCCATGACTGTGTAAATACTTCTACCCTTAAGACTTATATCGCCAAGTACATTCCAGAGTGCCGTTATTCCATCATAATTATGTCCGCCATCAACTATAAAAGGCGGGTTACTGTCAATATACTGTACACGGGCCCTGACCTGAGTTTCATTGACAGCTTTTTTTATTGCGTATTCAGGAACAACTACTCCTTTTTTCACAAGACAGCGGCATACTTCGATTGCTGTTGCGGCATTTACAGGCTGATGGAATCCGAACATTGCAGTTTTGTACTGTTCGCCTTTGTAAATAAAGGGAGTTCCATCTGTCTGCATAGCCAGACGTTCAAATTGCCGGAAATCAGGCATTATGAATTCTGCATTTTTCTGATGTGCTGTTTCCTTTACGATATCGGTAACGCCTGCCTTATTGAACATTGACAGTACAACGGAAGAATTTTCCTTGATTATTCCAGCTTTCTGATGTGCGATTTTTTCAACGGTATCGCCAAGAATCGCCGTATGATCAAGGGAAATTGAGGTTATAACCGATACAAGAGGGGGAGGAATTACATTTGTGCAATCCAGCAGACCTCCGATTCCGGTTTCAAGAACAACGATATCGCAGTTCTCACGTTCAAACCACAGCAGAGCAATAGCCATAGTGATTTCAAACTGCGAATATTCCTGACCGGCAACACATTCACGGACGAATTCTGCGATTTTGCAGAGAGATTCTTCATCAATTTCGGTACCGTTTATGCGGATTCTGTCTGTATAATGAAGTACGAAAGGCGATGTGAACTGTCCTGTCTTATACCCTGAGTATATAAGTGCGTTTGAGATGTACTCAACAGTGGAGCCTTTTCCGTTAGTACCGGCTACATGAACAAATTTCAGTGATTTTTCGGGGTTTCCTATACGTTTCATAAGATCTTCCGCACGGGAGAGATCCGTCACCGGCTTTCCTGACTTGCTGTACGAGCCGATGAATTCCATAGCCTGATCAAAATTCATATCAGTAGGGACTGTCCTGAGATTCAGCCTTTGCAACAGCGTCCTCAAGACTCATGCCTGAGAATTCCTGTGCAGAGAAGATTCTTCCCGATTTTTTGTCGTTTACGAAAGCTCCGACAAGAACTCCGGGGAGTGCACTTTCGGGTGAATTGGGAGCGTTAGGGCCGCCAAGATCAGTTCTGCACCAGCCGGGATCAGCGAGGTTAAGAGTGATATCAGTTCCCTGATACTTTAATCCGAGGTCGATAGTTACTTTGTTGAGAGCAGCTTTTGCAGCGGAATATCCAGCCTGTTCAGGTTCGAGATTTATACCGCTTGTAGTATTTACGATTCTTCCGAAGCCACGCTCAGCCATCTGAGGCAGGAAGTGATAGCAGATCATCATAGGAGCAGTTGTGTTTACCTTGAAGCTGATATCGTAGTCAGATACAGGAGTTTTGAGATATTCAGTACGGTATGCGATCTGAAGTCCGGCGTTATTGAGGATGATGTCAATGGGAGTACCCTTTGCATCAATCTCAGCGAGCATTTTCTCAACAGAATCAAGATCGGAAAGCTCGGCTTCAACGACATAAGCGTCAACGCCGAGAGCCTTTACATCATCAAGAACCTTCTGACAGTGCTCTGCGCTGCGGCTGTGAAGTACGAGATTACAGCCCTGTTTAGCCATTTCGATTGCAGAAAGATATCCGATTCCTCTGCTTGCGCCAGTGAGAAGCGCCCATTTTCCTTTTAAGTTTGTCATGTTTTTTCCCTCCGTTTTCTGCCGTACAGTGCTAACGGCAATATTTTATTTCTTTAATACGCATCACGCATTAAATTCGTAGTCAATGCAGGCACGTTCTGTTTTTACTGTGCCTATGAATTTTGCAAACTCAACGTGTGCCGGATGTACCTGATATGCGTTAAGTCCCTCTATATCGTCAAAATCACAGATAAGAGCTATTGTGTAATTGCTTTCGGGAGCGTCAGCGGAGTTGATAACAAGCTCGCCTTTTTTCAGTTCCTTTACATTTGCAATTACGTCCTCGAAACGCTTTTTTGCTTCAAGAGCGTTGTCATATTCGCTCATTCCCTCTGTTGCTTTGAACTTGAACATTACAATGTGTTTAATCATAATTATTTCACCATTCCATAGCTTTCATCAATCACGCCGCAGATCTCGTCAAAGGAAATTCCACCGTCAAGTGGAATACTTATCCACAGCCGCTTGTTCATGTGGTAAGCCGGAATCGCTTTCCCTTCGCTGATGAGTACTTCACGGACGAGCTGACTGCACTTTACATTGAGAATATCAGTGCAGCCGCCGCTTTTTCCGTCAATAACGCTTCTGCGGACGTTCATGACAAGTCCGTACCATTTTTTGTTTGATTTTCTGAGTACAGCGGAATCAGCGTCCCTCTCCCACGGATAATCGGGAGAGGTGCTGTATTTTTCCCTGACATAGCGGAAGATATCTTCCCTGTCGATTGCCATTTTATGCCTTGAAGGCGGCGATTGACTGTTCAATCTTAGCCATTTTTTCTTCTGCCTTTGCGAGCTTTGCCTTTTCAGCCTCGATGAGCTGTGCAGGAGCCTTTGCAACAAATCCGGGATTATTCAGCTTTCCGCTGAGGAAGTCAAGATCCTTCTGAACCTTAGCCTTTTCCTTTTCAAGACGAGCGATTTCCTTTTCCTTGTCAACAAGCTCGTTCATAGGAATGAAAATTCTTGCGGAATCTGTAACGGCATTTGCACAGTTTTCGTGTTCTACGGAAGCTCCTGCCTCAACGGAAGAAGCGGAAGCGAGCTTCTCAAAGAATGCTGCACATGATGTGTAAAGCTCAGGCTCATCAGTTTCGATGATAAGCTTAGCCTTTACTGATGGCGGAACGTTCATCTCAGTGCGTGTATTTCTTACAGCCTTGATAGCAGAAATAACCTTTTCAAATGCCTTTTCTTCGGCTGTATAGTCGATAGAGCTGTCGTATGTGGGATATGTTTCAAGGATGATCATAGACTTTTCATTTGTAAGAACCTGCCAGATTTCCTCAGTAATGAACGGCATGAAGGGATGAAGGAGCTTCAGCATACCCTGCATTGCCCACACAAGAACAGCCTGTGCGTTTGCCTTGGATTCGCCGCCTGCCTGAATTCTGGGCTTTGTGATTTCAATGTACCAGTCGCAGTAGATATCCCAGATAAAGTCGTAAATCTTCTGTGAAGCGACGCCGAGTTCAAACTTATCGAGGTTTTCGCCGACCTCCTTAGCAAGCTTGTTGAACTTGTTGATAAGCCATTTATCCTCGATTTCAAGCTTTTCGGGAAGTCCCTTGAACTCAAAGTCCTCAGGGAGATTCATCATGATGAAGCGTGAAGCATTCCAGAGCTTGTTTGCGAAGTTTCTTGCAGCCTTTACCTTGTCATCGATGTATCGCATATCGTTTCCGGGAGAATTTCCGGTAGCGAGCATAAATCTGAGAGCGTCAGCACCGTATTCATTGATAACCTCAAGCGGATCAATACCGTTGCCGAGCGATTTGGACATCTTGCGTCCCTGAGCGTCACGGACAAGACCATGAATAAGAACAGTATCGAAAGGAACCTTACCCATATTTTCAAGACCGCTGAACATCATTCTGATAACCCAGAAGAAGATGATATCATAGCCGGTAACGAGTGTGTTTGTGGGGTAGAAATAGTCGAGATCAGCAGTTTTCTCAGGCCAGCCGAGAGTTGAGAACGGCCAGAGAGCAGAGCTGAACCATGTATCAAGCGTATCGGGATCCTGTCTCATAGGCTTTCCGCACTTGGGGCATACAGCGGAATCTTCCTTTGTCACGATCATTTCGCCGCATTCGTCGCAGTAGAACGCAGGAATCTGATGTCCCCACCAGATCTGACGGGAGATGCACCAGTCACGGATATTTTCAAGCCAGTGGAAGTAAATCTTGTCGAAACGCTCAGGAACAAACTTTGTATCGCCGTTCTTTACAGCGTCGATAGCGGGCTGAGCGAGGGGCTGCATCTTAACGAACCACTGAGTAGAAACCTTGGGCTCAACGGTAGTTCCGCAGCGGTAGCAGGTACCAACATTGTGGCTGTATTCCTCAATCTTAACGAGAGCACCTTCTGCTTCAAGATCGGCAACGATAGCCTTTCTTGCCTCGAATCTGTCCATGCCGGCATACTTCGGGTAATCGTCAACGATTGTAGCGTCATCGTTCATAACGTTGATGATCGGGAGATTATGACGGAGACCAACCTCGAAATCGTTGGGGTCGTGTGCCGGAGTGATTTTTACAACGCCGGTTCCGAAGTCCATTTCAACATAATCATCAGCAACGACAGGAATTTCACGGTGAACGAGAGGAAGAATAACCATTTTGCCGACTAAATCCTTGTAACGCTCATCGTTGGGGTTTACTGCAACCGCTGTATCACCGAGAAGTGTTTCAGGACGTGTTGTTGCAAGCTCCAGATAGCCGTCAGCGTCTTTTATCTTGTAGCGGAGGTGCCAGAAATGACCAGCCTGATCCTCGTATGTTACTTCTGCGTCAGAAAGGGATGTCTTACATTTCGGACACCAGTTTATAATTCTCTCACCACGATAGATAAGACCTTTTTCGTAATATTTTATGAAAACTTCCTTGACAGCCTTTGAGCAGCCCTCGTCCATTGTGAAACGCTCTCTTGACCAGTCGCAGGATGAACCGAGCTTCTTGAGCTGTTCGCAGATACGTCCGCCGTACTGCTTTTTCCATTCCCATGCACGCTCCATGAAGCCGTCACGTCCGAGATCTTCCTTTGTAACGCCTTCTTTGCGCATAGCCTCAACTATCTTGGCTTCTGTTGCGATAGCTGCGTGATCTGTTCCGGGAAGCCAGAGAGCAGAATATCCGCTCATACGCTTCCAGCGGATAAGGATATCCTGAAGTGTTTCATCGAGGGCGTGTCCCATATGGAGTTGTCCTGTGATGTTCGGAGGGGGAATTACGATAGTATAGGGTGTTTTCTTTTCGTCAACCTCTGCACGGAAGCATCCGTTGTCGTTCCATGCAGCATAGATTCTGTCCTCAAAATCCTTTGGATTGTAGGATTTAGCAAGTTCCTTTGCCATTTTAAATTTCTCCTTCTGAATAAATTGATCCGGGTATTAAAAAACCCCGAACCGTAGAAATAGGTTCAGGGCGAACATAGTCCGTGTTACCACCTGAATTCGGGAAAATCCCGCACTCTGCGAAGTCATGCAACTTCTTTCTCTGTAACGTGAGAATCACGTCATGGACTACACAGAAACCTTCGCCCATGAAGCTCAGAAGCTACTTCAGTATATCCCTTGCTGCTGTCTCACACCGCCCGACAGCTCTCTGAAAGCGGAAACATACCTACTCCTCTTCGTCATAGCCTTTGAAATATACCATGATTATAGCATATATTCCGGAAAATGTCAACGGGAATTTATCAGAATTACACAGATTTTTTCTGAATATAACGGTATGATTACAAATGGTGAAATATTGGTATATTGTTTGACATTATAATATTTGTATGATATAATCAATATAATGAAATAAAGATGAAGAAAAGGAGAAAAAATTAGTATGGCAGAGATTATCAAATCAATATTTCTCGGAATTGTTGAAGGTATAACGGAATGGCTTCCTGTCAGCAGTACCGGACATCTGATTCTTGTTGATGAATTCCTGAAAATGAAGATGAGTGATGAATTCAAGGAGATGTTCGATGTAGTAATCCAGCTCGGAGCGATTATGGCAGTAGTGCTTATCTACTGGAAAAAGCTCTGGCCGTTCGGAAAAAAGAACAATGCCGTACCTCTTTCTGAGAACGGGGCGGGAGCTTTTATCAAAAAGGATATATTTTCCATGTGGTTCAAGGTGCTTATCGCCTGTATTCCTGCGGCAGCTGTGGGACTTCTCTTTGACGATGTGCTGAACAGGCTGTTCTATAATCCTCTGACGGTATCAATCGCACTGATTGTTTTTGGTATAGCATTTATAGTTGTTGAAAACTGGAACAAGGACAGACAGGCGAAAATAAGCAGTATCAGCGAGCTTACATATAAAACGGCACTTATAATTGGTGCATTCCAGCTTATTGCCGCAGTTTTTCCGGGAACCTCACGTTCAGGTGCAACAATTGTCGGAGCATTGCTTATCGGAGTTTCAAGAACAGTAGCCGCTGAGTTTACATTCTATCTTGCAATTCCGGTAATGTTCGGGGCAAGTCTCCTTAAGATAGTGAAGTTCGGTTTTGACTTTACAGGAACGGAGATTGCTGTTCTTCTTGCAGGAATGATAACAGCATTTGTTGTTTCAGTAGTAGTAATAAAATTCCTTATGGATTACATCAAAAAGCATGATTTCAAGGTGTTTGGCTGGTACAGAATAATCCTCGGTGTGCTTGTTCTTCTGTACTTCGGAATATTTGAAACTTCAGGACTTATATAATGGAGGTGGGGTCTGCTGTCATGAGGCGGCGGAAAGAAATATGGCAGAGTTTAATAAAAATTCAGATAACGAACAGACGGTATATACGTCAGCTGATAACGTAAATACAATAAGTCGGAATCCGTTTGATAAAAACAATCAGAGATCTCAGCAGGCATATCCGCAGGGAAATGCTGCCGGTCAGCAGATATACGGAGATATGTACGCAAATAAGCAGCAAACACAGCCTACTGCTCCCTATGGTGGAAGGCAGCAGGGATACCCTCAGCCACAGTCTTCTGCACCTTATGGCGGACAGCCGCAGGGGTATCCTCAGCCGCAGTCTCCTGCACCCTATGGTGGGCAGCCGCAGGGGTATTCCCAGCAGCCACAGAATATGTATGGGGATCAGGCAGGTTACAATGCTCAGAGAATGTATCAGACACCTTCGCCGGCTTACAGCAAAAAAAAGAAAAGCGGAAACAGCGGATTAATAATTCTTGTGATTATTGCTGTTCTGCTTCTCAGTGCCATTGTCGGAGTAATATTGGTAATGCTCTTTAATAACAGAGATGATGATTCAGGAAATGACAGTGTAAACGAGATAACCATCGGAGAAGATAGCGATAAAAAGAAGGACGATGACGATGATTCATCTTCGATAGTCGAGACTACATCTGCTGAGCCTGAAACTGAATCACCGGAGCTGAGACGTTATTCAATGCCAAATGTATGCGGAATAAACGGTGCTGAAGCAGCAAAGCTTCTTGAGGAAGCAGGCTTCATTGTGGAAATCGTAGAAGAATATTCTGAGGGAACGAAGGATGTTGTAATTCGTCAGAGTGTTCCGGAAAAAACAGTAGTTGTTGAGGGAACAGAAATAGTGCTTTATGTTTCTAAGGGAAGTGAAGAAGTATCTGTTCCGGATGTACGGGGAAGAAGCTTTGAAGACGCTAAGAATGAAATAGAAAAGTACGGACTTTTAGTGAATACGGCATATAGGGAAAGCGATTCAGTACCGGCAGGCAGTGTTATCAGTCAGGATATAGCTCCAGAGACAAAGGTGAAGGAAGGTACGAGTGTTCTGCTTGTTGTTTCGACAGGAAGCACAACTCCGCAGAATCAGCATGGCAGAGTTGTGACAAAGGAAACAGATCTCAATGTAAGAAAAGGTCCTGATAAGGGATATGATGTTATCGGAATGGTCGCAAAGGGAAGCCTCGTAGAGATAGTCGGTATGGAAGGCGACTGGTACAAGATCGTGTTCAAAAACAGCTTTGGATACGTCTCAAAGGATTATATCGAGCTCGTAAACTGATAAAAAAGGGAGCGTCAAAAACGCTCCCACTGAGATATTAATGGTGCCGGTGACCGGGGTCGAACCGGTACGGTATTGCTACCATCGGATTTTGAGTCCGACACGTCTGCCAATTCCATCACACCGGCACATCACTCAACAGATCTATTATACCACAAAGTATAACAGAATGTCAATACTAAAAAAGGAGGAATTTTAAAATGGCAAATTCAAACGGCGACAAGGAGCTTGAAAAAATATATGAGGAGCTTCGTGAAATGAACAGCACATCATCATCATCTTCTTCACGAAGAAGAATTTCCGGAAGAAGCGAAGGGGATAATCTCCTCAGCTTTTTCGTGGGACTTCTGATGCTTGCGGGCGGTCTGTTTATGATTTTCAATAATCTTTATGTATCAAGCAGCTGGGGAGGAGGCTATATTTTCCATATCGGATCATTCAACATACCGAATGGAATGGTCATGCTTCCGCTTATAATAGGAATTGCGATGCTGTTTCTTATGGAGCGTAAGGTGTTCGGATGGACTGTCGTTGCGATAGGAATTGTAATTGTTCTGCTGAGTATTCTGCTTTCAACGAGAATACACTGGCGTACTACATCAGCGTATATATTTATTATAATGTTCGGACTTACAGCAGCAGGAGCCGGACTTGTAATCAGGGAACTGTTCAGAAACAGGGATTGAGTAAAAAATTGTGGACTATTGGTGTAGTCCACAATTTTTTGTTATAAAGAGTTAAAAGTGAGTTTATTAAGCAATATCAGAGTGCATTACCACCGGAGAGAGTTCCGTCTACATAGCATATCTGCGTGCCTGATTCTGCGATTGGAGTTCCTGTTACAGTACCGCCGGTGTAGAATTTAGCTCCTGTATAAGAGCTGCATCCTGCTGTAAGTGATGTGACATTTTTACCTGCGATGAATGAAACGATTATATTTTCTCCATCTGCGAGAGTGATTCTTGTGCCTGAATTAGCTGAGCACGAAGCCGTAACTGTTGAAGCCATTTCGCCTCCGCCCATACCGCCGGGGCCACCCATTCCGCCTGAGCCTTTATTTATAACGTAAACTCCGCCGGAATATGTTTTTGTACCGTCGCAGTCGAAAGGCTCATTTCCGTTTGTGACGAAGTAACCGCCGCTGATCGTGAGAGAACCGTTTGAATCGAATCCGTCATGGTCGCCGTCTGAGATGTTTACGAGAGCAAAACCACCATTGAGATTCAATGAATAATTGCTGGTATTTCCACCCGAATTCCAGCCACCTGAATTCCATCCGCCAGGAGAAGTATTTCCTGAACCGTCAGCACCGCCGGCAGCATTGTAACCGTCGTCAGTTGAATTTATAACGACTGTACCGCTGTTCTGGGTGATATTCAGACCTTCAATACCTTCATACCCCTTTGTAACATAGATAATTATATCATCAAAAGTAGTTTCAGTTCCGTTTCCTATCATAACGTCTGCATCAGAGTGACAAGCGTCATCTGCTGTGGCAAGTGTAAGCTTTCCGCCGATGAGGTCGAGATTTCCCGCACTGTGAATACAGTCATCGGAAGAATCAATATTGATTGTACCGCCGTTTATTGTAAGGATGCCGCCTGATTTAAGTCCCTTTGCACTTATATCGGTAGAGCTTGAGCTGCTTCCGCCCCATGGATTTGTTGATACGTTTCCGCTGAATGAGCTTCCTTCGTATGTTTCTATGGTGATGTCACCGCCGTTGACAGTAAGATCCTGTTCAGCCTGTACACCGTCAGCATACGAGTCGATAGAGATGGTACCGCCATTTATTGTGATATATCCCTTGCCTTCATCATCTGCATTGGTTGAGGTGATTCCGTCGCCGGATGTTGTAGTAATGGTTACAGAGAGGTTCTTGAAAGCGTCCTCTACGCCTAAGTCATCTGCATCGCCTATTCTTACGGAATCCTTTCCTCTGATACCGTCATCAACAGCATTTACCTTGATTTTTCCGTTATAGATCTTTACATCATCCTTGCCGACGATACCATCCTGACAATTTCCGTTTACTGTAAGATTTCCCTTGCCCTTGAACTTAAGGTCGTCCTTACTGTATATTGCTCCTGAATCCTCATCAGCATTCGTATAGGAAGTACCATCTGAAATTATGTTATCTGTACCTTTCTTTGCGGTAATTGTACACTCATCGTCGATACTTGCGATATATATCGGTGAATTATCTGAGCATGAAATTTCCATGCCTTCGAGACTGAGTTCAACGGCACCCTCTGGATATGCGTCCTTGTCAACATCAACTATGATCTGACCATCTTCCAGTTCGCCAGTAACGATGTATGTTCCGGGTTTTGAAATAGTTACCGTGTCAGCTGATTCGTTCAGAGTCATTCCAGAGCCTTCATAGCGGATTGAAGTTCCTTCAAGATAGATATGCTTTTCTGCGTTATCATCTTCTGCGGAAGCGGCAATAGCTCTTCTCATCAGCACCAAATCAAAAGCGTCTATTTTTCCGTCGCCGTCCATGTCTGCGTTAGCCGGAGCAGTATCAGAATTACCTAAGATATAATTGCTCACGGCAATAAGATCATCCTTGACTGGCTGGGTGACTTCAGTCTGACTGCTTGCGAGAGAGTAGATTGATATCGCAGAAGCACATGATAATGCAGCTATTGATACCGCAGTGATTCTGCCGATATGTTTTTTTCTTTTTTTTGATTGCATAAAAACAACTCCTTTATTATTTTTTCAACGAACACATTATAATGCGGATCCGGACTGCCTAAATACTGTAAGGCAATACTGCAAAAACCGGTGCAGTGCTGCTTTATAGATCTGCATTGCAAAAGAGATGCGGCGGAACATCTCTGTTTACCTGATTTTAGTATACATCACAAATGTGAATAAAACTTTAAATGGATGTAAAATAAAAATATATCCTATATTATTTTGTTTTTCTGCCACTATTTTTACATAATTTTCACATAATTGTCAAAAAATATTTTTCTTTTTTTGTTATTCTATAACTGTGGTCTGATGTTATGGTGTATGATTACCAGTATACGGTAAAATAAATCTGAGGGTTATGGTTGTTACATAAAATACACCAATAGTAATAGTTTACGAAGTATTTTTGTAAAAAAAGGGGTGATTCCAAAAGTTTGTGCAATAATACGAAAACAGCCGGTAATAAATACGATTTGTTGTGATATTGGTAGAAAAAATATCGTTTTAGAAGTTTTCTTAAACTAATACCCTGAACTTCTGGAATTTGATTCGTAAACCTATATAAGTACAATAGAAGCCTATATTTAGGCAGCATAGGCTTTATAGGCAGCTCAGTTCAGGACGCTGAACGGGTGAAATTTTTTTCTGAGGGGTAGAATATAATCTGAAAGGAGGAAATGAAGTGGCTATAAATACGTTCAAAAGAAATGAACTCAAATTTCTTCTGAATGATGAACAGTATAACAAACTTGTTCCCGTAATACATCAGTATATGAATCCGGATAAATATTGTATCGGCGGAAAGGAATACGGAATATACAATATATATTACGATACGACAGATAATCATCTGATAAGAACATCGCTTGAAAAGCCATATTACAAGGAAAAAATAAGGTTGCGCAGCTATTATTCTCCTGCACATCCTGACGATCTGGTTTTTCTTGAGATAAAAAAGAAAATAGGCGGAATTGTAACAAAAAGACGTGCTTCAATGACGCTTGCTCAGGCAGAAGATTTTCTTGAAAATGGGATACTGCCGCCGGAAAGCAGTAAATATATACAGAATCAGGTGATGGCTGAGCTTGTCCAGTTTCTCAGAACATATAAGGTTCATCCTGCACAGTACATAAGCTATCAGCGTTCAGCCTTTTTCGGAAAGGAAGACAAGGAGTTCCGACTTACCTTTGACCGGAAAATTACTGCAAGACGTCACGATCTGACGCTTGCAAAAGAAAGCTACGGCAATCAGCTTATTGACGAAGATCAGCATCTTATGGAAGTGAAAATCGTAGGCTCAATGCCACTGTGGCTGTCGCAAACACTTTCTGAGCTTAAGATTTTCAAGACAAGTTTTTCAAAGTACGGTCGTGCATTCAAGTGTTATACTCTTGAAAAAATGATTGAAAGCGGAATTTATGTAAACTTACGCAACAGGGAATTTGTAAATAAAAGAATGTTATTGACAAAGTAAAAAAAGGAGTAGAAATTATGGAAAGTATTTTTAAATCTGTTCTCTCAACGGAGACGCTTACGCTGGCTCAGGTGGTTATCTGTACAGTGAGTGCGGTAGTTCTGGGATTTCTTATATGTATTATATATATGTTCACACATAAAAAAATCGGATATGCACAGAGCTATGTTCTTACAATGGTTATGCTTCCGGCTATAATCGCAATTATTATCATGCTTGTCGGCAACAACATGGCAAAGGCTTTTAGTCTTGCCGGAGCCTTTTCACTTATAAGATTCAGAAGCGATTCCGGTGATCCTGCCGATATTTCATACATATTCTTTTCAGTAGCAATAGGTCTTGCCTGCGGTATGGGATTTGTAGCGTTCGGATTTGTATTTCTCATCATTCTCGGAGTAATAATGATTCTGCTTAATCACTTCAAATTTGGAACACCTGCTGTAACTTATATGACTCTTAAAATCACCATTCCGGAGGATCTGAATTATCAGGGCCTGTTCGACAATATTCTTAATACGTTTACTTCATATTGGAATCTGAGGAGAGTAAAAACAACAGAATTCGGAAGTTTGTTTGAGCTTATATATGATATAAATCTGAACAACGATACTGACCAGAAAAAATTTATTGACTACATCAGAACTCTTAATGGAAATCTCAATGTAACCCTTGTGCTTGCAAGGAATTCAGACAGATTCTGATACCATATTCATAGAAAAATCCCCCTGAAAGCAGATGACTTTCAGGGGGATAAATATTTAGTCTATTGCAGCAAAAGCGTTTCTGAGGTCTTCGAGGATATCCTCAACATTTTCGAGACCAACAGAGAAGCGAATCATTCCGCCGTTGATTCCGCAGGCAACGAGCTGCTCATCAGTAAGCTGACGGTGAGTTGCACTTGCAGGATGAAGAACACAGGTACGAATATCTGCAACGTGTACTTCGTTTGAAGCGAGTTTAAGAGAATCCATGAACTTGACTGCGTTATTTCTGCCGCCCTTGATGACGAAGGAGATAACACCGCTGGAACCGAGGGGGAGATATTTCTCAGCAAGAGCGTGATACTTATTGCTCTGGAGACCAGGATAATTTACAGATTCAACCTTGTCGTGTGCTTCAAGGAATTCAGATACGATCTTAGCATTTTCGCAGTACTGCTTCATACGGATGTGGAGAGTTTCAAGACCGAGGTTGAGATAGAAAGCGGACTGAGCTGAAGGATAGCAGCCGAAGTCTCTCATGAGCTGCATTCTTGCCTTGATTATGTAAGCAGCTTTGCCGTATGTCTCAGTATATACAATACCATGATAGCTCTCGTCAGGCTCAGTGAATTCGGGGAATTTACCATTTGCCCAGTTGAAAGTTCCGGCGTCAACGATAACGCCGCCTACCTGAACAGCGTGACCATCCATGTATTTTGATGTGGAATGGATAACGATATCAGCACCGTGTTCGATAGGTCTGCAAAGAATCGGAGTAGGGAAGGTGTTGTCGATGATAAGAGGAACGTCATTTTCATGAGCAATCTTTGCGAATTTCTCGATATCAAGTACAGAAAGTGCTGGATTTGCAAGAGTTTCGCCGAAAACAGCCTTTGTGTTGGGCTTGAATGCGGCTCTGATTTCATCTTCTGAAGCGTCGGGATCAACAAAGATACATTCAACACCGAGCTTTTTGAGAGTAACAGCAAAGAGATTTACAGTTCCGCCGTAGATAGTTGTTGTAGAAATGAAACTGTCACCGGACTGGAGTATGTTAAGCAGCGAGCAGAGAGAAGCTGCCTGTCCGCTGGAAGTACACATTGCACCTATACCGCCTTCAAGAGCTGCAATTTTTTCTTCAACAGCCATTACAGTGGGATTTTCAAAGCGTGAGTATATCAGGCTTTTGGTAGGATCGTCGAAAACAGCTGCAACATCGTCGGTAGAATCGTAGACATAAGTAGTACTCTGTACGATCGGAACTACTCTTGGTTCAGTGTTTTTCGGGCTGTAGCCTGCGTGAAGGCATTTTGTTTCGATATTCATGATAATTTCTCCTTTGCGGCGGTATTTTTTATGATAATACGGTTTTAATTCTTGGAACAAGGAATTCAAGAATAGCACAGTATTTATCAGTCAGAGTTATAATATAGCTTTCTTTGTAACTGGGGAGAGGTCTTGTCACCGGCCACATATGTTTTTCGATCATATCACGTTCAAGATCGTTGATATCGGTAAGAACAGCGGCATTTTCAGCGGCAAGACGAGCGTGCATGGAGCTGTGCGAAAGCTGACCTTTTGTTTTGCTTCTGTTGTATTTTTTTCTGTCGTAGTAGAAAAGATCGTGAAGCAGACCGGCTCTTGCTGCGGCACGGGCATCAAGGCGGAATTTTTTGCATATAAGATAGGTATAGTACGATACGTTCAGGCAGTGCTGAAAACGTGTCGTCGAAATATGGTGAGTTATATCCTTGAGTCTGTCAAGTGCGGAGCTGTCGATAATATCGCTGACGAGAGCATAATATCTGTCAGATGAGAGATCCTTTTTTGAACAGATTGCTTTAAGCATATAAAAACCTGCCTTGTCGAAAAGTTATATTACCCACTTATTATACAACGTTTTATCAAAAAAATCAAGAGGAAATTCACTGATAATGAGATTTTCTTTGTAGGATTACAATAGATATGAGACAATTAACAAAAAAAAGGTAGCGGAGCAGCATAGACCTGTGTTACAGTTAAGTTGCGACAATAAAAGCAACAGGAGGTTAGCTGATCCGCTATGAATACTATAACACAAATCACTACTAGACGTCAAGCCATAATTAAGTATGCTGAGAAAAAAGGAGTAACAGCCGCCGCAAGGCGATACAACGTAGGAAGAGCGTCGATGTATCGCTGGATAGAACGATATGATGGTACATTAGAGTCGCTGAAAGACCGCTCACATCGTCCTCACAGCCACCCTAATCAGCATACAGAGGAAGAGATAGATCTTATAAAGCGTATGCGTAAAAAGAACAAACACACAGGCTTAATCGTGTTCTGGGTAAAGCTTTGTCAGAAAGGCTATACACGTTCTATAACGAGTTTATGGAGGATGCTTAAAAAGCTTGAATTACAGCCTGTTAAACCTCCGAATCCTAAGTATATACCGAAGCCGTATGAGAAAATGCAGTATCCGGGACAGAGAGTTCAGATAGATGT
>JAZNBR010000041.1:0-10405 GCA_045587105.1 Ruminococcus sp.
ATCAACAAGATGGATAAGGAGGGTGCTAACCCCGACAGAGTAAAGGAAGAGCTCACAAAGTATGACCTCGTTTGTGAGGACTGGGGCGGCGATGTTATCTGTGTTCCCGTTTCTGCAAAGGCAGGCATGGGCTTTGTTGACCTTCTTGAGAATATCCTCCTCGTTGCTGAGGTTAAGGAGCTTAAAGCTAATCCCGACAGACTTGCAAAGGGTACTGTTATCGAGGCTCGTCTTGACAAGGGAAGAGGTCCTATTGCAACACTTCTCGTTCAGAACGGTACTCTCAAGCAGGGCGATGTTCTTATCGCAGGAACTGCTGTCGGAAGAGTCCGTGTAATGACAAATGACAAGGGCAGAACAGTAAAATCTGCCGGACCTTCTGTGCCGGTAGAAATCACCGGTCTTGCTGACGTTCCGAGTGCAGGCGATATCTTCAATGCGGTTGAGGACGAAAGACTTGCAAGAGAACTCGTTGAAAAGAGAAAGCATGAGGCAAAGCAGGAGCAGTTCAACGCTTACCGCAAGGTTACACTTGACAATCTGTTCAGCCAGATTGCAGAGGGCGAAATCAAGGAACTTCCCGTTATCGTCAAGGCTGACGTACAGGGTTCTGTTGAAGCTGTAAAGCAGTCGCTTGAAAAGCTCTCCAACAACGAGGTAAGAGTAAGAGTAATTCACGGAGCAGTAGGTGCTGTCAAGGAAAGCGACGTAATGCTTGCAAACGCTTCAAATGCGATTATCGTCGGCTTCAATGTAAGACCGGATCCCGTTGCTTCTGAAAGTGCCGCAAGAGACGGCGTTGATATCCGTCTTTACAGAATCATCTACGACGCTATCGAGGAAATCACAACTGCTATGAAGGGTATGCTTGCACCGAAGTACAGAGACGTAGAGCTCGGACGTGTAGAGGTTCGTCAGGTATACAAGATTTCCAACGTCGGAATGGTTGCAGGAAGCTACATTCTCAGCGGTAAGGCACAGAGAGGCTGTCAGGTTCGAGTTGTCCGTGACGGCATCATCATCGCAGACGATAAGATTTCAGGTCTCAAGCGCTTCAAGGACGATGTAAAGGAAGTTGCAGAGGGCTATGAATGTGGTATCAGCCTTGAAAAGTTCAGCGACGTCAAGGAAGGCGATATCTTTGAAACATACTATGTTGAGGAATACAGGGAAGACTAAAGGCAACACTGCACAAAACACGCTTTGCGGCTTTGCACAAGCTTTATGCTGTGTTACCTGAAAGTAATTGCCGTACAGAGTCCGTCTGCGGATTCTGTGCGGAACAGATTAAAATTAATGATGTAAAGGGGGAATACTCATGAAATATAACAGAATGAGCAACGCCGATATGCTTCAGTACTGTAAGGAAGCATTGGCATGGAAGGACTTCGGACCGGTTGATATATACTTTTTTGAATCAGTCAGAAGAATTCTTCTCGGACAGTGCAGTCCGGTCGAAGATCAGGAGGATATGATTGGTGACCTTATGGGTGTTGAGCGTCCTGTCAGCGACAAGGAGCTTGAGCCAGAGTATCACAAATATGCCGATATTTACTATAACGAGGAAGGGGACGATGAAATCCCAGATTACAGTATGAGCGAGGAGGAAGAGGCGTTCTCTGACGATATCTTCAGAGATGGCTTCTTTGAGACTGTCTCCGCAGCTGAGGAGCAGGAAGATACTACGCTTGACGACAGTGCAGAGGCTGATGAAGTATCTGACGCTGACCAGAGCTTTACTGTAAATATCTGAACCCGTTGTATATAGAAAGGAAATTATGCCGAATTTTAAAGGAAGCCGTATGGCTGAGGATATAAAAAGAGAAATGACGGCGATCCTGCGTGAGCTTAAGGATCCGAGAATCGACAGTATGCTGACTATCGTGAGGACAGATCTGTCCGGAGATATGTCAAACTGCAAGGTCTATGTTTCAAGCTTTGCGGGAATAGAAAGGGCAAGGGAATCCGTCAAGGGACTTAAAAGTGCTTCCGGATTCATCCGCAGAGAGCTTTTCCACAGACTTAAAATGCGGAAATCTCCTGAGCTTACCTTCATTGCCGACAACTCTATTGAAAGAAGCGCTGAAATCAGCAAAAAGCTGAATGATCTTATTTAAGGGAGGAAAGCTATGTATATAGGATTCAGTGAAGCAGAAGAATTCCTGAGAAACTGCGAGGACGCGGTTATCATAACTCACCGCAATCCTGACGGCGACTGTATCGGAGCAGGCTTCGGCTTGCAGGATATCCTCTCACAGCTGGGAATCCGCAGTAAGGTTGTATGCAGCGATGAGTTTCCGGAACGCTATGCCTTCATGACCAGCGGCGGCAATCAGTACGGCGATTTTGAGCCTAAGACTGTCATTGCTGTCGATATAGCAGATGTAAAGCTCATGGGCGACTATGAGCGTATCTATGGCGATAAGGTGCAGTTCTGCATAGATCACCATATCTCAAACAAAAATTATGCAGAGAAAACGCTGCTTCAGGCAGAAGCAGCGGCTGCCTGCGAGATTATCTATGCCCTTGCGAAGTTCATGGGTGTAGAGATAACCACGCACTGTGCGACCTGCCTCTATACAGGTATCGCTACGGATTCCGGATGCTTCAAGTATGACTGCACAACTCCCCGTGCACACGAGATAGCGGCGGAAATGATGAGAAACTACGATATCAATTTTTCACGGATCAACCGCTATATGTTTGATGTGAAATCCAGAGGCAGACTCATGCTGGAAAGCAGGCTGAGCGAGCTTATGGAGGAAAATCTTGACGGCAGACTTGTTATAGTTGCCGTAACACAGGATATGATGAACAAAATGGGCGTATCTATGGAGGAGCTTGAGGGCTTTGCTCCGCTGACAATCCAGCTTGAAAATACAGAGGTCGGAATCCTTATGCGTGAGCGTGAGGACGGAGTTTTCAAATGCTCGTTCCGCTCGGCTTATGATGTCAATGTTTCGGAGATATGCCAGACTATCGGCGGCGGCGGTCACGCAAAGGCTGCCGGATGTACTCTTGAAGGATCGCTTGAGGAAGCAAAGAAAATCCTTGTGGACGCCGTAAGAAAGGCACTGCCATGAACGGAATCCTGTGCGTAAATAAGCCGGAGGATTTCACATCCTTTGACGTAATTGCAAAGCTTCGTGGAATCCTTAAGATAAAGCGGCTTGGTCACGGCGGAACTCTTGATCCCATGGCAACTGGAGTTCTTCCCGTTTTTGTGGGTACAGCTACAAAAGCCTGTGACATAATACCGGACAATACGAAAAGCTACCTTGCGGGATTCAGACTGGGATACACCTCTGATACACAGGATGTATGGGGAAATGTCAGTGAATGCTCCGGAAAGGCTGTCGGTGTGGAGGATATACTTGCGGTACTTCCGGAATTCACCGGAAATATAATGCAGCTTCCGCCGATGTATTCTGCTGTTCAGGTAAACGGAAAGCGTCTTTATGACCTTGCACGACAGGGCATAGAGGTTGAGCGTACTCCGAGAGAGATAGAGGTGTATTCTCTCAGCGTATCCGGATATGATCCTGATACCCGTGAGGGCGTACTCAGAATATCATGCGGAAAGGGTACCTATGTCCGTACCATTATAAATGATATCGGAGAGAAGCTCGGCTGCGGCGGAATAATGACCTCGCTTGTGCGGACATCCTCCGGCGGCTTCATGCTGGATGAATGCTGCACTCTGGAGGAAATACAGAAAGCAGCGGACGAGGGCAGAACAGAGGAGCTTATCATTCCGATTGAGAGAGTTTTCGATTCACTGCCGAAGCTTTATCTGAGTCCCGTTCAGACGAGAATGTACAGCAACGGCGTGAAGCTTGATATTGAAAGAGTACATGGAATAATGAAGAATGCTGACAGATACAGCGTCTACGGCAGTGACAGGAGCTTTATCGGTACGGCAGTGACCGACCGTGAAGCCGGAGTTCTTCGTGTCGGAAAGAATTTTATCTGAGGTGAAGCTATGTGCATAAAAAAATGTGCCGTTGCTCTCGGAATATTCGACGGAGTTCATCTCGGACACCGTGCTGTGCTTGACCTTGCACTTGAACAGGAAAAAAACGGTCTTACTCCGGCTGTCTTTACGTTCAGTCCGTCGGCTGTACTCCGCAAGACAAGCGGTCAGGACGGTTATATATACAACTGGTCTCAGAAATTCCATATACTTCAGAAGCTCGGATTTTCAGGAGAAAATATTTATTTCGTTGACCTCGAGGATGTCTGCGCACTTACCGGTGAAGAATTCTGTGAAAAGATTTTAAAGAACCGCTTCCTCAATGCGGAAGCAGTCTGCTGCGGAAATGATTTCAGATTCGGCAGGGATGCGTCCTGCGGTATTGAGGATTTAAGACGTTTCGGTGAAACCTGCGGCTTTGAGGTGCATACGGCAGACGATGTTAAGATTGACGGGATCACTGTATCTTCCAGTGAAATACGTCAGCTGCTTCTGGGCGGAGAAATTGAAAAGGCAGAGAGACTTCTGGGTATGCCGTACAGAATCTCAGGAAAGGTTGTTCACGGCAACGAAATAGGCAGAACGATAGATTTTCCGACAATAAATCAGGAATATACTGACGGTCAGCTTGTTCCGGAATTCGGTGTATATCAGACATTTACGGTTGTTGACGGCGTGAAGTACAGTTCAGTAACCAACGTCGGGGTAAAGCCGACTATCGGGGGCGAAAGAAAACCGCTTGCTGAAACGCATATACTTGATTTTGCCGGTGACCTGTATGACCAGTATATAGAAGTTGAGTTCTGTAAATTTATCCGTCCTGAGATGAAATTTTCGTCCGTTGAGGAACTGAAAATTCAGATAGCAAGAGATATCAGCGAGAGCGTATAAAATATTAAGAAAAATTCAGAGTATTTTCACTCTGCTTTCACAATACAGATATAACATAATAGAGATACGGCAGAATTTTCTGTCAGAAAAATCAAGGAGGAAACCTGATGATAGAGGTTAAAAACCTTACGAAAAGATACGGCGAAAAGCTGGCTGTAAATGATATCAGCTTTACAGTTGAAAAGGGCGAGATCCTCGGCTTTCTCGGACCTAACGGTGCCGGAAAATCCACAACAATGAATATGCTTACCGGATATATTTCGTCCACATCCGGACAGATTCTTATAAACGGCAAGGATATTTTCACACAGCCGAAGGAGGCAAAGGCAAATATCGGATATCTGCCTGAAATCCCTCCGCTTTATATGGATATGACTGTTGACGCATATCTCAACTTTATGTTCGATCTCAAGAAATGCAAGCTTCCGAGAAGAGCCCATCTTCAGGATGTATGCGATCTCTGCAAGATCAGCGACGTAAGAAAAAGAGTTATAAAGAATCTTTCAAAGGGCTACAAGCAGAGAGTAGGTCTTGCACAGGCACTTATAAATAATCCGCCGGTGCTTATTCTTGACGAGCCTACCGTAGGTCTTGACCCGAACCAGATTATCGAGATAAGAACGCTTATCAAGAAGCTCGGAAAGAAGCATACGGTTATCCTTTCATCTCACATTCTGCCGGAAATTCAGGCGGTCTGCGACAGAATCATCATCATCAACAAGGGAACAGTTGCCGCTGACGGAACAGCCGACGAAATTGCAAAGAACATCACCAACGAACACAAGATGACTATGCGTATCGAGGGCGAAACACATACTGCTTCTGATAAGGAAAAGATTACTGCTGCAATCAGAGCCATAGAGGGCGTAAAGTACGTCCGTGCCGATATGGAGCGTGAAAAGGGTATCTACGATTATGATATCGAGACTGACGGCAAGACTGATGTCCGCCGTGAGATCAACAGAATATGCAGCGAAAACGGCTGGAATATCATGATGCTCCAGCTTTCAGACCTCACACTTGAGGATATCTTCCTTAAGATTACAATGGGCGAGCAGCTTGAACTCCAGAGGAAAAAGGAAGAAAAGAAGCCCCGTGTAAAAATCAATCTTGTGACTGAGGGCAGTGCAGAAGATGCACCGTCAGATGAAAAAAATACAGAGGAAAAGGAAACTGACGAAAACGAAGAAAAGTCAGAAAATGCAGGAGGTGACAAATAATGGGTGCTATATACAGACGTGAAATGGGATCGTTCTTTACATCAGGTCTCGGATATGTTTTTCTTACAGTATTCTATGCTTTTTCCGGCTACTTCTTCTATACGAAGGTAATTGAGTCCGGAATTTCAGATACATCGCCCATGTTTGCCAGTATGTTCATAATGTTCATATTCCTCATTCCTGTTCTCACCATGAGACTGCTCAGCGAGGAAAAGAAGAACAGAACAGATCAGGGACTTCTCACGGCACCGGTAAATCTGTGGGAAATCGTAATGGGCAAGTACCTTGCCGCATTCACACTTTTTGTAATTGCTGAATGTATCGTTTTCGTATACGCTCTTGTACTCAGATATCTCGGCAGCGTAGTGTGGACGTCCCTTATCGGAAACTTTGCCGCCATGCTCTTCCTCGGAGCTGCCTTTATCGCAATCGGACTCTTTGTTTCTTCTCTCACTGAGAATCAGATGTCCGCAGCTGTTGTAAGCTTCGTTGTAATGATTGTGTTCTATCTCTTTGACGAAACACTTCTTCTCAGAGTTTCAAACGACAAGATCCGTGAGATTCTTGCAGCACTTTCTTTCCGCACAAGATACTACGAATTCACAAAGGGCGTATTCAGTCTGTCAAGTATCATTTTCTTCCTGAGCACAGCGTTTCTCTTTAACTTCTTCACAGTGAAGGTTCTTGAGAAGAGACGCTGGAGCTGATGGTAAATGAAAGGAAGGTGTGATATATTATGAGTAATAATGAAAAAGAAACCAAAAAGAAAGTCGAGACTGCTCCGGAAGCTCCTGAAAAGAAGAAAACCGGAATGAAGTCACTGAAATACGGCTCCATGTCTGCAGTTATTATTGCAATCGTTGTTGCAATCGTTGTTGTTGTAAATATCATGGCTATCGAAATGGAAAAGCGTACTCCCATGAAGATAGACCTCACAAAGGATAAGCGATACGACATAAGCGAGGAAACTATCGAAGTGCTTGGAAAGCTTGAAAGGGATGTTGATATCCTTGTTACCATGCCCAAAAGCGATTTTGAAGTACTTGCTGAAAACCAGTCGGCTTATATGAGTTATCAGCTTCAGATGATGAATCAGTACTACGGTACAAACTACAATGAAACAATTGAGGTTCCGTATGATATGATTCCCGTTATCCTCGAAAAGTACGAGATGTATTCAAGAAAGGGTGACGGAAAGGGCAATGTAAACGTAAAATACGTTGACCTCAGCATTGATCCTGACGCTGTAACAAAATATCAGTCAAACTACGACGGAGGAGAAATCGCTTCAAACAGCATTGTTATTGCGTCCGGAGATAACGTAAGAGTAATCCCCACAGCAGATATTGTTTCAATGCTTGCCGTTGACGAGGCTGCAATGCAGAATAATACCTTCTCCCTTGTTTTTGCGGGAGAAAGCAGACTTACCTCCGATATCATGAACGTGGTTGATACAAATATCATCGACGTAGCTATCATAAAGACAGCCAATGGGCAGGAAATTTACAGAACTGATGAAGCAGAGATCGTTACTGCAATTGAAAACGAGCTTCTCAGCAAAAACGGATACAGCTGTACCGCTGTTGATATCCTTACAGATGATCTTGATACTGAAAAGTATGATATGGTGCTGATTCCCATGCCTCAGAACGATTTCACAGAGGACGGAATCAAGAAGCTTCAGGATTTCCTCTACAACGATGAAATGTATGGCAAGAATCTGGTATTCATTCCGTGTCTTACAAACATCAATTCCCCGAATCTTGATGAGTTCCTTGCCGACTGGAGCATTAAAATTGAAAACAATCTCATCGGCGACTCAAAGAACTTCATGGGCTCTTATGAGGGCATCCTGCTGTCAGTAAGCGATAATGACTCAGTAGGCGAGGTTCCGAATAAATCCCTGCCGATTTTTGCTCCGCTTTCAAGAGAAATCAGTGTTCTCGGAAAGAACAATCAGAATGTAGTGACAGAGGTACTCAAATCCTCACAGTCATCGGGAATCCTCCAGAGACTTGACGAGGAAGAAAATACCGATACGCTTGCAGGTGCAAGAAATGTTGCAGTTATCTCAAAGAGAGAAAGAGCAGAGCAGCTTGATATATACACAAGCCGTGTAATAGCATTCGGAAGCAGCATGATGTTCTATAACGAGTATCTGGTTCAGACAGGTACCTACAACAATGCCAATGTTATACTCAATATGCTGAATATAGCAAACGGCAAGGAGGTAAGTGCTGTTATTCCTGAAAAGGCACTCCAGCAGAACTATATTGCACCTACATCAGGTGAATCCAGAGCAATCAAGATCATAATCGTAGTAATTGCGGCAGGCATTGCACTTACAGGTCTTGTCGTACTCTTAAGGAGAAAGAACAGATGATGAAAAAAGAGGTCAAGGGAATAATCGCTCTCAGCGGAGTGCTTGCTGTTCTTGGCGGAGGACTGGCTGTTATGAAGCTTACGGATAAATCCGGCAGCGAATCCTCTGACAGCAAGGACATTACGGCTGTCGAGACTACTACTGCTCCTGTGGGAAGCGGAATAATTCTTGTCAGCGACGGCAATTCCGACAGCGAAGGACTTGTTGTGAAGGTTCATGTAAAGAACAGCGAGGACGAGTTTAATGTAATCATGACGGACAGACCGACAGATCAGATAGCAGCCAAGTACAATATCGAGGGCTGTGAGGATCTTGACATTGATACAGGTGTGGTTTCTACGCTTGTCAATAATGTCAATGGAATTGCGTCAGCTGGTCTCATAGCCGAAAACTGCAGTGATCTCTCAAAGTATGGTCTTGATAATCCGGAGATATCCGGAGAAATGACGTATGAATCCGGAAAGACGGTGAAGTATCATGTCGGAATCAAGAATCCTGCGAATACCGCTACCTCCTACTTTATGGTGGAAGGAAGCAACGATGTATATGTCGTTGAGAACAGCCGTTTTGCCAATTATCACAAGACGGTCAGGGATTTTATCAGCAAAACTATGCTTGCTTCTCCGGCAGACGAGGATATGCCCATTGTTGAAAGCCTTGTTCTTGAGAGAGAGGATCTTGATTATAGAATCGTTCTTGAGCCAAGTGAAACAAGTACAGACAGCAATGCCGGCGGTACTTCTGCTACGCATGAAATGATTGAGCCTATCAGCTCATATCTTAACGTTGAGAAGTCTGAGAAGATCACACACGGAATGTTCGGGCTTGTTGCAAGCGATGTCTATGCCTACCGCTGTACAGCTGATGATCTGAAAAATGCAGGTCTTGACAAGCCGTTCTGCCGCACTGAAATGAAGTGTGATGACGGAAATGATTATGTTCTGCTTCTCAGCAGAATGCAGTCTGACGAGGAAAAAGGACAGTTCTGCTACGCAATGTTCGAGGGCGGAAAGGTTATCTATACCCTTACAGCAGAAAAGGCTCAGTGGGTAACGGTAATGCCTGTTGATATCGCTTCAAGAATCATGGTCGGCAATACCGTATGGAACATTACTGATCTTTCAATCAGCCTGAGCACCGGAGAATCCGGAGTGTTCAAGCTTGCACCGATAGATCCGACAAAGGAAACAAACAATACCGCTGAGGATTTCACAGCAGAGCTTAACGGCAAGGAGATACAGTATGAACGCTTCAGACGCTTCTACAAGTATCTTGTATCGGCAAACGCTGAGGATCTTGTAATTGACGAGGTAACTCCGGAGGGAGAGCCTCTTGTGGTGTTTGAATATACTGACGGCTATGTCGGCAGGGACTACAAGTTCGAGTTCTATGAATATTCTCCCATGACAGTTCTTGTTGCAGTAAACGGAGAATGCAGATTCTTCGGAAGCCGTGCTTATGTTGATAACCTCATTGAAAACGTCAGAAGGCTTGAAACAAACGAAGAATTCCTGACAACATGGAAATAATATTTTGACGGAGGTACTATATAATGAACGACAATTTTCTGATGTATAAGGGTTATCCTCTTGTGAGAAAGGGTAACGAAATATATTACGGCTATATGGCAGATCCGTATGTAATCTGGATTCAGATTCTTGAAACAAAGGATGACATGGCTTCAAAGGTGAGAGTTATACAGATGTCAACAGAGACAGCTGATCCGATGAAGGCATTCGTAAAGAATATGGAAAAGGAATGCGGACTTTATGAAGCTCTTGATATAGCCAATGTATGGCTTGAAAAGGCACTTAAGTAATAATTCTGGCGGATATGTAGATATCCGCCATTATTTTTTGATATGGGAAAGATTGGCGAAAGAAATTAATAATGGGTTTCCAAAGGGAGAATTCTCCCTTTGGCGGAGTCCAGAGGCAG
>JAZNBR010000042.1:0-6043 GCA_045587105.1 Ruminococcus sp.
TCACAGCTCTATGAAAAGTGGTGTGAGCTGGAACGGCTGAAGTATAAGATCTATACGCAGAGAGAACCAGAACTCCCACCGCTTACTGACAACAAGATGTTCAAGCCTGTGAAGAATATGATTATTCGGGCAGCACTGGAAATGCAGGTAGAGCCAATTCTGTCAGAAATAGAAATTGAACCGGAAATAGATGACACACTTTTACCGGAGGACTTCCCATGGAATCCCGATGGTATGTTTGAAATCGAGGTAGAACCGTCAGAGCCTACAATCGAAGATGTGATTGACAGGTTCATAATTCTTGCAGATCAGGGAAAGATGTTCGCCGCATATAAACTCGGCAGGATATACCTCAAGGGTGATAAAGTGCCTCAGGATAAGGAAAAGGCAGAGCATTACTTGAAAATGGCATCCGATGCAGGGAATGAATATGCACAGTATCTGCTTGCAAAGCTGTATTTGACAGAGAAGAAAAATATACCCGATGCAATTTCCTTGCTTGAATCCGCAGCGGAGAAAAATTCGTGGGCATCGTATCAGCTTGGCAGACTGTATCTCTTTGGTACAGAGGAGGTCAAGCGTGATGTACAGCAAGCAATGCAATGGCTTACCCAGTCCGCAGAGGACGGTAATGAATATGCACAACAGCTTCTTGACAATATGGAACAGAGAGAAAATGCCGCATTCGCATCAACTATCTTCGGCTTGTTTGTCAGTTTGAGTCGTGCAATTGAAGATGACTACAACAAGAGTCACAAGAAACTGCAATCCAAGGTTGACAGTAAGATTCAACGCATGATTCGTAAGCATAAGCAGGAGCTTGGCATCAGAGATGATCACGGAATGACAATGCAATAACCGATTCGAAAACGAATCGGTACATAGGCTTATTGTCGCAGAAACAGGACATGAAACCATTTACAAAACCGTCAGAATATGGTATAATAGAAACAATATGAACCACTCTGATGGAGGTGAATGTATGAACCCCGAAAACTATTGTAAACTAAAGCTGTTAAAGCTCTTGGAACTGCTCCGACAGGAAACAGATGAGAACAACCCAATGGTGACAAATGAGATATGTCGTCGGCTGATGGAGATGGACATCGTGTGTGACAGACGCACATTAGCGACAGACATCAAACTGCTCAATGAGCAAGGCTACGAAATACAGTCCTGTCAGGTGTGCAAAGCAAAGGGCTATTACATTGCCGACCGCAGATTCAGCATACCGGAACTGAAAATGCTGATTGATGCTGTTGAGGCATCGCACCTGCTGTCAGAGAAAAAGACACAGGAACTGATTGAGAAGATTGCCGCACTCGGCGGTAGTAAGCAGGCAGAGGTGCTGACAAGCAACATTGTTCGGTTCAATACCGTCAAGCCGACCAATGAGTGTATCTATTATACCATTCAGATACTGGAAGAAGCCATCCGTGAAAAGAAGAAAGTAACGATTCACTATTTCCATCTGAATGAACGTCGTGAAAAGGTGTACCGTTCAGAAAACGGCATTCACACTGTAGAACCGATTGCCCTGGTATACAACAATGACAGATACTACCTCACCTGCTATAATCCGAAGGCTGACAGGAATTACAATTACAGACTTGACCGCATTGAGAAAGTAGAACTTCTGGACGAACCGATCAGCAGCAGAGCAAAGATCCGAAGCCGGAGTGTTGCCAAGTATAATGCACAGGTGTTCAAAATGTATGGCGGTGAAACCGTCAAGGTGACGCTTGTGTTCGATGCACGGATGATTGATTACATATACGAAAAGTTTGGAATGGATACTAAAATCCGTCCGTGCGAGGATGACTGCTTCACTACAAATGTAGAGGTGCAGCTCAGCCCGACATTCTGGGGATGGTTGTTTCAGTTTACAGGACAGATGAGGATTACTGCACCGGAGTGGGCGTGTGATGAATATATGGGGATGCTAAGAAAAGCGATTAATATTGAATGAAGGAAATTGATTTGTACCGCAAGGAGGCGATACCATGACTGTCGATACCAAAGAACTCGTCACAACCATAGCCTATCTCATCGGCGTGAGAAAGCACATCATCGAGCAGTGCTTTGACGCAGAATGTCACGACACGCTGCAAAGGCTGTATGCCCACAAGGGTGCGACTATCATCCGCTATCTCTACAAGCTCCGCACCACGCTGTTTCAGAAATTCAAGAAAACCGATACGGAAATGCGGTATAATCTCATGAATCTGGACAGGCTGGAATGGTACGACCACGACAACATCAAACAGCTTGCAAAATGGGGTATCAACGTCATCAAGCCGAATTACCGTGCTGAACAGTACATGCACGACCTCACCAAGCTCATCAGCGAGAATATTGACGCTTGCTCGGAACTGTTCTATGATTGGGTAAACTGGGCGTACATACGAGAACTGTTCTGCATTCCGAAGTACACGAAGAAGGATGTGCTGAAGAAGGAATTCGAAAAGTACATGGCGAATATCGACAAATATCCGTTTCAAATGTATGTCCATTGGATTCCTGTTGACGCAGGCAGCATCCTTTACAGCGACGGCAAATTCCTCAGTGTGATCTACAAACAGCACGATGACCATTTTGACGATTACACGAAATATCGTGACGCTCACAGCGAAACGAAAAATAACATCTATGATTTTGTGAAGCAGAGTAACCATACAGCGCTTGTGGTTGACTGTGAGAATTCCGATGTGTACAAGCTGTACAGTGTCCTACGGAACCTGGATGCGGATGAGCTGAGCAAAATTGAGAAGATCTATCTGTATGATGATTACCACACGTCCATCGGCTGGGACTGGCTGTATCAGTTCACAAGCATTCCAGTGGAACACGTAGAAGTGCAGCGAGTGACCGACCGTAAGTCCCTTGTCGATATCATGATGACCGCAGGTGTCTGCAAGAGCTATTACGAGGACGGGATTGACTCGTTTATTCTGGTGTCTAGTGATTCCGACTATTGGGGACTGATCTGCTCACTGCCGAAGGCGAAGTTCCTCGTCATGTATGAGTATGCCAAGTGCGGTTCTGCCATCAAGAATGCCCTCTCCGAGCATGGAATTTACTACTGCGCGATCGATGATTTCTGCTCCGGCAATGTGGAGGAATTCAAGAGGGCTGTGCTGTTTGATATTCTTGAAAAGTACCTGCCTGACATCGTGTATCTCAATGGCAAGGAACTGGTACATCAGATCTATGAGGAGGCACGGATTACAGCATCGGATAAGGAAAAAGAAGTGTTCTTCCAGAGATATATCCGGACGCTGAGTCTGAAGTGCAATGCGGATGGTTCGTTTGAAGTCGTATTAAAGAGGTGAGGTGCAACATGGAACAGAAAATGCTCGACAGGGCTACATACAAGAAAATTAAAGGCATGACTCGTGAAGAAATGCAGAATTTCCTCACGAACTACTACAATAACGTTATGGAAGATACAGAAGCTCCGACGCTTGATCTTGGTGAGCTGAGAAAGGAAATCGGAAGTATCAAGGGTGTTGGTGAAAAACGGCTTGATGAGATTATGGCGGTGATTGAAAAGCATTTAGGGATTAAATAGAGGCGATTCAATTTGTGCAGTGAGGAGGCAATCATGCGTTGTCAGACATATGAACTTGGTTTTTTAGAGGAATACAAATATGTCGTTGTTCTTTCAGAATACAACGGCAAAATCGTGCTTAGTCGTCATAAGGAACGGACAACATGGGAAACGCAGGGTGGACACATCGAGCAGGGAGAAACACCGCTTGATGCTGCCAAGCGTGAGCTTTATGAGGAGTCCGGTGCGGTTGATTTTGAGATAAAACCTCTTTGCGATTATCGTGCCTGGAATGAGGAAACAGGACACGGGGCGAATGGTGTTGTATTCCGTGCTGTGATTCGTGAATTCAGAGCAATTCCGGATAGCGAAATGGCTGAGAAACGGGAGTTTACAGAACTCCCCGAAAATCTTACATATCCTGCGATTACGTCGGTGCTGTTTGCATACTTGCGCGAAAATCAAAATGGTATCGAATGAAAAATACGCTTAGAAACACGAGGGATTGCCATATGATCGACATTCACAGCAAAGGGGCGTACCCGTCCGCTGCACTCTCAAACTTTGCAGCATATGAGTCTATGGTTGACGGCGTTCCGTGTGCTTCGATGGAGGGATTCTTGCAAAGTCTGAAATTTGTGCGAAAATCCAAACAAAAACAGATATGCCGACTAAAAAACGATCTCGGTAGACCGCAGAATCTGCGATGGAAGCTGACACAGAATCTGTATTGGAATGATGTGAGATACAAGCGTGATTCGGCAGAATATTAGAAACTGATTGCAAAAGCCTATGACGCACTGTATGAAAATATCGAGTTTAGGGCAGTACTCAAATCTACGCAGAATGCGGAACTTTTCCACAGTATCGGCGGTCATGATTCCAGGAGAACTGTATTGACCGAATCGGAATTTATCGATCAGCTTTACAGATTACGAAGCAAACTGCACGAAGGAGGAGTACACGATGAAACTTGAAATGATCCTGTTTGACTGCGGCGGAACGCTTGTAGCAGTCGAACGAAGCAAATTATAAGGAACAAATTGGCATTGTTCCGCTTTATGAGCATATTATCTGATGGTATCCTGAAAAATCTGTCGATGAATTCCTCATAAAATAGCCCAAAAATGATCATTAGAGATGGAAAAAGACTTAAAATACGACGATTATGCCACTGTTTTTCTGTCGATGATTTATCTGCTATGCAGTCTGAACAGAAAGAACGTAATACCGTCATTTTCAAAGATTAGTTAAAAATTCATCGACAGAAATTATGGGGTTGACCAAAGCCTGATTTTATGATATACTAAAAATAACAACGGATTTTCCGTCGTTACACCTTACCTTTGAGGGATTGATACAGATTTCCGAAAAATGCTTGTAATTGGGTCTGATTTTTGTTACACCTTACCTTTGAGGGATTGATACAATATTGCATTTCCTGAAGAGTTTTCATATGCTTTTTGGGTTACACCTTACCTTTGAGGGATTGATACTTAAAGACCTGATACCATACACATGAATCATTGTACTCAGTAAAACCTTACCTTTGAGGGATTGAATATATACTGTATTGCAAGTGATTACGTTCCATACGTTCAGTAAGAGCCTTACCATTGAGGGATTGAAACTACCTCCTGCATTATAAGGCTGTTGTATTGATTTTGTAAGAGCCTCGCCATTGAGGGATTGATACTATCATGAGTGGCAGCTTATTATATTTATACTGCTTTGCTTCTAGTAAAACCTTACCATTGAGGGATTGAAACAGTGCTACTTAAAGCACAAACCAACCAACACCATTGCTGTAAGAACTTTACCATTGAGGGGTTGAAACACGGAGTTAGTTGCTTCAACAAAAAGTGTAGTTCCTGCAAGTTACACCTTACCATTGAGGGATTGAAACGTCAAATGCTTTAAGAATAAGTTGTCTTGTTTCCTACTGTAAGAGCCTTATCATTGAGGGGTTGATACCCATACGTTACTTTCGCACAAATTGAATAATCATTTAATGTTACGTCAAGCATTGAGAAATGAAAAGAAGTCCATTCTGCATAAGCAGAGTGGACTTTTTTGTTACCTTAACCCTTCTTTCAAAAATTTTTCAAGGAACACTACGAAAAAATAGCTGGAGACGAGGATTCCATAATAGAGAAAGAAACGAAAGCTGTTCTCTGATGGTATCTTGACAATTGAATATGATGGGTTTGGCTGTCAGCAAAACACTTCAAAAAAATTTTTCAAGGAACACTACGAAAAAATAGCTGGAGACGAGGATTCCATAATAGAGAAAGAAACGAAAGCTGTTCTCTGATGGTATCTTGACAATTGAATATGAGGAGGTTGGCCGTCAGCAAAGCACTTCAAAAAATTTTTTAAGGAACACTACGAAAAAACAGCTGAAAACGAGGATTCCATAATAGAGAACGAAACGAAAGCTGTTCTCTGATGTACCTTGACAATTGAATATGATGGGCTTTGCACAATCAAGCA
>JAZNBR010000043.1:0-2143 GCA_045587105.1 Ruminococcus sp.
ACCGTTTTGAAACCTCCGACTCTTTCAAAGGCACTGCGGAAACCTCCGATGCCCGAAAAAGCGTCGAATACTCGAATCATCTGACCACTCCTTTCTTGTTTTCGGGTATAGAAAAACCCGTCTGTGATTGTTAGTCACAGACGGCTATGTAATAATATTCAGTTCGACAAATTGGGATTTACTTGGCAGAGAATTGTTTATCTCTTATCTTTAAACACGCCTCAATATGCATAATCCAATGCCTTGAAAACGGCATTTGTATCAGTCCCTTAAAATCTTTTCCGCACCAATAATCAATTAGCCAATATGCGCTTTCATCAGTGCTTACTACATTGAGCATCTCCAATTGTTTTCTTCTATCATCGGATATTCTTTGTTTCATATCACTATATGTAAGCGACTTTAAAATATCGGTTGTGGATTCATCAACATCAGCAATATAATTATACAGTTCCTCAATAGACAGCTGCTTTGAAAACCATCTGATTTCTTCTTTTACAAGTTCATTTGCAGTTGTAATAATCGGAGATTTTATGCGACTTTGATAATTGCCCGCAAACAAAATCTGCTCATTATTTGCAATCAGTGAATGTGCCACAATATCCTCTATACGAAAGATATGCCATAAAGAATATGCAATCGTTTTGTTATGATAACCTTTAGCATTTATAAAGGGCATAGCACAAAAATCGGCAGCAGACAATTCATTTCTAAACTGCAAAATTTGCTTCATAAGAATTCTGCGAAGCTCTAATAATGTATCTATACCTGCTACAAAGGTATCTTTTCTCTTGAGCTGTAGCTGTAAGGATTTATTCATTTCCGACCATTCTATATTCACGAATCCGCACCTCACTAAATTCTAATTTATCAGTCTGTCCGACCTCCTATATTATACCACATCCCACCGTATTTTTCAATGGATTAGAGGTTACAGATCTCAAAAAGAAACCTGCAACCTCAATCGTCTTACATCGTCATGTCCACATCTTCGGTTTCGTCCATGTCCTCATCATCCGAGAACGCAGCATTTTCTACTTCATGCTGCATCGGAATCAGCACCTTGAGAAGTTCCTCACGGTACTCCATATCCGAAATCTTGTTGATATAGATTCCAAAGGTGTCCAGAAGTTCTTTGCCTTCCATAGTTGTGATTCGTACATCACCATACTGACCATGCTTACAGATAAACTCGGCAACCTCCTGAACACTGTGGAGTCGCTTGTTGCCGTCAATTGCGGAGCCGAGCAGATAAGCGTAACGCTCAGCAACGGGAACATTCAATCTGTCAATGACGTGGAAAATATCTGCGTCGGTAACAACGCCTTGACAACGACCGTTGTCGAAAGTGCAATGAAGTGTGCCTGCGTCATCCACATGGTCAACAATGCCTTTGGTGCCACGTTCAATCGGATGATACGGATCATTCATCCTCTCAATCTGAATTCTTGTACCTTTTGGATACATCTTTTTGATGCGTTCTACTTCTTTTGGACTTGGAAACTGACTCATAAAATCCCTCCTTTACATCGACATATCGAAGCTTTCTTCTTCCTCGATATCATTGGTTTCATCGCTCATCTCAACTTCAATCTGCCAGCTGTCAGAGGAATTCCAGAAGCTGACGTAAATTGTACCGAATGAGTCGGTACGAATCTCTTTCTGCTCCATCGATTCCCCAAACCCGTCTGCTGCTTGTCCAGTCCACCAATCCTTGAATTCTGCCATTTCAGCATCGGTAAGCGGTTCTGTAACCTGACAGGTAAGGACTCCCACAAGCTCTCCGTTTCTGACCTCAACGGAGGGAAATGCAGATACAACCTTTTCATTGACTGGTGAATCCTCATTGTAATAAATCATGAGTCCACGGTGTTTTTCCTCTGGTTCGGAGTATTTTTCAATGGCAGCATTGATTTCATCCTCACAGCCACAGGCACAGCTTGACGGGATAACCTCAAGGTCATCTTCATATGGTGCATCCCAATCCGTTTCATAGATCTGCGGTTCAGCCTGAATCTCAAGGGGACAATAGAGCTTCATTTCCTGTGTGGGCTTTGGCGTCACTGTATAATCCGGCTGAAAAGGAATGTTAGGGTAGTGGTTTTTTACATCTGCAATGTCACTTCTTTGGGAAAGCATTTCA